>JAQVZS010000099.1 GCA_028708075.1 Massilibacteroides sp.
TACTCCTGGAGGAAGTATAGATATTGGGTCGAACACGTATTCGTTGCGTGTGCAGGGCGAATTTGATGACGCTTCTGAAATGTTAAATATTGTTGTGGGTAGTAAAGACGGCAGAGTGGTTTATCTTCGGGATGTTGCGAGGATTTACGATTCCGTCGAAGAAAGAGCACAAGAATCTTTTAACAACGGAATACGTGGAGGAATGATCATTGTTCAGAAACAGTCCGGCGCAAATTCCGTACAGATCGCAAACAGCGTAAAAGAACGTTTGCCGGAAATTATGAAATCTTTGCCGAACGATATTAAGCTCGACACGATTATTGATACGTCTACCAATATCTTAAATACGATTGACAGTTTGGTGGAAACGATCATGATTACATTCTTGGTTGTGATGGTGGTGGTGTTCCTGTTTTTGGGACGTTGGAGAGCAACATTTATTATTATGCTGGTGATCCCGATTTCTTTGATTGCCAGTTTTATTTATCTGCTTGCCTCGGGAAATACGCTTAATATTATCTCTTTGAGTTCGTTGTCTATTGCGATAGGTATGGTAATTGATGATGCGATCGTGGTATTGGAGAACGTGACGACGCATATTGAGCGGGGTAGCGAGCCGAAACAGGCCGCTATTCATGGAACGACGGAAGTTGCTCTTTCTGTTGTGGCTTCTACATTGACGATGTTGGCTGTATTCCTGCCTTTGACGATGGTTACCGGTATGGCTGGCGTTTTGTTTGAACAGTTGGGATGGATTGTTGCGATAATTATGATCGTATCTACGATTGTTGCGTTGACCTTGACGCCAATGTTGTGTTCAAAAATGTTGAAGCTGAACCCGCAAAAAGGTAAATTATATACGAAGTTCTTTGTTCCGATAGAAAAATTCTTTATTGCGTTAGACGACTATTATTCTCGTTTTTTGGGATGGGCTGTGCGTCACAGGATGACGGTCATTATTGGTGCTTTCTTGATTTTTGCCGGCAGTCTACTATTGACTCCTGCTTTGAAAACAGAGTTTTTCCCGACACAAGATAACGGACGTGTTTCGCTGACTATCAAATTGCCGGTCGGAACGCGTCAGGAAATTGCACGTGAGCTGACCTTGGATATAGACAAAAAATTCCGGGAAAAATATCCGGAAATAAAGATGCTTAGTTTGCGTGAAGGGCAGGCCGATACAGATAATACCTTTGCGAATATGAGCGATAACGGATCGCATATTATCTCTGGATATATAAGTCTGAAGAGTGTTTCTGAACGTAAAAGAGGTTTGTTAGAAATTTGTGACTTGATGCGTAAAGATCTTGATCAATATACGGAGATTAAAGAATTTCAGGTTATTGCCGGAGGAGAGGGCGGAGTCACCAGTGAAAGCAGTGTGGATATCGAAATTTATGGTTTCGATTTTGAACGAACAGACGTTGTGGCAAACGAAATCGCGCGCCGTATGCGTAATGTGGAAGGATGTTCGCAGGTGACGGTTAGTCGTGGAGAATACATTCCTGAGTATCAGGTCGATTTCGACAGAGAAAAACTTGCTTTGAATGGATTGAATATAAGTACGGCTGCGTCGTTCCTTCGGAATCGGATAAATGGTACGGTTGCTTCCTTATATCGCGAAGATGGAGACGAATACGATATTCGTGTACGTTATGCGCCGGAATTCCGTCAATCTGTGGCCGATCTTGAGAATGTTTTGATTGTGAATAACGATGGGAAAGGTATCCGCTTGCGTGATGTTGGGAAAGTGGTGGAACGTATGACGCCGCCTACGATCGAGCGCAAGAATCGTGAACGTATTATTACGGTAAAAGCCGTTGCCGCACCTGGAGCTGCGCTGAGTGATATCGTTAAAGAAGCGCGTGCGGAAATAGCTCAGGTGGAAATTCCTTCCGATATTGATTGGACTTTGGGTGGTACTTTTGAAGACCAGCAGGATACATTCCGTGATTTGGGAACGCTTTTAGTGTTGATCATTATCCTTGTGTTTATTGTGATGGCAGCCCAATTCGAATCGCTTGTCGACCCGTTTATCATTATGTTTTCTGTTCCTTTTGCTTTTACAGGGGTTATTTTAGGGCTATTCGTAACACAAACACCTCTGGGTGTAATGGCTTTGATCGGTGTGCTTATGTTGGTGGGGATTGTTGTGAAAAATGGGATTGTGTTGATCGACTATACGATTCTGTGTCGCGAACGAGGCATGAGTGTAATTACTGCCGTAATCGCTGCCGGTAAATCCCGTTTGCGTCCGGTGTTGATGACTTCTGTTTCTACGATTTTAGGGATGATCCCGATGGCGGTAGGGCAGGGCGAAGGTGCCGAAATGTGGCGCTCGTTAGGTATAACCGTGGCGTGGGGATTGGCTGTTTCGACGTTAATTACTTTGATTATTGTGCCGACGGTTTATTGTGTGTTTGCCGGAAATGGAATTAAACGCAAAAGAAAGAAATTTGAAAAAGCATTAAAGGCTGCTTTATAAATAAATATGAGTTGTTCAGGAAGAAGTAAATTTTCTTCCTGAACTTTAATTTATTAAAACGGAAAAAGATGAAAGCTGTATTTATATCATTCAATCAGGCTTATTTTGAAAAGATCATATCCATTTTGGACAGACAAAATATTCGTGGATATACTTCCTGGAACGGTTCTGCCAGAGGGAGAGGGACGAAAAGCGGTGAACCTCATTACGGAAGTCACGCGTGGCCCACAATGAATACTGCCGTACTAACAATCATAGAAGAGGAGAAGGTGGACCGCCTGTTAGATACGTTGCATAGTCTGGATAAAGAAACGGAAGCACAAGGATTACGCGCTTTTGTCTGGAATGTGGAAAAGACAATTTGATCTAAATGCTTGCCTATTAAAAATAAAAGCGTATATTTGCGTCGCTTTTTTATACCCACGTCGTGTGATGGGAAATTAGGAAGCACTAATTTTGAGTAACACAAAAAAACAAACAAATGAAAACGTTTCAATTAGAAGGAGAGCCAAGAGAAGGTCTTGGTAAAAAGGCTGTAAAAGAATTACGTAAAAAAGGATTGATTCCTGCGGTATTGTATGGAACTTCTCCGGTAGCTATGCCTTATGAAGGGGAAATTTCTACGGGAGATAAATTGGTCGATTTAGGGGATAAAAAGGGATTGATCGTAACGGATTTTACAGTAACGAAAGAGAGTGTCCGGAAATTAATTTATACTCCGGAAATTTATGTGATCGATTTGGATATCAAAGGGAACAAAAAAGTAAAAGCAATATTGAAAGACATTCAGTTCCAGCCGGTAACCGATGAAATTTTACATATTGACTTTTTGGAAATATTTGAAGATAAACCAATCGTAATGGAAGTTCCGGTTACTTTGGAGGGGCACTCGGAAGGTGTGAAAGCCGGCGGTAAGTTAAGCCTTGAAATGAGAAAATTGAAAGTTAAGGCTCTTTATTCTCAAATCCCGGAAAAATTGGAGATTAATATCGATTCGTTAGGTTTGGGTAAGACAATACAGGTGGGTACTCTTCAATTCCCGAATTTGGAATTAATGAATGCAAAGAACGCTGTGGTTTGTGCGGTGAAGTTGACTCGTGCTGCTCGTGGTGCTCAAGCTGTTACGGGTAAATAAGTTTTTTAATTTAAAACATAAAAAGGGGAGGAACATTCTGTTGAATGTACTTCCCCTTTTCCCTTTATAGTAGAAATGAAGTATTTGATTGTCGGGTTGGGAAATATTGGTTCCGAATATTTGGGAACGCGTCATAATATCGGTTTTCGTATTGTGAATGCCTTGGTTGAAGATGGAGGGGCAGGATTTATGGAAGAACGATATGGCGCTGTTGCGCGATTTCGGATCAAGAATTGTGAAGTTACGGTGTTGAAACCGAACACGTTTATGAATCTAAGCGGACATGCCGTAAGATACTGGATGCAGAAAGAAAATATTCAGTTGGAAAACTTGTTGGTCGTTGTGGATGACTTAGCGTTGCCTTTTGGAACATTGCGTCTGAAACCCAAGGGAAGTGATGCCGGACACAACGGGTTGCATAATATCCAGGATCTTTTGGGAACACAAGAGTATGCACGTTTACGTTTCGGCATCGGTGATGATTTTTCCCGTGGCAGACAGATTGAATACGTGTTAGGACAGTTTACATCAGAAGAACTGTCGCTTATGCCGGAAAAGTTGAATTTGGCCGTAGAAATCATGAAATGTTTTTGTCTTGCGGGGATACAGACGGCAATGAATCAATACAACAATAAATCGTGAACAGATGAATGAAGTGCGTATAGATAAATGGATGTGGGCGACCCGTATTTTTAAAACACGTACGATTGCGACAGAAGCGTGTAAAAAAAGCCGCATAGCGGTTAATGGGGTTCAGGTGAAAGCGTCCCGCATGATCAAGGTCGGCGATATAATTCAGGTACGTAAACCCCCGATCACTTATTCGTTTAAAGTTCTGGCACTAACCGAACGGCGGATGGGCGCGAAGTTAGTTCCTGAATATCTGGAAAATGTGACTACGCCCGATCAATATGAGATTTTGGAGATGAATCGGATCTCCGGCTTTGTGGATCGTTCGAAGGGGATGGGGCGTCCTACCAAAAAAGACCGCCGTGAGATGGAGCAATTTACCGATCCTTCGTATGTGAATGACGGATTTGATTTCGAATTCGATTTTGATTCATCCGGTGATTAATATTTATTATACCTTTGAATCTAATTATACCGACTTCAAAATGAATAGAATGAAAAATAAAAAAATGTTTCCTTTTTTAGCTGCCGGCTTGGTAACATTAGCTGGCTGTTCTTCTGAGCCGAAAGAGACGAAAGTTCCTGCGTTCAATATTGCAAATCTGGATACGACGGCTAACGCGAGAGAAGATTTTTATCAGTATGCATGTGGCGGTTGGATCAAAAGCAATCCGCTGAAACCAGAGTATGCTCGTTTCGGGACATTCGATTTATTACGTGAGAATAATCAGAAGCAATTACGTGACCTGGTGGAAGAATTGAGTGCGATTTCACAAGAAAAGGGAAGTATAGCCGACAAGATTGCTACTTTGTATGCTTTAGGTTTAGATAGCGCGAAATTGAATGCAGAAGGTGCTGCCCCGGTAAAAGAGCAACTCGATGCTATTGCGGCGGTCAAGGATACAGACCAATTGGCTTCCATGATTGCTACTCTGCAACGGGAAGGAGCACATCCTTATTTCGCTTTTTTTGTTTCGGCGGATGAGAAAAACAGTTCGATGAATATCATTCAACTCTACCAATCCGGAATCGGTTTGGGCGATCGGGATTATTATTTGCAGGCCGATGCCGGCATGGATCGTATTCGGGAGGCGTATAAAACTTATATACGAAAGCTTTTTAGTTTGGTGGGCTTTTCGGATGAACAGGCAGTAGACGCTGTGAACGCTGTGATGAAAACAGAAACGGCTATAGCAGGGGTCTCTTATACGCGGGAAGCATTGCGCGATTCGCAAAAAAACTATAATAAAATGTCTTATGCCGACTTTAAATCGAAAGCCGGATGGTTGAATTGGGATGCATATTTTGCTTCGTTGGGCGTTAAAGAAGTCGGCGAATTAGATCCGAAGCAGTTGGATTTCTTTATCGGTTTGAAAGACGTGATCAGTAAACTGACTCTTGAAGAGCAGAAAAACTATTTATGCTTTAACTTATTGAATGCGGCGGCATCTTATTTGAGTGATGATTTTGTGACTGCATCGTTCGATTTTTATGGGAAGACGCTTTCTGGGAAACAGGAACAAC
>JAQVZS010000100.1 GCA_028708075.1 Massilibacteroides sp.
AATGTATTTTATCCCATTCTGTTTTAGCTCGCTGCTCCATGACATAATCCCAGGTATATATTTCATTTTCTTTGAAATCATCCAACAGATTAAATGGGGTTCCGGATAAACGCAGAACTTTGGTATCAGTTTTTACTAATTCAGACATCACAGCTTTGCCTAATTCTGTTTGAGTCCCTTCATGAGCTTCATCTACGATTATCAGATTCCAATTAGTGGCAAAAATTTCATTGTTTTTATCAAAACTACCTCCCACTAATTCAGAACCTCGAAGATCCTGCATTGAAGCGAAAAAAACATACCTGATGCCCTTGTTTTTATATTGTTTTTCGAGCGTAGAAAAAAGATTCCCATTTGTTTTAGATCCGTAAGCAAAATCCGGACGATCATAAAAAATCTTATCGAAATCATCGAACCAGCCTTTATCTACCACCGGCCGATGGGTAAGGATAAGCGTGCGCGCAAATTGCATATCTTTTACTACCTGTAAGGCAGATAATGTTTTCCCGAAACGCATTTTGGCATACCAAAGCATTTCGTTGCTTTTACTGAATTGTTTTTTTGTTTTGTCGATCGCTTCTTGCTGCTCCGGGCGAAATACGATTGGATTACGATTCTCTCTTATCTGGTCTGCGTTAAGTGCATCTTTCTCTGCCTTTACTGCCGCAATAGCTTTTTTGACGGTTTCGAGGTCAGTGATAAACCATTCGTTCGCTTTTTTTTGCGTATCGAAAATCTTTTGTTTTATACCTGAACGTTTAAGGACTCTGTGTACTTCGGTATCGGAAAAGGCTTTTATTGTTCCTTTTTTCGCATGAACGGCTACTTCGGTATAAAGCAAATCGTATTGGATCCCGGCCGTCTGTGTATATTGGTCGATTCGCTTACGTGCGGCTTCATTAAGAGGTTTACTGTTTGGTTCAAGCCCCCAAATGTTTTCATTGTCGGAGGTCGCCTCACCTATTTTCAGACAACCATGGTGTGCCGTATCGTTAATACGGAACACATAAATTAATTTGAGCTTGAGCGATGACGTGAATTTCATGTGGTTAGTTTTTCATTAAATCAATAAATCTTATTCTTCTACCTTTTTTCCCAGTTTCCAAATCTTTATTACCCCAATCCTTTATGAAGCAATAAAGACCATTATGTTGGCGGATGTTGTCGTTTTTACATCCTTCGCACGGTTCTATCTGTTGTTCTCCAAATAAATTTAATTGAGAGCTTGTTCTATCTCCGCAACTGTTGGGCACAACCCCCTTCAAACCATCCATTTGCCATACATTCCACGAAATAATGTAAGCAATATATTGTATGGATTTTAGTAGAGGTGGCTTTTGAAATTTAAACGAATAATTTTCGATAAAAGTATAAAGCATCGCTTCACGTGCCAATAATAAACTGTCGCCTTGCCATTCGTAGGCGTAAGTGTTTTTGTAAGCTGTTTGAGCCGCTTCGAGCCACTCGTTTGATGCCTCGATATTTTCATTGATAACACGTAGCTTTCGATCGAGAATCCCAATGCGGCTTTCTATCGAAATGTATTCACCCGTTGTTGTATCGTAACGGCTGGTGATATAAGGAGCTTCTCCACAAGTTATTTCAAGTCGCGTATCTCGAATATAATGTTTCCATGTTTTCCCATCCGGGAACGTTATTTTTTGAGGGTTGATTATCCAGGAACGGGTTCCATCGCTTTTTAGAACTTCTTTGTTAAACACATTTTTTCTGCCGAACCAAGCTTCGTCAATTAAATTATTTTGGGCATTACAAATCCAGGAAGGAGTAAAGACTTCTGCCATGTTGCGAATACGTGCTTGTTGGAGATCTTTGTTTTTCTTCACGCGTGGCATAATAATTTCTCCTCGTTCACCAGTGATGAGTTTAGCTTGAATTTGCTCATTATATTCATAATCTTTCCCGAGATAATGATAATTTTCAGTTGCCCACAAAATATGATTATGCGTGGTATGGTCACGTAAGAGTATTTCAAGCACATCCGGATATTTTTCCCGTATGTCGTTCTCTAATATGTCAACTTCGTTTGACATCTTAACACTAATTATTTTTGAATTTAGTATACAAAAATAGCAAATTGAATGAGATAGTTCCCTCTATTCTGTTTTTTAAAGAGAATAATGCAAAGACCAATCTTTATCCAGGTATAAAAATCGCAGGTTGATAAAATTTTGCCATCTTTACACGAAATAAGAGACTATAGAGCCTATGGACAGAATGAACGTGTTGATTAATCAAAGACTTAAGGCTTTGGAGGACAGTGAGTATAAGGCATTTAATAAAAAAATTATTCCGACGAAGTATGAGGTGTTGGGCGTTCGTATGCCTGCACTAAAAAAACTGGCAAAAGAAGTGTCGGCCGATCCCGACGTCATGGCTTACTTAGATAATGCGGAGTATACGACGTACGAACATATTTTGCTTTATGGGTTGGTCGTGGGGCAACTGAAAAAAGTCTCTTTGGATACGGTGTTTCATTATCTTGATCCGTTGATCTTGAAATTTGATAATTGGGCGCATGTGGATACGATAGTTTCTTCGCCCCAACTATTCAAAAAATATCCCGATGAATTGCTCGTTCATTTTCTTCCGCTCAAGAGTCATGAAGGGGAGTTTACCAAACGTACGTTTGTCATTCTCCTGATGGATTATTTCATGGATGAAGGTCATATTGATATTGTATTAAAGCATCTTCCGGAAGTAAAGCAAGGTCAGTATTATGTGGATATGGCTATCGCGTGGGCTATCAGTGTGGCACTTGTCAAGTTTTACGACAAAGCGGTTTTGTTGCTGGAACAAAAGGCGTTTTCCAAGTTCGTTCAGAATAAAGCAATCCAGAAAGCCCGTGAAAGTTATCGAATTTCTCCGGAAGTGAAGGACCTTCTGAATGGTTTGAAGATTAGATAAAAAAGTAAAACTTCGGGAACTTAACCACAAATTCCGATCGTTATTAAAACCTGTTCTGTTTTTTATGTTCATAGCTTTTTATTCCATCGGGAAGGATTTGGCTATAAAAAAGGCCCCATAGTGAAGCGTTATTGCCTGATAATCAGCCAATAAATTCATACCTATGGTTTTTAAAAAAGACACCTATGGTTTTTAAAATCCTTCGAGATCTTTTTTTTAAACGTTCGGTATGAATTTTTTTATCCTTAGGTAAGCTTGAAAATCAATAATTAATATTCCAAATTTCGCATCGGGATGATTTTTTATCTATTTTTCCGGCATCGGGATGAGGTATATGAAACTATTCCTATTCGCTCAGAACTTTCTGTCTCTAACTACTCATATGCTGCATAAATATAATTATTATGATTTAAATATAAAACATTAAATTAGTAAATGCGTATTTTTGTAATTCGAGATTAGTGATATTAATATAAAATGGCTTCAATCCAGTTTTCCGACATAGCTGTTATATATGACAAGTATTTGGATATCTTATATTCGTATGCTTTACATTTAGGCTTTGATGAGCAAACGGCTATGGACGCCATTCACGATGTCTTCTATAAATTATGTATAAACCATTCATCATTAAAAGAAATATCTAATCTTAAATTTTATCTTTTCAGATCATTAAGAAACAGGCTCATTGATATTCAACGGACAAATAAAGAATTTACAGGGATATTTCAAAATCAGGAAAACACGGAGAATAACTTTCGTTTTCAATTGCATGCGACCGTTGAAGATCTCCTTATTCAGCAAGAGGATGCCGAAGAAATACGTAAGAAGGTTGAAGCAGTATTGAATCAATTAACTGCGCGCCAGCGTGAAATAATATATCTACGTTATATTCAGGAATATAGTTACGAGGAAATTGCTGAGTTATTGAAAATATCAGTAGCCGCCTGTCGTAACCTTGTCAGTAAATCATTTCATAAACTCAAAACGACTTCTTTACAACCTGTTGTTTTTCTCTTAATCATCAGTCGTTTTTAATTGTAATTTATATTTCCCATTTTCTTTTTTCGGAACATGTATTTCAATTTAAAAACATCCTTTTTGATAAACTATTTTCATTTGGTTGAAAATAGTTTAAAAAAAAGATGATGTTTCAGATCTATATTCGTCTATTTAATAAACGACAGTCAGAAAGAGAGAGAAAATTTATTAACCTGATAAAAATGCTTATGGAATTAAATACACATAAACCTGATTTTGTCCGATATCTTAAAGATGAGAAATTCATTGAATGGAAATTTCTTCCGACCGATGAATTAAATCGTTATTGGGAGGATTTCTTGCAGGAATATCCTGACGAACTTGAGAATATGCGATTAGCAGAGGCAGAATTGAAAAAAGTGAAATTTTTATCATTCTCAGTAACAAAAGAAAAAAGAGAAAAATCGATCAAACGATTGCAACAATCATTACAGCGGCATAAGCGTAATCAGAAAACAAATCGTTTTATTTATGTGGCAGCTTCTATTGCCGCATTGTTTTTTCTACTTATTTATATAGGTAAATATTATAATGATCATAAGGATTTTGATTCGTCTAGCCTTACAGAATATATCGTTGGAAATAAACTAGAATCTGAAGAGATTTTATTCATTACAGATGATAAAACCCTATTGTTTGAGGAGGATATAGAGATCCAAATCAGTGATAATAAAAAGTGTGCAAAAGTTAAAACGAATAATAATAATGAAGAAATTTCGATCGCTAAAAACGCGATGAATAAATTAATTGTTCCTTATGGAAAACGATCAAAAATTTCTTTGCCGGACGGAACACAAGTTTGGTTGAACTCAGGCTCTACGTTGGAATTTCCGTCTGATTTTTCAGGAGACAGCAGAGAGATTTCTTTATCCGGAGAAATGTATATCGAAGTAGCTCCCGATAAAAATAAATCGTTCTGTGTGCAAACGTCAGATTTAAAAATAAAAGTATATGGAACAAAATTTAATGTGACATCTTATCTTGATTCAAGACCTTCTGTTGTTCTGATAGAAGGGAGTGTGAGCCTTCAACAGACGGAAAGCAATCAGGAGCTCCATATATCACCCAATGAGCAAGCAATTTATGAAAATGGAACTTTAAATGTCCAAAAAGTTGATGTTCAAAAATACATCTGCTGGAAAGATGGATATTTGACTTTCAATGATACTCCAATGAATGAAGTTCTAAAGCAAATCGGAAGATATTATAATTTGTCTTTCAGTTATAGTCAAGATGTAACACTTCAGGAGAAAACATGTTCAGGCAAAATTATACTCTCTAATAAGTTAGAGAATGTATTGAAAACGTTAGCCTTAATATCTTCTACCAGATATGAAAAAGAAAACGACCAAATATACATCTATTAATAATCTTTAATATATAAAAATGAAATGCCTATGAAAACATAAAAAAACAGACTAGTCCTAATGAAAAAAGGTCGAACAATACTGGGAATATTATTCGACCTATTAATTCTAATTACCTCATCTATTAATAATTAAAATCACGCAAAGATATGAAGAAATCTTCTATTGGAGGGGAAACTACCTTCAATAATATAAGCCATGTCCTCAGGATCATGAAAATAACTATATGTTTATTCTTTTCCTGTATTTTATTCATAGGGGCAACAAATAGTTACTCTCAGGAAACAACATTTACCTTAAATCTAAAATCTACTTCAATAAAACAAGTTTGTGAAAGAATTGAGAAGGAAAGTGATTTCTTG
>JAQVZS010000043.1 GCA_028708075.1 Massilibacteroides sp.
GTCTTATCTGAAATATTTTGTCCGGCACCCGAATATTTTCCTTCTGGCGTTTGAGACAATGTTTTCATTTTCTCAACGAAGATTCCCCAACGGATAAGATCATACAATCTTAACCCTTCTCCGGCTAATTCTACACGTCTTTCATGACGGATCGCTGTGCGAAGATCGTCAGAGACTTTCACTTTATACTTTTCCTCAAATATGGCTTCTGTCACGCGTTTATCTTCCGCAATATTGAATTTACGGTATTTAGCGTAGCTGTCTACAGGGGAAGAAGTAACAAAAGCTCTGTGCCTGATTTTGTTGATAATATTCACTGCCTCTTGTTTATCTCCGTTAGTCTCTATCAAACATTCTGCGTACATTAAAAGTACGTCGGCATAGCGGATGTGATAGAATGTCCAGTCTGTCTCCATTAAACTGCCGATCGGTCTTCTCGACCAGTCAGGATATTGTTTACGACTATGTTGTTGAGGGAAGTTATCATAACCGGAATAATCATGCAATTCTTCTGTCCCATCTGTTTTTATAAATATATCGCCAGTAGACAATACCGTATGCACAAGACGTGGATCCCCCGTCTCGTATTCATTGACTATGTCATATGTAGGGCATTCTCCTCCCCAACCACCTGTACCGGCTCTACCTACATTCATTTGTGGGCAGACACTTCCTCCCGTATAGTTCGGTATATAAGAACGAAGCGTAATGAAAACAGATTCTTTTGAAGTATATCCTTTTTCTGCACTGTTAAACAGGTCTTCGTAGTTATTTATTAGATCATAACATCCGGATTCTATAACTGCTTTCAGATCTGTCGTTGCTGCTTCATAATTTCCGTAAAACATATTTACACGTGCGCGGAAAGCCATTGCCGCTTCTTTCGTAATACGACCGATTTCTGAAGCGGCCAAGGTTTTCGCACTTGGCAAGTTTGCCTCAGCAATAGCAATATTGAGATCAGCTAGAATAAATTTCATTACATCTTCTTTATTCGACTTTGTGATCGTACTTTTATCAATAGCATTCAAAGGTTTGTCTATAAGAGGAATATTCCCAAAAATAGTTGCCAGATCATAATAATAGAAAGCACGCATGAAATGTGCTTCAGCGATCCATCTTTTTTTTGTGTTTTCAGAAACTAAAGATCCACCTGTTTGTATCAACTGTGTTTCAGGAGTGATTGTTTGCAGGAAAACATTACAATGTGAGATAGCCTGCTGGTATCTGTGATTCCATAGAGTAGTAAGTATAGAATTTGTAGCCAGGGGATTTCCTCGGGTAATCTCTGTTATCCCGACACGGTCGCCTGCATCTGATCCCCCTTTGGTCGCGTCGTCTGTTAGTTGATCTCCTAAATCGAACTTCATTGTCTGATAATCCCAATGATTCAATATGGGCTGATAGCATTGTACTAATAATTTATAGCCTGCATCTTCCGTGTTGATATATGTCTGTTCATCTAATGAACCCAATGAGGGTCTGTCTAAAAAATCAGAATCACAACTCATGGAAAACATACCGATACAAAATAAAGTAAGGCTGATTATGGTATATTTATTTATTGATTTCATACTTTTCTGCATATTAAAATTATAATTTCATACTAACACCGAACATATACGTTCTTGCTTGTGGATAGAAGCCCATATCAATTCCCATATATTGCGGATTATTATTCCCAATTTCAGGGTCTAATCCGGAATAACCGGTGATTGTAAACAGATTCTGGACTGCAGCAAAGACGCGTAGATTTTGTATTGTCCATTTTTTCGTAAGAGAAGAAGGAAGCGTATAGCCTAACTGAATATTTTTAAGACGCATATATGAACCGTCTTCGATATACCATTCTGACATTTCCAGATTCATACGGCTATTGGCGTCAATTCCGAAATTCTTATTTGTACTGCCTGGCCCGCTCCAGAACGTTGTCAAAATATCTTTGGGAGAATTATACCAACCTGTTCCGGAATAGATATCGTATTTTAGAATGTTTAGGATATCATTTCCGATTGATCCTTGGAAGAAAGCGGTGAAATCAAAATTCTTAAATTCTGCTCCCAATGTAAGGCCGAAAGTGAAGTCCGGATGCGGATTACCTATCATAGTACGGTCTTCTTCATCCAATTTCCCATCTTTATTGATGTCTACGAATTTTAAATCTCCCGCTTGGGCAGAAGGCATAACAACAAATCCATTATTTGTATAGTTATTTACTTCTTCCTGAGTCTGGAAAACGCCGTCTGTTTTAAATCCGTAGAAATATCCAATAGGTTTACCGGGTTCAGTCATAGTATAGGTCTGATTTCCCAAGTGTACTCCTTTACCCGGAATATTTTTGCTACCTCCTAAATTCTTTACTTTGTTTCTGTAAGTCGATATATTTCCGTTAATGTGATACTTAAAATCTTTTCCAGCTTTACCGTCATATCCGAGTGTTAATTCGATACCTTTATTGGAAACGCTACCTGCGTTCATCCATGGTGTATTCGGTAGTCCTAAAGCCGACGGTAAAGGAATCTGTACTAACATATTAGATGTTTCACGATCAAAATAGTCGAAGTTGGCTTTTAACGAACCATCCAGAAACGCCAGGTCAAGACCAAAATCTACTTGTCGTGTCGTTTCCCATTTCAGATCAGGATTACCTACATAATTGCGTCCTCCCGAAAGAGAAGTACTATATGGATAACCAAACAGATAATAAATATTGTTTCCGAAAGTATTCAGATAAGCTCCGGCATAACTTAGATTTTGATTCCCAATTTCTCCCCATGCTAATCTTAACTTTCCTTGTGATAACCATTCAAACTGTTCCATGAAATTTTCTTCCGCAAAATTCCATCCGGCAGAAAGCGAAGGGAAACATCCCCAACGATTACCATCCGCGAAAGCAGAAGAACCATCCCAACGTATATTTGCCGTGATCATGTATTTATCATCGTATGAATAGAACAAACGTCCGAAGTACGAATTTAGCGAATGTGTGCTGATATAGCCGGATGCTCCGGGATTTAATGTCCCGGCATCAATGATTTGCTGACTTGGATTATTGTTTACCATGCCTTGTTTTGACGCTGCAAATTGTTCATATCTGTTCTTTTCTGCCGAAGTGCCTATCATTGCATTAATAGCATGTTTATTAAATTTCTCATTGAATGTCAGGTAATTGTCAAATACCCAATAATCTGTATTGTAAGATGTTCGGCTAACTGTTGCATAGGTTGAGTATTCATCCCCGTCCAGATAATATTTAGGCGTAAAACCGTCAGAACGTCCGCGATATAGGTCAATTGCTATGCTTGATTTGAATGTAAGGAAAGGGAATATTTTTATTTCTCCCGCCACGTTACTTTTGGTAGAAATTCCGGACCATTTGCTTTGTGCCATACGGTCGGTTTGAGCTACAGCATTCATTTTATTGGAATAAATAACACCCGTGTATTGAGCCCAAGGATTAGTGGGTTCGTATCCACCCATAATACGGGAGTATAGAAAATTAGGGATATCAACCAGATTCTTCCGATAGACAGGCGTGATCGGATCCGCTGTTACTGTGTTAAAAACTGTTGCAGTATAGGCATCGTTTTCCAGGATATTTCTTCTTGATTCGTAAACCACGTTTACATTGACTGTAAAATTCAACCATTTCTTCACTTCCGAATCTAAATTAAGGCGTCCGTTTAGACGATCGTAATCAGAACCTCTAAGGATCCCGTCTTGTGTCATATATCCGAAACTGGAACGATAATGCAATTTGTTTGTTCCTCCCGAGAGAGCCAGATTATAGTTTTGTATTGGAGCATCCAGAGTGCTACGTGTTGTTTCTTTCCACCAGTCTGTTCCTTCGCGTCCGCCATTTTTTTCAAGGAATGTAAGTATAGCTTCTCTTTTTTCAGATGTAGCAAAGTCATCTATCAGATCTTTTCCTGCTGCTGCATAAGCTCTGTTTTTATATTCCATAAAACCTTCTGCATCCAGCATATCATAACGTTTAGGTATATTTTGGAAGCCAATATTCATATCAAATTCAATATTGCTTCGGTAAGAATCGCCTGTTGTTCCACGCTTGGTTGAAATAAGAATTACACCGTTTGCTGCCCGGGCACCGTAAATAGCCTGAGCCGAAGCATCTTTTAGTACTTCAATATTTTCTATATCACGTGCGTTTAACCAGCCAATATCAGTTTGTGGTAGGCCATCTACTACGTAAAGAGGATTGTTGTCGTTGATGGTTCCTACACCACGAATACGAACCGTACCCATAGAGCCTGGACTTCCGGATGTTGAGGTAATGGTTACACCGGCTGCTTTTCCTTGCAAAGCATCTGAAGCACTACGTAGAGGTAAACCGGCGATATCATCACCTTTTACCTGTGAAATGGCACCAGTCAGGTCTCTCTTTTTGAATGAACCGTATCCGACAACGACCACTTCTTCCAACTTTTGTGTGTCTTCCACGAGTGTTACGTTTACTGTGGAACGGCCGTTTACGGCAATTTCCTGTGTGTGATGTCCTATGTATGAGAAAACCAAGACGGCGTTATCCGGAATGTTCGAAATCTCGAAATTTCCTTCCACGTCTGTTATCGTGCCGTTCGTTGTTCCTTTCAATACCACATTAACGCCGATTAGCGGTTCACCCTGAAAGTCCACTACTTTCCCCTTTATTGTTTTCGTTTGCTGAGCTGTTGCTTGCGAAGTCCTTTTAATCTGCGTTTGCGTGGAATTGGTTAATACAATGTGATTATTAATAATTTTATACGTTATATCCGTGCCTGAGAAAATCTGTTTCAATACGTCTTCAATCGCGTCGGCCTTTACATTCACGTCTACCGGAATACTCAGGTTTATCTGTTCATTGTTGTAAAAGAATTTGTATTCACTTTGTTTTTCGATCTCTTTGAATATTTCCGACATGCTTCCTTTTGTGATGTTCAGGGTGATCATTTGACCGGCTGCGAAAACCAATTGAATTTGAAACTAAATAAGGCAAATACCTACGAGTGTAAGTTTCTTAATATGTTTTTTCATAAATTATATGTTTAAAGTTGAAATTAAACTTCAGAGAAGAAATAAAAAAGGAGTTGTACCCAACTCTTGTTAAAGATGTGATTTGTCATAGGCGTATTATTTTTTGTGAATGAATAATTTATTATAGTTTTTACAAATAAGACACCGTGCGTGAAAAGATTACTTACAAGTTTTTTGCCTGCTTACCGAAGGTTATGTTAAAAACAGGTCTCATAGGTATGTGGTTTTTTAATGATATTCAAAGAAAAAAATCATACCGAACGTTTTTAAAAATCATACCGAAGTTTTTTTAAAAAGATCCCGAAGATTTTTTTTAATCTTCGGGACGAATTTTTTACCCCTTAGGGATCTTTGATTTTCAATGATCTGATGTTGATTTTTGACATCGGGATGAGACGATTTTTTCAGGGGGGCATCCCGATGTTGCAAATTTTCGGGGGGGGGGATTTTCTTTGTCTGTGAAACTTCAATTGAATGAAAAAAGGCTTTGAGAAAATTTATTTAAATATAATCGTATCCTTGTTTATTATGTATCCGATCGAAGTATTGGTTGAAATTATTTTCAACACATCGTTAATCGATTCGTTGTTGCGAAATGCACCACTGAACTGAAGCGTTTTGATTCGTTCATTTTCATACTTGAAAAAGATGTCGTAGTTTCTTTCCAGCATTTTGGTGATTTCGTTCATTTGCAGCATATCGAACGCCAAGATTCCGTTACGCCATTCCACCCCTTTCTTATCCGGGGAATCTTTTTTTTCGATCTGTTGGATGTCTTTATGATAAATAAGTATCTGATTCGGTTGCAACAATACTTCTTCTTTGGTCAGTGTCGGTTGGACGGATACCTCTCCGCTGAATAAGGTAGTTACCAATTTCATGTCGTCCGGATAGGCCGAAATATTGAACGCCGTGCCAAGCGCTTTCACGTTTATTCCTTTTGTTTTTACGACGAAAGGAAGTGCTTTATTTTTTGCGACTTCAAAATAAGCTTCTCCATCCAGATCAATATCCCGGTTAGCTATGCCGTAATCCGCAGCATATTCAATCGTTGTACACGCATTGAGCCATATTTTGGAACCATCCGGCAGTTCGATGAAACTTTGTTTACCCTTCTCTGTATGTACTTTATAATTCCCTATATTATTTCGATCCGGCTCCTGTTTTATGCACAAGAATGTTGCGGACGAGACGATAAAGCCGGCCAGTATAGCTGCCGCGTATTTTAGAAAAGAAAGAGAAAAACGCGTTTTCTTTTTCTTCGGATTCCGCTGTTTGTCTTTTTCTTTTATTGTAGACGATAAGTGTTCCCATTCTTCGTTTACACTTACTTCGTCTTTTAATCCGTCTTTTAATATTTTATGATACTGGTCTTTCATTTGTGTGTTTATTGTACTATTTATTTTTATAAGACACGCTTAATAAAATTATTACGTACTGTTTTTTTGTTTTATTCAGCAGATAAATAATCTTTTAATCCTTTTTTCATAATTTTTAAAGCTCGATAAATTTGTGTGTCGACTGTGCGGACGGAAATAGACAATTGTTGGGCGATATCTTTGTTTTTTATTCCATTTATACGGCTCATAATGAATATTTTACGGCAATGTTCGGGTAATGTTTCAACGATCGAGTCGACCAAGTTTTCTATTTCCCTGTTCTCCGTATCTGTATCCGGAGAGAACGGGTCGCTGGTATTTGGCAGTATTGATTCTCCTTCTATTTCTGATAACGATAAGTTTAAACGAGACGACCGGATATAATTCAGGCATTCGTTTTGTACACTTCGATAGAGGTATGCTTTTAGAGAAACTTTTATTTCTATTTCTTCCCTTTTTTCCCAAAGTCTCAAAAACACGTTCTGTAACAGATCTTTCGCTTCTTCCGGATTCGGAATATACTTCCGGCAATAAAAGTATAACTGAATATAGAAGTTGTTGAAAATTGTGTTGAAAGCAGACCAGTCTCCTCTTTTCAGGAGGAGGATCATTTTTTCTTCAGGTATTTTTGACATTTTCAATTGAATTAAAAATGCACAGACAGAAGTTATTTTTCTATCTGTGCATATATAATTTATTTGTTATAAGATGATAACCCTTATAAACAATCAAAACAGCCCGTCTGTAACCTGATTAAAATAGTCTATACATTTTTTTATATCAGGAACGGAGTTGTCCCAGTTATATTCATACTCAATAGAAAATACACCTTTAAAATTTTGCCTTTTCAGTTCTTTCAACATCTTTTTTACATCCAGAATACCTGTTCCCCAAATTACGTCGTGTTGTTCTGCTTCCCCGGCTTTCTTTTCCGCAATGTCTTTAAAATGTAGCGAAATGATTCGGCCGTTCAACTTTTTCAGGCATTCGATTTGATCCAAACCTTCGCGGCGCCAATGTCCGACGTCAGAGCAGGAACCGATCAGGCTGCTTCTGCCTTCAATGGCTTTCAACAGATTGTCGGGCGTCCAGTATTCCGACGGTTTCGGATGGTTATGCACGCTTACTTTTATGTTGTATTGTTTGGCAAGACGTTCAACCAAGTCCCAGTCTTCGTGTGCCGGTTCGCAGGTGATAAACTCCATATCCATCTGTTTGGCAAATTTGAACATTTTTTCCCAGTCCGACGATTTTTCGGCGACATAGACTCCGCAACCTACAATCTTAATTCCTTTGGATGCGGCGAGTCCTTTGATTTCACGTTGTGTCGTCGCGTCAAGATTGAAATCGAAGACTTTGTCTCCCCACTGGCCGCCTAATTTGTGACCCGGATAGATTTCGATATTTTTTATTCCCAATTCCTTCGTTTTTTCCAATGCGTCGACAAGGGAAAACTTATGGAACGTATAGGACTGCATACCGAGTCGCCATCCGTTTTTTTCCGCTTTCGTCTGCGCTCCGGCGGGTAAAGCAAATAAAGCCGTAAGCAATAGAATGATTATTTTAAAATTGTATTTTTTCATAAAATGATTTATTTAGGCATTTCAGGTAACGAAAATCCATTGTTATACGTGTGTTTGATCCATTCTTCCGCCATATCTTTTGCGTTGAATTCGGAAAAGCGGCGGTCAAATCTTGGGTCTCCGTCGATAACTTTGAAATCGTCGACAGTCACAATCTTGATTTTATCGGAAGCTGAAATGTTAGTGAAGTGCATATTCTCACCGTCCCATTTTAATTCGCGGTGCAATCCTTGCAATCCCGATAGACGTACTGCCAATACGCCCATGACGACCATTTCGTTGAACGGCCCGGAGAACTGGAAGTTTGACGATGCTTCCGTACGGTTATCCGGCGATTCTTTGCAAGCTCGTATCCAATCTTGTTCGTGTGCGTTCGTATTCCATATATTCCCGTTTCCGCCCTTGATTCTGGGTATTGTCGGTTTCGGCTGGTTGAAATGTTCCATAGCAGAGACGGGGAGCAGGGTCGGATTCATGCCGTAACAGCCGGTCATAATTTTCCCTTTTGTCCCGATAAAAATGATTCCGCCATTTTCGTCGCCCATCATTTCTCCGTCTTTCAGTTCCTCCGGGCGAGGCGGCATGAGTCCACCGTCATACCAATAAACTTTCACTTCCGGCATTTTCACCTCTCCTTTGGGTGGGCGCGCCGGGAAGGTATAAGTTACGATTTGCGCATGAGGAGGAGAGTATAGATTACTCAGTGTTGAACTGCCGATCACGCTTGTCGGATATTTCAGATCCAGCGCCCAATACAATGGATCCATAATGTGACAGGCCATATCGCCGAGGGCGCCTGTTCCGAAATCCCACCAGCCCCGCCAGTTCCACGGGGTATATACAGGATTATACGGACGTTTTTTTGCCGGGCCGATAAACAAATCCCAATCTAATGTTGTCGGAGTTTTTACGGTTTCTTTTGGTTCTTGTAATCCCTGAGGCCAGATAGGGCGGTCGGTCCAGCAATGCACTTCATTCACTTCGCCGATAATCCCGGATTGTATCCATTCCGTAATTTGACGGCACCAGTCGAACGAATTTCCCTGATTACCCATCTGTGTAGCAACCCGGTATTTTTTAGCCAATTTAGTTAATAAACGAGATTCGTAAACTGAATGAGTCAACGGTTTCTGTGTATAACAGTGCTTACCCAGCGTGATAGCGTGTGCTGTTATTCCGGCATGCGTATGGTCCGGAGTCGCAACTAGAATGGCATCAATCGAACTGCCCATTTGATCAAACATCACTCTCCAGTCTTTAAATTGCTTTGCTTTGGGATAGTCGGCGAATGTTTTTGCTGCGTACCCCCAATCGACGTCGCATAACGCTACAATGTTTTCTGTGCTCATATTCGCCAGATTGCGGCGTCCCATACCACCGACTCCGATGCCAGCGATATTTAATTTGTCACTGGGCGCAATGTATCCGTGCGATTTTCCCAGAATGGTGCCGGGAACAATAGTCAGACCGGCGGCGGCCATCGCTCCGGTTCGGATAAAATCTCTTCTTGAAATGTTTTTCATGTATAAATTTTTTTAAGTGTTATCTTCATAAGCATCGTATCCGCGAAATCCGTGAATTTTGAAAATGTCATGCTTTTCTATAATGACACGAATAATCGAACGATTACGTACAGTTTACCCGCTTTTATTTCATGAAGATACATTTTATTTTTAAAATAGATACCGTTATTTTTATTTTTGTGCGTCCCACCACATACGAGTCGTCGTTTTGTCGCCACCGATACGTGCTACCGCTTCATTGTAGTTTGCTTCGTTTACGATTACTTCTTTCGCCGGATAAATAATGCGGCGAAGCGAACCTTTCCAACCCATCGCGCCTTTTTCTATAACATAACCGGACTCAGGCATGGCGAAAGGATCTAACGTTGGCAAACTTAAACGGCGGTAATCGGCCCAGGCCTCCCAACTGTTGTCGGGGAATCCGGATAAATATTTTTGCGTAATGACTTTATCCAACTGTGAATTGTTTTCGCCTTTCGTGTCGTCGAAGAGGACGCTTGTGCCATACATGTTCGGCATGTCGGACTGTAAATATTGAGTAATGACTTCGTCCGAAATTTCCACTTCTTTCATGGAGGCTTTTATTCCTTCTTCGTAAAAATTTTGTGCAGAACCTCCCATATTCCATCCGCGTAAAGCCCCTTCGGCGCGTAAAAAACAAACTTCGGAATAATACATCAGTGTCTGGTCGCGATCCATATTTACCGTAAAAGGAACATCTGTTTCTTTTGTGTCGCCAACAAAATAAACACCTACACGAGAGTTGTTTTTATTTACATTGTCGAGTTCCAGGCTTACGGCTTTTGTGTAACCGGCCGGTACTCCTTTCCAACGGCCTCGATATGCTTCGCCGGCTCCATTGTATTCGTTCGTTACATTAAAATAAATAGGGCCGCGCGGATCGCAATATTCAGGAACTTCTTTATAAGAATCTTTTTTAGGGAAGGAGATTCCGCCTAAATTCGTCAGTAGTTTTTGCATGGAATAACTCATCGTCATACGTCCACCGTTAAACAAGTGCGAAACGCCGTTATAGTATCCATAGTCGAATTGGTAATAAGCGTTCTTACGAACGATCTTTACATCTTCGGTAATACTTGACAGCAAACCGCCGTCGGCTTGAACCGCCGCTTCTGCTTCGGTTTTTGCTTTGTCCGGATCGACTTCTGTCATCCGCATTGCCAGACGAAGTCGTAAACTATTAGCGAATGCTTTCCAGCGGGCTACATTGCCGCCAAAGATTAGATCGCCTGTCCCTAGATTGTCTCCGCTCGGATCAAGAGCGGCAGATGCTTCCGTCAGTTCTTTTACCATATCGTAGTAAATATCTTTTTGTGGGTCGTAAGGCGCCGCTTCTCCCGAATCATCGCACGCTTTCGAATAAGGGATATCGCCGAACAAGTCGGTTGCCCGTCCGAATGCCCACACCCGCCAGATACGGGCGACTTGCATCAGGTTATTTCGTTTGGGATTGTCTTCGCAAATACGAATGACTTCGTTCAAGTTTGCAATCCATCCCCAATGCGCATCCCAGTATTGTTGTGTCCAGTCGTTGTAGGGGACACAAACATTAGAAGAATATTTATCATTTGAGAAGTATTGAGCATATGTATCTACATAAAGGTTATGGATCCGTTGATATAGGTCGACATTGTAAACACTCCGAATGAATACCGGAGAAAGCAAATAAACAGGATCGATTTTTTCCGGGGTCGGACTGTTCGGATTTTCATTCAAACTGTCAAAACTCTCGCAGGACGTTAAAAAAGAGGTTCCTGCAAGCACGATTGCCAAAAAACAAATTTTTATTTTAGTCTTCATATGAATTATTCTTTGAAAAATCAGACATTAAAAAGAAACATTTAGGTTGAAACCGAAACTGCGCATAGAAGGGAACGAAGCGTATTCTATACCGCTGGCATTACCGGTACTGTAAGATGATTCGGGGTCATAACCCGGTATGTTATTCTTGAGAAGCAATAAATTACGTCCCACAAAACTTAACTTCAAATTCGAAAATGGGGTTTTTGCCAGCATTTTCTTGGGCAAAACATAGCCGATGGTCATTTCGCGTAAGCGCAAGCTGGTTCCGTTATACAAGAATTCTTCTCCTGAACGAGAAACGCGCGACCAGTACTCTTGAGGGTTGACCGCTTTTGTGTTGACCTGTCCGTCTTCCGTCACTCCGTCTACTACGATACCACCTGTCCCGGCATACCATTCGTCACGTCCCGCTAACGACATTTTCGTTGTACCGTAAACCGATCCTCGGGAAAGCGAATTCATATAAATATCGCCTCCTACACGCAGATCCAGCATAAAACTGAACGTGATATTCTTATACGTAAAGACGTTGTTCATGCTTCCTGTCCATTTGGGTAAATAGTTTCCAATCGGATTTTCAGAATCCATATTTGCATCTAATAAAGGAAGTCCGTCGCTGTCGATAATCTTACGTCCCTGTTCATCTCGTTGATAACGGTAACCGATAATATCCCCGTAAGTACCCCCTTCGCGGGCAACAATTTTCACAAAACTGGTAGAACCTAATTCGTAAACCGATAGATCCGAATGAAGTTCTTTAATCTTATTTGTGTTTTTAGAATAGTTGACAGCTACATTCCATTCAAAATCCGACATCTTTATTGGCGTGCCCGTCAATACGATCTCTATCCCTTTATTTTCGATATTGCCGGCGTTAATCAGGCGTGAGGATTTTCCTGTTGTGGAAGAGATTGGTAATGTCAGAATTTGATTGGTTGCGTTTTTCTTGTACATCGTAAAGTCTACACCAATGCGGTTGTTTAAAAAGCGAATGTCGAAACCGGCTTCTGTCGACTTAATGGTTTCCGGTTTTAACGTCGATAAAGGAATGGTTCCGTTGACTTCAGAGCCTTTTATGTCTGAGGTAACATTGAAAATTCCATAGGTGGTCGTTAAACGGTAAGGATCAGTGTCGTTCCCTACTTCAGCATACGATCCTCTTAATTTGGTAAACGAAATCCATTTAGGAATCGTTATATTATACGAACGTAACATGTCGGAAACAACCCATCCTAAGCCGAATGAAGGATAGAAGAACGAACGGTTTTCGCGGGGTAAGGTGGACGACCAGTCGTTTCGCCCGGTAATATCCAAGAAAATCCAGTTGTCGTAGCTCAATTGTGTGAATCCGTAAATCGAATTGACTGCTTTTTTACTCAACGAATGATCCATAGTCTGATTCTCACCGTTGCTGATCGCAAAAAAGTCGGGAATGGCTAATGGCCCTGAGTTTTCACTGAAATACTCGCTTTGGGTAAACATCATATTTCCGCCGATACTTAAACTCCCGGAAAATTTGGATCCCCACCAGTTATCTTTTGTGGCCGTGACTAAAGCATCTGTGTTTCGTTCACGAAAATTAGACGTGCTTACATAATAATTTCCACTTCCTTTATAATCATTAGAATAAGGCGTTGACGCCATGGTTATGCTCTCACCGCCCGACCAGTATATGTCTTCTCCATGACGCAATTTAACGGTTAGCCAGTCTGTCGGTTGATATTGTAAAGCCATGAACCCAATAAAACGATCGCGATGATTGTTGTTTTCATTGTTCGGGGTGAAATACGGGTTTAAAACATAATTTATTTCTTTGGATGTCCACTGCTTTACGGAACCATCCGAATTAAACGGATCTTTTAAATCGGAATAATGTATGTTTCGCGGCATCATCAAATAGTTGTTCATTACGGAAGTCGGGTCGCCCGCTACCGCTGGAGTGTTCCATATTTTTTGCTTTACATAATTTATTTTCGTGTCTAATGATAGTTTTTTACTCAGATTTACGGTGTTCCTGAAATTGATGATATACTTGTCTTGGTAATTGCTCGGAACAGTTCCGTCCATGCGTTGATAGGAAACAGTTCCTCGAAAAGATGCTTTTTCTGTTGCTGATGCAGCTTCGAGGGTATTCGTTGTCGTGACGCCTGTATTCAGATAGTCCATAATATCATTGTCGTACGCAGAGTAGGGGTGGCTTTGTCCTGTCCAGTCGGTTACATTTTTTCCATTCATTTTCGGGCCCCAACTGTAATTCCCGTCCGGGTCGTAGCCTCCGTTCGTTCCTTGTCCGTATACATTTTGCATTTCCGGTTTGATGAGCGGACGCTCCATCATGATATTCGAATTCCAGGTTATGCCTAACCCTTTTGGTTCGGTTCCTCCTTTTTTAGTCGTGATCATAAGTACCCCATTACCAGCGCGAGTTCCATACAATGCGGCAGCCGCAGCACCTTTCAGAACAGAGATAGATTCAATGTCATCAGGGTTAATGTCGGCGAGGCCATTTCCCGAATCAGATAGTCCCCATTCGCCACCAGATGTTGTTGCGCCGTTAAAGTTGTTTATGGGCACACCATCGACAACAACTAACGGCTCATTATTTCCCCCCAGCGAATTATTACCGCGAATGACGATGCGGCTGGAACCCATTCCGCCATTACCGCTTTGGCTGATCTGCACACCGGCAAGTTTCCCTGCCAGGCTGTTTATGACATTGCTTTCGCGCGCTTCTGTCAACGATTCACCTTTTAATTCCTGAACTGAATAGCCTAATGCTTTTGTCGAACGTTTCAATCCCAAAGCCGTGACAACAACTTCTTCCAGAAGTTCAGTAGAAGGTACAAGCGTTATGTTCAGAACATTTTTCCCATTTAACGCAATTTCCTGAGTTTTATATCCGATATAAGAAACAACCAAAATACTGTTTGGAAACGGAACTTTAATTTTGAAATTTCCGTCTAAATCTGTGATTATTCCGTTTGACGTTCCTTTTATCAGGATATTGGCTCCGATAATCGGTTCACCTGTTTTGTCTTTCACCATGCCCGATATTTCTTTTTCCTGTTGAACCGAAGGAGCCGTAACGACGGAAGAACTTTCTTTTGCTGAAACAATGATCTGGCGGTCGTCGATTTTATATGTGATGTTTGTTCCCTGAAACAGGTTGTTTAGTATTGCTGTTACCGGCTGATCCTGAAGGTTGATGTTTACAACTTTTTGTGTTTCTATCACATCATCCATATAGAGAAAAATAAATTCGCTGTTATTCTCAATGTAGTTAAATACCTCTTTGAAGGTCTTATTGTTCATATGAATGCTCAATGTTGTTGATTGCGCATATGACCCTGAAGCGAATAAGCTGACGATACCTAAATTAGCCAATAGGCAAATAATACAGATGCATTTAGGTATTTTAGTAAGACTTTTTTTAAATAAATAATGATTTTTCATACGTTTGTGAAGTTTTTTTTTAAACAAAAAATTATAAGACAGTTGATGTTTAAATGAAAACGATAACCGGGTGATATTGCCGTATTATCCGGTTATTTTTCCTTGTGATTTTTTATGCCATACGCGTTTTGCTTTAAGGGTTGCTATTTTTTATTGAATTAAATTCTTTTTTTTGTTTTTCAATTTCACATGAAATGTTTGTTCATGGGTAAATGCCACAGGCGCGGTTGAGGAAATAATGCGCATGACTTCTTCCAGATTATCACGCAAATCCAACTTACCGCTAATGGTCATTTTACTTAAATCAGTGTCCCACGTAATTGGTTCGCCGTAATAGCGTGATAATCGGATTAAGATTTTATCTAATGGCTCTTTGTTGAATATAATCATATTCTGTGTCCAGCAAACATATTCGGACGCATTGACTTTTTGTTTCCTGACTCCATGCGGCTGTACGCTAAATAATTCGTCTGGTGATAAGATGACTTTTTCTTTTTTCTGTGTTTCAATTTCTACTTTTCCGGAGACTAAAACAACGGAAGATTCTTCGTCCTCAGTATAGGCACATACATTGAACGATGTGCCTAATACGCGAACGTTCATATTTTTTGTTTTAACATAAAAAGGACGTTTTTCGTCTCGCTTTACATTTAAATAGATTTCTCCTTCAACATAGATTTCTCGTTTATCGTTCGCAAATATGCTCGGGTAAATGACTCTTGTGCCGGAATTAATGTATACGCATGTACTGTCGGCAAAGGTGATTTTAGTTCTTTTCCCTTTAGGGACGATAATCTGATTATAAACTGGTTCGACTTTTTCTTTTTGATGTTTTTTTTGATTTATTGTCTTGGAATCCAATAATATGCTTCCATCGGGATTATATGTAACGTTGGTGTTGTTTTCGATATTCAGCTTTTCTTCGTTAGCTGTCACTAACAAGATTTCTTTTGTTGAGACGGTTTGTGCCGGTATTAGGCTTGTAATTTCAGAAAATGTTTTTCCCTTGTTTTTCGACGGGTCGATCAGATAAAACAAGCTTCCAATAATAAGACTCAGTATGCAGGCGGCGGATGTGAAATAAAGGATGCGTTTGCGTAAATGACGGTGTTCGTATGCTTTTATTTGTTGGTTCACTGTATCCCACGAGTCTGCGGCGTCTTTGCCGAACTTCTCGGATTCGTAATACTTAAACAAAGGAAAAATGCGCTTGACGACATTACTGAATTGTTCTTTTTTCTCCTGTTTGTTTTTTGTCATATCCCTGTTGTCTTCAATTATATATAAAGCACGAAATTTTAACAACTGAGTACTCAATTCTCAGGAGAGAAAATGAATTATTTTTACTCTTCGGTATAAAACGATCTTAATTTAACCAATGAACGAGATACTAAATTCTTGGCTGATTGGTAATTAATTCCTAATAAATCACCGATTTCGTTATAGTCTAATTCCCGGATAAAGCGTAAATATATAATTTCGCGTTGTCGGGCGGTTAGTTTTTCTATCGCATTTTTTAATTTTTTTCGTTGAGCCAGATCGTCATCGTTTTCAGGGAAAAAAGTAAGAAAGAAATCATCTGTTATAAAATCGAATGAAGATACTCCTATTTCCGTTTTTTTTATATTCACAGACACTTCATCGTATATTCTATTCCGTAAAGCCTTAATAAGGTAAGAATTGATATGGGTTATAAGTGAAATATTTTTTCGGTTTATATATAGTTTGACAAACATATCCTGAATACAATCTCTCACGAGTTCGTAATCCGGAAAAAGTTTCATTCCGTAAGCTAAGAGAGACTGATATTGTTTGCTGTAGATATAGGCCAATGCTTTTTTGTCTCCCGACAAAAAGCATTTCCATAATTCATTATCTGTCAGCGTAGAATATGACATGCTTTAGTTGTTATTCTCTTATCGCATGATCTTTGGAGAAATCCTGACCGTTCCAGGCTTTTTTCTGCGTCCACTCTTCGGGAGGGTCTGTCCAAAACGGATGGTTTGCCGGTAAACCTAACGGTAGAAAGACAAAAGATGTGAGATAAAGACTTCCGTTGTTTGTATAGCTGTCTGAAATATTCGGCTGACTTCCGACGAAACCGATTGTCAGGTAGCCTTTTTGATTGAAATTGCCTTCCCGGCTAAACATGCGTTTCATGGTGGCGGTCAATGCCGACCGTACCTGTCCGTTGGAAAGTTCTTTAGGTAGCTGTTCACGCCAGGCAAGCAATGCCAATGGTTGGAAAACGCCTAAACGATAAGGGATGGAACGTCCAAACGCGGGAAAGGTTCCTTCGGGAGAAATAAAACGCTCCAGAATCTGCACGTATTTCTGCATGCGTTTCAAGGCGATCTTATATTGTTCCTGTTTGGCGATTTGTTTTTTACCGGCCACGACTTCAAGACATTCCAGATACATTGGTTGGATGACGTAGCTGTTATAATAATCAAAGGCAAAGTGTGGACCGTCGGAATACCATCCGTCGCCAACGTACCATTCTTCAATCTTGCGAAGTGCAGAACTGATTCGGTAAATGTCTGCCTCGGCCTCGGCTTTCATCAAAAAGCATTCGATTGTAGCTGAAAACAACAGCCAGTTGCTATAAGGCGGATCTACCCGACGTAATAGTTTGAACTCAGTGATATAACGTTCTTTTGTGGTCTGATCTAGCGGCAGCCATAGCTGTTCGTAGCTCCGGAGGAAACTTTCGGCGATAAAGGCGGCATCGACTAAAGGCTGTCCTTCTTTGCGCCACAACAGGTAATCCGGACTTTTCGGATCAACAGCGTGCGTATAGCTTTTCAAGGCCCATTCCCGTAATTGTTTGCGTTGTTTACCTTCTGTTGTTTCGTCGTCGGGCAAGGAGATCCAAGGCGCTAATCCCGCCATTAGTCGACCGAAAGCTTCCATATATGTAACCCGTATATCTCTTCCGTCCCACATCGGACTGACTTCGACCAACATTTCTTTTTGCAGTTTTCCTTCGCTCATCGGGCGTAGAACCGGTTCGGCGATTTTATATAATAACTTGCACCAATAGTCCCTGTCGTCTGTTTGACGGGTATTATCCGCCAGGATATAAGGTCGTGCAGTAACGAGTAGCAATAACAATAATACAATCTTTTTCATGGCCATTCTATTTGTCGTGAAGGCAAAGTTATCATTAAATGTGAAAATGAAGAGGATAATAACGAGCTAAAAGAGTAGAAAAAAACGTAACTTTGTCGTGTTATAAGAGAAATCCAACGTGAATCGTTATTTTATTTATTTGGGATATAACGGAAAACCGTTCAGCGGATGGCAGGTTCAACCGAACGGGGTGACGGTGCAACAATGCCTGGAGGGGGCGTTAGCCGTCTTATTCCGGCAGCCTGTGCCTGTTGTTGGAGCCGGACGTACGGATGCCGGAGTGCATGCACGCCTTATGGTGGCACATTTCGACCGGCTGGAACCGGTAGATGATTTGGTGGTTCTTTCCGAAAAGTTGAATCGCCTATTGCCAAAAGAAATAGCCATTTATCGTATTGTTCCGGTAATTCCCGAAGCACACGCTCGTTTTGATGCACTTTCGCGAACGTATAATTATTACATCACTACGCTCAAAGATCCGTTTGATTTCGAATATACGTACAAACTGCATGGTACGATCGATTTTGATGAGATGAACCGGGCTTGTGAGGTTTTGTACGAATATACCGATTTTACTAGTTTCAGTAAATTGCATACCGATGTGAAGACGAATAACTGCCGAGTTATGCAGGCGGTGTGGGAGCCGGAGGAGAGCCGTTGGAAATTCACCATTCAGGCAGACCGCTTTCTTCGGAATATGGTACGAGCCATTGTCGGCACGTTGTTGGAAGTTGGGCGTGGGAAAATGACGATCGACGGTTTTCGGCAGGTCATTGAAGCAAAAGATAGAAATAGAGCCGGCATGTCGGTTCCGGGACAGGCTTTGTTCCTGACGGAAGTCTGCTATCCGGAGCAATTGTTTAAGGTTGAAAAGTAAAATATATGTGGTTAGGTTTAGCGTTCGCTTCTGCATTTCTTTTGGGATGTTATGAGGTGAATAAAAAAATATCATTAGATAACAACGCAGTTATCCCTGTTTTATTTATTAATACACTTGTTAGCAGTCTGCTGTTTGTCCCATTTATCTTCCTGTCGTATTGTACGCCTGTGCTTGACGCTACGCTGTTTTATGTACCCCGCGTTTCATTCGAAACGCATCTGGCTGTTTTTCTGAAAGCGGTTATTGTCCTTTCTTCTTGGATATTTGGTTATTTTGCCGTAAAGCATCTTCCGTTGACCATTACCGGGCCAATAAAAGCAACCCAGCCGGTCGTTACTTTATTAGGCGCTTTGTTGATTTTCGGTGAACGTCTGAACTTGTATCAATGGGTCGGCGTACTATTGTCCGTTGCTTCGTTTTATTTGCTTTCCACTTCCGGGAAAAAAGAAGGTATTCGTTTCGGGAAGAATAGATGGATTCTGTTTACGGTGCTTTCTATTCTGTTGGGAGCTGTAAGCGGATTGTATGATAAATACTTGATGAAAAGTTTGGATGTGATGACGGTACAGGTCTGGTTTAATGTTTATCAACTCTTTATCATGGCGTTTATTTTGGTCTTTCTTTGGTATCCGGGTCGTAAGAAAACAACCTCTTTTGTTTGGCGTTGGAATATCATTTTCATTTCTGTGTTTCTGAGTGTGGCGGACTGGATTTATTTCTATGCGTTGAGCGATCCCGAATCCATGATTTCTATCGTTTCGATGGTACGGCGTAGCAATGTGCTGGTTACTTTTTTTGCCGGAGCCCTTTTCTTTCATGAAAAGAATCTGAAAAGCAAGGCGTTGGACTTGTTCTTAGTCTTTCTCGGCATGCTATTTCTGTATATCGGGTCGAAATAGATAAAGAATATTATCTTTGTAACGAAAAATTGATGTAGATAGAAAATGAAACGTACGATATTTCTCCCGATTCTGTTGCTTTTTTTTGTTTTTCTGTCGGTAAAAGGGCAGGATATGTCGGCTTTGTTTACGGCTATGCCTGACGAATACGTACCGTATTTGGAAAGTGCTTGGCGCAAAGATCTGGTCGAATTGTATAGTTCCGGCAAGCAGGCGTCGCTGAAAAATACATTGAATGGAACATCCGCTTTGCTGAAACTGACAGATGATTATCTTCTGCTTCAGTCGAGTGAACGAAGTACGATAGAAATGAAATTGCTTCCTTTGATTAACAATACATATATTATCTGTGTGGTGACGACGGTGAATGGTCCGGTGCCCGATAGTCGGATTGCGTTTTTTACCACCGAATGGAAACCCCTGAAAGCGGAAAATTTAATTACACTGGTGTCGGGTGATTGGTTTATCAAAGCCGATACGGATAGAACGACAGACGCGTACAAAGACGCTGTTTCGCAATTGGATATGGAACTGATCCAATATCGGTTAAATCCGGACAACCTGACGTTGACGGCGACTTACATGACCCCTCAATATTTAGGCCGGGAAGAACGTGAAAAAGTAACCCCTTATCTAAAAGAAACTCCCAAATTATTCACTTGGGAAAATTCTCGATTTAATTAATTTTCGCGTTAATTGATGGTTTTGTCTGTCATATTGTATAGTACAAATCAACTTCCTGTTTTTCTTTTTCTATACAGCGTATTATACTTTCTCGCAACAAATCAGAATCTTCAATAATTAAGATTTTCATGTCAACTTTTTTGTATGTTGACAAAAATAAAAAAGATTCTGACAAAAAACTGGAATCCGGATGTTACGTTTTTCTGTTCTTTGTCGTCTCATAAACAGAGATGGAACTCGAAGCCTTTAAAACGAAGATCGTGCCTCTGCGTGATAAATTGAAAAACGCGGCTTTCAGGTTGTTGCAAGAAAAAGACGATGCAGAGGATGTAGTTCAGGAAGTTTTCCTGAAGCTATGGGGTATTCGTGATGACTTAGATCGGTATGATAGTGTTGAGGCTTTGGCAATGCAAATAACGAAAAATAAAGTCTTGGATCGGCTAAAAGCAAAGAAAACGGAACGGTTGGATGAATCCGGTAATTGGTTGAAAAGTCCGATTCTTCTGCCTGACCGGATTATCGAAGAACAAGATGCGGTGGCGGTTGTCCGGCGGATTGTGGACGGATTACCTTTGTTACAGCAGACGATAATTCGGATGAAAGACATTGAAGGTTATGAAATTGCGGAAATTGCGGCAATAACTGGAACTCAGGTGGAAGCTGTGCGGGTGAATCTTTCCCGGGCCCGAAAAAAGGTGCGGGATTTATTTATGAAAATAAACAATGGAAGATATGAAAATTGACGAATTGTTGGAAAAGTATTTTGCAGGAGAAACCTCGATGGAGGAAGAAAAAGAGCTTCGACAGTTTTTCTCTTCAGAAACAGTTTCGCCTCATCTGTCTGCTTATAAACCATTGTTCGCTTATTTTGACGAAGAGATAGCAAGAAGGGTGAAGCCGGTCGTTCCTGTGCGAAACAATAAACGGATCGCCCGCTACTTTCTTTATGGTGTAGCAGCGGCTTCGCTCGTAGTGTTAGGCGTTCGAGGGATTTATACTTCGTTCGAAACCTACTATTGTTCCGGCAACTATGTCGTGATTAACGGGCGTTGTTATACTGATGACCATAAAATCCGCAGCATGGCTTTAAACGCATTGAGAGAGGTTGCCACTCCGGTAGAGGCGTATTTCCCGGGTGATGCTTGCGCGTTGGATGATCAGGAGATCATGAAAACGCAATTAAAAGAATTAGGTAATTTATTTAATGAAGAATAAAATCAGTGGTAATGAAACAGATCAGATACATCTTATTATTGATGTTGCTTAGTTTAGTCGTTTTGCCGGAGAACGCCATGGCACGCGACATGCAGAAGGACTTGCGAATACAAGAGGTGTTTCAACGTTACGGGATGAAAAAAAACGTGACGATGGTTGAACTCTCCAATGAAATGCTCGAAACCTACGGAATGACTCATTATAAAAGTATCACAATAAAAAATGATCCTACGGCTTTAGCGTTCACACGAAAGTGCCTGGAAGCCGATCAGCAGGGAGCCCGTAAGATTAAGGAAGTGACCGATGACGGGGGAGTGATTTCTGCTTATTACCAACTTCCAGGGAAAGAAAAAGAACTGAACCGGTTCATTCTTTTTAAAGTTAGTCAGAAAGGGGTGATTACGCTGGTTTATATCGAAGGAGAATTGGACAGTGAAGATTTAATCACACTCCTTTTTGCGGGAAAAGAATTATAAAATAAAAAAAATAGCATAATACAATGAAAACAATTATTTTGACTGTGACGATGAGTTTGGCGGCTTCCAGTGGGATGGCGGTTGCCGGAGAAGTGAATCCGACGGATACGACAATCCGGGTAGACAATAAACGTATAGAAATAACCGAAATGACCGACCGGATGAAAGTGCGTATCTATGAACTGGATGAACAAAATGAAGAGATGGAAGATGAATTGATTTTTGAAGGACATTACAAAGGAGGCCAAAGTTATGAAAAGCGCTATCACCGTCGCGCGTTGACTATTCCGTTGCCGACCTGGGATAAATATTTCGACGCGCATTGGGCCGGTTTTGGTATGGGATTTGCCAATTTTGCGGATGGCAGTTTGAATATAAACGACATTAACGGAGTCTCCCTCCGGAGTGAGAAATCGTTGGAGTATAATTTGAACTTTCTGGAAAAATCATTTCCTTTTTCACGCTACAATTGGGCGGTGGTGACTGGTTTGGGCATTCGCTGGAATCGTTATCGTCTGAATACGAATAATTATTTTAAAGAGAACGCAGACGGGATAACCGTTCTTGAACCCGCACCAGAAGGTATTGTTTATACGAAAAGCCGACTGAACACGACAAGCTTGACCTTCCCCGTCCTTTTCGAATGGCAATCCCGACGTATTCAGGGCAATCGCTTTTTCTTTTCCGCCGGTTTGGTAGGCGTAGTTAAAACGATTTCCTCTTCCAAAGTCGAATACCGCGATGCAAACAACAAAAAACAGAAGGAAAAAATGGATAGAGGAATGAATATCCGACCGGTGACAATGGATTTTCTGCTGCAGGGAGGCTACGACTGGGTTGGCTTTTATGTGAAGTATTCTCCTATGAGACTCTTTGAAGGCGGAAAAGGGCCGAATATCCATCCTGTTTCTATCGGGTTGCATCTTCACCTGTAATAAAAATATATAGAGTATGCAAAAAACTTAACCGGCATTTTGATACAAACATAGACGAAAATTGTCTGTTTAATAGTAGAATAATAATTTCATGTAAGAAGAATTTTGGAATTTCAAAACTAAAGAGGGAGTGTCAATAGTTTCATTTTGACACTCCCTCTTTAAGGTCGGGATGAGAAGACT
>JAQVZS010000010.1:0-43598 GCA_028708075.1 Massilibacteroides sp.
AACCCGTAAGACATTTATCTGATAATCTATTTGTTTTTTTGTTTAATATTCATCTATCTGCAGGGTCGTCCGGAACTGTGTTAGCTGTTTCAGTAGTCGTTGTTGTATGTCGACATACTCCGTCTGGCCGTAGAGATTATTAATTTCGTTCGGGTCAGTTTTTAGATCGTATAGTTCATTGCAATTTACTTCTCCTTTTTCACCGTAAAAATGGATTAATTTATACCGTTCGTCGCGTACGCCGTCGTGTCTTTGCACTTGATGAATGGCAGGATAATCATAGTAATGATAATACAAATACTGGCGCCAGTTTTTCGGCATTTCGCCATTCATGAGGGGAATAAGGGATTTTCCGGTCATATACACTGGTTGCTCAATATTCGCCGCAGCCAGATATGTTGGCGCGTAATCAATATTCTGGACTAACTCGTCGCAGACAATTCCTTTTTGTTTCGCTTTCGGGTAGCGAATGATCAGTGGTGTACGGAAAGATTCTTCATACATGAACCGTTTGTCGAACCATCCGTGTTCACCCATGTAAAAACCCTGGTCGGACGTATAAACGATGATTGTATTTTCCATTAACCCTTCCTTCTCCAGATAATCCAGCAAGCGCCCCACCTCGTCGTCGATTGTTTTGATGCAACGCAAATAATCTTTTAAGTAGCGTTGATATTTCCATTTCAACAAATCATCACCTTTCAACTTTTTAGCGATCATCTTTTCGTTGGATGGTTTATACGCGGCGGTCCAGGTTTTCCGTTGCACATCCGTCATCCGGTCTAAAGAAGCGTCCCACATTTTCCGTCCCCATTCGTCTTTGTATTCTTTAGTTTCTTTGAGCTCATCGACCTTCAGGTCGTACACCAGTGTCATATTGTCTTCAATCCGCATTTCCTGTTTATGCGCAGCTTCGCAACGCGTGGCATAATCGTCCTGAAAGGTTTCCGGATACGGAAATTCCACGTCTTCATATAGATTCAGGTATTTCGTGTCTGGCATCCAGTTTCGGTGAGGCGCTTTGTGGTGTACTAAGAGACAGAACGGTTTATCTTTTGGGCGAGTTTCCAAGAAATGTAGTGCATGGTCGGTCGTCAAAGTAGTGGCATACCCCTCTTCCTTTATATATTCACCATTACTTTCCGGACTCTTAAATTCGGGATTATAATAATTTCCCTGATCCCAAAGTACATGATAAAAATCGAACCCTTTAGGCTCGCACTGCATGTGCCATTTCCCCACTACTCCGGTTTGATAACCTTGTTTTTGCAATAGTTCGGGAAAAAACACCTTCGTCGTGTCGATTCCTTTTCCCAATCTCCTTTGTCCGTTTTGGTGACTGTAAAGCCCGGTCATCAGACAAGCGCGACTGGGGGTCGAAAGCGAATTCTCGACAAATGCCTGGCGGAAGAGTACCCCTTCGGCCGCCAGGCGGTCGATATTGGGAGTGGGAGCAAGTTTGGAAATCGGATGACCATATGCGCTGATTGTTTGCCAGGAGTGATCGTCCGTCATGATATGAATGATGTTAAGAGGTTTTTGCACTTGCTGTTGCGGTTTAGTTACGCAAGCGGAAAAGAGCAAAGCGGGAGTGAAAAGCACGCTGGCCTGGAGACTATTTTTCATAAAAAGCTGTTTTAAAGGATAAGTAACCAGACGAAGTTACAATGTGTCTTTTAATTATGCAAATCGGAATAAAAATAAACGTAAAGCCTCTATTCGAAGAGAAATTATGTTGCAACATTCAAAAATCACATTACCTTTGCAGCCGCAATACGGAAGTAGCTCAGTTGGTAGAGCACTGGTCTCCAAAACCAGGTGTCGGGAGTTCGAGCCTCTCCTTCCGTGCATTATTCTTCCCTTTATAGCCAGCTCAATAAGGAGATTCATTTCTGGTCTTTTCATTTCTTTTGTTTCGGCTATGGGAAAGAGTTGGGGTTTTTTGTATTTAGTATGTTTCGGAGATTTGTTGCCGATACCGTGTAGGGGTTAATCCCGTTTTTCTTTTAAATATCCGATTGAAGTGGGTGATGCTGTTGAATCCGCTGGAGATACAAATTTGCGTAATGTCAGACTTTTTGTCGGTTAATAGTTTGCAGGCATAGCCAATACGCAAATCTATTATATAATTAATAAAGGTTTTACCCGTTTTTTCTTTAAAATAACGACAGAAGGCAGATGCATTCATTGGAATCTTAGCCGCTATTGTTTCCAGATCAAGATGTTCTGTATAATGGTAATTTATGTAAGATAGTATTTTTTCCAGGCGATCATCTGAAAATAAAGATAGCGAGTTATTGAATTGCCGGCTTCCCAATAACTTTTTATGGTTAGACTTCGCCATGCAATCAAGAATAAAGAGTAGACTAACCAATCGATTAATCCCTTTATATGATGGTAATTTTTCTATACGTTTTATCAGTTCTTGATTGCCGGAAGAAAAGAAAAGAATGCCTCGTTTAGATAGTTCCAACAGATTTTTTATTGGTTTTAAGTCTATATAATTGTTTATGGAGTAAGCCATGAAGTCTTTTTGAAATTGGACGACTACGCCTTTTACTCTTTTTGTGTTGTCTTTTGAGAAATATTCAACAGCACTTTTCATGTAGTGAGGCAAATTGCTGCCAAGAAGATACACATCGCCACAACTATAATTCCCTATTTTGTCGGCAACAAAGTATTCTCCGTTACCTTCCTGAATGTAGATAATTTCATATTCATCGTGAAAATGCCAGGGGTACGTAAACCGGTTATAATTGTACCGTCGCGCAATAATCGGATTACACTCATCGATCGGAAGTTGTTCATGCATGAATCTATTTTCCAGAAAAACAAGCTATTTCTATGCTAAAGAGATGTTTTGTGAAAAATGAATATGCAAATATAGTACCATTATTCGCAAAAAAAGAGTTTTCTTGTTAAGGAAAACAATTATACTTTTGTCTTGTGCCTTGGCGACTTATTTGTTATTTATAAAATAGACTGTCCGTACAGACCACTTTATATTTGTTTGTTGGAGGATATGTAATTTTGTATTGAGTGTTGAAAGAAGAAACGGCTTCAGGAATGCCGAGGATATTTATTGTTAAGCCGGAGTGATTTCTTCATTTGAACAATATAAAACAGAATAGATATTGAATAATTTAATAGAGCATTAAAAAATGGAGATCAATTTAAAAGGAAAAGTTGCCGTTGTGACTGGTGGTGGCGGCGTATTGGGGGGAAGCATTGCCAAAAGTTTAGTTGAAAATGGGGTCCGGGTTGCTATATTGGATATTCGGCAGGAACAATTGGACAAGCGCATAGCCGAATGGTCGCCTCTTGGAGAAGTCGCGGGTTTTGTCTGTAACGTGCTGGATATAGAAAGTTTGGAAAATACACGTGGTCAGTTAGTCGAAAAATGGGGAGGCGTTGATATTTTGGTTAACGCTGCTGGAGGAAATATTCCTTCCGGGACGCTTGCCGAAACACAAACCGTATTCGATATGGATATAGCGGCCTATAATAAAGTCACCGATCTGAATTTGAACGGGACGGTGTATCCTTGTTTGGTCTTTGCGAAATCGATGGCGGAAAAAGGTCAAGGAAGTATTATCAATGTCTCATCTATGGCTACTTATTCGGCAATAACGCGTGTACCTGGCTATTCGATCGCTAAAAGCGGAGTAAGTATCTTTACCCAGTGGTTGGCGATGGAGATGGCGCTGAAGTTTAGCGAGAAAATACGTGTAAATGCTTTAGCACCAGGATTCTTTATCGGAGATCAGAACAGAGCTGTTCTGCTTAATCCCGATGGAAGTTATACCGAACGTAGCCATAAAGTCTTGGCCCGTACACCCATGAAGCGGTTTGGTGATATAACCGAATTGAACGGTATTGTTCATTTCCTGTGCTCGGAACATGCCAGTTTCATTACCGGAACGATTATTCCGGTAGATGGAGGTTTCAGTTCTTTTAGTGGAGTATAGTTATGGCTTTGGAAAAAACCTGGAGATGGTTCGGACAGAAAGATTCCGTTACCTTATCCGAATTGAAACAGATTGGAGTGGAAGGAGTGGTGACAGCTCTGCATTCTATACCGGCAGGCGATCTTTGGCCTTTGGAGGAAATATTACAGGTGAAAAAGGAGATTGAGCAATACGGAATGCGTTGGAGCGTAGTTGAAAGTCTCCCCGTTTCAGAAGGGATTAAGAGCTGCTCACCTGAGCGTCGCCGGTTGATCGCGGATTACATCGCATCTCTGCGAAATTTGGCTGAAGCTGGAATCGATACGGTCTGTTACAATTTTATGCCTGTGCTGGATTGGGCTCGTACCGATTTACACTATAAAAACAAGCAGGGCGGTGAATCGATGCTGTTCGACTATCCGACGTTTGCTGCGTTTGATCTTTTTTTACTAAAAAGAGAAGGCTCAGAGAAAGATTATCCGGAATCTATCATTGAAAAAGCAAAGCAAATATATGCTGCTTTTACTCCTGCACAAAGAGAAGAACTGGCCTATAATATTATCGTGGTGACCCAGGCATTCATTCATGGCGTATTGGGCGAAGACAGCCATAATTACATCGAACGTTTTCGTGCGTATTTGAATACGTATAGCGTGATTAACCGGGATAAATTGCGTGAGAATCTGGTTCGTTTTTTAGAAGACGTAATACCGGTTGCCGAAGATGTCGGGATAAATCTTTGTATTCATCCGGACGATCCGCCGTTTCCCTTGTTAGGGTTACCGCGTATTGCTAGTACACAGGAAGATTTCCGTTGGATTTTAAGACAGATAGATTCCCCGACAAATGGGATTACGTTCTGTACGGGTTCACTTTCGGGTGGTTCGGATAATGACTTGGTTGCTATGGCAAAGGAATTTGCTCCCCGTATCCATTTTGTTCACCTGAGAAATACAACTCATATAGAGAATAGAAGTTTTTTTGAATCCGGACATCTGACCGGAAGTGTGGATATGTTTGCTATTGTGAAAATTCTTTTGGAAGAACAACTCAGGCGGAAGAAAGAAGGCCGGAAAGATTGGCGTATGCCTTTCCGGCCGGATCATGGCATTCGCATATTAGATGATTTCACTCGTGAAGCCAATCCCGGTTATCCGTTAATCGGGCGTTTAAAGGGGCTTGCGGAGATGGACGGACTTCAAACCGGGATTGAAAGAATGTTGAAAAGGGAGGGATGATTTTTAGGAATAGTTTATCTTTGTATCATTCGTTAATCTGTTAACAAAAGAATATGAAAAAATACCTTATTGCAAGTATGGCTGTTTTGTTGATTGGAACTTCCTGTTCTCAGAAAAAGGCAAGTGTGGAAGCGGAAAATGTTTTTACCGGAAAAGCAGGTGAAGTAAAGTTGATTACGCTTGATCCCGGGCATTTTCATGCGGCCTTGGTTCAGAAAACATCTTATCCGCAGGTTTTTAAAGATGTATATGTGTATGCTCCTGAGGGGGAAGATGTGCAGGATCATTTGAAAAAGATAGAAGCCTATAATTCACGTGCGGAATCACCCACAGTCTGGAACGAAATTGTGTATACCGGTCCGGATTTCCTGCAAAAGATGCTTCAGGAAAAGAAAGGAAACGTGATGGTGACAGCTGGGAATAATGGGAAAAAGACCGAATATATTAAGCAGACACTTTCTGCGGGAATTAATGTTTTGGCAGATAAACCTATGGCGATCAATACAGCTAATTTTGAATTGTTGAAAGAGTGTTTCGATATAGCTCGAGAGAAAGGTGTTTTGTTGTATGATATTATGACTGAAAGGCATGAAATAACGACAATTTTGCAACGGGAGTTTTCTCTTCTACCGGCAGTTTACGGAGAGCAACAATCCGGAACACCGGAAGATCCTGCGATTGTAAAAGAAAGCGTCCACCATTTCTTTAAAGTAGTTTCCGGTAGCCCGTTGAAGCGTCCGGCATGGTTTTTTGATGTGGAGCAACAAGGAGAAGGAATTGTAGATGTGTCTACTCATTTGGTAGATATGATTCAGTGGGAAGCTTTTCCGGATGAGATTATTGATTATAATAGAGATATAGAAATGCTGGATGCCAATCGTTGGTCTACGTCACTATCCCTTGCTCAGTTTAAAGAAGTGACGGGATTAGACGGTTATCCGGATTATTTGAAAAAAGCTTTGCGAGGAGATACGTTACATGTTTATTCGAATGGTGATATCCTTTACAAAATAAAAGGGGTTCATGCCAAAGTGCTTGTGAAATGGAATTATACGTATCCCGAAGGTGGAGGCGATACGCATTTCTCTGTTATGAAAGGAAGCAAGGCGAATTTAGTAATCCGTCAGGATAGAGAACAGAATTATACGCCGGAGTTATATATCGAAGCGGCTGTTACAACTGATGCGGCTTATGTGGATAATCTGCAAAAAGAAGTAGAAAAACTATCTGTAAACTATCCGGGAATAACTTTGTCCAAAGTAAAAGAAGGTGTTTGGCAGGTGTTGATTCCGCAAGAATACCGAGTAGGACATGAAGCACATTTCGGACAAGTAATGGAAAATTTCCTTCAATATTTGCAGGAGGGAGCGTTGCCGGATTGGGAAGTGCCTAATATGATTACCAAATATTATATAACGACAAAAGCGTTAGAAATAGCGAAGAATAAATGAAAATTGAAATCTTTTTTGATTATATGCCTTTATGAATGTATTAATTATTTTTCTTTTCAAACACCCCCAAGCTTTGATAGGGTGTTTGAAAAGAAAAATAATTGTCAGATTACATAAGACTTTTTTTTTTGATCCTCTGTAATACTAACCCTCGTTTTTTATAAAAAACAAATGTGTTAGATTATCTGACGATAAACTTATATGAGACTTTATCATAGCCATTGGTACCCGTCAGGATATAAATACCCGTGGAGATCTCAATGTTATAAGTAAAATGATCTGCTGTTACGCGGAAATGCCTTAAACCTTTTCCGTCGATGCAGACCAGGTAAACAGTATAATCGTTCAGATTGTTTAATTGAAGCTTTCCGTTGCGATATTGAACCGATCGGAGATCCGGCAAAATTGTGATGTTGCTTACCGGGTCGCTTGTTGAATTTCGGTAAGAACCTATTACTTTTTCTTCGTTATTGACAATCTTTATGGCCTCTATTTCTATTGTATAACCTGCTTCAACAATCTTTTTTAATAAAGAGGCTGAAATGTAGGAAGATTCGGAACGTAATAATCCTCGTTCACCTAATAAGTTTCCGTTGTCATCTAATTCGTAGATAGTTTCCAGGATCTGTTTGCCGTTTTCTTTTCTGTATAAATAGATAAGATAACAATTTGCCTGTTCAATTTTAGGAAAAGAAACGACAATTGTAGAGTCTGTGGGCGATTCGATTTCTGCTTCGATTTTTGTTTCTACCGTTATTTCGCAAGACGCGGAATAACTGCCGTCAGTAGTCAGGGCAACCGCTTTAGTCACTCCGGCCGAGATTGCTTTGATTAACCCATTCTGGTCGATTGTGGCTATCTCCGAATCATAAATTGCCCAAAAGACATCTTTGTTGTCTGCGTTTTCCGGTTGTATCAAAGCCGTTAAGGTGTATTCATCGCCCACAGGGAGGTTTAATGTATCTTTATCTAGATGAATGGATTCCACATGAATTGTTGGCGCTACTACATAAACCAGGCAGCTATCTTCATAACCTCCTTCTTCAGTGCTTACAATAATTTGTGTTTTTCCAATGCTATTAGCTGTTATCTCTCCTAATTCATTAACCCTCACAATTTCTGTATCTGTACTTCTCCAATTTACATTTTTGTTGATTGCATTTTCGGGACTGACAGTAGCGATTAAGTTCTTTTTATTCCCCGGTTCAATTGTCAAAGCTGTTCTGTCTAAAGATACCCCGTTTGCGGGAGGTAAAGCTGCTATGTAAGGTGTTTTAGGAGTGGTTCCTTCCCAGCTTTCCCAACCATCTTGATAGCCCCATCCGTCAACACTTCCATTTCGTAGTTCGCGCGAGGAAGCGCCTAGCCCCGAATAAGAGAAATCGTCTTCCGGACTATCTTTGACTTGATAGCTCCAATAGCCATTGTACCATCCGCTTCTCCAATAATCGTTAGAATCTGCTGTCGTCCAGGAATCGTAATTATAAGCCGTTGTGGTGACGACTCCGTCAACCGGACAGTGTGGCTCTTCCGTATTGTTTTCGTAATATAGACAGCGCGATCCCACTCCATCTACATCATAACCGAATCCGGCGATTGTATTCCCCATAGGGCCAGTGAAATGAGTTAGAAAAGTGAATCGAGGATCCGCTTTGGCAACCGCCATGATCATGTCCAGACCTTTTGCCGTTCCATTCCACCGATAGCCCCAAACGAGAGTCTGACTTCCTTCCAAATACCAGTCGATAACCAACATGGCTCGGTTCTCTCCTTCGCCTACCCAGAATTCCACGTCATCGAATGTGAAATCTGTCCCACTTTTTTAAGAAAGTGTTTTAGACGTTTGTTTTTGTTGATTCGTTACTTGTATATCCGGGCGTTCATGTCCCTGAATACGTAAAATGTGTTGTTGGGAATGTGTATTTCCCAGGTAAGCGATTAAAAAAGTAAGAAACAGTAAAAGTTTTTTCATTTTTCCTGCATAATTAATTATTAAAAAATAAGGACATTATATTAAATATGTTTCAATAGAAAGCAGTTAATATATCACGCAAAAAAACGTGTATACATCTCCTTTCTTCCTATAGAAATGCATTTTAAAATCTTTTTTATATTGTTCGATTTTAAACTGACTATTCCGTTCTAAATCCCGGTAGATGGAATAGATATTTACGTATGGCAGGTCTTCTGACTTGCTCAACTTTAGAACTACCTTCCCGTTTCCCTCTGAAAACAGTGGTTATAAGTTCTGTCTAAAGCTTTTGATGAGCTTACAGCAGCGGGACTGTCCGGGATTTTCACCCGGTTCCCTTTTAATCGCCGTCCCTGAACAGGTAGGCGAACCATATGTGGACAAAGGTAGAGATAAAGATTAGTAATCCTATAGATATTTTATAAGAATAAGAAGAAATGAGTATCTTTACTTCCGATTTTGGTGGTGATTGTCCTTTGTTGGAAATCACTGAAAAGGGAATCAGGTGAAAATCCTGAACAGTCCCGCTGCTGTAAGTTCCATAAATATCTTTGAGCTATACTCATAACCACTGTTCTTGGAAGAATGGGAAGGGCTGCTTGAAGAGGAGTAAGTCAGAAGACCTGCCGGAATCGTAATGTTAAAAGCTTTCGTGGAATAGGGCTTGAGACAGCCGAGGGTAGATTAGTTTCCGCCGTCTTTATCCTGTTTTTTGTTTTGTTGTGAATTGGAGGATTGGGCTTGTCTCATTATACTTGTTATTTGTTCCGGGCGGAAGCTGTTTGATTAATCTATTAAACAGCTTTGTATGTTTTTGAGAAATGGATATATAATTCTACTTTTTTTGCTCTGTGTTGTACCTGTGTTGCCTCAACATCGTTTAGATAGTATTCAGGTTTTGGATGAGGTAGTTGTCACGGCAAAGCAAAACCGGGAAATAATCGCACCTCAGAAATTGTCGGGTAAAGAACTGGAGGCTTTAAATGTCTTTTCGGTGGCTGATGCCATTCGTTATTTTTCCGGCGTTCAATTGAAGGATTATGGTGGAGTGGGAGGGTTGAAAACCATCAATATTCGAAGTATGGGTACAAATCAGGTCGGCGTTTTCTATAATGGAATTCAATTGGGAAATGCGCAAAATGGACAAGTTGATCTGGGAAAGTTTTCCATGGATAATATTGAAGAAATATCCTTGTACAGTGGGCAAAAAAGTAATATATTTCAAACAGCGCGCGATTTTGGTTCAGCCAGTAGCATTTATATTACTGCCCGGAAGCCGCGTTTCAAGGCCGGGAAGGCGACTAATCTTAAGGCGTCGTTGAAAATAGGTTCTTTCGATTTGCTAAATCCTTCGGTCTTATTTGAATATAAACTCAGCGACGCCGTGAATATGTCGTTCAACGGAGAATGGATCAATTCCAGCGGGAAATATAAAGTACACTATAAACGGGTATTTCCGAATTCGGATATGGTGGCTTACGATACGACCGCTGTTCGTAAAAACGGAGATTTGAATGCTTCGCGTTTGGAGGCTTCTTTGTATGGCGTACTCCCTCGGGGTACATGGGCTGTGCAGGCCTATAATTACAGTTCGGATCGTGGGGTCCCAGGAGCAGTGATTAATAATGTCTGGCGCCGTGGGGAACGAATGGATGATATCAATTCGTTTATTCAGGGAAATACGAAGTTGAATCTTTCCGGCTGGTGGACGACGCAGTTAAATATGAAGTATGCTGCGGATTATACGCATTTCGAAAATTTTGATTATACACTTTATCCGACCAACAATAAGTTTTGGCAAAAGGAGTTTTACGTGGCAACGGCGAATATTTTTCCGATTAAACCTTGGTGGGATGTTTCTCTTTCATACGATTTTCAATGGAATACATTGGACGCGGATTTTCAACGTATGGATGATTATGATGTGTTTGCTTATCCGACACGGACTTCCCACTGGCTGGTAGTGGCAACGGCGTTTGATTTTGATCGCTTGAAAGTACAGGCAAGCTTGCTGAATACGTTTGTACATGAGTCTGTAAAAAAACAGATAGTGCCGGAGGATAAACAGGTCTTTTCGCCGGCTTTTTTTGGTTCATTCAAAATCTTTCGCGATGAGGATTTCCGTTTGAATGCCTTTTACAAGAAAATATTCCGGATGGCTACATTTAACGAAATGTATTATGTGGAAATGATTAGCTCGGATATTGATCCGGAATATGCTACGCAATATAGTGCCGGTTTAAGTTATCGTAAAGCACGAAAGAATTCTTTTTGGCGGAATCTGGATATTCAGTTAGATGCATATTGCAATACAGTGGAAGATAAAATTATTTCGACACCGAAGAGTCCGTTGTTTAAATGGACCACCTATAATCTGGGGTATGTCAAAATAAAAGGAATTGATGTCTCTTTGGGTAGCACGATGCAGATTGATCGTCTTTTGTTCCAGTCCAAACTGCAATATACGTATCAGAAAGCGCAAGATTTTACCGATCCGACTGATACGTTCTACGGCGATCAGATTCCGTATATTCCCTGGCATAGCGGAACGGCAATTGTGTCGGTCGCTTACGAGGATTGGGCTTTGAACTACAGCTTTATTTATACGGGTGAACGGTATAGTCAGTCCGACAATATCATTTATAATCATGTTCAACCCTGGTATACACACGATATTTCCTTTATCAAAACTTTTCGTGTTAATGCCATACATTGCCGTGCGGCTTTGGAAATAAACAATCTTCTGGGACAGGATTACGAGGTGATATTTAACTATCCTATGCCAAAACGCAATTACAGGTTTTCATTTGTCGTGGAATTATGAAAAGGCCGGTTGCTTATATTGTTTTGATCTGGATTTTGGGCATGGGGTTTCTTTCCTGTCGTGAGGATGAGCATATTATTGTCGCCGAGTACCAACGCATTCCGGATCCGGTCGATCCGAACTCCCGGATAGCCGGTATGTATCTAGTCAATGAAGGCAATATGGGGAGCAATAAATGTACGCTGGATTATCTCGATTTTACAACCTCTGTGTATATGCGTAATATTTATCCGGAACGGAACCCTACAGTAGTCAAGGAATTGGGGGATGTGGGTAATGATGTTCAGATTTATGGAGAGAAACTATATGTTGTGGTAAATTGTTCCCATAAAATGGAAGTACTCGATGCTCGTACAGGTATACGTCTTACGCAGATTGATATTCCGAACTGTCGTTATGTGCGTTTCTATCGAGGGCAAGCCTACGTGAGTTCATATGTGGCTGGCGTTTTGATTGACCCCAATGCTCCCTTAGGAGCCGTGTATAAAGTGGACACTACTACTTTGAAAATTATTGATAAGGTAACAGTCGGGTATCAACCGGAAGAAATGGAAGTACTTGGTGAATATCTTTATGTAGCAAATTCTGGCGGCTATCGTGTGCCGTATTACGATAATACCGTTTCTGTTGTCGAATTGGAACGTTTTAAACAAGTGCGGAAAATTCCGGTCGGGCTTAATTTGCACCGGATACGGAAAGATGATTATGGGCGACTGTGGGTTAGTTCGCGTGGTAATTACAACGATATTTATTCTCCCTACGGAAGTGTCTCGTCTAATTTGTTCGTTTTGGAGAAGAAAATGGGTTATAACGATATGGTTGTTACGGATACAATCGGTATACCTTGTTCTAATATGGCGATACACGGAGATTCACTTTTTCTTTACAGTCATGAATATGATAATCAGGGAGGAGAAAGTATGTTGACGTATGCAATAATAAATGTTCGTACAAAAGAGGTGGTGAGCAAAAATTTTATTACTGACGGAACGGAGAGCGAGATTAAAATGCCTTACGGAATAGCCGTTCATCCGGAGACGGGTGCTATATACGTATCAGATGCCAAAAATTATGTTTCGACCGGGACGTTGTCCTGTTACGATAAAAATGGGAAACGACAATGGCGTGTTCAGACCGGAGATATCCCGGCTCATATGGCTTTTTTAAAAAAAATAAACGAATGCGGAACGCTTGTGTTTTTATATTGATCTTGTTAAGTATGAGTTTTCTTTTGGGGGGATGTGAAAGGAAAACGCCGATACTTAGTCTGGGATTAGATGAACAATATTATTTACCTCGTATGCAAGCGTATCGGTTTGTGCCCGGTTATACCGGTGAGGCCTATCGATGGACGCTTGTTTTTCTTGATGGACGAGATTCATTGCTGTCGGAAGAACAGTCATATACCTTTGTGCAAAAAGAAGAAGGAACGTATTCGGTACGTTTTGAAATTCTTGATCCGGTAAATTCATATACACATGATTTTAAAATTGAAGTTGTTCATGAGGTGGTGGAATACAGTCCGTATATTTCACGAGTATTGGAATACAGACCAGCACCCGGACAGTTTGTGAATGAAATTCCGTTATATGAAGACGGAGATACAGAAGAAACAATCCGCAGTAAAGTGGAAGAAAATATTTCCGGGAAAAACGATGTGATGATTACATTAGGGGGATTTGGGGGCTACGTGACGTTTGGGTTTGACCATACGGTTATTAACGTGAAAGAAAAAAGAGATTTTTCAATCTTGGGAAATGCTTTCTATTCGTTGGTTGATGTTGGTCGGAAGGGAGGAAGTTGCGAGCCGGGGATTGTTTTGGTTGCATTCGATTGGAATCAGAATGGTTTGCCGGATGATGATGAGTGGTTTGAATTGGCGGGAAGTGAATATCATAAGCCGGAAACAATTAAAAATTATGAGATCACTTATTTTTGCCCCGATCCGGATAAAAAGTTATTTCCGGATGAAACCGGTCAATTGACAGATACGGCCTATATCCGTTGGACGGATAATCAGGGGGAAACGGGTTATACTGAAAAGAATAAATTTCATGTGCAGGCATATTACCCGAAATGGGTGAAGGAAGATCAATTAACTTTTCGGGGAACGCGTTTGAAAAAAAATGCAGAAGATGTGAGTGATATGGGAACTTATTGGGTACAATACGCATATGATTGGGGATATGTGGATAATCACCCGAATGATTCGACGTCGTTAATTAGTTTTGATATTGATTGGGCGGTCGATAGTACGGGTAAGTCAGTCGAATTACCTGGAGTTGATCTCATTCGGGTGTATACTGGCGTGAACCAAACGTGCGGATGGATCGGCGAGACATCTACCGAAATTATCCGGGCTGAAGATTTACACTTATTGGAAGAAAAATAAGATAAACATAAATACAATATAATACAATCATGAAAAAGCTTGCTTTATTCTTTGTCGTTTTCTTTTTTTCGCTGACGCTTTTTGCGCAAGAAGAAGCCGAGTATACAAAAGGGGTGTTTTTTGTCAATGAAGATTGGTATGGCCACCAAAACAGTACGGTGAATTTTTTATCCGAAGAAGGTGAATGGACTTATCGGGTGTTTCAGAAAATAAATCCGGGAAAAGAATTAGGCTGTACGAGTCAGTTTGGAATAATTTATGGGGATAAATTTTATGTTGTATCCAAACAGGAAAAGGATCCGGGTGCAAGTATAACGGGGAGTCGATTCGTTGTTTGTGATGCTAAAACAATGAAATGTTTAAAAGATTTTCAAACAATTGCGGTAGATGATGCTGGGAAATCTATCGCAGACGGACGTTCGTTTTTAGGTGTTAATGAAAAAAAAGGATATATCGGGACAAGTAATGGAATTTGGCTATATGATATAGAGAAAATGGAGATAGGGGAGCAAATTGAAGGAACTGGGAATCCGAATGAAGCTGGCTATGGACAATTATATTATGCGCAAATCGGAACAATGGTTCGTACCGAAGACTATGTATTTGCTGTCCATCAGCAAAAAGGGTTGTTGGTGATCGATCCCGAGAAAGATCAGGTTCTTCAAGTTATTGCTCCGCCGGAATATGAAGAAAATGGAAAGACTAAACTGCGTGGATTCGGTTCTGTTGTGCAGTCAAAAGACGGTCATTTGTGGATAAGTATGGCTGCCAATACGACCGGGAGTGGCGCTACTTTGCCGTATATCTTCAAAATAAATCCATATACATTTGAGGTAGATACGATTGCGATCCCCAATGAAGATGGAATAGAAGATATCCCTAATTCTTGGTATGCCTGGACAGCTGACGGGTTTTGTGCAAGCACACAGGAAAATAAGATTTACTGGAATGGGAATAACGGAAATAGTTGGTTTAAAGGGAGGCGGATTTTCTGCTATGACATTGATAAAAACACTTTTTCCAAAGTCTATGATTTTGAGGAAATGCCGGGAGACTGGGTTTTGTATGGTGTCGGATTCCGAATTCATCCCCTGACGGATGAATTTTATTGTTCGTTGTTTCACGAATTTCAGGATCCTACTTATGAAGTAGCGCGTATAGCCAATAACGGCGCTTTACTGAATGAATATTCGATGATCACCAATTATTGGTTTCCGGCACTTCCGGTATTTCCCGACAATTATGAGCCGCAAGTAGAAATCATTCCTGATCAATTTTGTGGAATAGGAAGGACCTGTACGCTTCCTTTAAATGTCTTTGTTTCTGATGCCGATAATATATCTGTTTCGATTGTAAAATCGGTTGTAAATAATACGGCACCTGAAATATTCGAAGCAAATGTAAAAAACGGGCAGTTGGTTGTTTCGTCAATTTCTAGTCAAACCGGGGAGGGGAAAATAACGTTACGGTTTAATTCCAATGGACATATTGTTGATCGGATTTTGAATGTTACAGTCGAAGAAACTGGCACTGATGTAAACGAGGTAGAAGCTGCTCATAAGAAGATTTTTTATTCGAATCGTCTGTTGACGTTAGAGAACTATGAAAGCTACCGGATGTCTATTTTTAATTTAGAAGGAATGAAAGTCGCTGATTTTGTTGTTTTGGATAGACATTTTACACGAACATTAATTTTGCCGCAAGGAATTTATATTGTTTACGGAAGTAACGGGAGCGAAGTCGTTACGAGAAAAATAAGGGTAAAATAAGGCAGGTCGAAGCCTGATCCAAAGGGTATATAAATTTATTTAACTATATTTGGCAGATATTTCGTTGTAATGTTTAATCCTATATAGTAGGGTATATCATGAAATTAATTTTGCCAAAGAAGCAGGGATCAGGCTCTTCCGAAGTATTGGATACACAGGACACCAATACGGTTGTTATCATTGGTGCAAATGGTGCAGGGAAAAGTTCGTTTGGGGAGGAATTGTACGAACAACATGTAGATCGTGCTGAAAAAATATCGGGGGTAAGCTCTCTTTATCTGAACCGGGTGGAAAGAGAGCATCAACAGAATGATTTGGCTTATCTGCAAACCTTGCTTTCCGGACGTTCTGTTTCTGTGCTTTCCGAATATGAAAAATTAGTTATCCGTTTGCAAAGCGAAGATTTTCGGGTTGCATTAAACTTTAAGGAAAGAAGCAAGGAGGGGGGGCAAGTTGTACCACCTGTCACGAAGATGGATCAAGTTCAGAAGGTTTGGGAAAAGATGTTTCCGCATAATCGCCTGATCCGTACTTCGGGCTTTATCTCGTTGGCTTCGGTCAGTAACTTAGGCAATCATTACAGTTCGGAACGTATGAGTGACGGCGAACGTATTGTTTTTTACTTGATAGGAATAGTCCTCTTTGCTCGGGAAAATGCATTATTGATCATTGAGGAACCTACCTTGTTGTTGCATGATTCAATTAAAAATAGTCTTTGGGATGAAATTGAAAATTTGCGATCGGATTGTACGTTTGTCTATTTAACCCATGATATCGGTTTTGCTTCTTCACGAACACACTCTAAACGTTTATGGATTCGTTCGTACGATGCAGACCGTCGTATTTGGGATTATGATTTATTGGAAAGTAATACTTCTTTTCCCGAAGAAGTATACATGGCTTTGCTGGGCAGTCGGAAACCGATTCTTTTTATTGAAGGGACGGATTCCGGAAGTATAGACAGTAAATTGTATCCGTTGGTTTTCCCAGATTATATGGTTAAGCCAATGGGTGGATGTCAGAAGGTGATTGAAACGACCAAAGCTTTTCGTCAGTTAAAAGATTTTCATATGTTGGAATCTATGGGGATTGTTGATCGTGATAGACGTACTAATGGGGAAGTTGACTATTTGCGTGAACAGCATGTGCTTGTTCCTGATGTGGCGGAAGTGGAAAATTTACTTTTGCTCGAATCGGTGATCAAAGTGGTTGCCCGCAGATTGAAGACTGATCCGGAACAGGTTTTTAATGAAGTTAAAACGAGTATTCTCCGTTTGTTTGAACGGGATTTAGATGATCAGGCACTTTTACATGCGAAACATCGGGTAAGAAAACAACTGGAAATAGCAGTCAATCGTAAAATTGGTTCTGTGGAAGAATTAGCAGCACATGTGGAAAACCTTCGGGATGCTATACATGTTGAAGAACTATACATGCGTTTGAAAAGAAAATTTGAAACGTATATCGATTTAAAAGACTATAAATCCGTTTTACGCGTTTATAATCAAAAATCAATGTTGGGGCAGAGCCGTTTATATCCGTTGTTGGGAATCAGTCATAAAGATGGTTATCTGAATCTTATTATTTCTATTTTGAAAGAAAACAGAGAGGATGCCGAAATTATACGACAAGCAATTAAACAATCGTTAGGACTATAAATCAAGAATATGCGTACACCGAATCTTCAATATTTGTATTTGCAAAAGCCCATAACTCTTGTGGTTTTTTTGTGTATAATCTCGATCCTTCCCTGGATTATTTTAGGGGATTTTTCGACGAAAGGAGAACCCCGGGAAGCGGCTGTTGCCATTTCTATGCTAAACTCCGGGAATTGGATTCTACCGCATGTGTACGCTCAGGAGTTTGCTTATAAACCGCCTTTAGCGCATTGGTTGATGGCTTTGTTTTCTTATCCACAGGGGTATGTTTCTGAATTTACATCTCGGCTTCCGTCTGCTATTGCTTTTTGTATATTGATCGCTTCTACGCTGATGTTTTTCGGAAAGCGAATCAAATTTCAACAGGCTTTCATTTCCGTTTTGTTCCTGTTGACTTGCTTAGAGATACATCGGGCAGGAATGACTACACGGGTGGATATGTTGTTAAGTATGTTTATCGTGTTGGGTTTATACCGACTTTTTACGTGGGAGGATAATATGCATCTGAAAGGATTGCCTGTGGTTATCCCTTTTTTGTTTAGCTGTGCTATTCTGACGAAAGGACCTGTAGGGTTGATTCTTCCTTTGCTTGTATTTGGTGTGTATTTGCTGATTCTGAATAAATATGATTTGCTGACTGTTTTTAAATCGTTGTTTTATGTTGGGGTAGCTTCCTCGTTTTTACCGCTGTTATGGTATATTGCTGCCTGGAAACAGGGAGGTGATAATTTTCTGAATCTGGTGCTGGCGGAGAATTTCGGACGTTTTTTTAGTTTAGATGGGTTGAGTATACGATATAATTTAGGACATGAAAATGGGATTTGGTATAATTTCCAAACTTTACTCGCCGGTTTTATCCCGTGGACTTTATTGTTTGTTTTTTCGTTGTTCGGGATCCGGTGGAGCAAATCGTCCCAATCGTTGAAAGAAAGATTACGAAGCTTGTGGATTCGTTTTCGTTCGCAGGATAAAGTGGTTGTGTTTAGTGCGGTTGCGGTGATGTGCGTTTTTTTCTTCTATTCGATACCATCCAGTAAACGGAGTGTTTATTTAATCCCGGCTTATCCGTTTATCGCTTTGTTCCTAGTTCAATATGTTCTTTATTTGACAGAGTACCGACGTTTGGTGACACGCTTTTTTGCTGGTTTTTTGGTGACGCTGATTAGTCTGGTTTTGTTTGTTTTATCTTTAGTGATGGTCGGGGGGATTGATCTGGAGGTAATTGTCGGCTCATTTACGACGCGTGAGAGTACGCTTGAGATCGTACGCGTTTTATCTCAGGTGTTTACTTCACCTTCCGGACTTACGATTGTTATATTACTTCTCAATCTTGTGGCTGTCATTACTGTTTGGTATCAATTATTTAAAAAAATCAATATTAAAATTTTGTATGCAACGATCGCAATGACGTTTGCTGTGAATATGTTGATTGATGGAGTTGTAATGCTGAATCTAAGGAAAGCGACTTCTTCACGTTCGTTTGCAGAACAAATTATGAAAGCGTATCCGTTGAATGAAGAAAACGTGTATGTGACGAATAATTTATTGAAATATCCGAATCTGTATGGAATGAACTTTTATATGGGAAACCTGTTTCATGATATAGATTTGGAAAGCCCAGAATCCGGATATTTATTAGTCCCGGCGAAAAGTGCTGATGCAGTTATAAAAGAATATGGAAGCCGGTATGAATTTGTTCATCTGACTTCCACATCCAATTATATCGCTGATGTACGTGATAAAATAGTCTTGTACAGTTTCTGGCGTAAATAAAACGTTATTTCAATTCTTTGATTTTGATGTTACGGAATGCAACTTCATCTCCATGGTCTTGGAGGAGGATATGTCCTTCTTTGGCTTCTCCGAACAGTCCATCTTCATTGTAAGCAGGTGCTGCATATTTACTGTGCTTTACCAATTCTTTGAATTCGGCACTTCTGCGTTCGTACTCAAGAACTTTTACTCCGTTTAACCAATGTTCGACGTGATTGTTCGGAAAAACTTTAATGAGAGCCGTATTCCATTCGCCTACGCCATTGAAATGTACCTTTTCGCTTTTTTTCATGTCATATAAACTGGATAGCGTGCGACTGCCTGGATAGGTCGTGTATAATTTGGCGTCCGGATGTTTGGCATCGTCTAAAATCTGAAATTCCAAACCATAGGCCGAACCTTTTTGCTTTTCTTTTTCAGTTACGAAATATTTGATACCACTGTTTGCTCCTTCGGTAATTTTAAAATCTACACTTAATTCGAATGTCGAATAGTTCCCGTTTGTGACAATATCGCCGCCGTTTGTCGATTCGCTACCGTCTGATTTATGGACGATCAGTTGTTCGTTGTTAACCGACCAGCCATGTTCGGGAAATGCTTCTTTATGTGCTCCTCGCCATCCATTGGTGGTTTTTCCGTCGAACAGTAAAATCCAACCATCGGCTTTTTCTTGTTCTGTCAGTTGATTAACGATTTCTGTAACCGGAGTTGTCACGGATTCGACGGCTGGTTCCGCTTTCTGTGCATTTTTCCCGCTGCAACCGTAAAGGAATACGGTGCCAATTGCGACCATTGTGAATAGTGTTTTCATTTTTTAAATCAGATTTATATATTGTGTACGCCCACAAAGATAGAAGTTTTTAGTGATATGAAAAGAAAATTATGGAAATAACAGGGTATCTTTGGCAAAAAAATGTCAGATGAAAGATTTAAAAATTGCACTTTTTGACTTTGATGGGGTAGTTGTGGATACCGAACCAGTTTACGATTTGTTTTGGAATGACGCCAGTCTACGTTATGGAACCGGTATTGAACATTTTGCGCAGGTGATCAAGGGAACGACTTTGCCAGCTATATTAGAGACTTATTTTGCTGATCGTTCTGAAGAGTTTAAACAGATGGTAGTCGCTGAATCAATGGCGTTCGAACGGACAATGCCACTTCCTCCTATGCCCGGTTCTATTGCGTTTCTTCGTTTGTTGAAGGAAAATAATGTCAAAATGGGATTAGTGACCAGTTCGGATGATGTTAAAGTCCGTCGTGCTTTTCAGGAATTAAATTTGGAAGGACTGTTCGATACCGTGGTTACGGCAGATCGGATTACGCGGGGTAAACCAGATCCTGCCTGTTATCTCCTGGCGGCGAAAGATTTGAATGTCTTACCAGCTCAATGTCTTGTTTTTGAAGATTCTTTCGCTGGTATTCAAGCTGGAACAGATGCTGGTATGCGTGTTATAGCCCTCAGTACGACCAACCCTGTTGAACAGTTACTTACTAAGGCCTATGAAGTTATACCAGGTTTTGAAGGTTTAACTTTCAACGATTATCTTGTCTGGAGTTGCAATTAAATGATTTGCAGCTTAATTCCGAATGCTAAACTCAGGTAATCCTTGGGTTTTAGATAACGGTTCTCTATGGCATTAATAAGATATAAATCGCATGTACTCAACTCATAGAAAAAGGAGATTGATTTGGCAAACATGTTCTGTCTTTTAAATTTATAGGTAATACGCTCTCCAACGAAAGCGTGGATTCGTATTTTAGTTGAAAACGTATAATAACCTTTCGGGTATCGGTCTGGATTTTTTACCCAAAAATCGTCGTCAAAAAGAGTGTTGAGAAATAGTCCGCAATTTAAAGGTTGAAAATAAAAATTTTCTCCTAAATCAATTTTCCAAGGAAGATAGTTTTGTTTTAATGTAAATGTGGCCATCGCGTGACGGTCTGTATTTCGGGGAACAAGCCCAAATAGGGCGTCTGTTTCCCAATGTCCTTTACCATAATTCCAGCCTACACCGGCAGAGACCACGCCGATAGAGCCGGCAAATTGTGTTTTAATATAGCGTGGAATCAGCTTATTCCAAAAAGTGACACAAGGAAATGTCACTTCTTCCTGTTCCGTTTTTTCTGTTTTTTGAGCATATGCCAGTCCCGGAGCAATTAACAGCAAGAAAAGAAGGAACTTCCGTTTAATATTCAATTTCTTCATAGGTGTAACTGTCTGGTGTTATTGTAAAAAGCAAATAGCCACGTTTCCCCATCGTTGTACAGCCGTAATATAATATGCCATCGTTAAACAAGTCTCTAACTTTGAAATTATGTTCATGTCCATGTAAACAAAACATAAGTGAAGGAGCTCTCTTAATGACTTCCTGGAAAATTATTTTGACGTTGTTATTGAATTGTTCGTTCCCAGGAGGAGCATGCATAGCGACAATGGTTCTTGTATTGCGTGTCGAATCGCCAATTTCATTATAGATAAAGTTGAAATCCGGAATCGGATGGCTGTAATCGTATTCGATCGAATTAGTGTTAAGACAGATAAATTTAATATTACCAGCAATGAAAGAAAAGTTTTCTTCGCCATACATCTTTTTGAAAACCTGGTCCCCATTCCCAATAATATCGTGGTTCCCAATTAATGCAACATATGGAACTTTCAATTTAGATAAAATACGATGTGCCCATTCAAATTCTTTTTTTAATCCAAAATCAGCCAAATCACCACCATGCAGAATAAAGTCTACATTCTCTATTTTGTCGTTAAAAAGATGCACAAAATCTTCCGTCTCATCGTAACTTCGTTGTGTATCGCTGATCATGATAAAACGGATTGTATCTTTATTCTGACATAAAGCTTCTATTTTCTCTATGTTTTTCCGGTTGATGTCCGTTTCCGTGCCGGAAGATAATCGTCCGTCGTACGGATGATAATCGATTAGGTCGCAAGCCGTCAATAAACCGAATAAAAGAGTTATATAAACAATTCTGATCATTAAAGTCTTTATGAGAGTAAATAAGTTCTTAGTTCGAGGAAATCGGAAATGATTACGTCTGCTTTTTCATTTCCCTTATATTCTTCCCAACCTATATTTTTTAACCAGATAGTCTGACATCCTAAAGAGGTTGCTGGGATAATGTCTTTGTCGTAGGAATCTCCGATAACCACCACATTTTCCGCATTCATATTCAGTTGTTTCACTCCCAACCGAAAAATTTCCGGATCTGGTTTTCTCACTCCGACGACAGCTGATTCAATAATTTTATCGAAAAAGCTGTCCAGCCTAAAGTCCCTGAGTACCGATTCTATATTCCCGTAAAAATTAGAGACCAGTACTAACGGATATTTATGTGCAAGTTCTTGGATAACTTGCCTTGCGTTCGTCGTTTTTTCTCGTGCAAAGCTATAGCACCATTCTGCTATGGCTTGTGATGTATCTTCACTAAAACAGTTTTCCGTTAATTTATTATTATCCTGCAACCATTGCATCTGTATACCTGTTTTAATACGTAACATATCTCTGAATGTATGGTTGGGTTGTATAAAAGGATTTTTGGCAAGCGTGCGTTCTCCATAAACATAAGCTTCACGGAAAACTTCTTTTGAAATAGGCACCATATACATTTCGTATGCAGACCAAATTATTTCTGCCCAATGTATTCCATTACTGTCAATGGTTCCTCCATAATCAAGCAGAATCCCTTTTACTTGTTTTAAATCCTTCATCACTTCATTTTTCTTTTAAAATTTCAATTCGAAAAATCTCACAGAATTTTTCGTGTGTCCTAACCATGTAGATTAACATCATATTCAAAATTGTAATTTCAAACACGAAATAAAGCCATGGCATATCAATAAAGAGACTGGCGAATAACGCAATTACGCGGGTGTTAAAGGAAAGCATGTTCGTGTATTTCATCAAAGGAAGACTTTTAGTACGAAAAGCCTGACGAAAGGAATTAGGTATTATCCCTTTATATACATCTTCTACAGATTTCATCATTTCTTGAAACTGGGGAGTATTTTTTTCTTGTCTTTTCGTATAGTTCAGATAGAAAAAGCTAAAGAGTTTATATATAAACTCTTTACGCCAAGATAATTGATAATAATCATTTTTTAGTTTGTTTGATTTTGACAGTTCACTGCCCGATTCTCCTTTTAAAAATAGAAGATGAATGTTTCGGTAATAGTCAGCCATCGCGGCTTGTTTGCTGTGAAAAAAACCAGTTGCAGCCGCTAAAATCCAAATACTGATGCCCCAATCCGGTGTAAGTCGAAGACAGATTGCAGCATAGATGCTGATAAACCATAAGTCGCCGCATGTACCATCCAGAATACGTCCCAATTCACTTTTTTTTCCTGTCATCCGCGCCAGTTGACCATCTGCGCTATCGTATGAATTTGCCCAAATCAATAATAACATACCAACTACGTTGATCTTCACATCATCAAAATAAAAACAAACGCCAGAAGCTATTCCGATAAAAATAGATGCAATAGTGACTGCATTTGGCGAAATATTCAATTTATTAAAGAGTAGGGCCCATTGATAACCAATCGGACGATAAAAATGGATATCGATAAATTCTTCCGTATCCAAAGATTTCAATGTCGATTCAAATCCTTTATTATTATTATTCGCTTTCATTAGTCGGTTATCAAACTATAAATACGTTTAGCGATAAATGGCGCCGCCTCATTTCGGCAGGGAGCAAAGCTTGGCCAATCGTTAAAATCGATCAGGTGAATATCTCCTTCTTCTGTAATGATACAATCTCCTCCATAGATGTTTACATTTAGAACTTCTCCGGCTTGTGAACAAATTTGTTTTAATTTGTTTTCATCGAAAGGAATACCCTTGGCTGTCCCGTTGATTTGCTCAAGTCCAAATTTACTGTGATGTATGCTTGAAGGATAAAACCAAAAAAAGAAATCGGTATTTTTCACGCCATAGAATTTAATCAGATCACCAACCAAATGTTCATTAACTACTGCTGTTTTTATGCCTCTGATAGCATATTCTTTTAATATACTTTTTGCCTCTTGTATGTGTCGCACGTATGTCACATCTTCGCGGTGGATAGCATGAAAATCTCCCCGCTTAATCCAGCAATTACCAAATCCGCTTGCCAATAATTTTTCTTCAGGATCTTCATCTGTTCTTAAATACAAACTGCATGGATGGGGAATATTGTTCCTGATTAATAAGCGAGTCATTTTTTCCCGTGTACAATTCTCAATTCCGTAGGCTGAATTCACTACTTTGCAGCCGGTATCCTCCATTTGTTGTAACACGTGGATGGATTGCCATTCACGTACCATATTAAATATTGTTGTTTCTTTTACATTCCCCAGAATCAAATCGGTTTCCGTATATTTATGTACCACACATCCCATTTTTTCCAAGTGTTCCGCTGTCAGATTAAATATTGCAGCGTCATTACCGATATGATTGGGCGAGAATTTGTCTCTTCTGCAAATCCCGGCTACAGTTATCTTTGTCATTCCTTTTATTTAGTTTTCAGAAAATATTCTGCTTTTTGTATGTCTTCCGCATGGTCTACATCAATAATTTTTGAAAAAGGATATGCTTTTAGTTTTAATCCTTCCTGTATTAAATAACGTTGATAGTTCCGCATGCGAAACATGCCTGATGCAATAGCTTTTTCCAACAGACCGATTGCGTTTTGCTTCAGGCAATAGATACCTCCAGATACATACTTGTATTCTTTTTCGTTGGTATCATAAAAATTGTGGATGGTGAATTCATCGTTCACATTCACATAGAGTGGTTTTTCGTCGTCAATAAAATCCGTGACGGCCATTAGTCCGTCAAAAGAGCCTTCTTTTATAAAGGTTTTAATATATTCTTCAAATTCTATTTCTTGAAAGATAGTGTCTACCGTTGTGAGACAAAATTTATCACCCCGTATAAATTTACTTAGTTCATAAAAGCTATGCATAGAACTCGGCGTGCTTTTTATCAAGACATTTATAGGGAGATCTCTCGCTAATGCTTTAATATGTTTTTGTACTTCTTCCATTTCTTCATTGACAATGATATGAATGGAAGAGGCTTTATTCTTCATAAAAATAGCGATCAGTCGATCGATCAGCGCTGTTCCCTGTAGACGGATCAAAGGTTTCGGACATTTTATCCCTTCTTGCACTAAGCGTGAACCTTCGCCGGCTGCAATTATTGCATAATCCATAAAACCAGTTATTTCGTTTTTTAAGCAGGCAAAGATACAAATCTTGCCTGCTTAAAAAATTAATTAGTCAAGATAATCGATTGTCTTTTCACCGATTATTTTTCGTAGTGTGTTTTTTAATATTGTATGCTGGATGAACAAGTCGTGTTCGGGTACATGATCGGTATCATGCATCGGACTTTTAAAATAAAATGATAGCCACGTTTGTATACCATGGAACCCACAACGCGAAGCCAGATCAGTAAACAAAACCAGATCAAGACATAATGGAGCTGCCAAAATAGAATCCCGGCATAGAAAATCCACTTTCAATTGCATCGGATATCCCAACCAACCGACAATATCGATATTGTCCCATCCTTCTTTATTATCCTTTCTGGGCGGATAATAATTGATACGTACTTTGTGGTATATATTTCCGTAAAGTTCCGGATAAATGTCCGTTTGCAAAATCGTGTCGATTACAGACAGCTTACTGACTTCTTTGGTTTTGAAAGATCCTGGATCATCCAATACTTCTCCATCTCTATTCCCTAAAATGTTGGTTGAGAACCAACCGTCCAATCCGAGCATTCGTGTCTTTAACATCGGTGCCAAGACTGTCTTCAACATGGTCTGTCCTGTTTTATAATCTTTTCCGCAAATCGGAACTTGTTTCTTCTCAGCAAATTGCCACATGGCAGGAATGTCTATACACAAGTTCGGTGCTCCCATAATGAATGGACAACCTTCGGCTATGGATGCATAGGCATAACACATGCTTGGAGAGATAACTTCCGTATTATTCTCTTTCATCGCTTTTTCGAAGGCATCGAGTGTTTCATGTTCTTTACTTTGCGGAATAAAAACTTCCGTACTGGCTGCCCACATAACGACTATACGTTCGCAATTATTTGTTTTCTTGAACGAACGGATGTCCTCACGTACCTGTTCCATCAGCTCCCAACGGTTGTCCCCTTTTTTAACATGGGTGCCGTGGAGTCTTTTTACGAAGTTTTGATCAAAAACTGCTTTCATTGGCTGTATCGCAGTCAATTCTTCTTTCACAACGTCTAAATCGTCTTTGCTTAGCACTTCGGCATGCCTAGCCGCTTCGTACAAATTTTCTTCAAAAATGTCCCAGCCCCCAAAAACCAGATCGTTTAGTTCCGCAAGAGGAACTACTTCTTTGATTTTGGGGAAACGATTGTCTTTTCTTTTCCCTAACCGAATGGTTGCTAATTGGGTTAATGAACCAATAGGTTTTCCATGTCCTTTTCGAATAGACAACGTGCCGGCAATAAATGTGGTTGAAACAGCACCACCGACTCCGATAACAAGTACTCCAAGTTTTCCTTCAGGAGTTTGAATTTTCATGTCATTCATGTTAATAAAAGTTCGTAAATAAATAAAATTCAACAAATTTAGTGTAATAAAAAGCAGAAAACTGGTTGAATACATAGTATAGTTGGTCAAAAATACTATATTTTTGTTATGTGTAATTCATTTTGATGACGAAACGTTTATCTTTTTATTATATATTTCTTTTTATTTCTGTATAGGATATTAATATCTATTTTTACATTCGTACACGAGATTGATTTTATGGTTGATTTTAAAAGATATACAATCTTTTTTTTAAAGGCGTCTGGGATAATACTCTTTTTTTTATCTGGTGGATGTGTGCCGGATCTCCCGGTTACTTCCACCATTACGGTAGATATAGAAAAGACGTCCCTTCCGGTGAATCCTTCTCTTTATGGCTTGACGCTGGAAGAAATTAACCATGGAATTGAAGGCGGTTTGTATGCTGAACTTATTCGTAATCGGAGTTTCGAAGAAGGTCTTTTACCTCTTCATAGTGCATATGACAGAAGTAGAGGTTTACTTGTGACGCCCAATAGGTGGACACTTCCTTTTCCATCACCGGAATCTGTCCCGGGTTGGTCTAAGTTGAGCGACAATACTTTTTTTTCGCCGGATATGACGTCCCCGGTGAACGAACAAAATAAACGTGCTTTGGCTGTTTCTGTTTTTTCTCGTGAAGGGGAACGGGGGGGAGTGATTGCAAAAGGCTATAATGGAATTTTACTGAAAAAAGGGAAAAAATATGATCTTTCATTTTATGTACGTTCTGTTAATCAGAATCCTTGTCCGATTTATGTCGCTCTTGAGGATTCGTCTTGTACGCGATTATTAAGTAATCGTTTTCAGGTGTTACCTTCTTTTGACTGGAAAAAATTCAAGTATGAGTTTACTGCAAAGGAAGATTTGTCTGATGCGGTTTTAACTGTTTCGACGGAAGAATCTGCGTCTTTTTCCCTTGATGAGGTTTCCTTATTTCCGCGGCAAACCTGGAAAGAGCGTCGTAACGGTTGGCGTGATGATTTAATGAAAGAATTGAAATTATTATCTCCTCAATTTATTCGTTTTCCTGGAGGTGTTTTTGTGGAAGGATATACGAATGGTACATATCCTGTGTGGAAAGAATCAATTGGCCCGGTTGCCGAAAGAAGACATTTTTGGAATGTTTGGGGATATGGGACATCTAATGGAATGGGGTATCATGAGTTTCTACTCTTATGTGAAGATTTAAAGGCCGAGCCGGTTTATGTCATAAATAGCGGAATAACGAATCAAGAACGACGCCCTCGTTATGAAGTGATTACGGAGATGAATAAATTAGTACAGGATGCTTTGGATGCGATTGCTTATGCTAATGCGCCGGTTGATTCTCTTTTTGGAAAAATGCGGGCGAAAGATGGTCATCCAGAATCGTTTAATCTTAAATATATTGAAATAGGCAGTGAGAATTACGGTACGGAATATATGAAACGTTTTCAATTGTTCGAAGAAGCAATTAATGCCAAATATCCGGAAATAACGGTAATTAGCAGTTTCCCGGTCGAGGATAAAATGAAGGGAAAATGGGCTGATTGCCATATGTATGCGGATCCGGATTTTTTTATAGCGAATCATGCTCGTTACGAACAGAAGAAAATTTCTTTGAATAAACCTGTGGTTTTTATAGGTGAAATGGGGGTAATTGATCCGTTTTATGGCGGGACGTTAAAGGCTGCAATCGGAGAAGCTTGTTTTTTAATTGGGGGGGAAACCTATCCTCAAACGGTTAAACATATTGCTTTCGCACCCGTTTTCGGCAATTTGGATTATGATATACATCATTACCCCTTACTGCTTTTTAAAAAAGACCAGATCGTTCGTACACCTTCTGCTTACTTATTCCAATTATTTGCATCGAATCGGGGAAATCTGCTTTATCCGTCTACCGTTGAGACGTATTCCCGACCGAATGTTAAGCTTGGTCGGGCTTCTATCGAACTGTTTGATAACAGCTATGAAATAACACGGATAAAGATTGATGGAAAACCAGTGACGCGGACAGAAATTAAAAGAGGAAATTGGACGGTCTACACCGATAGACTTATTCCTGCGGCTAATATTTGGAATTATATTCTTTTAGGGGATTCTGGGATTTATAATTATGATTTTTCTGCAACCGTAAAACGAACGAAAGGGAGTGATCCGATTCAACTTCGGATTCGGGATAATGGTTGTGATGGTGAGTTCTGCAATTGTATCGGACTATCATTAGGTGAGGAATTTGTCCATTTATATTATCAGGCAGGTACGATTAAAGACACTTTGGTGACCCCTATTCGTTTTCCTTTTGTCAGCCACCGTGAATATACCATATCATTAAAGGCTGCAGATGACCTTTTGCAGTGCCGGATCGATGGTAAACTAATTTGTGAGGTTCTATTAAAACCACTTCCTTCTCTTGTGGCGGTGGCGACTTTGGATGAAAAATCAAATCAATTATTGTTGAAGGTGGTAAACACGACTTTCCATGAAGAAATAACGGAATTGAATTTGGAAGGTATTCATGTGAAAAATAATATAGAAATTATTGAACTCGCTGGAGAACCGGAAGATAAAAATTCACTTCAATTTCCCGATCGGATAATTCCGGTCAAAAAAACATACTCTTTTGCTCTCGGTCGGCCGATGATATATCGTTTTCCTCCTCATTCCATCAGTCTGTTAAAGATGCAATTTTAAAACATCAATCATGAAAAGTATACTGATAGAGTATTGATTGAACATTGCCTTAAAAAATCCCGGTTATTTCCCCTCAATGGGAAAAATAACCGGGGCAAATTTGTTAAATATGAACGTTTCTTAGTTTTCTTAAAAGTTTTTAATTGTGTTCTTTTAGGATCACATCATGAGCGCCTCCTTCAACAATACTCGTCGAAGAGACCAATGTTATTTTAGCATTTTTCTGTAACTCTGGAATGGTTATGGAACCGCAACTGCACATAGTCGCTTTAATTTTACCAAGGGTTGTGATCAGATTGTCTTTCATTTTTCCGGCATAAGGGACATAACTATCTACGCCTTCTTCAAATTTCAGGTTTTCCGTTCCTCCCATGTCGTAGCGTTGCCAGTTCTGCGCGCGATTGGATCCTTCACCCCAATATTCTTTTACATAGTTGTTTTTTATGCGAAGAACTTTTGTCGGAGATTCGTCAAACCGGGCAAAATAACGTCCCATCATTAAAAAGTCTGCGCCCATTGCCAACGCTAAAACCATATGATAGTCGTGAACAATACCTCCATCACTACAAATGGGGATATAAACGCCTGTCTTTTTAAGATATTCATCCCTTGCCTGTGCGACATCGATGATTGCAGTCGCTTGTCCACGTCCAATTCCTTTTTGCTCGCGGGTGATACAAATAGATCCGCCTCCAATACCGACTTTTACAAAGTCGGCTCCGGCTCCCACTAAATAAAGAAAACCTTCTTTATCAACCACATTCCCTGCGCCAACCAATACTTTGCCATTATATTCTTTTTTGATCCAGGTTAGTGTCTCTTTTTGCCATTCGGAATAACCGTCGGATGAATCGATGCATAACACATCGGCACCAGCTTCAACTAAAGCAGGCACGCGCTCTTTATAATCTCGTGTATTGATGCCAGCCCCGATAAGTAAACTTTTATCTTCCGCAGACAGTTCATTCGGATTTTCTCGGTGATTGTCGTAATCTTTACGGAATACAAAATATGCTAAATTGTCGTTTTCGTCAATGACCGGCAGAGTGTTTAATTTATGTTCCCAGATAATTTGATTCGTTTCGGAAAGTGTCAGTCCTACTTTTCCAACAATCAATTTAGCAAAAGGAGTCATAAACTCTTTTACCTTTTTATCTTTTGAATCTTTCTCCACACGGTAATCACGGCTAGTCACTAATCCAAGCAACTTCCCATTGGGCGTCCCGTCTTGTGTAACACCTATCGTAGAATGACCTGTCGTTTCAACTAATTTCAAGACATCCGCCAACGTGTTTTCGGGGGTTAGGTTCGAATCGCTGATTACAAATCCGGCTTTAAATTTTTTCACCTTGCGAACCATTTCCGCCTGATTCTCTATTGGTTGCGAGCCGAAGATGAAAGAAAGACCCCCGTTGCGCGCTAATTCAATTCCGAGTTCCGGGCCGGATACGGATTGCATGATGGCTGAAACAAAAGGGATATTCAACATGACGGCCGACTTTTCGCCCCAATGGTGTTTGACTAAAGGTGTTTTTAGTGAGACGTTTGTCGGAATACATCCTTTGGTGGTTAGTCCAGGAATCAGAAGATATTCACCAAAGGTTCTTGATACATTGTTTAAAAAAATTGCCATATGATTAATTTATTTGCGGATGAAAGATTAATCGCACAAAAGTAATCATTTCTTTTCAAAAATGTATTTTCTCTTTTAATATTCCTTGTCACAAAAGTAATCGACCATACGGAGGATAGCCCGACTACATGCTTCGCAGAAAGGTGCATAGTCGCGCATCATACAATGATCGGCCGGGCGGTAAATTCCTTTGGAAATGTACCCCCCTCCTTCGAATACGCCGGTTTTGTTCTTGTAGGCGTTGGATAGTGGGGTAGGGATGGGGGTGTTAGTGGGAAGCAGGTCTTTCCATTTTTTATCGAAATCCACCAATGTTGTGATGTTAGGCTCCCATGGCTCGTATTTTAAATTATAGAAATCATTGTAGGCAACTTCCGAAGAAAAGTATTCATCTGCCAACCCGGCAAAACTATGTCCGAATTCATGTACGAAAACATGTAATGTTCTTTCATTGTCAGCTGTTCCAATGGCATAGAAATTATACATCCCTCCTCCTCCGTATGTTTTCGCATTAACTAAAACGAAAATTGCGTCACAAGGTACGTTCCACACGGCGTTTCGGATAGAACGGATATCCGGTGTGGTCAGATAACGGTCTACTCCGAATGTATAATACCCCGAATTTAGGGCCGTATTTTTATAGACTCCTTTACCGGAAGAGTCAGTCCCTGATTCTTCCGAGACCAAACAGACTCCCCAAACATTAAAATTTTCTTTGCACTGATCAAACGGTGGGATTGTGAACAGGGATTCGGCGAAACGATGTGCGTCAGCTTCAAATTTTTCCTGTTCCGCCGCTGTGTATCCTTCTGCTACAAAGACAAGATCGGCTTTTTCTGCTGAATCGCCTTTTTTCTGAATACAGAAGACTTTGTTCTCTTTTAGCTTTCCACGATCGATGAAGATCGAAGTTGGGTTTACCGTTTGTTTTAACAATGGATGAAATTGCATGTCTGTTTTATCGCGTGCCGAAATTTCGACAATGATTTCCTGTTTGGGAAAAGGAACGGCAACGGCGTTGGTCCAGGCTTGCGTTTCTTCTTTAGCCTGACTGGTGCTCAGCCATTCTTCAAATAAAGTGTTGAATCCCCGCGAATAGATAAGTTCGTTTGTTTTTTTATCGTAAATATTGACATAATATCCACCATAACCGAATTGATCGATTAGATTCTTCTTTGGTCCTCCCCAGACAGGCTCCTCGCGCATTTGTTCGATGGCAGCTGTTTGAAAGGTCGAATTTCCACTTAAAGCGAAATCGATGCGTAACGTTTTAGGTTCAAAATACTGGTCGAATTTGTCCTGAGCGTGGAGTACGACGAGGCAGAAACAGGTAGAGAGTAATAATAGTGCTTTTGTTTTCATGCGTTTTAGAATTGACATTTGTTACTAATGTCACAAATATAACGATTCTCTATATAAATTATTCTTTTAGGTGTGTTTTTACATCTTTATGTTGATTGAAGGAACTTTGATAAATGAATGAGAATACATATGAAAGGGAGATATTCTTAAATGGAATATCTCCCTTTGTGGAAGTTGACTATCTTTCTAGTTTGTAAGTGTTATCGTTTTCCTAATTCCATATCCAGGAATACAATGTTTTTTTCACCCATAAGCTTGAATTTTGCGATGATTTTTTGTGCAGACTCTTCTTCTTCAACTTGTTCTCGTACAAATCCCCACAGAAAATCCTGTGTTGCCTTGTCTTTTTCAGCTGAGGCAATATTGACTAATTTATCAATCGATTCGGAAACATGCACTTCATGTTTGTAAACATGTTCGAATACTTCCAGAGGCGATCCCCATCCAGTCGGCACAACATTTATTTGACCGACTTCCGGTTCTCCTCCACGTTTAACACTCCACTCAATTATTTTATGCGCGTGTCCCAACTCTTCTTCTGCTTGTTTTTTCATCCAATGGGCACACCCTGACAGCCCCATTTTGTCAAAATAGATTGACATGGATAAATACAGGTTGGATGACCACATTTCTTCATTGATTTGCTCATTCAGAGCATCCGATAATTTTTTATTTAGGCTCATAACTCTATTAATTAAAATCGCTTTATTTAAAACAATCCAAAATTGCTTTTGTTCTGTCAAATATAGTGATAAAAAAGTTAGTCAAATAAATATAAGTTGTGTTGGTTCTGGAATCAGTACGACTTTTTTATTTTTGGTATTTGTAAAAACGGGGGGGCTTTCTTTGTTAAATGGGAAAAATAGGCGAATTTTGCTTCATGACAAATCAACCTTTAGCTGAACGACTGCGTCCTAAAACGCTGGATGAATATATCGGCCAGAAACATCTAGTGGGTGAGGGAGCTGTTTTGCGTAGAATGATCGATGCAGGACGCATCCCTTCTTTTATTTTATGGGGGCCCCCGGGGGTTGGCAAAACTACGCTGGCGCAAATTATCGCCCATAAACTGGAAGCACCGTTTTATACATTGAGCGCCATCAGTTCGGGGGTGAAGGATGTGCGTGAGGTGATTGATAAAACAAAAAGTAACCGTTTTTTCAATACGACATCGCCTATTCTTTTTATTGATGAAATACATCGTTTCAGTAAATCTCAGCAAGATTCGTTATTGAATGCCGTAGAGACGGGCGTTTTTACTTTAATTGGAGCAACGACGGAAAATCCATCTTTCGAAGTAATCCGTCCGCTTCTTTCTCGTTGTCAGGTTTATGTATTGAAATCTTTGGATAAAAACGATTTGTTGGAACTACTGGATCATGCGATAAGGAATGATCAATTGCTTAAAGAAAAAGAAATTGTGTTGAAAGAGACAGGTGCGATGCTTCGTTATTCCGGAGGCGATGCACGTAAACTTCTGAACATTCTTGAACTCTTGGTTTCTTCGGAAGAAGGCAAACATATCGAAATTACAGATGCGAAAGTGGTGGAACGTTTACAGGAAAACCCTGCCGCTTACGATAAGGGTGGCGAAATTCATTACGATATTATCTCTGCTTTTATCAAATCTATTCGTGGGAGCGATCCTGATGCCGCGATTTATTGGCTGGCACGAATGGTTGTAGGAGGAGAGGATCCGGAATTTATAGCCCGCCGTTTGGTAATTTCTGCAGCCGAAGACATTGGATTAGCGAATCCGAACGCGTTACTTTTAGCGAATGCCTGTTTCGATGCTTTGAGAAAAATCGGTTGGCCGGAAGGGCGTATCGTACTTGCCGAAACGACGGTTTATTTAGCATGCAGTGCGAAAAGTAACTCAGCCTATTTATCTATTGATAGGGCGATCGATTTGGTTAAACAAACTGGAAATCTTCCGGTTCCTCTTCATTTGAGAAATGCGCCGACTCAATTAATGTCGGATTTGAATTATGGAAGTGATTACAAATACGCACACGATTATCCAGGGCATTTCGCAAAACAGGATTATTTACCTCGCGAACTCTTGAAAGAGAGGCTGTGGAAAGGGCAGGAGAGCCCTGCAGAAAAAAAGCTTGCGGAATATATGAAAGCGTTATGGGGTGAGCGCTATTCGTGATAAAATGCCGGCCTCATCTGTGTTTTAATAACGAAATGCTTGTTCCTATAAAAAAAAAACGTACATTAGCCGCCTGTTTTTTACGTTCGAGGTTAAGTGGACATTTATATAACATTTTTATAAAATTTAATTCATTAAAGTATGAAGAAGCACAATTTTTATGCGGGTCCTTCTATCCTAAGCGAGTATACCATAAAGAATACCGCTGCAGCAGTAGAGAATTTTGCTGGTACAGGGCTATCTTTACTCGAAGTGTCGCATAGAAGTAAAGAATTCGTGGCTGTCTGTGATGAAGCGCGTGCGCTGATTAAGGAACTTTTGGAAGTTCCGGCAGGATACGAAGTGGTTTTTCTAGGCGGAGGAGCAAGTATGCAATTTTGCATGGTGCCTTTCAATCTATTAAACAAAAAAGCCTCTTATCTTGATACGGGTACGTGGGCGTCTAATGCTATTAAAGAAGCAAAACTTTTTGGAGAAGTGAATGTGGTTGCATCGTCGAAAGAAGCGAATTATACGTATATCCCAAAAGGATATTCCGTCCCGGAAGATTCCGATTATTTCCATTTTACTTCCAACAACACAATCTTCGGTACAGAAATGAGAATAGATCCGGAGGTAAAAGTGCCGTTGGTTGCTGATATGTCGTCTGATATTTTTTCACGCCCCATCGATATTTCCAAATATATTGCGATATATGCCGGTGCGCAAAAGAATTTAGGTTCAGCAGGTGTGACTTTGGTTATTATTCGCAAAGATGCGTTGGGGCATGTTGATCGTCCAATACCTACGATGTTGAATTACAATACGCATATTGCGAAGGAATCGATGTTTAATACACCACCTGTCCTTCCGATTTATTCCAGTCTTCAGACTTTGAAATATTATAAAGAGATGGGAGGAATAAAGGTGCTGGAACAGAAAAATCTGGAAAAAGCGGCTATTCTTTATGATGAGATAGACCGGAACAAATTATTCAAGGGAACAGTTGCCGTTGAAGATCGTTCGATTATGAACGTTTGTTTTATTATGAATGAAGAATATAAGGAATTGGAATCGGATTTCAATACTTTTGCTTCTGCTGCCGGAATGGTCGGAATTAAAGGACACCGTTCGGTTGGCGGGTTCCGTGCTTCTATTTATAATGCGATGGATAAAAGCGGAGTAGAAGCCTTGATTCAGGTAATGAAGGATTTTGAAAAGAAACATTGAGCATGGCAAAGATATTGATAGCAACAGATAAACCTTTTGCCCCTGTAGCGGTGAAAGGAATACGCGAGATTGTGGAAAATGCCGGATTTGAATTGGCTTTACTTGAAAAATATACCGAAAAAACGCAGTTGCTCGAAGCGGTGAAAACAGCCGACGCGATTATCGTGCGCAGCGATATTATTGACAAGGATGTATTGGATGTGGCAAAACAATTAAAAATTGTTGTCCGGGCAGGAGCCGGTTATGATAATATTGATTTGAATGCGGCGACGTCGAAAGGTGTTTGTGTGATGAATACGCCCGGACAAAACGCTAACGCCGTTGCTGAGCTTGTTTTCGGCCTGTTGATCTATGGTATCCGCGGATTCTTTAACGGGACCTCTGGTACTGAACTGAAAGATAAAAAATTGGGTATACTGGCCTATGGGCATGTCGGACGTAACGTTGCCCGTATTGGCAAAGGATTTGGGTTGAAACAATATGCTTTTGATGCTTATGCCTCAATTGTAGCGATCGAAAACGACGGGGTAAAAGTGGTCTCTTCCAGAGAAGAATTATTTAAAACTTGCCAGATCGTTTCCTTACACATTCCGGCAACTGAAGAAACGAAGAAATCGATAAACTTCGAGTTGATGAATCAGATGCCTAAAGGAGCGATTGTCGTGAATACAGCGCGCAAGGAAGTGATCGACGAATCCGGCTTGGCTAAAATGTTTGCCGAACGTCCGGATTTTAAGTATTTGACGGATATTCAGCCGTCTAATCATGCGGAACTTCTGGCAGCTTATCCGGATCGTTACTTTGCGACGCCCAAAAAGATGGGTGCTCAGACGGCAGAGGCAAATATTAACGCCGGGCTTGCCGCTGCGAATCAGATCGTGGACTTTCTGAAGAACGGAAACGAGAAATACAGAGTCAATAAATAACTAGAGTAAACAAAACAACGTGTAATGGCGGTAATAAAACCATTTAAAGGGATCCGGCCACCGATTGGTTTAGTAGAACAGGTGGCTTCCCGTCCGTATGATGTTCTGAATTCGGAAGAAGCAAGGGAAGAAGCAAAGGGAAATGAAAAATCTTTGTATCACATCATTAAGCCGGAAATAGATTTTCCTAAGGGAACCGATGAACATGATCCGGCGGTGTATGCGAAAGCCGTGGAAAACTTCAAAAAATTCCAGGAAAAAGGTTGGCTGGTACAGGATCCGAAAGAACAGTATTATATCTATGCGCAGACGATGAATGGGCATACACAGTATGGTCTGGTGGTTTGCGCGTCGGTCGAAGATTATCTGAATGGAAACATAAAAAAACATGAGTTGACGCGGCGCGACAAAGAAGAAGACCGCATGAAACATGTACGTGTTAATAATGCGAACATCGAGCCGGTCTTTTTTGCTTATCCTGATAATGCGGTGCTGAATGCTATTGTAAAAAAGTATACGGATAAAAAACCTGAATATGATTTTATTGCGCCTTTAGATGGTTTCGGACATACGTTTTGGGTCATTGACGACGAGCAGGATATTCGTCGGATTACTGAATTGTTCGCTGCTGTTCCAGCGTTATACATTGCCGATGGGCATCATCGTTCAGCAGCAGCAGCTTTAGTAGGTGTGGAAAAAGCGAAGCAAAATCCGAATCATCGCGGCGATGAAGAATACAATTTCTTTATGGCGGTATGTTTTCCATCCAGTCAGCTGACGATTATCGATTATAATCGGGTTGTCAAAGATTTGAATGGATTGTCTGACGTGGAATTTCTGGAGAAATTAGCGGTCAATTTTGTCGTCGAAGAAAAAGGTACGGAAGTTTATAAACCGGCAGCATTGCATAATTTCTCGCTATATTTGTCGGGTAAATGGTATTCATTAATGGCGAAACCCGGAACCTACAACGACAATGATCCGATTGGTGTTTTGGATGTCACCATATCTTCTAATTTGATAGTAGACCAGATCCTCGGGATTAAGGATTTGCGTTCGGATAAACGAATCGATTTCGTTGGCGGAATCCGTGGTTTGGACGAACTGAAACGACGTGTGGATAGTGGTGAAATGCGGGTCGCGTTAGCGCTTTATCCTGTGTCGATGAAACAACTGATTGATATTGCCGATACCGGAAACATCATGCCCCCCAAAACCACTTGGTTTGAGCCCAAACTACGTTCGGGTTTGGTCATTCACAGCTTGAAATAAAGATCATGTCAGAGATAAAGAATATCGTATTTGATTTGGGAGGGGTGATTATCGACTTGGACAGAGCCTCTTCTGTGAAGTGTTTTAAGGAAATCGGCGTCAATACTATTGAGGAAATGCTGGATGCTTACGAACAGAAGGGGATTTTTTTGGAGTTGGAAAACGGCATGGTAGATACAGAAACTTTTCGTGTTCAGTTGGGGCTTATGATTGGCCGCGAAATAACGGAGGAAGAAGTGCGTTATGGTTGGCTTGGTTTTGTGCAGGCTGTTCCGCAATATAAGTTGGATTATATTCAATCTTTGCGCAAGAAGTATAATGTGTATATTTTGAGCAATACCAATCCGGTAATTATGGAATGGGCAAGAACGCCGGCTTTTTCGGACGCGGGACTTCCGGTTACGGCATATTGCGATAAGTTTTATGCGTCTTACGAAATGAAAGTGACGAAGCCGAATCCGAAAATCTTCGAAATGATGATACAGGATTCCGGTATGGTTCCTTCGGAAACGCTGTTTGTCGACGATGGTAAACGAAATGTCGATACTGCGCGAACGCTAGGGTTTGTTGCGTATCAACCACTGAATAAAGAAGATTGGCGCATGCCGATCGAACGGATACTGAAAGGTGACGCTTAAACAAGTGTCACCTTTATTTCCCGTTCACGCAGGAGGTCGATAATATGACTCGGCGCGTTTTTGTCTGTGATAATATGGTGCACTTTGTCTATATCGCAGATTTTGCAAAATCCTCTTTTCCCGAATTTGGATGAATCCGTAAGGATAATAATTTCTTGAGAGGCGTCTATCATTTGCTGATTGATGCGCGCTTCGTTCATGTTGCTGGTGGTCAGTCCGTAATCCAGATCAATCCCGTCGACACCGAGAAACAATTTGTTGCACGAAAGACTTTCCAAAATATTTTCCGCGTAATGTCCGATAATCGATACGGAGTTCTTGCGCATGATTCCACCTAATTGGATCACTTCTATGTTTGGGTTGTAACATAGGGTTAACGAAACTTTAACGGAAGAGGTAATGGCGGTAATCGGTACGTTGATCGTGCTGATTGCGTCAGCAAAAGCCAGTAATGTAGTCCCTGACGCAATGATGATTTTATCGTTTTCTTCGAGGAATTGGGCTGCAGTGTGTGCAATTCCGGACTTCTCTTCCTGGTTCATTTTTTCCTTCACGTCTATATGCCGGTCGTTAATGATCGAACTGATACTGCTGGCGCTTCCATGGCTTCGGTAAAGCATCTTGCGCGCTTCGAGATGCTTCAAATCCTTTCGTATCGTAACTTCCGAAACGTCCAATGCTTCACTTAGCTCCTGTACTTTGACGTGCCCTTTGTGTTGGATTTCCTCTAATATGTATTGGTGTCTCTCCGCAATGCTTTTCATAATCGCTACTTATTGTTTGCTTTGCAAATATAGTGGATTCGTTGAGAATAGAAATAAATCGGTGTGAAAAGATTTTTTGAATGGATAGATCGACTTTAAGGTGTTATTAATTTCTTTGGTATGTTTCGTATTATTTCGATATATGTTGTGAAAAGTTTCAAATATGTTTTGATGTTTCGAAATCATTCTTATCTTTGTGGAAAGAAATTATATATGTTATGAATCGTAATCAATAATAAGCTGTATAATGAAAAGAGAAAAACACATTAAACGTATTTCCGACAATACAATCACATGGGATATTGTTGTTGTTGGTGGGGGGGCGACAGGAATAGGCATTGCGTTGGACGCCGCTTCGCGTGGTTTCAAAACGGTTTTGTTAGAACAGGCTGATTTTACTAAAGCGACATCGAGCCGCAGCACGAAATTAGTTCATGGGGGTGTACGTTATCTGGCGCAAGGTGATGTGGCGCTTGTGGTGGATGCGCTGCATGAACGGGGACTCATGCGGAAGAATGCGCCTCATTTGGTGAAAGACCAGCGTTTTATTATCGGGACGTATCGTTGGTGGGAGAAAGCGTTTTATACCATCGGCTTAACCATGTATGATGTTCTGGCGGGACACCGTAGTTTCGGACGTTCATTGCCGATGCGAAAAAAAGATGTTATACGGGAAATCCCTGGTATTTCTACTAAAGGCTTGCGGGGAGGTGTTGTTTATCATGATGGACAGTTCGATGATTCCCGCATGGGAATAAACCTGCTTCAAACGGCCGAAGAACAAGGTGCCGTTGTGGTGAATTATATTAAAGTGACTGCTCTGATAAAAGATCCGAACGGAAAGATAGCAGGTGTGGAAGCTTTGGATGAGCTTTCGGGACAGGCTTATCGTTTGAAATCGAAAGCTGTTATTAACGCGACGGGCATTTTTGTAGATGACTTGATGCAGATGGATGCTCCGGAAAAAGAGAATATCGTTCGTCCGAGTCAGGGAGTGCACCTGGTAGTAGACAAATCGTTTTTAGGTGGCGATACGGCAATTATGATCCCGAAAACGAGTGACGGACGTGTGATGTTCGGGGTACCTTGGCATGATAAGGTGGTTTTAGGAACGACCGATACTCCGATGAATGAATTTGTATTGGAGCCGAAAGCCTTGGAAGAAGAGGTGGATTTTATTTTGAAAACTTCGGGGCAATACTTAACTAAGCAGCCTAAACGTGAGGATGTCTTGTCTGTATTCGCCGGTTTACGTCCGCTTGCAGCGCCCAAAAAGAGCAGCAACGGCAAGAAAACGAAAGAAATTTCACGCAGCCATAAGATTGTGACTTCGCCAAGTGGACTTGTTACTATTACCGGTGGAAAATGGACGACTTACCGCGATATGGCGGAAGATGCTGTGAACCGGGCAATAGCTGTCTGTGGACTGAAAAATGTTCCCTGCAAAACGGAACACCTTCATATACATGGATATCAAAAAAAAGTAGATCGGTCGAATTATTCGTATGTTTATGGGAGTGATTATTCCCGGATACAAGAAATTGAAAAAGAAGCTTTGGGTAATGCCGATAAACTGCATCCAAATTATGATTATACTGTTGCGGAAGTGATTTGGGCGGTACGGGAAGAAATGGCGATAACATTAGAAGATGTGCTTTCACGACGTTTACGGATTACGTTTTTAGACGCAAGAGTAGCGATCGACATGGCTCCGAAAGCAGCTACTGCCATGGCGAAAGAAATGGGAAAAGAGGCAGCCTGGATTCAAGAACAGATTTCCGAATTTGTTTCTTTAGCACAAAATTATTTGTTGGTGCCGTATAATCCTTGATAATTTATATTTTTGTTTTTGGTTAACCTGATAATGAAAAACACATGGAAAAATACATTTTGGCTTTCGATGCCGGAACGACGAGTTCGCGGGCAATTGTTTTTGATAAAAACGGGGAAATTTGTTCTGTCGCCCAAAAAGAGTTTACGCAGTATTTTCCTCAAAGCGGATGGGTAGAGCACGACCCGCGCGAAATATGGTCTTCACAGGCAGCTGTTGCTGCCGAAGCAATTACAAAAATCGGGATTAACGGACTGAACGTTGCCGGTATAGGAATCACGAACCAGCGCGAGACGACCATTGTTTGGGACAGAGAAACGGGTGAGCCCGTGTATAACGCGATCGTTTGGCAAGACCGGCGTACTTCCGAATATTGCGACACGTTGAAAAACGACGGTTTGTTGCCATTTATAAAAGAAAAGACGGGATTGATCGTCGATGCTTATTTCAGTGCGACGAAAGTGAAGTGGATTCTTGATCATGTGGAAGGTGCACGCGAAAAGGCGGAAGCCGGAAAATTGGTGTTCGGTACGGTCGATACGTGGCTTGTTTGGCAATTGACTCGCGGTGAAGCACATATCACGGATGTTTCAAATGCGTCCCGTACGATGTTATATAATATTCATACCATGGAATGGGACGATGAGTTGCTCGATCTTTTTACCGTTCCCCGTTCCATGTTGCCCAAGGTTTGTGAATCTAGTGAAGTTTATGGATATACCAAGACGACGATCTTCGCCTCTAAGGTTCCTATTGCCGGAATTGCCGGGGATCAGCAGGCGGCTTTGTTCGGTCAGATGTGTGTTGAACCAGGAATGGTGAAAAATACGTATGGCACGGGTTGTTTTATCCTGATGAACACTGGCGAGAATACAGTTGCCTCAAAAAACAATTTAATTACGACTGTTGCCTGGAAAATAAACGGAAAAGTGAATTATGCGTTGGAAGGCAGTATTTTTGTAGGTGGAGCGATTGTGCAATGGCTGCGAGATGGATTGAAAATTATTAGGTCTTCGGCTGAAATAGAGGAGTTGGCGCTGAGTGTTCCGGATAACGGAGGGGTTTATTTTGTGCCGGCTTTGACTGGACTTGGCGCTCCTTATTGGGATCAATATGCCCGTGGAACAATTGAGGGGATCTCGCGTGGAACGACCGCCGGACATATCGCTCGTGCGGCTCTCGAAGGGATCGCTTATCAAACGATGGATGTGATTCACGCTATGATCTTGGATGCTGGTGTGGGGCTGAAGGAACTTCGTGTGGATGGCGGTGCGGCCAGGAATAATTTGCTCATGCAGTTTCAGGCAGATGTGTTGGGACAGACGGTAATTCGCCCGCAGACGACCGAAACTACAGCGTTGGGAGCTGCATATTTGGCCGGATTGGCGGTCGGTTTCTGGAACGGTTTGGACGAAATAAAAGCGCAATGGCATGTTGACCGGAAATTCGAGCCGGATATGAAATCGGATATGCATTTAGCTAAGAAACAGTGGAACGAAGCGGTTCACCGCTCACAATCCTGGATTAAATAACCCTTATTTATTCTATCACATGGGACAAGATTTAATTTTTGAATTTATTGGAACGGCTATTTTGATTCTGTTAGGAGACGGGGTAGTTGCTAATGTGATTCTGAAAGGAACGAAAGGGTACAATTCCGGGTGGGTTGTTATTTCAATAGCTTGGGGATTGGCGGTGTTTGTCGCTGCCTTTATTTCCGGACCTTATTCGGGTGCACATTTGAATCCGGCATTAACGGTTGGACTTGCTTTAGTGGGGCAGTTCGACGGGAATGTAATTGGTTATATTGTTGCCCAGATTCTGGGGGGAATAGTCGGGGCGATGTTGGTTTACTTGTTTTACAAGCCTCACTTTGATGCAGAAGAGGACAGTACTACAAAACTTGGTGTGTTTTGTACGATCCCGGCGATCCGGAATTATACGTATAACTTTATTTCCGAAGTTATCGGTACCTTCTTGTTGGTTTTTGGTATTTTATATGCAGCCGGAGCGCAGATCGATGGCCCTTATCCCGTGGCGTTGTTAATTGTCGCGATTGGCATGTCGTTGGGCGGTACAACCGGTTACGCCATTAACCCTGCTCGTGATCTTGGCCCGCGCATTGCTCATGCTTTATTGCCGATAAAAGGGAAACGAGACAGTGACTGGGCGTATTCCTGGATTCCGGTTTTGGGCCCGTTCACAGGTGCCGTTTTGGCTGCCGGCTTATTTGTTTTGCTTCACTGACGGAGGCCTTTTTTGAGGTCTCATCGGGATGCACTTTACTCTGATTATCATTGTAAAATTCATACCTATGATTTTTTAAATTCGTCCCGATCTTTTTAAAAAAACTTCGGGATGAATTTTTAAAAAGATCGGGACGAATTTTTTTATCCTTCAATATCGTTGATTTTCAATAGTGAAATTTCGAAATTTCTCATCGGGATGGGATCCTTTTTGGGGGTTGTCATCCCGATGACCTGTATTTGACTTAATGTGCGCGTTCCCG
>JAQVZS010000010.1:43698-59826 GCA_028708075.1 Massilibacteroides sp.
GAATTTTTTTATCCTTCAATATCGTTGATTTTCAATAGTGAAATTTCGAAATTTCTCATCGGGATGGGATCCTTTTTGGGGGTTGTCATCCCGATGACCTGTATTTGACTTAATGTGCGCGTTCCCGGAATTCAGATGGAGTGAGTCCTTCTCTTTTTTTAAAAAATGTGGAGAATTGCCCGCTGTTGTCAAATTTCAGTTGGTATGCGATTTCCGAAACATTCAGTTGTGTGGTGGTTAACAATTCTTTTGCCCGAAGCAATTTTTGTTGTATCAGATACTGATTGGGGGAAACTCCGGTGTATTCTTTAAACATGCGCCGGAACCACGAATAGCCTAAACCCAGTTGGCTCGCTATTTCTTCCGGTGGGACGGGATTTTCGGTTTGCGCTTTCATTAACACCTGCGCTTCATTGATTTTATCCACGATATAGGGGTCGGAAAAGGCATTGTTTTTGTCTTTGTAATACACCGAACCGAGGATATGCAGCAAGATACTGGAAATCATTTGCTGGTGTCCGGTTTTTTCTTTCGCCGCCAGCCGGAGCACATCCTCATATAGATTGATGATTTTGGCGCTGATTCCGATTCGGTATAACGGCTTTTCTTTTGTGAAAAACAGTTTTTCTACCCGGCGGTCGATGTGAAGGCCTTTGAATCCGATCCAGTATTCGTCCCATCCGGTTTCTGTATCCGGATAATAACTGTGCCATTCTCCTGGAAGAAGCAGGATCATTGTTCCTGCGTGTATTTCTTCCTTTTCATAGGATTGCGAGGAGAAAAATCCGCTTCCTTTGGTAATGTATACCAATTGATATTCATTGAGTGTCCGTCCGTTTTGTGGTTTGAAATTGTATTGTTCGGGATGTTTAGATAGCGGATACTGCGCTTTAGGTGGAATAAACTGATATCCCACGGTCGTCACAACAATACCCCAATCTTCGTCGTTCGGATTGATACGCAGGTAATACAGTTGGTCTTTCCGTGTAGAATTCATGTGTCAGATTTCAAAGTATAAATATCATTTTCATAAGCAAAGGTAGGATATAATAGCATAATTTTGTTCGTGTTAATCTTAATTAATGACTTATCGCATGAAGAAATATAACTTTTTAGCTTTCGATATTGGTGCGACCAGTGGGCGAGCTGTACTTGGTATTCTTGAAGGCCGGAAATTTGAAACGAAAGAAATCTACCGTTTCCCGAATTCCATTTTGGAAGTACACGGAAAATATTATTGGAATATTTATAAAATATATGAGGCGTTGAAAGATGCGTTGCTCATCTGCGCAAAAGGAGACATTGCGATTGATTCTATCGGGATTGATACCTGGGGGGTTGACTTCGGTTATATTGCGAAAGACGGATCTTTATTAGGACTTCCACGTGCTTACCGAGATCCGTACACGAATGGGGCTTTAGAGGATTATTTTAAGAAAATGCCGGCTAGTGAGGTCTATCGGCTGACAGGCATTCAGTTTATGAACTTTAATTCGCTGTTTCAACTCTTCCGCGCGAAGGAAGAAGGTTTTGCACCTTTAGTCGCGGCGGAAGAAATACTTTTTATCCCCGATTTGTTGGCGTATTTGTTGACGGGTGAGCGGGTCTGTGAATATACGGAGGCTTCTACATCTCAATTTCTAAACCCGAGAACCAAAAAGATTGAGCCTTTTTTGTTGGAAGTGGCGGGCGTATCGCCTTCCTTGGTTCGTCCGTTGGTTATGCCGGGAACCCGGATTGGAACATTGACCGACACGCTGGCGCAGGAAACAGGCGTCGGAAAAGTCCCCGTAGTGGCCGTGGCGAGTCATGATACGGGCAGTGCTGTGGTGGCTATTCCGGCGATAAACAAACGTTTTGCGTATTTGAGCAGTGGAACCTGGAGTTTGATGGGTATCGAATCAGAAGAACCGATTATCACGGATGAATCTTACGCGAATAATTTCACGAACGAAGGCGGTATAGAAGGGACGACTCGTTTCTTGAAGAATATCACTGGTATGTGGCTGATTGAAGAATGTCGGAAAGAATGGGAAAAGGATGGCCGAATTTATAATTATCCTCAAATTGTGGGGTTAGCGAAAGAAGCTGAAAATTTCAATACGATAATTTGTCCGGACGATCCGCGTTTCACGGCTCCTCCGAGTATGACCGGGGCGATTGTGGACTATTGTTATGCTAATGGTCTGATGCCTCCCGCAACGGATGCTGAGTTTGTCCGTTGTATTTTTCGTAGTCTTGCAGTGCGTTATAAAGAGGTGCTCGAATTATTGAAAAAGATGGCGCCGTTCGAAATAGATCAGTTACACGTAATTGGAGGTGGGTCGAAGAACGACTTGCTGAATCAAATGACGGCGGACGAAATTGGAATTCCGGTTGTTGCCGGACCTTCGGAAGCGACGGCGATAGGCAATTGTATGGTGCAGGCGAAAGCCTCCGGGGTGGTCGATGATCGCTGGGCGATGCGTCGAATTATCGCGGAAGCGTTCCCTTCCCGGATTTTTTATCCGCAAAAATAATTTAAAAATCATAGTATCATGAAAAACGAAAAAGAGATTGGAAAAGCCTTTGAGATAGCCGCGGAACGTTATGCGGCAGTGGGCGTAGATGTAAATGTGGCCTTGGAAAACATGAAAAAGGTTTCGCTTTCCCTGCATTGCTGGCAGGCGGATGACGTGAACGGTTTTGAGAATCAAGGAGGCGACCTGACTGGTGGTATTCAGGTGACGGGGAATTATCCGGGACGTGCTCGGACAATTGAAGAACTTCGCGCTGATATTAAGAAGGTTTCAACTTTAATAGCGGGTAAGCATCGTTTAAATTTACACGAAATCTATGGGGACTTCCAGGGAAAGAAAATTGATCGTGACGAAGTGGAACCCGTTCATTTTCAATCGTGGATGGAATGGGCGAAGGAAAACGGAATGAAGTTGGATTTTAACAGTACTTCTTTTTCACACCCGAAAAGCGGTGATTTGACGCTGGCCAACCCGGACGATTCCATTCGCAACTTTTGGATTGAACATACGAAACGTTGCCGTGTAATCAGTGAAGAAATGGGAAAGTTCCAGAACGATCCGTGTATGTTGAATCTTTGGATACACGACGGAAGTAAAGAAGTGCCGGCTAACCGTCTGAAATACCGGGCGATTCTGGAACGATCGTTGGATGAGATTTTTGCGACCGAATATAAAAATATGAAAGACTGTATCGAAGCGAAATTGTTTGGTATCGGGCTGGAAAGCTACACGGTGGGATCGTATGATTTCTATCTGGGATACGGCGCGAAAAAGAATAAAATCGTGACTTTGGATACGGGACATTTCCATCTGACGGAAAGTGTGGCGGACAAAGTTTCTTCTTTATTGTTGTTTACGCCCGAGATTATGCTTCATGTAAGTCGCCCGATTCGTTGGGACAGTGACCATGTGGTTATTTTGAACGACGATGTGACAGATTTGGCGCGCGAGATCATTCGTTGCGACGCTTTGGATCGTGTGCATATCGGATTGGATTATTTTGACGCAACAATTAATCGTATCGGAGCATATGTCATCGGTTGCCGCGCGACGCAAAAAGCCTTTTTGCTGGCGTTACTCGAACCGTCTGCTCAATTGCAGGTGTACGAAGCCAACGGGCAATTATTTGAACGTTTGGCGTTGCAGGAAGAGGCAAAGAGTTTTCCGTGGAATGCGGTGTGGGACATGTATTGCTTACAAAACGATGTGCCTGTGGGTGAGGCGTATATCCCAGAAATACAGCGTTACGAAAAGGAAGTTACTTCAAAGAGGAGTTAACAGGCGAACAGTTAAATTACTCTGGCTATGATAAAGAAAGTTTTTTCATTTTTCCTGCTCGTTCTTTGGATGGCAGGATGTACGTCGGTTTCCGAAAAAGGGAAAATTAACCTGGTCGACCTGCGGGTTGAGATGCAGGAAAATCCCGAGGGGCTTGGCGTTATAAATCCCCGTTTTTCGTGGAAGTTAGTCAGTGAACAGCAAGACATTCTCCAATCTGCTTATCAACTTGATGTGGCTACTTCCGAGCAAGGGCTGAATACGGACTCGGATTTGTTATGGACTTCCGGTAAGATGGATTCTGGTCAGTCTTTGCTGGTGGCATATGCCGGTAAACCGCTCGAGTCGGGTAAAAAGTATTTCTGGCGTTTGACAGTTTGGACGAATATGGGCAACATCTGTAAAAGTGATGTGCAGTACTGGTCGATGGGTTTGCTGAATGATTCTGATTGGAAGGCGCAATGGATCGGCTTGAACGATACTTCTTTATTGAGGGTGGAAAATAATCGTACCATCCTTCCAGCGCGCTATCTTCGTAAGGAATTTACAAGTAAATCGCAGCCGGAGCGTGCTGTTTTATATGTCTCTGGTGTTGGTTCTTCTGTTTGTTTTGTCAACGGTAAGCCGGTAGGGAAAGAGGTGTTTGGCCCGCTTCCTACCTGGTACGATGCATCTGTGTCTTATCTGACTTATGATGTGACTTCTTTGTTGAAAAAGGGTGAAAACGCGATCGGCGTTGTGTTGGGGAACGGACGTTTCCTGACCATGCGCGAAAAGGGGATGTATGGTTTTGGCATGCCTCGTCTTATTGCGCAATTGCGGATTGAGTATAAGAACGGTGAATCGGAGTTAATTGTCAGTGACGACTCGTGGAAAGCGACAAATAAAGGACCGATCACCGAAAATAATGAATTCGATGGCGAAAAATACGATGCGCGTTTGGATTTGGGTAAATGGACGGAGATAAAATACGACGATTCTTCCTGGATGAAGGCGGAATTGATGGACGAGCCGAAAGGGAAATTGATCGCGCAGCGCTCGCCTTCTCTTCGGGTGATGGAAGAGATTAAGCCTCTTTCTGTTAAAGCCGTAGAAGGCGGACGGTACATTGTCGATATGGGTCAAAACATGGTAGGCTGGTTGCAGGTGCGCCTGAAGGGGAAAAAAGAGATACCTGTCGTCATGCGTTTCGCTGAAGTTTTGCAAGCCAATCAAACCGATTTATACGTGGATAACCTGCGTCAGGCTCAGGCTCAGGATCGTTATATCCCTGTTGCGGACGGTACCTTTACTTGGGAACCTACTTTTGTTTATCATGGTTTTCGTTTTGCGGAAATTTCCGGACTGGATTATGAGCCGACAATCGAAGATTTTACCGGGAAAGTGATTTATGATAACCTGCGGACGATCGGAAGTTTCGAAACGTCGAGTAGTGTGATTAACCAGATCTACAAGAATGCGTATTGGGGTATTCGTGGAAATTATCGTGGGATGCCGACCGACTGTCCACAACGTGACGAACGTTTGGGATGGTTGGGCGACCGTTCGACCGGGGCGTATGGGGAAAGTTTTATCTTCAATAATGCCTTGTTATATAATAAATGGTTGGTGGATATTGAAGAATCGATGAACGAAAACAGCAGTATTTCGGTGGTTTCTCCCCGTTACTGGACGATTTATAATGATGATGTGACTTGGCCTTCGGCTTATTTCTATATCGCAGATATGCTTTACCGCCAGTTTGGTGACGACCAATCGATCAAATCGCGCTATCCGTCCATGAAACGTTGGGTACAGCATATGGTGGATACACAAATGAAGGATTACATTCTTTTGAAGGATACGTATGGCGACTGGTGTATGCCGCCGGAATCGCCGGAATTAATCCATTCCAAGGATCCGTCGCGTAAGACGAACGGGGAAGTGCTGAGTACGACGGTTTTCTACAGTATTCTACAATTGATGCAGAAGTTTGCGGTGATGAATGATTTGCCTATTGACGCGGAAGAATATGCGGCATTGGCGGCTAAAGTGAAGGAGGCGTATAATAAGAAATTCTTCAATGCTGAAACAGGACAATACGACAATAATACGGTTACGGCCAATATCCTGTCGCTGCAATTGGGTTTGGTTCCGGAAGGATACGAAGACAAGGTATTCGCTAATATCATGGAGAAAACCGAAATAGACTGCAAGAGTCATGTCAGTACGGGTGTCTTGGGGATTCAGCATCTGATGCGTGGATTGACCGAACACGGCGGTTTGGAACTGGCGTATAAGATTGTGACCAACGAAACCTACCCTTCTTGGGGGTACATGGCGAAGAACGGCGCGACGACTATTTGGGAGTTGTGGAATGGCGACACTGCCGATCCTGCAATGAACTCACGTAATCATGTCATGCTTTTGGGCGATTTGGTGATCTGGTTTTATGAAGATCTGGCGGGGATAAAGAATGATCCGTCTGCAGTAGGATTTAAGAAAATCTGGATGGAACCGGTTTTCCCGGAAAAGTTGACGTATGTGAGTGCGTCGTATGAATCGCCGTATGGTTTGATTGTCAGCGATTGGAAACGGGATGGCGATCGTCTTTCTTGGAATATCGAAATACCGGCGAATACGACGGCTACTATTCGTTTGCCGGAACGTTTCGGGGTAAAGGCGGAAAAGCTTTCGGATGTTCGCGACGTAAATCGTACGGATGGATTTGTTAAGTTCGAATTGGGATCAGGTAAATACACCCTTCAGTCGGAATAAAAAAACGTAAATATGAATACAATTATAGGATTGATCATTATTGCTATTGGGAGTTTGGGGCAATCGAGTTCGTATGTTCCGATTAATAAGATAAAACAGTGGAGTTGGGAAAACTTTTGGCTGGTACAAGGCTTGTTTGCTTGGTTGGTATTCCCGTTTTTAGGAGCGCTTTTGGCTGTGCCTGATGGAAGTAGTCTTGGGGAATTGTTGACGTCTGAGGGAGCTTTTCAATCGGTTGTTTACGGGATGCTGTGGGGAATCGGTGGATTGACATTTGGATTGAGTATGCGTTATTTAGGTATCGCGCTGGGACAAAGTATTGCATTAGGGACCTGTGCGGGTTTTGGCACACTCTTCCCTGCGATTTTTGGAGGAATGGATTTGTTTCATGGAGATGGATTGATTCTTTTGATAGGTGTTTGTATCACGCTGGCGGGTATCGCTGTGATCGGTTACGCAGGCAGTTTACGTGCCCGGAACATGACGGAAGAGGAGAAGAAAGCGGCGGTGAAAGATTTTGCCTTGACTAAAGGTCTGTTGGTTGCTTTGCTGGCCGGTGTGATGAGCGCTTGTTTTAATTTGGGGCTGGAAGCGGGTAGCGGAATTGTTGAGAAGGTAAAAGCTTCCGGAGCGAACGAACTCTTTGCGTTGAATCCGGTCATTTTGCTGGTTACCTTAGGAGGTTTTCTGACGAACGCGGTGTATTGTATTTTTCAGAATATTAAAAACAAATCGGGGAAAGAATACCTGTCTGTTTCTGGTAGGGTGTTTGTAAATAACCTGTTATTTTGCGCGTTGGCAGGAGTGCTCTGGTATTCGCAGTTTTTCGGTCTGGGAATGGGGAAAACTTATTTTTCCGATTCATCGGTCATGTTAGCGTTTTCGTGGAGTATCCTGATGTCGCTGAATGTGTTGTTCAGTAATTTATGGGGAATTTTGTTGAAAGAATGGAAAGGAGCCGGAAAGCAAACAATCGCAGTATTGGTTATGGGAATGTGTATTCTGATCTTTTCGTTGCTTTTTCCGAATTTGGGATGAGGGTGTTTGGCTAAATAAATGAATAAATATGATAAGAGACAATAAAGAATTGATGTGCGAAATAGGTCGTGTTGCCGAGGTAGCAGGCTATTTGTGGACAAAAGGTTGGGCAGAACGGAACGGTGGAAATATTTCCGTAAATGTGACTTACCTGATGAGTGAGAAAGAAAAGGCATTGCCTGCTTTGGCGGCGCCGGTGGTTCTGCCTGCTGCGATGGAGGCGTTGAAGGGGCATGTGTTTTTTGTTACGGGAACCGGAAAGCGGATGCGGTATGTAGCGCAGTCGCCCTTCGATAACGGTTCGCTGATCCGTATTTCTTCGGATGGTAAAGCCTACGAGATTATTGCCGAGCAGCCGATTCAACCGACTTCGGAATTGCCTTCGCATCTTTCCATGCATAATTACCTTCGTTCGAACGGGCGGGATAACCGAGTGGTGTTGCATACGCATCCTACGGACTTGATTGGTCTGACGCACGGATCTAAATTTTTGGATTCTGCGTATCTAACCCGGACGCTTTGGGCGATGATTCCGGAATGTCGTATCATTGTGCCTAAAGGGATCGGGGTCGTTCGCTATGAAATTCCCGGAACGATGGATCTAGCACGTGCAACGATCAAACAATTGGAAAAACACGACGTCGTGTTTTGGGAAAAGCACGGTATTTTGGCCGTCGGCGAAGATTTGATTGAGTGTTTCGACGCGATCGATACACTTAGTAAGTCGGCTCAGATTTATTTCAGTGCCCGTATGGCGGGGTTTGAGCCCCAAGGAATGACGGACGAACAATTAGATGATTTGGTTGATGCGTTTAACTTATAAATTGGTTTAAAAAGGATTAGCATATTCATGAATAGGTTGCGAATAAGATGGATTACATTCCTGGTTGCCTGCTGTTTTGTTTCTTGTGGAAGCAAACAGCAGGTTTCTGTATCTATACAAGAGGTAGAGCGAAATTTTAAATCAATCCCGGCATCGGTGCAGACGAGCGTTTATTGGTACTGGATCAATGGCAATATATCGAAAGAAGGTGTTGTGAAGGATCTTCAGGCGATGAAGGAAAAAGGTATTAACCGCGCTTTTATCGGTAATATAGGTGATCAGGGAGGTATTCCTCATGGCCCGGTGAAATTGTTTACGGACGAATGGTGGGACATCATGCATACTGCCCTGAAAACGGCGGCGGAGCTGGATATTGAAATCGGGATCTTTAATTGTCCGGGCTGGAGTCAGTCGGGCGGTCCTTGGGTGGAACCGGAGCAGGCAATGCGCTATTTGGCTTCTTCCGAAATACGCGTCAACGGTCCGCGTCGGTTAAAGGTAAGCTTGGATAAGCCGGCAGAAAAATTTGAGGATGTGAAACTGATTGCTTACCCTGTTCGGGAAGATTATCGTGCGAATCTTTTGAAAAAAAGAGGAACCGTTATTCATTGTTCAGATCCTACGGTGTATGACGGCCAACGTTTTGTTTTGCCCGAAGGTGAGTCGGCTGTTCGAATTGTGTTTGCCGGTCGTGAGATGGTGCGTAGTCTGGTCTTTTATCCGGAAAGTATTTTGTACGCGGACGGCGAATTGCAGGTCGATGCCGACGGTGATTATAAAACGATTTGTCGGTTTACGGTGAACCGCACAAATGAAAATCTTAATGTTGGCTTCGATCCTTTCGCTCCGGTAGCGATTGCGATCCCCGAAACGACGGCTTCGGGTTTCCGTCTTGTTTTTAAGAATGTGCGGGCAGGTACGACATTTCGCGAAATGGTGTTGACAGCTACGCCGGTGGTGGAGCGTTACGCGGAAAAATCGTTGGCGAAAATGTTTCAGACCCCTTTACCTTATTGGCATGATTACTTATGGAACGAGCAGCCGCAAGTGTCGGATAATACGTTATTAGTAGATCCCGCGTCCGTTTTAGATATATCGGATAAAATGGACGAAAGGGGGAATTTGGAATGGGATGTGCCGGAAGGAGAATGGATTGTGATGCGTACAGGTATGACGCCTACTGGTGTGACAAATGCTCCGGCAGATCCGGAAGGAACCGGATTGGAGGTCGATAAAATGAGTAAGGCACATGTGGCGACACATTTCGATGCTTTTCTCGGCGAACTGATTCGGCGTATTCCGGCGCAGGATCGCACGACTTGGCGGGTTGTTGTGGAAGATAGTTACGAAACGGGTGGACAAAATTTTACGGATGGCTTTTTAATTGATTTTCAAAAACGATATGGGTATGATCCCGTGCCTTTTTTACCCGTCTTTAAGGGGTATACTATCGGTAGTCCTGATTTGTCCGACCGTTTTCTTTGGGATGTTCGCCGTTTGATTGCGGATAAGGTTGCTTACGATTATGTGGGCGGATTGCGAGAAGTGAGTAACCGGAACGGATTGACTACCTGGTTGGAGAATTACGGTCACTGGGGGTTCCCCGGAGAGTTCCTGCAATATGGAGGTCAGTCGGATGAAATTGGTGGCGAATTTTGGAGTGAAGGGGAACTTGGCGATATCGAAAACCGGGCGGCTTCTTCCGCCGCGCATATTTACGGGAAGACAAAAGTTTCTGCCGAATCGTTTACTAGCGGTGGCTCTCATTTCGCGCGTTATCCGAAAACGATGAAACAGCGTGGTGATCGTTTTTTTACGGAAGGGATCAACAATACGTTGTTGCATGTCTATATACAACAGCCCTACGAGGACAGGAATCCCGGTATGAATGCCGCGTTTGGCAATGAATTTAATCGTAAAAACACGTGGTTTTCGCATCTGGATTTGTTTACCGCTTACCTGAAACGTTGTAATTATATGTTGCAACAGGGCACTTACGTTGCGGATGTTGCTTATTTTATCGGGGAGGATGTTCCCAAAATGACCGGGGTGTGCGATCCGGCGCTGCCGAAGGGGTATTCTTTTGACTATATCAACCGGGAAGTGTTGATGGAACGGGTTTTCGTGAAGGATGGGAAGCTGACTTTGCCTGACGGTTTACAATATCGTGTGTTGGTCTTGCCGAAGCAGGAAACGATACGTCCGGATTTATTAAAAAAAGTTGCTGCTTTGGTGAACGAAGGAGCGATTGTCTTGGGGCCTCGTCCAGACCGTTCTCCTAGCATGGAAGATTATCCGAACGCGGATGAGGAAGTGCGTTCTATCGCCGCGGCGCTTTGGGGAGAGGTCGATGGCGAAAAGATAAAACAGGCGCGAGTCGGTAAGGGACGGATCTGTTCGGGAATGACGTTGGATGAGGTCTTTGAATTGATTGGTCTGGAACCGGACATGGAATCGAGACCGCAAGATCCCTTGCTCTTCATTCATCGTCGTCTGGCAGACGCTGAGGTTTATTTTGTATCCAACCAATCGGAAGAGACAATTACCGTGTCACCCCGTTTTCGTGTAGAGGGGAAACAGCCGGAGCTTTGGAATCCGCAGGGAGCGAGTGTCCGTGTGTTGCCGGCCTTTCATCTGAATGAAGGAGGGACTACCGTGCCCTTGAGACTGGAACCATTGGAAAGTGCTTTTATTGTTTTTCGTAAAGCTGCGGGAAAAGCAAACGACAAGGGAGTGAATGCAAATAATCCGCTGCCGGAACAACTTGTAACGATTGATTCCCCGTGGTTGGTAACATTTGATGTTTCGCGCGGAGGGCCAACCGAACCGGTGATGATGAATGAGTTGATTAACTGGACGCTTTCTTCCGACGACCGGGTGAAATATTATTCGGGGGAGGCGGTCTACCGGAATACTTTTCAGTTGGCGAAAATGCCGGAAGAGGAGGTGTATTTGGATTTGGGTGATGTTTCCGTGATGGCAAAGGTGAAAATAAACGGACAGGACGCAGGTGGCGTCTGGACGGCTCCTTGGCGGGTGAATGTGCGTAAATGGCTGAAAGAAGGAGAGAACCGGGTGGAAATTTCGGTGGTCAACAATTGGGTGAACCGCTTGATTGGAGATAGCCGTCTGTCGGAAGGGCAGAGAACGACATGGGCACCCGTCAATCCTTATGGACCGGACAGTCCGTTGCAATCTTCGGGATTGTTGGGCCCTGTGAAATTGATTGGTATTAATTATTTAAAACAAGAATAAGCTATGCGACGAACAGTTTGGCTTTCCGGTGTTTTATTGTTGTTTTTCACGCTTGGAATGGACGCGCAACTGCCGGATGCAGTAAAATTAGCGAATAAAAATATACGTAAAACGGAATTATCTCGCGCGTTTCTGACCCCGATAAGGATTGTCTGGAAATCAGATGTATCCGGTCTTTATGTCAGGAACGAGGCTGTGTTGCTACAGCCGGGGATCGGACAGGCGGACTTGAATGCGAAGAATGGGTTTAAGTTGGTGAGCGATGAAACCCAGAAAGGCGCGATTGTGCTTGATTTCGGGTGTGAGATCCAGGGCGGATTAGAGATTGTGACGACAGTTGCCAATCAGAATCCGGCGGCACGGGTACGTGTTCGTTTCGGAGAGTCTGTGTCTGAAGTCATGAGCGAGGTGAACGATCCGAAGGGTGCCACGAATGATCATGCGATACGAGATCAGGTCGTGACTTTGCCTTGGCTGGGGTGTATACAGCTGGGGCAATCCGGTTTCCGTTTTGTACGGATCGACCTGGCAGACAAGAACACGGAATTGGATATTAAGGAGATTTCGGCTATTTTTACTTATCGCGATATTCCTTACCGGGGGTCGTTCCGGTGCAGTGATGAAAGGTTGAATAAAATCTGGATGACGGGAGCATATACAGTTCATGTGAATATGCAGGATTATCTTTGGGATGGGATAAAACGGGATCGTTTGGTTTGGGTCGGCGATTTGCATCCGGAGGTGATGACCGTAAACACGGTTTTTGGTTATTGTGATGTGGTTCCTAAAAGTCTTGATCTGATTCGGGAGACGACGCCATTACCCGGATGGATGAACGGTATCAGTTCGTATTCTATCTGGTGGTTGTTGATTCAGCGGGACTGGTATTATTATCAGGGCAACCTAACCTATTTGCAGGAGCAACACTCGTATCTGAGCGGTTTGTTACGTTTTCTGATTACAAAAATCGATAAAAACGGGCATGAACAATTGGACGGAAACCGTTTCTTAGATTGGCCTTCAAGTGAAAACAAAGTGGGGATTGATGCTGGTTTGCAGGCTCTCATGCTTTGGGCGATGCGTTCTGGAGAGGAACTTTGTTTGGTGTTGGGAGAAAACGACCTGGCAAAAGAATGTGCCTTAATGGCTGGAAAACTTGAAAAGGCTGGAAAGAAACAGGCGGAAACTTATAAAAAACTGAAAATGGTACCCGATGCGCCAGGCGTTAAACAGGGAGCTGCTTTGTTGGCTCTTGCGGGATTGATGAAGGCAGAAGAGGCCGACAAAAACTTTTTGTCGGTGAACGGTTCCCGGGGCTTCTCTACATTTTACGGCTATTACATGTTGAAAGCGATGGCGGAAGCCGGTAATTATGAGGGTGCGATGGATGTTATCCGTGAATTCTGGGGTGCGATGCTCGATTTAGGAGCAACGACTTTCTGGGAGGATTTTAATATCGACTGGCTGCCGAATGCAAGTAGGATTGACGAATTGGTGCCAGAAGGGAAAAAAGATATTCATGGGGATTATGGCGCGTATTGTTACGCCGGATTTCGGCACAGTCTTTGTCATGGTTGGGCTTCGGGTCCGACTCCTTGGCTTAGTGAATATGTTTTGGGCATTAAGGTGTTGGAGCCGGGTTGTAAAACAGTACAGATTCGTCCGCATCTGGGCGACTTGGAGTGGGTGGAAGGAAGTTTCCCTACGCCATACGGGGAAATCCGTGTGAGTCATAAACAGGTGAATGGCAAAACGGAAACAAAAATTTCGGCTCCGGCCGAGGTGACGATTGTGCGCTGATTAAAATAAAGTTGCTATCTTTATCCTAATTATTAAGAATAGACCATGAAAAATAGGCGATGGATTAAAGCTGCTTTTGCAGTATTGACTGGCGCGTTTTTACTGAGTAGCTGCTCGAGTAAAGTCGTTCCTGTGAACTTGCGTACGGAGTATCGTGTCGAACCGTTGGGAATAGATGCGACGAATCCTCGTTTTACCTGGGAATATGCTGGTAACGAGAGGAATTTTATTTCGTCCCATTACGAGATACGTATCGGAACAGACCCGAAGCATTTGCAAGTGTATGAAAATGGGTTTTCCCTGCATTCGCATACTCGTTATTATTGGGATGTTACGGTTTGGGATCAGAACGGACATAAGTCAGCGCTTTCAGATATAACTTGGTTTGAGACGGCCAAGCTTTCTCCGGCGGATTGGACAGCGTTATGGATAACGGATAAACAGGATAAGGAGTTTGAACCTGCGCCTCTTTTCCGAAAAACGTTCACGGCAGGGAAAACGGTAAAATGTGCGCGTGTTTATATTGCGGCGACAGGTTATTACGAATTATTTCTGAATGGCGAACGGGTGGGCGAAAATTATCTTGACCCGGGTTATACGCATTTCGACAAACGTGTTTTATATGTTACGCACGATGTTACTTCGCAAATTAAGAAAGGTGAAAACGCGTTGGCAGCTGTTCTTGGTAATGGATGGTATAACGAACAATCTGTCGCGGTCTGGAATTTTCATGAAGCGCGTTGGCGTGATCGCCCACGGATGTTATGCGAACTTCGTATTACGTATGAAGACGATACGGTGGAAACGGTAGTGACCGACGATTCCTGGAAGACGTCGACCGGAGCGTACACGTATAATAATATTTATAGCGGTGATCAGTATGATGCGAGGTTGGAAGAAGCGGGTTGGAAGACGGTTCCCTTCGACGATGCGCAATGGGACAAAGCAATTGAAACCGTGGCGCCTGCGCATTTGCTGGTTGCACAGCAAATGCCCGCCATCCGTATTGTGGAAGAATTTAAGCCTGTCGAGGTCAAGGCTTTTAGCGATACTTTGTATGTTTATTCTTTTCCAAAAAACATATCGGGACTATGTCGCCTGAAAGTGAAAGGTGAAGCAGGAACTCGTATTACGTTGAAATACGGCGAATTATTGAAGGAAGACGGACGTTTGGAACAGGGCAATATTAATGTGTATTATAAGCCGGTGAAGCCGGGAGAAGTATTTCAGATGGATGTGTACACGCTGAAGGGCGGGGGAGAAGAGGTCTTTATGCCCTCGTTCTCTTACCATGGTTTTCAATATGTGGAAGTAGAAAGTTCTTCGCCGATTCAATTAAACAAGGAAAGTCTGACGGCTCTTTTTATGCATACCGACTTACCTTCTATCGGTTCGTTTCAATGTTCGAATCCGTTGTTGAACAAGATTTGGGAGGCGACGATGCAGGCGTACCGGAGTAATTTGCACAGTATTCCGACCGATTGTCCGCAACGCGAAAAAAACGGATGGACGGCCGACGCGCATAATTCAATCGACTTGGGGTTGCTGGGCTATGACGGGATTACGCTCTATGAAAAATGGATGAACGATTTTATCGATAATCAGACGGAAGCCGGCGATATTTCGGGAATTATTCCTTCGAGCGGCTGGGGATATGGAACGTCTATCGGGCCGGTCTGGGACGCGGCGATGTTTATTATTCCGAATGCGCTGTATAACTACTATAACGATACACAGTCTATCGAACGTCTTTATCCGATCATGAAGAAGTATCTGGCGTATCTGAAGACAAAAGAAGTGGACGGACTACTGACGCATGGTTTAGGCGACTGGCTGTCTTGGAAATCTACTACGCCGAACGCGTATACGTCTACCGCATATTATTATTTGGATTATACATTGATGACGAAATTCGCTTCTTTACTTGGAGAGGATCCGACGCCTTACCGGGCTAAAGCCGATACACTGAAAGCAAAAATTAACGAATCGTTTTTCAACGCAAAGACAGGCGTTTATGCAAATGGTACGCAAACGGCGCAGGCTTTGGCACTGTATCTGCATTTGGTGCCGCCCGGGAAAAGTCAGCTGGTGGCCGATAAATTGCACGAAACAGTTGTTGCCAATGATTATTTTCTCGATTTCGGACTGATTGGAAGCAAGACAGTTCCTGCTATGTTGACGAAATATGGTTATGTGGAGGACGTGATGAGAATGGTTACTAAAACGGAAGCGCCTTCCTGGGGATATTGGGTAGAGACGATGGGCTACACGACTTTGCCCGAAACCTGGACGTTAAGTCCGAAAAATCGAGACGCGTCATTGAACCACGTTTTCATGGGCGATATTTCCGCTTGGATGATGAATCGCCTGGCAGGTATCAACTACGATGAAGAGAATCCCGGATTTAATCATATTTACATTGAACCACATTTTGTAAAAGAGCTGGACTGGGTGCATGGTGAATATTATTCTTCGCGCGGATTGATTCGGAGTGAGTGGAAAAGGGAAGGCGACCGCGTAGGTTTGTCTGTAACTATTCCCATAGGATGCAAGGCGACGGTACGGGTCGACGAGAAGGAGTTTAAACTGGATTCGGGGACGCATCAATTACTTTTCCGGTAAAATAGAATAAAAATAAGGAGTTTGTTATGAAAAAGT
>JAQVZS010000010.1:59926-79648 GCA_028708075.1 Massilibacteroides sp.
TTGGTGGAAAGACCTATTCCGTTATGGAAAAACTATGGATTGAAATCTTATCCGGAAACGCGGATTTCTGCGACGAACGACACTGTCTTTTGTCGTTTACCTTATAATTGTCAGGTAACTCCTTACCTGAAAGTGAAGGCACAGGCAGGACAAATAATCCGAATTGAGACTGATAATTACAGAGGTGGGGGGACACCGAATGTCCGTGCCGAATACATTACTCGTGACGGTGTACAGGAATACGAAAATTACGGATGGATGAACGGACATGAAGTGTGGTATGTTTTGCCGGAAGGCGTGGATGTCCTGGATCTGAAATATCGCGAAACGGGCTATGATACGGAGTTTTCTGGAGTGTTTCATTGTGATGATGAATTTTTGAATGAATTGTGGAAGCGTTCAGCGCGCACCCTTTATGTTACTATGCGTGATAATTATATGGACTGCCCCGACCGTGAACGAGCTCAATGGTGGGGAGACGAGGTCAACGAACTGGGGGAAGCTTTTTATGCCCTGTCGCCTTCTTCCTGGCTATTGGCGAAAAAAGGCGTTTTCGAATTGATGAATTTTCAGCGGAAAGACGATGTTATTTATGCGCCGGTTCCGGCAGGTAACTGGTTTAAAGAGTTGCCGTTGCAAATGCTTGCTTCTGTCGGATGGTATGGTTTCTATACCCAATATTATTATAGCGCGGACAGTAGTTTTGTCGCGCCTGTCTATGATCGTCTTCGTACGTATCTGCATAGAGTTTGGCAGGTCGATGCCAGTGGTTTTCCGATAGAACGCAGTGGCGACTGGACGTGGGGCGACTGGGGTGAACACGTGGATATGGGTGTGTTGACGACTTGTTGGTATTATCTTGCCCTGAAAGCGGAACGTGAATTTGCCTTGCAGTTGGGCAAACAAGTGGATGCCCAAGAAAATACCCGGATGATGACTTCTATCGAACGTTGTTTTGACACGAAATACTGGACAGGGACTTGTTTCCGTTCGCCTGGCTATAAAGGGGAAACTGACGATCGGGCGCAGGCCATGGCTGTGGTTTCAGGTTTGGCGTCGACGGATAAGTATCCAGCTTTGACAAAAGTGCTAAAAAAAGAATACCATGCCAGTCCGTATATGGAAAAGTACGTTTTGGAAGCGTTATTCCAAATGAAAGAGGCTTCGTTTGCCATCGAACGAATGAAGCAACGTTATCAAAAAATGATGAATTATCCCTACACGACGCTGTTCGAAGGGTGGGATATTGGTCCCGGCGGGTTTGGAGGCGGAACGATTAACCATGCATGGAGCGGCGGACCATTGACCCTTTTGAGTCAGAAACTTTGTGGGGTCGAACCGACTTCGCCCGGATTTAAAACTTTCCGTGTGGCGCCGGATTTGGGATCGCTAAAAGAGGCCTTTGCCGTTGTGGAAACGCAGTTTGGTTTTATACGCGTGACAGTAAAAAAGAAAGGAACGAAATTAAACGTCGAATTAGAAGTTCCAGAAGGAACACGGGCAGAAGTGGTGCTTCCCCATACCAAAACCCGTTATTGCACGGCAGGAAAGCACCGGATCGACTGATTTTTATTTTTTGGCGATCAGGCGGATAACCGAAGCTTTTCCTTGATGCCCGAATCCTTCGTCCAATGTTATAATCTGTTTGTCCAACGACAGGATTTGTATGTCGTGGAAAATTTCACTGATTTCTATCTGCGAAAATAACATATCCACGTTTTTAGGTCCGCCAGCCGAACGGTTTTTTTTCTGCAACACGGCCTGTTCCTTGTTGAATCCTTCGAAAATGACGATTCCTCCCTTTTTTAGAAAAGGGAGGAACCGGCGGAAGGCGGTTGTTTTTTGTTCTACAGGTGGGTGGGTGTAAATCCATCCGATTGCATCAAATGTTTCCGCAGGAAATTCTGCTGTTTCATATCCGTTTATTCGGTAGTCAATTTTTACCCCTTCTTTCGCGGCTAATGCCAAGGCCTTTTGACGGGCGATCTCGCTGATGTCGAAGGCTTCGACCTGCCAGCCTTGTCTGGCGGCAAAGACAGCATTCCGGCCTTCTCCTTCGGCCGGCAGGAGAAGTTTCCCTGCCGGTAGTTTGAGAAGTGTCTCTTTAAAGAAACGGTTCGGACGAAGTCCGTATACATATTCATCCGTATTGTATCGACTATCCCAAAAATCACTCATCTTTTTTCTTTAGAATATAGTTGTCTAAAATTAATTCTAAAGGACAAAACTTTGTGAATGCGGACTGTAATAAATTCAATCCCACAAACGCCGGCAACAATAGCCAGTAAATTGAAACAAAATAAGCTAACGCGATTCCGATTAATACCAGTGTACCGGCAACGGCACGTACGATTCTTTCTTTCATAAAACTACGGATTTATCTGAAAACTGTTCGACATCAAGGATATACCCTCTTACCGGAAATGGATTTTTGTCTTTTTCTATATTACACTGTTCGATGGCGCGTACGGCTTCTTCCGCAAGTCTTTCGCTTGTGAAGCTGAATAGCGCGATGGAATTGGTTTTACCGTTCCCCAAACCAAACCAACCGGTATTGTCGGCTGTCCGTTTTTTATATCCTGTAATATCAATTACGCTGAATAGTTGGATTCCAGCTTCTTCCAAAATCTTGGCTACCCGGTTTTGATAGTCTTTTATACTTAACACGATTAATAGTTTCATTTATTTGCGCTTTTTTAGTTAACTTTCTTTTTTAGCATCTTGAAATATAACAAAGGAACCACGAGTAGCGTGAGTATAGTCGATGTGATTGATCCACCCATCAACGAAATAGCCAATCCTTGGAAGATTGGGTCGAATAAAATAACGACAGTTCCCACAATCACGGATCCAGTGGTTAATATAATCGGCGTAGAACGTACCGCTCCGGATTCGATGATCGCCTGTTTCAACGTTTCGCCTTCTTTTAGGCGGATATCGATGAAGTCGATCAGCAGAACGGAGTTTCTAACCATAATTCCTGCGAGCGCAATAAATCCAATCATCGACGGCGCGCTGAAATACGCTCCCATGAACCAGTGTCCGAGGACAATACCGACTAACGAAAGAGGGATAGCTGTTAATTGTACCAGCGGAGTCATGAAGTTTTGGAACCAGCCTACAATCAGTCCGTAGATGATAATCAACACGATCAGGAATGCTAATCCGAGGTCGCGGAACACTTCGTAGGTGATTTGCCATTCGCCGTCCCATTTCAACGTATAGTTGTCTTCATACATTGGTTGTTGCGTGTATTCTTCGTTTAACGAAAAACCTTCCGGCACCTTAACTTCTTTCAGCCGATCAGATATATCCGTCATGGCATACACCGGACTTTCCAGATCGCCGGCGACATCGGCCATTACATAAACGACTCTTTTTTGGTCTTTCCGGTTGATACTTTTCTCTTTCAGAGTCTCCCGAGCTGTTACTAAGTCGCTGATCGGGATCGCCATTCCCTGTGGACTGACAACTTTCGTTCCCAAAATATCGGTTACCCGGCTTCGTTCCGTTTCCGGAAGTCGAAGAGTAATACCAATCTGGTTTACGCTCGACGGACGGTGGAGTACTCCACCGTCTACTCCGGAAAGCGCGGCGCGGATATTTTGAATAACAAGAGCTGAAGGTATGCCCATTTTCATAGCTTTCTCTTTGTCTACTTCAAATTTGTATTCAGTCTGATTGGCTTCCACACTCCAGTCGACATCGACGACATTCGGCGTTTCACGGAAAATCGTCATAAGTTGTTCGCCGATCTTCATTTGTCCGTTGTAATCAGGCCCATAAATTTCAGCGACCATGGTCGACATGACGGGCGGTCCGGGTGGTACTTCAACGACTTTTACATTCGCATTATATCGCCGGCCTATGGCTTGCAGCGTGTCGCGCATAGCTTTGGCAATATCGTGGCTTTGTTTGCTTCTTTCTTCCTTGTGGGTCAGATTGACTTGAATATCTGCCACGTTATTGCCCGATCGATAGTCGTAATGACGTACTAACCCATTGAAACTCATAGGACTTGCAGTTCCAACGTACGCCTGGTAATTGGTCACATTTTCCTGCTGACGGATAAAAGACGCCAATTCTTTGGCAACGGTCGACGTTTCTTCCAAAGTTGTTTCTTCCGGCATATCGATAATTACCTGAAATTCATTTTTATTGTCGAATGGCAATATCTTAACCGGAACGGATTTGGTGAAGAACAAAACGAAAGACGCGAGTAGGATGACTGCCAGTGATAACATGAACGCCCAACGTTTCTTGCGGTTTTCCAATAACGGTGTGATGAAGTAGGCGTAAATCTTGTACATTTTGGAATCTTCCAATCGCACGGGTTCCTTTTCTCCCTCTTTTTTATTTTCTTTTTTATCTTTGTGTCTCAGGAATAAATATCCGAAATAAGGCGTCAATGTAAGCGCAATTAAGAGTGAGAACGTCATTGCGATAGAAGCTCCAATAGGCATTGGACTCATGTATGGGCCCATCATTCCCGAAACGAAAGCCATTGGCAGAACTGCAGCGATAACTGTCAGCGTCGCTAAAATGGTCGGATTGCCTACTTCGTTGATGGCATAGATTGCCGCCTGATGGAAGGGTAGCCGTTTCATTTTAAAATGCCGATGCATATTTTCAGCCACGATGATACTGTCGTCCACGACGATACCCACGACAAATACCAAGGCAAAAAGCGTAATCCGATTCAAGGTATAGTCTAAGAAATAATACGAGAACAAGGTTAGAGCGAAGGTCACGGGCACGGAAAGGAACACGACTAATCCGCCGCGCCATCCCATGGCAAGCATCACGAATAAGGTTACGGTGATGATTGCTCCGCCTAAATGAAGCAATAATTCGGACACTTTCGCCGAAGCTGTTTCCCCATAATTACGGGTTACTTCCGTATGAATATCGTTGGTGATCAGGTCTTTTTTCAAATGATCTACTTTTTGAATTATCTGTTCCGACACGTGCATAGCATCTGCACCTTTCTTTTTCGCTACCGAAATGGTGACGGCCGAGTAATCATCCGGATTGTTCTGCTGTAATTCCTTACGGGCGGCTCCGTAGCCAAAAGATACATAATTTGCGGGCAGCTCCGCACCGTCTTCTACTTTGGCTACCTGATAAAGATAGACTGGTTGTTGTTCGTTGACGCCGACGATGAGGTTTTTGACATCCTCCACATCTTCGAAAAAGTTACCCGACAATACTGAATAAACTACGTTGTTATTGACAAAATTACCGCTTTGAAGTTGGACGTTGTTCCCCTGTAACGCTTGAGTTATCGTGAGAAAGTCCACCTTGCTCTCCGCCATTTTTTCTTTATCCGGTTCTATACGGATTTGTCTCCGCCGGCCTCCGATAATGTTGACCTGAGCTACGTTTGTAATTTTCTTGATCTCATTTCCGGCTACTTCCGCTACCTGGCGGATGTCATAATCGCTGTTGGTTTCGCTCCAAAACGTTATAGCCAGAACCGGCACATCGTCGATCGCGCGCGACTTGACCAAAGGCATAGTCACTCCCTGCGGCATACGGTCCATGTTTTTCATAATTTCGTTGTACAGTTTGACTAAAGAAGGTTCCATTTCTTCCCCGACATAAAACTGTACAGTCAGCATTGCCTGTCCGTTCATGGCAGTCGCGTAGACGTGTTCAACGCCTTTGATGTTCGATACGATCTTTTCGACCGGTTGCACTAATGCGCTTTCTACTTCTTTCGGCGAAGCTCCCGGGTAACCAATCAATATATCCGCCATGGGCACTTCGATCTGCGGTTCTTCTTCGCGGGGAATAAGTGAAATACTGAACACCCCGAGTAAAAGGAAAGCCAGCATGAGCAGGATACTCATCTTCGATTTTAAAAACAAATTGGCTATAGAGCCTGCAATTCCTTCTTTCATCGTTTTACTTATTTGATATGATTACCTTCTTTCCGTTATATAATTTGCCTTCGGATTGTTTAACGACGCGGTCGTCCGGGCTTAAACCGGAAATAACTTCGGTTTGTAAGTCGTTTCCTTTTCCTAAGCGAAGCCATTTCAATATCGCCTGGTTTTCGTTGTCGACGATATAAACTCCCGTCAACTGATCGCGATAAACTAAACTCCCGTTATCGACTAATAAAGCGGCGTTTTCGTTTGTCTGTTCCGCCGTCTTTTCTAATGTCAGGTTGGCGAACATGCCCGAACGGATGGACTGATTAGCCACATTTTCCAGCGCGACTTTCATCAGGTATTGTCCGCTCGTTCCGTAGGCGGAAGGACTAAGTTCGACGATTTTCCCGTTGACCATGACATCCGCGGATTTAATTTCAACGACGGCTTTGTCGCCGACTTTTACAAAAGGGATGTTGGTTTCTGCCACCGAAGCCTGTACAATCAAGTCTCCGGCTTGTTCGACTACTAATAATGGCATACCCGGGTTCGCCATGGAGCCTTCGTCTACCAGTTTACGTGTGACGGTTCCCGAAAATGGAGCGGTGATATCGAAATAGGTCAGTTGTACGTTGACTTCATTTAAGGCTTCTTCCGCCATTTTCATTTTGGATTTCATTGAAGTATATTGCAATTCAACATTTTCGAATTCTTTAGGAGAAACGCTGTTCTGATCGCGTAAAGCCTTGAACCGTTCGTAATCGCGTTTCGCGTTTTTCTCGGCCGCCTGCACTTCTGCAAGCATCGCCTTGACTTGTTGTTTCTTCGCCAAAATATCATTGCTGTTGATGGAGATTAGCAGTTGTCCGGCTTTTACCCGGTCGCCTGGTTTGACGTGTATTTTCTGTACATGTCCCATCATGCGTGTACTGATGGTCGCCGTTTGCTTTGACGTGACGAGACCGCTGACTTGAATGGCGTTTTGATGGGTTTGTCCCGGAGTATAAACGGATACGTTTACTGGTGTTTCCCGGTTTTTGTCGGACGTAGATGACGAACAGGCGGATGCTAAAAAAAGGACACCTGTGCTGAGACTTAAAACTATTGTTTTTGTTTTCATATGCTATTCTTGTTATGGATTATTTTTCGGATAAAAATTCGATATATGCTTTGGTAACATTGTACGACATGACCGCTTGCGAACGAAGCAATTGCTGTTGCGAGAGTTGCGCCTGAGCAGCTAACAAGTCTGTCGTATTGCTCAACCCCTCTTTATAGCGGTTGTTCAGGATGCGCAGGGCCTCGGTAGCTTGTTCTACACTAGTGGTGTGCTTTTGTATCTCTACTTGAAAATCACTTAATTCACGGTACGTTTTATTCAGTTCCAGGTTACTTTGCTGAATATGTAGTTCCTTTTCTTTTTCTAACTTTATTTTTTGGTATTGGTAGGATTTGTATTTGCTTCTGTTCCGATTGCCGGAGAAAATCGTCCAACTCAATGAAATACCCGCCATATACGAATTTGCGTCGAAGCCGAATGCTTTTGAATCGTTTAATTGATATGTGCCGAATGCGTTTATGCGGGGTAAAAAGCTCATAACCGCAGATTTTTGCATCATGCCGGCAGCTTCGACCGCTTTTTCCAAAGCCATGATGTCCGCCCGCCCCAAAGAAAGCGGTTGTTTTTCAATAATCGCTTGTCTAGGCATATCAAGCGAATCTGTTAGGTAAACCACTCCTTCTTCTTTCGTGCCGATCAGGACGGCTAAACCTTCTGATGCATTGTGAATATTACTTTTCGCTTTTGCTAAAGCCGCTTCGATGGTATTTACCTGGACGAGTGCGTTCAAAACATCCGATTCTTGGATCAATCCTTGCGCGTAAAAATTTTCACTCGTTCGATGAATCGCTTTTACATCGGCGAGCGACTGTTCGAGAATCTCTTTTGCTTTATAGGAAAATTGCAATTGATTATACATCTTTTTTACTTCGAAGTCGACGTACTGTTTCGTGCGTGCTGATTTATACAAATAAACTTCGCGTTGCGATTTAGCCCCTTTCCGTGCGTAAATCATGTCGAGATTGAGCAAAGGAAGACGCATCTCTGCTTTGGCGTTGTAGTTTTCCACCGATCCCGGATCATTCAGTTTTGTCGGATCAAAATCGGCAGCCGTCACACTTGCCTGATTCAACAGGAAGCCGAAGGCATTTAGTGGATTATTCGTACTGACAGCCGAGTAACCCAGCTCAATTTGCGGGAGAAATACGGCGTCTGTCTGTCTGTAATTGGCATAGGCGATTCTTTCTTCCAAATCCGAAATCTGGGAACTCGCGTTGTTCTCGTGGGCAGAAGTCAAGGCTTCGTTCATCGAGAGATAACGTTGCGCGTGTACGTTCAGTGCCATGGTAGCGAGGAACAGGATTAACAATTTGCTTTTTTCTCTTTTCATAAATTATTGTTCATTATTACATTTAATTCATTTATTGAAAATGTTTCCAATGGAAATATGAGGCAAATTTAAGTATAATTTCTTTTAAAACAAATTTCCAATGGAAATATAGTAACGCTTTTGGTTTTTAAGTGGTCTTGTATGTAATATGCTTATATATAGAATTTTAATATAAAAATACGCTTCGTTTTTAGGGTTGATATATATATTAATTATAACTTGATATATGTTTTCTATTAGAAATAAGTTCATATGGAACTTTCGTATATCTTTGTAGGCAAATACGTAAAACATTAAAACAATACGGATATGAGTAAACTAATCGGTATGGTTCGGAAACATTGGGCTTATCTGGCGGGAGCCTTAACAGGAGGTGTCGGAGGTTATTTCTATTGGTTTTATATCGGGTGCAGTTCAGGGACTTGTCCGATTACGTCTTCGCCTTCGATGAGTGTACTCTGGGGAGCTATTTTAGGAAGTTTGATACTAAGTACGATTTTTGAAACGAAACCCCGATAAAAAGATGTTTAGTTTTTTGAATAAATTGTTTCAATCGACGCCGCAGGTGGATCTGGATGAATTGCTGACGAACGGAGCGGAGTTGATTGATGTACGTACAAAATTAGAATTTATGGAAGCACATGCCCGGAGTTCGAAGAATCTTCCTTTGGATGAAATTCCGCATGCTGTTACAACGTGGAATAAGGAGAAAACGTATGTGTTGGTTTGTGCCAGCGGTATGCGCAGTCGGACGGCCGTTAGCATCTTGAAACGAAACGGTATCGAAAGGGTCTATAACGGAGGGAGTTGGATAAAATATGCTAAATGAGCCTGCCTTTTTTTTGTTAATTTGTGTAAATAAAAAATGATCTTCCCTATGCGATTTTTTAGTTTTTTGTTATTGATTTTCAAGTATACCTACGGACTAAAAAAAAGATCCCTATGAATTTTTTTTTTCTTCGGGATCTTTTTAAAAAATCATAGGGATCTTTTTTTAAAATCATAGGGATGAGTTTTTTAATTGATAATCAGAGTTATAGCTTATCTCGATGGACCTCTTTTTTTCGACCTTCATCCCGATGGCGGTTTGAACCTGATTTTATTATAAAAGAAAGTGAATAGATAGCTCGTTAAGTTGTTGAAGTGTCTAATACTTGTACAGCAGTGTCAATTTTTTTGACACTGCTGTTTTTTTATTTCTTCTACTATATGTTGATTATCATAAGTTTATTTCTTTTGGCACGGCGTTTGAATTTTATAAGTCGTAAATGAATCGAATATGAGAAGAAGGATTTATATAGGAATAGTTTTAATGGGTATGGCGACTTTCTCGTTTGCGCAGGATAAAACATGGACGCTGGATGAATGTATGAAGTATGCCGTTGAGAACAGTCCCAAGGTGAAAAAGGAAGTATACACAAACGACACCTACAAGGCGGAGCAACTTTCCGCTTTTGGTGCCTTTCTGCCGACGATGACGGCGAATGTGGGAGCGCAATTGAACTACGGGCGTTCAATTGATCCGGAGACCAATACATACAGTAATACGTCAACGTTCAATAATGCTTATTCTTTAAGTTCTACATTGCCTCTGTTTTATGGCGGGCGCCTGGTGAACCAATGGAAACTGAGTAAAGTTACTCGCCTGCTGGGTAAGCAGGTGCTTCAACAGGCAAAAGATGAACTGGCGATTAATACCATGCAGGCGTATATCGATGTAGTGTTTTATCAGGGAACGGCGAAGCTGGCGGCCGAGAAATTGGAGGAGAGTCGGCGTTTATTGTATAAGACGCAACGAATGCAGGAATTGGGGCTGAAAGGAAAAGCTGATGTCGCACAAATTGAAGCGCAAGTGGCTTCAGACGATTACGATCTGACACATCAGGAAAACCTCTATTGCACCGCTTTGCTGACGCTGAAAGAACATATGAATTACGATGCCACTCTTCCTTTGGCGTTAGATACGACATTAAACATGCACGAGTATAGTTTGCAGGTTGAGTCGGCTGCGGATATTTATACCTACGCGGCCGATCACAATCCGCTTGCTCGGCAGGCCGTGCTTCAATTGAAGAGTTCGCGGTTGGAACATCTGATCGCAAAAGGGCGCCTGTTCCCGAGTATTTACCTTTCTGCGGGTATTTCGACGAATTATTTTGAAAACCTTTCGTCTGGAGCTGCGGATCCGGCTGCCTTTAAGTCGCAGTTCAAAAACAACCGGGGGGAATACGTCAGTTTGAATGTTAGCATTCCGTTGTTTGACGGCTTTTCAAATCGAGCAACCATCCGCCGTGCGCGAAACAACTTGCGTATCGCGGTGGAGCAACAGAGTGAAACCTTGCGACAGTTACAGATTACGATAGAAAAAGCCGTTGCTGACCGTGACGGTTATCTAAAGGAAATGATTCAGATGGAGAAACAGGTCGATGCAAACCAGTTGGCGCATCGCTTGACTGTCCGGAAATTCGAAGAAGGACTGATGAGTTCACTGGATATACAGAACAGTGCGAACCTATTGATTCAATCGAAAATAAATCTTTTGCAAAAACGGCTTTTATACGTTGTGAAAATCCGTCAAGTAGATTATTATAAGGGTGAAGAATTAATCAAGGAAATGGGAAAAAAATAAAAATAAACAACATGGATATACAATTGGAAAAAAAGAAAGGTTTGCGTAAGAAACATATTCCTTATGTGGCCGGTGGAACTTTGTTTGTGGTGCTGGTTGGTTGGATTGTTTTCGGAGATCATTCTTCTACGTTGAAAGTCGATTCCCGCAGTGTGAACATTGGGACGGTGACCCAAGCGGAGTTCAACGATTTTGTCCGTGTCGACGGACAGGTACAGCCTATTACCGTGGTTCAACTGAGTCCTGAAGAGGGCGGGATCGTGCAGGAAAAGGTCGTCGAAGAAGGAGCGCAGGTGAGGAAAGGGGATATCATCGTCTGCCTGAGTAATTCCGGATTGGATTTGCAGATTTTGAGCGCGGAAGCAGAACTGGCGGAAAAGCAAAACTTTTTACGCAATACGCAGGTAACCATGGAACAGGACAAGTTGAGTAACCGGGCGGAAAAATTGCAACTGGATCTCGATATTCAGCGTAAGTTGCGTTCGTTCAAGCAACAGGAACAATTGTATAAGGAAAACTTGATCGCGAAGGAAGAATATTTACAGGCGGAAGAAGATTACGACCTGGCGCGGCAAAAACATGCGCTGATTATCGAACGCCTTCGTCAGGATTCGATCTACCGGACGATTCAAATGGATCAGTTGGAAGATAATCTGGCAAATATGCGTCGAAATGTTTTGTTGATCCGTGAGCGGAGGGAGCATTTGAATATCCGTTCGCAGATTGATGGCGAACTGGGTTTGCTGGATGTCGTATTGGGGCAAAATGTTTCGCCGGGACAAAAGATAGGGCAGATCAATGACCTTTCGGATTATAAGATCGAGGCGTTGATCGACGAACACTATATCGACCGGGTAAAACAGGGATTGGACGCGACTTTCGAGCGGCAAGACCGGAAATATGCGTTGACGGTACGGAAAGTTTTTCCGGAAGTACGTGAAGGAAAATTCCGTACGGAATTGGTTTTTGCCGGTGAACGTCCGGATAATATTCGTAGTGGTCAGACCTATTACATTAACCTGCAATTGGGTTTGCCGACGGAAAGCATCATTATTCCACGCGGAACTTTCTTCCAGACAACAGGCGGAAGCTGGATATTTGTGTTGGATAAAGAAGGAAAGAAAGCAACACGCCGCAAGATTAAGATCGGCCGTCAGAATCCGCAATATTACGAAGTGCTAGACGGACTCGAACCGGGCGAACGGGTAGTTATCTCGAATTACGAAAACTATAAGGACAACGAAGTGTTGATCCTGCAATAAATACCCTTATGAAAAAGGAAATTCTACTTGCTTTTCGTTCTCTTTTTAAGAAAGGAAGAAATAATGCGATAAAGATGTTGTCGTTGGCTGTCGGGTTGTCCATGGGTTTGGTATTGATTGCAAAGGTTTATTTTGAACAAACTTTTGACAATTTTTATCCTGATGGAGACCGGATCTATCATATAAATGAAAATTTCAAACAGGCAAATCAAGACGAACCCTCTCAATACGGCACGGTGAGTGGCGGTGTCGTGGTCGGTATGCGCGAAGAAATTCCGGAAGTGGAAGCGGGCACGCGTTTTACCGGATTCGGATTGCGGGATGCCGTTTTCTATTCTACTTCCGACCGTCGAAGTTATTCGGGTAATTTTATTCTGGCGGATTCCTGTTTGTTCGACGTCTTACCTCGCCCGGTGATTGCGGGAGATGTAAAAGGTACCTTGTCTCAGCCGATGTACGCGATTGTTTCGAAGACTATCGCAGATCGGATTGGGGGAGAGGTTATCGGCCGGACGATCGTCCTGGATACCTATCCTGGGAAAGTGTTGACGATCGGCGCTGTATTTGAAGATATTCCTGAAAATTCCCATTATCGTTATGATGTGGCGGTTTCCATGTCATCCATCGCTGAATTTATGTGGGACGGATCGCTGAACTGGTTGGGTAACGACCGATATCTGGCGTATGTTCGTTTGACAAAAGGTAGTACGCCGGAATCAATCGCCACTTCCCTGCGTGAGATGCAAGGCCGTCATCAGCCGTTGGATAAGCTGAAAGAAATGGGGGTAGACTTGCATTATACATTGGATCCCTTGTTGTCTATTCATTCGGGCGATCAGAATGTGAAGCGGATGTCTCTTTTGTTGGGGCTATTGTCTTTTGCCTTATTGTTTACGGCGGTGATGAATTATATTTTAGTTGTGATCTCTACGCTGGTTGGACGGTCGAAAGAAGTCGCTGTTTATAAATGTTACGGTGCTTCAGGCCGGAATATAACGACGCTGATGCTGGCGGAGACGACGGTTCATCTTTTTATTGCTATTATAGGTGCCATTTTACTTGTCGCCGTCTGCCAGTCGGTCGTGAAAGAGTTGTTGGGAACGTCTTTGCTTGCCTTGTTGTCGTGGAAATCCTGTTTGTTGCTACTGGGCGTCTGCGTATTGGTTTACCTGGTTGCCGGTTTGATCCCTGCCCAGCTATTCGCTCGCATTCCCGTAGCCGTTGCTTTCCGGAATTATCGTGAGTCGCGCCGAAATTGGAAACTGGCACTTTTATTCATTCAGTTCATCGCATGCGGTTTTTTGGTGACTTTACTAGTGGTAATTGCTCGTCAATACACGTTGATGATTCAGGATAATCCCGGATACGATTACGAGAATGTTATGTATTGTGAAACCTGGGGAGCAGGCAAGGAAAGGCGGCAACAGGCTGTTAACGAGCTGGAGAGGATTGCTGGGGTAGAATCTGTCGCAACTTCTTCCACATTACCGTTCCAAGGAATGTCGGGAAATAATGTTTCATTGCCCGGACAAGAGGAAGAATTGTTTAATATCGCGGATATGGAAACTTCGGATGCTAATTATCCGAAATTAATGAATTTTCGCTTCCTGTCCGGAAAAGGATTTGACGAACGAAGTACTGACGGTGATATCTTAGTTAGTAAATCATTCGAGGAAAAAATGGCGGTGATGTGCAACTGGACAGATGGCGTTGTCGGTAAGGAAGTGCGGCTGAGTCAATGGGGGTTGCGCCGAATTGTGGGCGTTTATGAGAATGTGCGGGTTTCTTCGCTTGCGAATATGGATCAACGTCCGAGTATCTTGCTGTATTCTAATAATCCGGCGACGATTATTGTTGCTAAACTACATCAGATGAATTCAGAGACCATTCAGCAGGTGACGAGTGCTTTGGAACAATCCATGCCGGATAAACATATTGTTGTAACGCCTTATAGCGAAGAGATGGTGAATCTGTATAAAGATTCGCGTGTGTTTCGCGATTCGGTGATGATTGGCGGGATTGTGACTTTGCTGATTTCGCTGATTGGTTTGATTGGATACACCAATGACGAGATCAACCGCCGGCGTTCGGAAATTGCCGTGCGGCGGATCAATGGTGCAACATTGAACGATATTTTACGTATATTTTTAATAGACGTATTGATAATAGCTGTTCCGGCTATTATCCTGGGTGGAATCGCTGCTTATTTTACTGTGGTAAAATGGCAAGAACAGTTTGCGGAAAAGGCCACGTTGACTGTCGTTCTTTTTGTGGGATGCGGAGTGGCTGTCCTTTCACTTATTTTAGGATTAGTAGGGATAAACAGTTATCGTTTAGCTAATCAAAATCCGGTAGAAAGTTTGAAAAATCAATAAAATATAGGAGCTATGTACAATTTGCTGAACGTAAAAGCCTTTTTAAAATTTCTCAGCCGAAATAAGGTATACACATTGATAAATGTTTTCGGTTTATCGTTGTCGTTGATGTTCGTGATTCTGATCGCGGTTTATGTAAAGCAGGAACTTTCGGTGGATAAATATCATGAAAAGGGCGACCGGATCTTCTTATTGGCGAATGAAGAAGGAGTCGGTACGGCTTTTCGTCTGGCTTACCGTATTCAGGAACGCTATCCCGAGATTGAAAAAGTATGTCCTTTAGTTCCAACGTGGAAAAAGGTACCGATGACCATCGCTGATACAAAATGTAATGCTGATCTTTTGTTTGCCGATTCTACTTTTTTCGATTTTTTTTCATTTCCGTTAGTCGAAGGCACGAAAAATATGGTGTTGCAAAGCCGAAATTACGCGGTAATCTCGGAATCATTCGCAAAAAAAGCATTTCCCGGAACAGACCCTTTAGGTAAATCAATCCAGATGAATGATTCGGTTCAGGTGACCGTCAGTGGAATAATGAAAGATATTAAAAGATCAGCGATTCCTTATGCCGATGTTTTGATCCGCGTCGATAATATTAAATATTTCAATTGGTCGATGGATAGCGAGACCTTTGATAACGCGGGAAGTTGTGTTATTTTTCTTTTGGAAAAAGGAGGTGCCGACTTACATGCGAAGGCTGACGATATGGTCGCTTTCTTTAAAGATATATTCTGGATTTATCGCAACGGACTTCAGGATAAGGTGAACTTTGTTTCGTTGAAAGAATTTTATTTTTCAGACTATAATTCATCCCAATTGGAGCAGGGTGATAAACAATTTGTCCTGATCCTTCTTTCCGTTTGTATTTTGATCTTAGTTTTTGCCATCATTAATTATATCAATCTGACGGCCGCCCAGGCGGGATTCCGCGCTAAGGAAATGGCGACGCGTCGACTGCATGGGTCTTCCCGCAGAGAGTTATTTCTGCGCCTTATCATGGAATCTACGGCCATTACATTTATTTCTTTTGTTATCGGCTGGCTGTTGGCATTGGCGCTGGTTCCTTTTGCCAATGATTTATTACAGACGCGTATTGATTTGGTGGAAAATATCACCGTGAGTACCGTGTCGCTCGCGTTGGGAGCGATTGTTTTGATTGGGGCGTTAGCGGGTGTACTGCCAGCTTCCATTATGTCTAACTCAAAGCCGATAGACGTGGTTCGCGGAGGGTTTCGCCAAAAAACAAAAATGACGTTCAGTAAGATTTTTATTACCTTTCAGAATGTAATAACGATTGTCATGGTTGCGGCGTCTATAACGATGTTTGTTCAGGTTAAGCATTTGATTTCAGCTCCGTTGGGCTATCGTTCGAGCAATCTGATGGATATTTCTATATGGTCTTTCGGACAAAAGGAGAAGCTATTGACTTTTGGAAATGAATTGAAACAACTTTCTTCGGTTAAACGAGTGGCTTATACTCAGGGAACGCCTTTCTCCAGAGGGAATAATCATACGATGCAATATCAGGAGAAAAATAAAAATATCAGTTTTCAATCGATTATCAGCGATGAAACATTTTTTAACATGATTGGGTTGAGAATAATACGGGATAATCATTATACGGGAACCGATGGATTTTATTTGAGCGAGCAAGCGATTCGCGAATTGGAAATTAACGAAGATTCTCCTGATTTTCGATTTTACGATAACCGAGTACCTATTGCCGGAATTATTAATGATTTTCAAATGTATAATATCACCTACGGTGTATCGCCTATTCTATACCGGATGAAGAAAATTGAAGATTTCTATCCTTGGAATATCATTGTTGAAGTGCAGGGCGATCCGTTTGTGGCGTATCGTGAAATAAAGAAAGTATACGAACGTTTTACCGGGCTCGAATTTGACGGAGAATATTTCGACACACAAATACAGCAGTCGTTCGAAGCTCAGGAACGTACTTCGAAGATTGTTTCTATTTTCGCAGTGATCGCGATGGTGATTTCGTTGTTAGGCTTGGTTGCCATGTCTACCTATTTTATTCTGCAGCGTTCGCGTGAGATCGCTGTTCGCAAAGTGTTCGGATCTTCGAGCCGGCAGATCTTGGCACGATTGGTCTTTACGTTCCTAAACTATGTACTCATTGCTTTTTTCCTGGCGCTTCCAGTGATCTGGTACGCCATGAATAAATGGTTGTCGGATTACGACTACCGCATCGAATTGAGTCCGTGGATTTATATTGCGTCCGGTTTGTTCTGTTTGCTCATCTCTTTTGTTTCCGTTATCGTACAAAGTTATTATGCGGCAAACGGCAATCCGGTAAAACGGTTGAAGGCAGAGTAAAAAAAATCGGAGCGTGTACAAGTTTTTATGAAAACATGTATGGGTTTTAAAAAAAAAATAGAAAAAAAATAGAAATAGTTGTCATAAAAAAAAAGATCGAGTCATGATTAAGATTGAAAAATTGAGTAAGTTTTTCCGCACAGAAGAAGTGGAAACAATCGCATTGAATAAGGTATCGTTGGAAGTGAAAGATGGCGAATTTGTTGCAGTCATGGGGCCTTCCGGTTGTGGTAAATCCACCTTGTTGAATATTTTGGGCTTATTGGACAATCCCACCGAAGGAAATTATTACCTGGCGGACAAAGAAGTGGGGCACCTGAAAGAAAAAGAGCGGACGAATGTACGTAAAGGTAATATCGGGTTCGTTTTTCAGAGTTTCAACCTGATTGACGAACTGAATGTTTTTGAAAATGTGGAATTACCGCTGACTTATATGAACATCAAAGCTTCCGACCGGAAGGAAAAAGTGACGGAGATTCTGAAACGAATGAATATTAGTCACCGCGCGAAACATTTCCCTCAACAATTATCCGGAGGTCAGCAGCAACGCGTGGCAATTGCCCGAGCTGTTGTTGCCAACCCTAATATTATTCTTGCTGACGAGCCGACGGGTAATCTGGACAGTAAGAACGGAGCTGAAGTGATGGATTTGTTGACAGAACTGAATAAAGAAGGAACGACCATCGTCATGGTGACACACTCCAAGCACGATGCCGGTTTTGCTCATCGTGTCATCAACTTATTCGACGGACAGATTGTTTCGTCTGTTAGCGAATTTGTTTGATTTTATTGATAAATACATACACGAAAATTTAATACTTCCTGTCTGTGAAGACCGGAAGTATTCCCTTTTTCCTTTTTTAAAATAAACGAAAAGATGAAAACAATTATACGAACATTTCTTAGCGTATTACGCCGCTTTAAAATGGCGACAGTATTGAATATTTTGGGCTTGTCGGTCGCTTTCGCTGCTTTTATGGTTATTATGATGCAAGTGAATTACGATAATGATTTTGATACTTCGTATGCCAATGCAGATCGTATTTTTCGGATTGAGATGGTCAATTCGGGGACGAAACAGGCGATAATTGCCCGCCCATTTGCCGAAAAGATAATTGCTTCTTCTCCACATGTGCAAGAAGGGGCGATTCTGAATAATTTTATGTATAAACTGAATTTTTCAGTTGTTAAATCCGGGCAGAAACAGTATTATAAAGAATATTTTCGGACGGTTAGCGCTTCTTTACCTAAATTGTTCGGTTTCGAAATGGTGGAGGGAGATGTTAATGGGCTTGGGGAGCCGAACGCTGTACTGATCCCCGAAAGTCTTTCGCAAGTGTTCTTCGGAGGAAAACCGGCCGTCGGTCAACAATTGCTAGCGGAAAAGACGACGGTGACAGTAGTTGGGGTCTATAAAGATTTCCCGGGAAACACGTCGCTGGGTAACGTGATTTATTCTGCCATAAGCCCGAAAGAAAATGTGGATAATTGGAACAACTGGAATTACGACTTATATGTGTTGCTTGACGATTCGTCTTCGGCACCGCTTGTTCATGATAATTTTCTGGCGAATTTTGATCCGAAAGCGATTTGGGGAGATGAAGCCGCCGAAGAACAGTTCGACATTCGTTTTACACCGCTTAAGGCGTTGCATTATACAACCGATGTAATTTACGATTCCACTCCGAAATCGAGCCGGCCGGTTGTCGTAGTTTTATTTGCCATTGGCATTCTTATTTTGATGATTGCCGGTATTAACTTTACGAATTTCAGTACCGCCCTGACACCGATGCGGGTGAAAAGTATCAATACACAAAAAGTCTTGGGTGGAACGAATGGGGAGTTGCGTTTTTCTTTGTTGATTGAGGCCGTGTCCATTTGCTTTGTTGCCTATCTGTTTTCTTTGGGATTTATGTATCTCTTTTCCATTTCTTCGTTCAGAGAGTTAGTCGATGCCGACGTTTCTTTCGGAGTGAATTCCGGATTAATCGGATTGACAGCCCTGATTGCCTTGGTCTTGGGATTCGCGGCCGGTATGTATCCGACATATTACGTAACTTCTTTTTCGCCGGCTTTGGTATTGAAGGGTAGTTTCGGATTGAGTCCTAAAGGACGTGTCTTGCGGAACGGACTGATTGGAATTCAGTTTTTTGCTTCGTTTGCTTTGATTACCGGCGCGATGTTTATGTACCTTCAGAATTATTATCTGCATAAATCGTCTTTGGGCTATGATAAAGATGAATTAATTGTTTGTAATTGCAGTAAGGACATCGCAGATAAATGGCAGGCCTTTACAAGTCGTATGAAATCTTTTTCCGGGATTGACGGGGTGTCTAATGCACAGACTTTACTTTCTAGTGGAGACCAATATATGGGTTGGGGACGTAACTATAAAGGAGGGCAAATAAGCTTTCAATGTCTTCCGGTTGACCCTTCTTTTTTGGATGTGATTGGTGTTTCGGTAACGGACGGACGAAATTTCAGAGAAGACGATAAACTGACCCGGCACGGCGCATATATCTTTAATGAAACCGCCCGGTTTAAATACAATATGGAATTGAATTCGGCAATCGATTCCGGAGCGATCGTTGGATTTATTCCCGATATTAAATTCGCCTCGTTTCGGACGGAAGTGTCGCCCATGGCTTTTTATGTTTGGGGGACACAGAACTGGGGGTCGGTTCCTAGCTGGATTTATGTCAAAGTAAAGGCTGGAAGCGATTTGCGCGCGGCGATTCAACATGTTAAAATGACGGTTCAGGAATTCGATAGGGAAACACTTTTCGA
>JAQVZS010000011.1 GCA_028708075.1 Massilibacteroides sp.
AAATACATCCCGATCTTTAAAAAAAATCATACCGAAGGTTTTAAAAAATCATATTGATCTTTTGTAAAAACCTTCGGTATGATTTTTTTTAGCCTAAGTTTTAATCATTTTTTAACAAGCATTTTGGAAATGTGTTCGATATTTTGCCCTTTTTGTGGATTCTGACGATTTTTTGGTTTAAATGAACCGGTATGTCGTTTTTTTTAAAATATAGGCTCAAAAGGTTTTGTTTAAGTTTGTTTCATTTTGATTGGTTTCGATGTTTGTTTTGTTTCATTTTGATTAGTTGATGTTTTTTCTTTCAGTTATAAATATAAAAAAGCTTTACTTTTAACTGCTGAAAATGGGAGACTATTCTGTTATGGATTCAAGACAAGTATTCGTATGTATGTATGTTTTTGTTTCCTAAAAAAGGATTTCTGATAAATACGCCCTGGCTTAATGTGGAATAGTCAACTTTTGCAGGCTTTTTCCTTTTTTTATAGCGTTGAAAATACTTTTTTTTGTGGTGATGAGAGCGGGCGTCTGCTCTTCTTCCATTATATCGAGTAGGCTCTTTAATTCTTGCATTAATTCGGGAACAGTGCGGCAAAGTTCATAGGCTATTTTCATGCAAAGTGATTTTACGCCAGGCAACTCATGCCCGGAGACCATATGTCCCAAACAAAAATCGAGAAGATCGACTCGCAGTAGTTCAAACGGTAGTTTATAAAGGATAGTAAGGATTAACCTTTTTTTCCCGGCATGCTGGCATAACAATAGAGTGTCGATCAATTCTTCTTGTTTTAGTAATAACCATTGGTTTTCCCGGACGGTAAAATGAGTCAACACCCATGCCGCCTGGTAGCCTGCCATTCCTTCATTATGAATAGTCAGATCATATAAGTCCTGTTTTAACCGGTCGTCGTTTTTTACCTGATGAAGGATTGCCCGGATTTCATTCATCCCGATTCGTTCTGATAAGATTACGTTTACATCCATTGTTTACGGTTTTTTCAGGGCATCCATTCCACTATGTCCAGAACAGGATTATCCTTGCGGTATTGCATAAACGCATCAAAAGATCTCACTCCCCCTTCAATTACTGCGCGGTAATACTCGATTCCCATAATTTTTTCATTGTCCGGAGTTTCATATTTTAAGCGAAGGATTGTGTTTTTAGTTTCTTCTGTCAAGACGGCGGAAATACGTTCTGCCACTTTCTCAAAATAGCCATCGTAACGAGAACCTTTTACAATGTGTATCATGTCGATATGCCACATTTTACCCTCTTCGTCTTCGTACCAAGCATGCCATTCTAAACAAGCATCCTTTTCGTCCAATAGATTTGTGTAATCGATACGTTTTACGGAAGGATGCTCCGCTAACCGGGCAATGGCGGTAAAGCTATCAGCAATAGTAAGCCGCTCGGAATAAATATGCAAATCGATATCGCAATGCTTTACCATAAGTCCCAGTTTCAGGGAGCCGATCAAATGTACTGTCGCGCCGATAGATTCCCAAATTTCAATGACATTTGTGTCGCGTAGGATTTTCCAGGCGCGTTGCAAATTCTTTTCAGATAACGCTACTGTTTTTTTCATAAATTCAGATAAGATTGCGAAGATACATTTATTGAAGTAAAAATACGATTTATTTTAACGTTAAAAAGTTACTGACATACTGTTGTCAGTCCGGCAGGTTACTTTTGTTTCGTAACAATTATAATAACAAATCATTCAAAAATTAGAGTTATGAAAATAAATAGCATTAAACTAAGAAATCTTGATTCTATTAAAACTTTTTATTTTGAATAATTAAGCTCGACGGCATGTATTGTAAAGCTTCTTTACGAGTTTCGGATACTTCATCCCATGTGGGATAACTGATTAGCATGAATGTGTATCCGTTAAAGAGGGAAGGCGTAATGTGTTTATCTGACAGGATTGTTGTTTGCGGTGTTTTGTCGATAAACTCATGGATATAGATCACGACTTGTTGATAGTCTGGATGGGAAGTCGGCGTTTTAATTAGGAACGCGACAGAACGGGCCGAATTTTTTAATAGGGTGGGAATGTAGTCCAGTAAAAAAAGATCGTCTAAGTGGTTTATGATAACCAAAACATTGGTCGTCTTCGTAAAGTCACGGTTTACAAAAATTGCTACTGTACAATCTGTTTGTTCTATGAATTGTTTGGTTTTGTCTCTTAACAGGGATCCCGGGGCCCACGATTCCGGGGCTTTAATTTTTTTTAGAAAACGGTTGTAGAGCGAGAAACGAAATTTATTGGCTTCGATGTCTTCCGGGTTATTACTCATGGCAATGCCGGCACCGACTAAAAGGAAATCGAAGTTTTCTTTGTTGGCGATGGAAACGATATCTTGTGCCGCATTATTGGAAACTTGATAACGAGGTTTAATTGAAATCCCTAATTTTGCCGCTCCGGAAAGAATGGGAGCAAAGCTGATTTCTTCAAAATTTTCGAGACGAAGAGGGCTGACATCTGTTCCAATAGTGAAATGCAATGCCGTAACGTCCAATTGTTTTTCGCCTTCAGAAAACATTTGATGAGCTACATTCAGCATTGTCTGTCCATTATGAGCACGTCCAAAAGGGAGCAATAAACGGAATGCTTCGGATGCTGTTTTTTTCCGTTCTTGCTTTTTCTTTTCCTGTCTTTTGAAAAGAAACGAAATAAAAGAAAGAAGTGGGGTAGTCATAAATGTGGTGACAAGCGTCATTAAAACCAACATGACGAAAACTGTAGGGGGGAGAATTCCCATCTCATATCCGATTGTCAACACAATTAGCTCCATAAGTCCTCTTGTATTCATCAAAGCACCGAGGTATAAACTGTTTTTTTGAGTTTCACCAATAATCCGTGCCGCAAAATAAGTTCCACCGAATTTTCCGGCAATGGCAACAATGGTGAAGATACCGCACATCAACCATAATCCCGGGTTGTCTAATAATCCGATTTGAGTGCGTAGTCCAGTAGAGACAAAAAATAATGGGAGAAACAAAGATAGGGCGGTATCTTCGACTTTTTCTGTCATAATTTTTCGGAATTTTAAATTGGACGGCATGATGATCCCGGTAATAAAAGCACCGAACAAGGCATGTAGACCGAGTATTTCGGTAAAGTAAACGGAAATGATCAATAACAGGAAAATGAGCGCCACCATTCCCTTGGCGATTACTTCATGATTATGATAAATGTTCCCGATCATACGCAGGAAAGGACGTATGCCAAAAAACATAAACAGAATGTAGATAATGGAAAATAATATATTAAAAGAAGCGCTAATCATATTTCCCGCCTGAGCAATTGAGACGACTACAGCTAAAAGGCACCAGGCTGTGATGTCGCCGTTAGCCGCGCTTGCTAATGATAATGTTCCTAAATGTGTTTTAGTCAACCCTTTTTCCTGAATTATCCGGGCAAGTACAGGAAAGGCAGTAATACTCATGGCTATCCCTATGAACAAAGCAAACGAAAGAAAGGGCGTTTGAGGATCGGCATATAACCCATAAATAAAATAAGCTAACAGCATACCAAACGCGAAAGGGACGATTGTACTGCTGTGACTGATTAGTATTGTTTTTTTTAATGTAGCCCTAATTTCTTTCAGATCTAATTCCATGCCGATGGCAAACATAAACAGAATCAATCCAAATTGGCTCAGTAGCGTAATATTGTCGAGCGATTCCGAAGGGAAAAGAAAATCCAGATATTCAGGGAAGAAATAACCAAGGATAGAAGGACCTAGAACTATACCTGCAAGGATTTCTCCAATGACGGATGGTTGTCCCAATTTTGTGAAAAACCAGCTAAAAAGACGGCAGGTGACGAGTATGACTATAATTTGTAGTAGGATAAGCCCCAAAGGAGATTGTACATGACCTTTAATTGAAACGCTAAAGGCTTTGAATCCTTCTCCAAATGTTTGTGGGGCATTCTCTAGTAGAATAGTGGACTCCCCTTCTTGATGAAGTTGTCCAGCCTGAATGATAAAATACATCAATAAGCCGAATCCTAAAAGCATTGATAAATAAAACGCTATACTCTTTGCCTCTTTACCCATACAGAGCCCTTTTTCGCAAAATTAAAAAAAAATGCTGAAATATGGTGTGTGCATTTATTAATAACAAAAAAGGCACCCGATCTGAGTGCCTTTTTGTAGTTCATAAAAATTGTTATAGAATCGGTGTAGCCAGTGTTCCGCTGATCAATATGGTTACCAGTAAAGAAAGAATTGCATATAATTCGGGGAATACAGCCATGACCATTGTCGCACCAAACACATTATGTCCGGCTCCGACACCTACGATTCCATTCGCACAAACTTCGCCCTGACGTATGGCAGCATAAAAACAAGTGATTCCCAATATTAAACCGGCTCCTAAAATAGCAATGGCTGTTAGAAGAGGAATACTGTCAACAAGATAGGGTTTCAAGATAAAATAACCTACAAAACCATAAAGACCGTTTGAACTGGGAAGTGCACTAAGGGCAATATACGTACCCAAAGCCCCAGGATTCTTTTTCATGGCTCCGACAACCGCGTTGCCACATACCGTTACTCCATAGCTACTTCCTAAAAACGCTAGTGTCGTAAGTAATGCAATGCCTATATAGGCTAATAAAATAGGTTCCATAATCTGATTTGTTTTTTAATTATTATTTTATATTTCTAATTTCCAAGTTACGCTTTTTTGAATGGTACATAGGCTTGTCCGCCGCCTTCGAATTCCGCGTTTTTATAATATTCTACAAAGATCAAACGTAGCGGGTGAACTAACGAACTGATTGTACACAGTCCGATATTTAATGTATGTCCGAAAAGCAAGATGAGCAACATAAAGAAAATTTTAGGGATAAGACTTATTCCTTCTGTCATATCAATTGCTAAGGTGTTGAATACCCCGCCTAATATAGCACCAGTTAGACCAATCGCAAAAAGACGTATATACGATAACGTATCTCCAATCAATCCCGAAGCGATATTATAGAGGTGCCAGATGCCACTGCCGAGATTAAGAAATATATTCTTTCCTGGAGAATTATAGAATAACGCGACCAATAGCCCTAACGTGGCGATTCCATACAACACTTGAAGGAGGGTTTCCGAAAGTTTAATATCCATAGCAGGCAGTCCGAAAGCTAAAATTACCGAAGCGATGACGAAAACCCAGGCAAAAGGAGCGATTCCATATTTTATTCCTTTTTGAGATATCCGTTTTAAAGCGGCTACGCTCTTGGCAAACAGAATATGCACGATCCCTATTATAATGGAGATAGTCATCAGGTTATCGCTGGAAATAAAATAGTCTTTTACAGAAGCAAACAACGGCACTTTAACCAGTTCGATCCCAAAGAAAGAGCCGGTAAGGCAGCCGACGACAAACGCTGCTCCTCCCAAATATTGGAACAAGGAAAGATAGGGCCTGTAGTCCGGTTTTGTTTTTCCTTTTAACAACGTACAGACGACTAACATGAGTAATCCGTAACCGCCATCTGCAAAACACATCCCGAAAAATAACATGAAAAATGGGGCAAAGAATGGGGTCGGATCGAATTCCTGGTAATTGGGTAAAGAGAACATCCGGCATATTGGTTCATAGAGCTTATTGAAACTGTTGTTCTTCAATTCAATAGGAATTTGATCGTTGCCCAGAATTTCTGTCTTTCGGAAATAATATCCATCCAGATCCAATCGTTCTTTCATGCTTTTTATTTTTTCTTCAGGTACCCAACCTTCCAGTAACATGAGTTTATTGTCTACTTCAGGTGTTGTTTGGGTTAAGGCATTTGAAAAATTAAATTCATCTTGTACTAGTTTGTCTGCCTCGACCAGGGATTTATATTGTTCTCTGGCGATATCCTTTAATGAATTCTCGACCTGTTCCAAATTTGCTAAAACCTCCTCTTTTTTTATTGTCAGTGTTTTTAAATCTGAAGAAGGTAATGGAACTTGTTCAACCGGAAGCTCGACCGTTTCGTCTTGCTTCATAATGGTAATGAAGTGACAAGAGGATTGCGTCGTGTTGATCTGGATGATTGGGTAATTTTGTTCCCACTCTTTTTTATATTCAGTTGTAGGACAACTGTAAAAACGGATGAGATAACCGGCAACTTTCAGCTTGTTTAACAACGAATAACTAAAATCTCCCCACGTGCTTCCGAGATATGCGATATCCTTTTCTAACGCTGCAAGTTGATTTTGCAGACTGTTTTTCTTCTGCTGCAGCTCTTCGACTGTATTTACAATTTGGAAACCTTCCTCTTTTGTTATTTCCCTGCCGTCTGCTAATTTAACAGATTCTGATTTTTCATTGATGTTTTTCAGAATTTTCAGCGTATCGTCTATTTGTTTTCGCTGTTGCAATAGTTGTTGCGCATTTTCGCCTTCGAGTGGGGATTTTTTCTCTTTAATATGGACAATGCCCAACTCCCGCAGAGTAAGTAAAAAGGCTTCATATTCTTTATGATACACGATAAACGCGTATTTGTTCATTTTGGCAATCATCTGTCGGCCTCCTCTTCTTTAATTTTACGTTTTTCCAGGTTTGCCCGCATGATTTTCTGCGAAGATTTGGAAAGACTTTCTTCGTCTTCCATATAACGCTTTATTTTACGTATTGCATCCTGATATCCTGGTATTTGCACTTTCTCAAACAAATTAACCTTTTGGGTTGTCTTTTTGCGTGCATGCTCCAACAGTTCCAACCGGACTCCAGCGAATTCGCTTTCTATGCCCGTTTTCGCCAGTTGTTTTAATAATTCGATTCCATCAACAAACCAGGCCGGCGAATTAAAGAGACTGAAATCCTTTACTCCAAAATCGATCCGGCTAAGAAGCGGAACAATAACTCCCGCAATTTTCCGGGAAGAAATGTCAATATCTTTTACCCGGATTAGTTCAGGGGAGAACTCTTTCCACAAGGAAAGCATATTTTCATAATTCTTTATTTCGTCTTCCAATTGATGTTCCAATCGAACCACTTCATTTTTTGTTCGCTTGACCTCCATACGTAATGCGCTTTCTTTACTTTTGATAGTAGGAAGCGAACGTTCACGCATCTTCAGTTGCTTTTCAACTTGTTGAAGTGATGTTTTGTTATATTGAAACTTTATAGCCATATGTTATTTTTTCCAGTATTGATCGACTAAAGACTGTTTGATATTTACTTCCGCCGGAGAAAAATAAGTCGAAAATAAAGCCCAGGTTACATCGAGCATTTCGGTCGTATTTAGATTGACGTCTATGGCAAGCAGTTTGTCTGAGTATTCTTTGGCAAAAGCTAAGGCACGGTTGTCGTAATCCGTCAGGTCGAAGCCGTTTTCCATTTTTGTTTTAGCATTCGCGGCATCAGCGTATAATCGTACGGCAGCATTCATGACTTGCGGGTGATCTTCGCGCGTTTTAATACCGGTTACCAATTGTTTCAGACGGGACAAACTACGGAACGGGTCGACAATTACTTTTCCGATATCGCTATCGCGGCGAAGATAAAGCTGTCCTTCCGTGATATAACCGGTATTGTCGGGTACCGCATGAGTAATATCTCCTCCGGAAAGAGTTGTTACCGCAATGATCGTGATTGATCCTCCTTCTGGAAATTGCACTGCTTTTTCATAAATTTTAGCCAAATCCGAATACAATGATCCGGGCATGGAATCTTTGGAAGGTATTTGATCCATACGGTTGGATACGATAGACAATGCATCTGCGTAGTTGGTCATATCTGTTAGCAACACCAATACTTTCTCATTTCGTTCGACCGCGAAGAATTCTGCGGCGGTAAGCGCCATATCCGGGATAAGAACACGCTCTACAGATGGGTTTTCAGTTGTGTTGATAAAACTGACGATACGATCTAATGCGCCTGCGTTCGTGAATGTATTTTTAAAGAACAGATAATCGTCGTTGGTCATCCCCATTCCACCCAACACAATTTTGTCTGATTGAGCGCGCAAAGCCACCAGTGCCATTACCTGATTGAATGGCTGGTCAGGATCGGCAAAAAACGGGATCTTTTGTCCTGTAACCAATGTGTTGTTTAAGTCGATACCCGCAATACCGGTAGCGATTAATTCGGAAGGTTGCTTTCGGCGAACGGGATTAACTGAGGGTCCGCCTATTTCCACTTCTTTTCCGTCAGGAGCAGGTCTGCCGTCGATGGGATTGCCGTAGGCGTTGAAGAACCGGCCCGCTAATTGATCGCCGACTTTCAACGAAGGAGCTTTCCCCATAAATACGACTTCGGCGTTTGTGCGTATCCCTTCCGTCCCTGAAAACACCTGAAGCGTGACTTCGTCACCAATAATTTTAACAACTTGGGCGAGTTTGCCGTCTATTGACGCCAACTCGTCATATCCTACACCGGTAGCTTTCAACGAACATGTTGCTTTGGTGATCTGTGTAATCTTTGTATATATTTTTTGAAACGCTTTTGTTGTCATATTCTTCTTATTTTACCATTCGTTCTTTCAACAATTTGTCTAATTCAATATCGAATGATTTGAATTGGTCGCTTTCGTATTCGGAATAATTCATCTGTTTAAAGATATTGATAATCCGTCTGAAATAATTCATTACGTCTAAGAAATTTTCAAAAGAGAATTCGGTACGGCAGATATTTACAACTCTGTTTAGCATAAATTCCTGACGGGCTAAAGGAGTCACGGCATCAATGGCGTCGAAAGCATCCTGCTGAAGGATGACAAAGTCGATAAGTTCTGATTTCCAGAACGTAATATGATATTCTACCGGTACACCGTCATCACCCAAGATATTAATTTGTTCCGCAATTTCTTTACCTCGTAACATGCGAGTTTTTATTTCGTTTACTTTTTCGATCCAGTTTGGGGAAATGTGATTTGAAATGTATTCCTGGAATTCCGGATATTCCAAATATTTGGAATAACTGTCGATCGGATTAACGGCCGGGTAGCGTTTGCGGTCTGCGCGTTCTTGTTCGAGCGCGTAAAAACAACGGGCAACTTTTTTCGTGTTTTCAGTTACAGGTTCCTTCAGATTACCTCCGGCAGGAGATACCGTACCAATAAATGTGACGGATCCAGAAGCTCCGTTTTTAAGTTCGACATAACCGGCACGTGCATAGAAATTGGCGATAATTGCGGAAAGGTCCATAGGGAATGCATCCGGGCCCGGAAGTTCTTCCAGACGGTTTGACATTTCACGCAAAGCTTGCGCCCAACGTGAGGTTGAGTCTGCCATTAACAAGATTTTCAATCCCATGCTTCGGTAATATTCTGCGATTGTCATTGCCGTATAAACAGATGCTTCACGTGCGGCTACAGGCATGTTGGATGTGTTGGCAATAATGATCGTACGTTCCATCAATTTACGTCCGGTATGGGGGTCTATTAGATGCGGAAATTCCGCGAAAATTTCAACTACTTCATTTGCCCGTTCTCCGCAGGCGGCAATAATTACAATGTCGGCTTCCGCCTGTTTTGAAATAGCGTGTTGCAACACCGTTTTTCCGGTACCGAAAGGGCCGGGGATAAATCCTGTACCGCCTTCAACGATCGGATTTACCGTATCGATGGTGCGAACACCAGTTTCTAATAATTTGTATGGACGAGGTTTGGCTTGATAACAGGTAATTGCCTTTTTTACCGGCCATTTTTGGATCATATTGATCGATATTTCCTTTCCGTTCGTGTCCGTCAATACAGCTATCGTATCGTTGATCGTATATTCTCCTTTATCCACGACCGATTTGACGGTATAATTGTTTTCCATGACAAAAGGAACCATGATTTTATGTGGCTGGTTGTTTTCGTCGACTTCACCTAACCAATCTCCGGCTGTGACCGTATCTCCCGGTTTTGCTAAAGGGGTGAATTGCCACTTTGTTTCTTCGTTTAGCGCATACGTATAATCTCCGCGTTTTAGGAAGGTTCCTTCCATTTTATCCAAATCGTTTTGGAGCCCGTCGTAGTTTCGTGACAGCATGCCAGGGCCTAATGTTACTTCGAGCATATGTCCGGCAAACTCGGCTTTGTTGCCTACTTTCATCCCACGTGTGCTTTCGAATACTTGTACAGAAGCATTTGTCCCGATAACTTTAATTACTTCCGCCATAAGTTTTACATCTCCGACAGAGATGTAACAAATCTCATTTTGGGAGACTGGCCCGTCCACCTCTACTGTCACTAAGTTGGATACGATTCCTTTTACAATTCCTTTCGTCGCCATAATTATATTTTATTGTTCTTCTTTTTAAATTCGTTCAGCGCAGAGTTGCTATCTTTTTTCATGGCGCTGATTAGTTCTCTGAAGCTTGCTTCTCCGCTTGCTTTGTCCAGATTAGTCCATCGTTCGATCATTTCAATTTTTAGCAGATAAGCAAATACGCTTTCGATATCAAAAACTTTGAAAACGGTATTGTATTCAAGCCATTCCCATTTGAGAACATCTATTTTCTTTTCGCGTATTGCCAAATCGCTTTCGTCGGCTAACCGGAGCAGGTCGGATAAATATTCCACATCCTCACCCACATTTAATTCCCGGGAATTGGATGCTCGTAAATTCTCGGCTATTTCATCATCCCCGATAATGTATTGTTTTTTATCGAATCCGTATTTATTACAGGTGATAGCAACTAATATGTTTTTGATCGTCAGATTAAGTTTGAACCATTCGGAAAAAAACTTATTCTTGCATTTTACGGCATAAGCATAATAACGTGTGGTTAGTTTGTCTTCCCACGAAACGATGGATATTTCTTCTTTGTTTTCTCTAACTTCCGGGTCGAAGTACTCCGTAAGAAATTCTCCCATATAGGATGGCACATGTTTATTCATCTTTTTCCCTTCTTTGATGGCATATGCTGTTTCTTCAAAGATGGAGGGAGAAAGAGTTCCTCTCTTATCCCAAGACAATTCTTCTTTTTGCTCGGATGATTCGTGTTGCAGCCAATTCAGTAAATTCCGGTTATCGTATTTCAGAAAAAAAAACGAGATTAGTTTCTTATCTTTTGAAGATAATGTATTCTCTAATTCTCCTTTGAAATCAAATACAGAATATACCTGTTTGCTGTCGTCCAACGTAATCTCAGGGAGGCTTGCTATCAGGTAATGATATTTACTCATGCTTTTTTAGAATAATTTCTCCAACAAGGCCGGACGTAGAAGCTCTTTGAAAAATAACATAAACTCTTCTTCTCCGAAATTAACTTTATACGAACCGTCTATAGGCTGGATAGTAAAGGAAGTTTCTTTTCCATTTATTTTTTCTATCCGGATTCCTTTATCGAGTAATTCTTTCGCATTTCCTTCAAAATAGGATTGAAGTGCTTCAGCGGAACTTGTTTGTATAACAAAGGCTTCATTTTTTGCCCATGAACGTGCCATTTCCAAAATGACTTTTTGCATGAACGCTTTGTCTGTTACAACCGGTTTTACATTGGTGTTTGTTATTTCTCCGACAAGAAGGTCTGTTATTTCTTTTTTCAATGAGTCAATAACTTGACCCGAAGCAATTTTGATCTCGTTATCCGTGTTTTTTTTAATGTCCTGCGCCTGTTTTTCTGCTTTCGCAACGATGCGTTTGGCTTCCGTTTCGGCTTCGGCGATAATGGCTTGTTGCTTAGCTTTCGCTTCGGCAATGATATTGGCCGCTTCCTGATTACCTTTTTCTATCCCTTCCTGATAGATTTTTTCGGTTAGTTCTTGAATCTTGGTATCCATATTTTAAAGTATATATTGTGATTTTATCTATTATCAAACGCCTACAAAGTTAATATTTTGTGTGAAGGACGCCAGAAATAAATGTGAAATGAAGCTAAAATACCTGATTGTCGTGAATTTATGTATCTTTGTTGGTCTAAATCGATTGGATTATGTTCTCATTTAAAAGTGTATCTGTCGCCGAGATTGGCGTTATTCGTGATTTGGCTTTTCGAATATGGAATAATACATACGAGACTATTTTGTCGAAAGAACAATTGGGTTATATGTTTGAGATGATGTATTCGGAAGAGAGTTTACGTAAACAAATGATTGACCTTGATCATCGTTTTTTTATGGCTGAAGTAGATGGGGTACCTTCCGGCTATATCTCGATAGAACAGAAAGGAAGACGATTGTTTAATTTCCAGAAAATATATGCCCTTCCGGCACAACAAGGGAAGGGGATAGGCCGTTTTTTAGTGGAACAGGGAATAGCTTATTTAAAAAATAATTACGAAACGCCTTTAACCGTGGAACTGTTTGTGAACCGGGAAAATAAAGCCGTCGGTTTTTATAAACATCTTGGATTTAAAGTGGTGGATACGCGCGATCATCCAATCGGAAATGGCTTTTATATGAATGATTATATTATGAATTTAGAATTAGCATAAAAAAAAGAGGATAAACTTATTTTGTTTTATCCTCTCTTTTTTTAAATTCCTAAAGATTCTTTTATCTGTTCAATCTTTTCTTTTGCTTTTGTTTCAGCCTGAGGAATATCTTCCAAACCTTTTATCGGGAGGTGTACTTCACAATAAAATTTTATTTTGGGCTCAGTTCCGGAAGGCCGGATAGATACTTTTGTTTTATCTTCAGTGAAATATTGTAAAACGTTCGAGGTCGTCGGCATATCTAAAGAGAGTGTCTCGTTATCAATAAAACTGTATCCCTTTAAAGAAGAATAGTCATGAATCTGAATTACTTTAGATCCGGCTATTTCCATTAATGGATTTTCACGAAAATGCTTCATCATAGCTTCTATTTCTTCCGCTCCGCTTTTGCCTTTTTTGACTACCGAAATTCCTTTTTCTTTAGAATAGCCGTATTGTACGTATATCTGCTGCAATAACTGGTACAATGAAAGTTTTTGATCTTTTGCCCAAGCGGCCATTTCTGCAAGAACGGCACAAGCGGATACAGCGTCTTTATCTCTAACGAAGTCTTCACACAAGAATCCATAACTTTCCTCGCCACCTCCGATAAACGATTTTTTGCCTTCATTTTTTTTCATAATGTCGGCAATCCATTTGAATCCGGTGTAAACATCATACATTTCTACTCCATTTTGCTCAGCGATCGTTCGTATTGTTTCGGTAGAGACAATTGTTTTTACGATGTATTCGTTCCCCTTTATTTTCCTTAATTGTTTCCAACGCGTGATAAGATAATAAACAAATAGCAGAGCAGTCTGATTCCCATTTAACAAAACCCATTCTCCCACTTCGTTTTTAACAGCAGCACCAACACGGTCTGCGTCCGGATCGGAAGCCAGAACTAATTCAGCATCGGTTTCTTTTGCTTTGGCGACGGCCAAAGCCAGTGCTGCCGGTTCCTCTGGATTCGGAGAAATCACTGTTGGAAAATCACCTCTGACAACATCCTGTTCAGGTACATGAATAATATTTGTAAACCCAAACGCTTTTAACGCGGCAGGAACAAGACGTACCCCCGTTCCGTGAATCGGAGTATACACAATCTTCATGTCGTGGTGTCTTTGGATTGCTTCAGGAGATAGAGATATGGTTGTCAAATCCTGTATATATTGTTCGTCTAGTTCTTTCCCTATAATTTTAATCAGGTCTTTATCCCCGTTGAATTTGATTTCCGATGCGTTTCTGATTTTGTTTACTTCTGCTATTGTGTTTTTATCGTGGGGGGCGATCATTTGCGCGCCATCGTCCCAATAGGCTTTGTAGCCATTATATTCTTTGGGGTTATGGGACGCCGTCAGAATAATACCACTTTGACAACCCAGTTCGCGAATGGCATAAGAGACTTCCGGCGTTGGTCTCAAATCGTCAAAGAGATATACTTTTATCCCGTTTGCCGAGAAGATATCGGCAGAGATTTCTGCAAATTTTCTACTGTTATTTCTGCAATCGTGACCGATGACGACTTTTATTTGATCCAAATGTTCAAATTCTTTCTTTAAATAGTTCGAAAGACCTTGCGTAGCGGCACCAACGGTGTATTTATTCATCCGGTTTGTTCCGATACCCATGATTCCCCTTAATCCTCCGGTTCCAAATTCCAAATCTTTATAAAAAGATTCTATCAACTCAGTAGGGTCTTCATTATCAAGCATGGTTTGTACTTGAGCACGCGTTTCTTCGTCATAACTCTTCGTGAGCCATACTTGAGCTTTGTTTTTTACTGTGTCAATCAAATCATTATTTCCCATTTGTGTATTATGAATTAAAGATTATGTTACTCTCAATTTATTAAACAAATATACAAATTAATTGAGCGTAGCAAATGAATCCACTTCGATTTTGCTTCTGTTTTTTTGTTCCTTCAGCTAGTCATAACACCGGAAGAGTCCAGGGCGCACGATAGTGCGCTTTGGCTAATAGATTGGCTTCTTTGTCGTTGATAAAACTATGTGTTGCTTCATCCCAGCGAACCTCTCGTTGAAGACGGCAGGAAATATTGGCAAAATGACACATTTTAGCGACTTTGGCACCAATCTCAATATCGGCAGCTGGCAGATTTTTGCTTTTTATACTGCTTAAGAAATTACCTACATGATTATATAAGCCTTTGCCCTCTCCTTTTTTGAATGGTACGGCTTCCATTCTAGCGTCTTTCCCTGCAACGACGGGGATGACTTCCCATCCTGCGCGGGTCAAAACCAAGGTCCCATTTTCGCCATAAAACGCTAAGCCTTCCTTCTTGTTAAATAGTCCGTGGTTGATTCCGCAGGCATGATCCCAAATGATGTTGAAATCATCATATACATAGGTTGCCATTAACGTATCCGGGGTTTCCATCGCATCATTCGGATAAGCAAATTTCCCTCCTCCCGAAAAAATATGGTTAGGTAATGTAGCCCCCATGCCTTCCAAGGCATAATCTAGTAAATGTACCCCCCAATCGGACATTAAACCACCTGCGTAATCCCAAAAGAAACGGAAATTATAATGAAACCGGTATGGATTAAACGGACGTTTAGGAGCTGGCCCCAACCACATATCGTAATCGACGCCAGCGGGAACTGGTTCGTCCGGTTTTACGGGTAATGTTGGTTTTCCATCTTGATAAGCCCATACCTTTACCGTGCGGATGCGTCCGATATTTCCGGCTCGGAGATAAGCCGCCGCTTCGTTCCAGTGCGGATCACTTCGTTGCCATTGACCTACCTGAACGATCCGTTTATACTTTCGAGCAGCTTGTACCATTCGTTCGCATTCTTCAATGGTATTGGCAAGAGGTTTTTCTACATAGACGTCTTTTCCTGCCTGGCAAGCATAAATTAAAGGTAAGCAGTGCCAATGATCAGGTGTTCCGATAATAACAGCATCAATATCTTTATTGTCTATTATTTTTCGCCAATCTTTATATAAGTTAGGGACTTTTTTCCCACTTTTCTTTTCTACATCCGCCGCACGTTTGTTTAACCATTCGTCGTCTACGTCGCATAGCGCTATGCATTCTACTTCCGGATAATCTAAAAAAGTATTCAGATCACTCCATCCCATGCTCCGGCAACCCATAAGAGCGACTTTTACTTTATTATTGGGAGCTGTTTGTCCGAAAACAGATTGATAAGAACCTCCTATCAACGGAGTTAGTCCTATCCCGGCAGCTGTTAATGCTGATTTTTGGAGGAAATTTCTTCTGTTCATTTTATTTATATGTTTATCTGGCAATAATATTTTTTGTTTGTTGATGCAAAAAAGTTTTGAATCGCAATAATACAAAAAAACTCCTATATTTGTGTTCGAAAACAAGTAAAATATGACAACGGTAAAACCTGAGTGGTACGTATTATATACAGCGCCTCGTGCGGAAAAACAGGTTCTTGAACGATTGATCAAGTTAGGGATAGAATGTTGGTTGCCTCTTCACCGTTCGCCTCGAGTTTGGTCTGATCGGGTTAAACTCGTTGATATGCCGCTTTTCAGTTCATACGTTTTCGTTAAGTGTAAAGGCCCCGAACTTTATTCGATGTTGACTATTTACGGAGTGGTGAAAATAATATATTATGATGGAAAACCCGCTGTTGTGCGCCAGTCAGAGATAGATAGTATACAGCAGTTTTTGGAAGAAGCGTCATGTCATGAACTTTGTATAGGAGAAGAAGTAGAAATATTATGCGGCGCGATGAAGCATGTTTCCGGTAAAGTAAAGAGAATAAAAAAAACGCATATGGTTTTGTTTATTGAACAACTTGGCGCGATGGTCTGTGTTAATCTAAATGATGTAGCTAAAACCAAACGCTTGAAATAATATTACTTTCTTTCTGTGTAATTTGTAATCAGACTTTTTCCTGTATATTTGTTGTGAATAGTTTTACATCTCTTAAACAGTCAAAATAACGGAGACGAACAGGATCATTTATGGATTCAATTAAACAAATTTACAGGATCGGGCATGGTCCGTCCAGTAGTCACACGATGGGGCCGAAGCGTGCGGCCTCTATTTTTGGAGATCGACATAAAGCCGCATCGCGATTTGAAGTAACCTTGTATGGCAGTTTGGCAGCGACAGGAAAGGGGCATTTAACCGACAAAGCAATTTTGGAAGAGTTAGAGCCAATTGCTAAAACAGATGTAATCTGGGAGCCCCGGGTCTTTTTACCTTTTCATCCGAACGGGATGAAGTTTGAAGCCTTTTCGTCTGATAATGAATTAACTGAATCCTGGACTGTTTACAGTATAGGAGGCGGAACGCTTGCCAATCAAGATTTTAATGAACAGAAAACGTCTCGTGTATACGAGATGGAAAAGATTCAGGAAATACAAGTATGGTGTGAAAAATCCGGACATTCCTATTGGGAATATGTTGAACAGATGGAAGGAGAATCTATTTGGGATTATTTGGCGGAAGTTTGGGAAGTGATGCAGCGCGCCATTATGAGAGGGTTGGAAACCGAAGGTATATTACCTGGCGGATTGTGTTTACGCCGGAAAGCATCCGATTATTTGATTCGTGCGAAAGGGTACGGAAGTAATATTCGTAGCCGGGGTATGGTCTATGCGTATGCACTTGCCGTATCGGAAGAGAATGCAGCGGGAGGGGAAATCGTGACGGCGCCGACATGCGGTTCTTGTGGGGTACTTCCGGCGGTTCTGTATTATTTGAAAGAATCCAGAAGTTTTCGGGATTCCCGTATTTTGAGGGCAATGGCGACGGCGGCCCTGTTCGGAAATATTGTCAAAACGAATGCGTCTGTTTCTGGTGCTGAAGTCGGTTGCCAGGGAGAAGTCGGCGTTGCTTGCGCCATGGCTGCTGCTGCTGCGAGTCAGCTCTTTGGCGGAACGCCCGCACAAATCGAATATGCGGCAGAAATGGGCTTGGAACATCATTTAGGGCTAACTTGCGATCCCGTTTGCGGATTAGTGCAAATACCCTGTATCGAAAGGAATGCTTTTGCGGCTGCCCGGGCTTTGGATGCGAATACATTTTCTAATTTCTCGGATGGTAGGCATCGGGTCAGTTTCGACCAGGTAGTCGAAGTCATGCGTCAGACTGGAAATGATTTGCCCAGCCTGTATAAAGAAACTTCGGAAGGAGGACTTGCTAAACATGTATTAACTTGTTAATCGAATAAATAAATATGAAGAAATTGTTTTTGAATGTATTCTTCTTGAGTGCGTTGGTCGTTGCTTGTTCCTCAGGCGGGAAAAAAAGTGAAGTGGCAAAGAGTGGAAATCCTATTTTTGAGGGTTGGTATGCAGATCCGGAGGGGATTATTTATGATGATACCTATTGGCTTTATCCTACGTGGAGCGATTTATTCGAGAAACAGGTTTTTTTCGATTGTTTTTCTTCGAAAGATTTGATCACATGGACGAAACATAGCAATATTCTGGATACCGCGGAAGTAAAATGGGCGAAACGAGCGATGTGGGCGCCCGCTGTGCTTCGTAAAGACAATAAATATTATTTGTTTTTTGGTGCGAATGATGTACATGAAGGAGAAGTTGGCGGAATTGGCGTTGCTGTGAGCGATCGTCCCGAAGGCCCTTATAAAGATTTGTTGGGTAGGCCGCTTATTAACGAAATAGTTAATGGTGCGCAGCCGATCGACCAGTTCGTTTTTCAGGATAAAGATGGAGCATATTATATGTATTACGGTGGGTGGCGTCATTGCAATGTGGTCAAGTTGAACGACGACTTTACCGGTCTTATTCCTTTCGACGATGGCGAAATTTACAAGGACGTGACGCCAGAAAATTATGTGGAAGGCCCGTTTATGTTTATAAAAGACGATAAATACTATTTTATGTGGAGCGAAGGCGGATGGACAGGCCCGGATTATTCCGTAGCCTATGCTATCTCGGATTCACCTTTCGGTCCGTTTGATCGTGTAGGCAAAATTCTTCAACAAGATCCAGACGTTGCTACGGGAGCCGGACATCATTCCGTAATGCATATCCCGGGGACGGACGATTATTATATTGTATATCACCGCAGACCATTGAACGATACGGGACGTGATCACCGTGTGACTTGTATTGATAAGATGACTTTTGATGAAAACGGCTATATTAATCCGGTGAAAATTACGTTCGAAGGAGTAGAAAAAAGAGAAATAAAAGAATAGTCTTGTTGTGTTGTAAAGTCTGAATTACACTAATGTGCTAAAAATTGCTATCTCTGTATTGCAATGTGGATTATTTTAATATATTTGCATCTCGGATGTAATTTATATCGTGGAAGCATTTTACAGGACACATAATTATTTGCTGGAGCATACGACTTCTCCAGTGCGTCGTAAATTGATGGATGAAATCAATTGGAACGATCGTTTGATTGGTATTAAAGGGTCGAGAGGGGTTGGTAAAACTCTGTTCTTGTTGGAATATGCCCGTGAATTTTACGGGAAGGATAACCGGGAGTGCCTTTATATTAATCTGAACCATTTTTATTTTACGGAATGCTCGTTGATAGATTTCGTTGCTGAATTCCGCTCCAAAGGCGGAAAGGTACTGTTGATTGATCAAGTGTTTAAATATCCTGATTGGTCGCGTGAACTTCGTTACTGTTACGATAATTATTTGGACGTAAAAATTGTGTTTTCAGGATCTTCGGTAATGCGTCTGAAAGAAGAGAACCCGGATCTTTCCGGTTGTGTGAAGTCGTATAATCTACGCGGATTTTCTTTTCGTGAGTATGTCAACTTAATGGTCGGAACGTCTTTTCCTGCTTTTACGCTGGAAGAGATTCTTCGGGATCATGTTCGTATTGCAGAGATGATTTGCTCGGAAATAAAACCGATGGCTTTTTTGCATGATTATATGCATCACGGCTATTATCCGTTTTTTTTGGAAAAAAGAAATTTTTCCGAAAATTTGCTGAAAACGATGAATATGATGCTGGAGGTGGATGTACTTTACATTAAACAGATAGAGCAAAGTTATTTGCCGAAGTTGCGGAAATTACTCTATTTATTAGCGATTAGCGCACCTTGTGCACCGAACGTAAGCCAGTTGAGCAAAGACATTGAAACCAGCAGAGCGACTGTCATGAATTATATTAAATATTTGACGGACGCACGTTTGATGAATATGCTTTATCCGGAAGGAGACAGTTTCCCGAAGAAGCCGGCAAAAGTATATATGAACAACACCAATTTGATGTATCCTATTCGTCCAATGGCAGTTAATCAACAAGCACTCAGAGAAACTTTTTTCTACAACATGCTACACAAAGACAGCAAATTATATGTAGGTACGAAAAATGTACAGTTTCGGGTAGATAAGACACATTATTTTAAAGTTGAAGAAGCTGTGAAAGGAAAGGTAAATCCGGATTGGTATTATGCCGTGGAAAAGGTAGAGATTGGAGCTGAGAACGTGATTCCTTTGTGGTTGTTCGGTTTTCTTTATTGATTACAAACAAGTGTTACTTAAATAAATTTAAAATGACAAAACAGAAGAAATTTTTGACCTGTGACGGGAATCAGGCGGCTGCACATATTTCATATATGTTCAGCGAAGTTGCCGCGATTTACCCGATCACCCCGTCTTCTACGATGGCAGAATACGTAGATGAATGGGCTGCTGCCGGAAGAAAGAATATTTTCGGCGAAACGGTTCTTGTGCAGGAAATGCAGTCGGAAGGTGGTGCCGCAGGTGCCGTTCACGGTTCGTTACAAGCCGGAGCATTGACCACGACGTATACAGCTTCACAGGGCTTGTTGTTGATGATTCCTAATATGTATAAAATAGCCGGGGAATTACTTCCTTGTGTATTCCATGTATCTGCCCGTACAATCGCTTCTCATGCGTTGTCTATTTTCGGCGATCATCAGGATGTGATGGCTGCCAGACAGACTGGCTTTGCAATGCTGGCGGAAGGTTCCGTACAGGAAGTAATGGATTTGGCTGCAGTAGCTCATTTAGCTACAATCAAATCGCGTGTACCTTTTGTCAACTTTTTCGACGGGTTCCGTACTTCTCACGAGATTCAAAAAATTGAAGCTTTGGAACAGGAAGATGTGGCACATTTGATTGACCAGGATGCATTGGCAGCTTTTCGTAACCGCGCGTTAAGTCCTGAAAAACCGGTTGCCCGTGGTATGGCGGAAAACCCGGATGTTTTCTTTCAGCATAAAGAAGCTGCCAATAAATATTACGAAGCTGTTCCCGGTATTGTAGAAGAGTATATGAAAGAATTATCTGCTATTACCGGACGGAAATATAGTTTGTTTGATTATTACGGTGCGGAAGATGCCGATCGTGTAATCATTGCTATGGGATCAGTGACGGAAGCTATTCGCGAAGCCATCGATTACCTTATCGCTCAAGGCGAAAAGGTAGGTTTGGTTGCCGTTCACCTGTATCGTCCATTTTCTGCCAAGCATTTTCTTGCGGCTGTACCTAAAACCGCAAAACGTATTGCTGTTCTCGACCGGACAAAAGAACCGGGTGCTACAGGGGAACCGTTGTATTTGGATGTGAAAGATTGTTTTTACGGACAGGAGGACGCCCCGGTTGTTGTAGGCGGACGTTATGGTTTGTCTTCTAAAGATACGACTCCAGCTCAGATCCTTTCTGTTTATGAAAATCTAGCATTGTCTTTGCCGAAAACAAACTTCACGATCGGGATTGTCGACGACGTAACTTTTACTTCTCTGCCTCCACGCGAAGAAATCGCTTTGGGTGGTGAAGGAATGTACGAAGCTAAATTTTATGGTTTGGGTGCCGACGGTACAGTTGGTGCAAACAAAAACTCGGTAAAAATAATAGGCGACAACACGAATAAGTACTGCCAGGCTTATTTCTCTTACGACTCGAAAAAGTCTGGAGGATTTACCTGTTCCCACCTTCGTTTCGGCAATACCCCTATCCGTTCGACGTATTTGGTTAATACCCCTAATTTTGTGGCTTGCCATGTTCAGGCTTATTTGAGAATGTACGATGTAACGCGTGGATTACGTGAAAACGGTACGTTTCTGTTGAATACTGTTTGGAGTGCCGAAGAGTTGAACAAACATCTGCCTAACCGGGTGAAACGTTATTTTGCAAAGAAAAAAATCACGGTTTATTATATCAATGCAACGCAAATTGCTTATGAAATTGGTTTAGGTAACCGTACCAATACGATTCTTCAATCGGCATTCTTCCGTATAACGAAAGTTATTCCTGTTGATCTGGCTGTCGAACAAATGAAGAAATTCATTGTGAAGTCTTACGGTAAGAAAGGAGAAGATGTAGTCAACAAAAATTATGCAGCGGTAGATCGTGGAGGGGAATACTCCATTTTGGAAGTAAACCCGGAATGGTCGAATTTACCGGACGATCCGAAAGACGAAGTGCAAGTGCCTGAATTTATCGGCAATGTAGTGAACGTGATCAATGCCCAGGATGGTGATTTGTTGCCGGTTTCCACTTTTGTTGGAATTGAAGACGGAACTTGGCAATTGGGTACGGCTGAATACGAAAAACGTGGGGTGGCACCGTTTGTTCCGGAATGGACTTCTGAAAATTGTATCCAATGTAACAAATGTGCTTATGTTTGTCCTCACGCTTGTATCCGTCCGTTTGTGCTTGATGAAGTTGAACAGACGAAAGCTCCATTTGAAGATGGCCTGTTAAAGGCTGTCGGTAAACAGTTCGACGGAATGAAGTTTCGTATTCAGGTTTCTGTTCTCGACTGCCTGGGTTGCGGAAACTGTGTGGATGTTTGCCCGGGCAATAAACAAGGCAAAGCATTAAAAATGGAACTCTTGGAAAGCCAGTTGGACGAAGTCCCTAAATGGCAATATTGCGCTTCCGAGGTCAAGAGCAAACAGCATCTCGTCAATATAAATGCTAACGTAAAAAATTCTCAATTTGCGACCCCATTATTTGAATTTTCCGGAGCTTGTTCCGGTTGCGGTGAAACGCCTTATGTGAAATTAATTACCCAATTGTTCGGCGATCGTGAAATGGTTGCGAATGCAACAGGTTGTTCTTCTATTTATTCCGGGTCGGTACCTTCTACACCATACGCTAAGAATGAAAACGGACATGGTCCGGCATGGGCGAACTCGCTGTTTGAAGATTTTGCTGAATTCGGTCTGGGTATGACTTTGGCGGTTGAGAAAATGCGTGAACGCATAGAAAAAATAATGAAACAGTCGATTGACGCAGGTTGTCCGGAAGAAGCAAGAGTTTTGTTCGAGGATTGGATCGTAAACAAGAAAGATGCTGAAAAGACGAAAGAGTTGGCTCCTCAGATTATGGCTTTGGTAAGTGCATCGGCCGATAAATGTCCGTATTGCAAAGAGTTGGTCTCTTTGAGCCATTATTTAATTAAAAAATCGCAATGGATTATTGGTGGTGACGGTGCTTCGTACGACATTGGTTTCGGTGGGCTCGATCATGTCATTGCTTCCGGTAAAAACGTTAATATTCTGGTGCTGGATACAGAGGTTTATTCTAATACCGGAGGACAGTCTTCAAAAGCAACACCGGTAGGAGCTATTGCCAAATTCGCTGCCGCTGGAAAACGTGTCCGTAAGAAAGACTTGGGATTGATGGCTACAACTTATGGTTATGTATATGTCGCTCAGATTGCAATGGGAGCTGATCAGGCACAGACTTTGAAAGCAATCCGTGAGGCGGAAGCGTATGATGGTCCTTCATTGATTATTGCTTACTCGCCTTGTATTAGCCACGGACTTCGTGCCGGAATGGGTAAAAGTCAGCAAGAACAGGCTGATGCTGTGGCTTGTGGATATTGGCATTTGTGGCGTTATAATCCGGCCTTCGAAGCGGAAGGGAAAAATCCGTTCACGCTGGATAGTAAGGAGCCGAATTGGGATAATTTTGAGGCTTTCCTTAAAGGTGAAGTCCGTTATTCTTCCGTGATGAAACAATATCCCGCAGAAGCGGCGGAATTATTTCAGGCAGCTAAGAAAAATGCACAGTGGCGATATAATAATTACAAACGTTTAGCTCATCAAGAGTGGAATGTTGAAACATCTGCTGAAGCTTGATTTTGGTTGATAATATAAAAAAAGCGATGACCTTGAGGTCATCGCTTTTTTTATATCAGGCGAAAGATGTATCTTTACCTCTTCATTTACAGAGTATGATAAAAGCAATTTTCTTTGACATTGATGGAACGCTGGTTAGTTTTAATACGCACGAAATACCCGCATCGACCAAAAAAGCATTAACCGAATTACGAGAAAAAGGAATCCGTCTGTTTATCGCTACAGGAAGACATAAATTAGCCATAAATAATTTAGGAGATGAAGTCTTTGACGGTTTTGTCACGATGAATGGAAGTTATTGTATCGATCAACAGGGCAAGACTGTTTATAAACACCGTATTCCGACGAAAGATATTGAACGATTACGCCATTATTTGAATGAAGATGAATCTTTTCCCTGCATATTGGTGCAAGAGCGCAGCATGCTGTTAAATTATAAAAACGAAAAAGTCGAAGAGGTGTTGGATTTGCTGAATTTTCCTCAACCGCCCATTGGTGATTTTCGAAAGGTTCCCGCCGACGGAGTCTATCAATTAATTGCCTTCTTCGATGTGGATCAAGAAAAACGAATTATGGAGATATTATCTGGATGTGAATCTACGCGTTGGTGTTCGTTATTTACAGATGTAGTTCCTTCAGGAAGTAATAAGAGTGTTGGTATTGATCGCTTATTGGAATATTATGGCATTTCGATTGAAGAGACAATGGCTTTTGGGGATGGAGGAAACGATATTGCTATGCTTGAACATGTTGGTTTAGGAGTTGCTATGGGTAATTCGGACGATAAAGTAAAACAATCGGCTGATTATGTGACGGATAGTGTAGATTGTGATGGGATATACAACGCTTTGAAACGCTTCTATGTTATCTAAAATGAAGTTAAGAAAGTTTTCAAAAAAATCATTAAGTATAATTGATGTTAATATTTTGAATTGTAACGGCTTTGTAATGTATGTTTTAAAACATAATGTTTATCTTTGTCATGTAATAAGAAAAAAAGAATTGTTTAGATTATCTATTTATTAACCAACTCTCCAGGAGTGGAGAGATTAAAACCAAAAGAAAATGATGACAAGAAAAGAAGAAGTACTACGTACTTTAGCGATGTTGCGTTATGAAGCGAACAGGTACCAATCCGTTGGGAACGGTTCGATGTGTCAACGAGTTAATATGAAAATTCGTCGTTTAATGAACGAATTGGATGTAGACGTAGTTAAAAACTAAATCTGGAATCCCGGATTTTTTTAAATTAAGTAATTAACAAGACGTATCTCTTGCCACCGTCTGTAATGGAATGGTAAGAGATGTTAGATGAGAGGCTTTCATCGTCAATAGGGGCGAAGAGAGGCCTTTTTCTTTTTTTAGTCCCCTCAGTTTCTTTAAAACCACTATCTTTATTCGCTGAATAAAATGTATAAAATGAATACTAAAGCGAGTCTTTTATTTTTATTGTTTATCCATAGCGGATGTTATTTGTTAGCGCAATCTTCTAAAGATGCGGGATTGTCGTTGATCGATCGGGAAACGGCGGAAGCTTTTGTCAGTTTTTTAGCCTCCGATGAACTCGAAGGTCGTGAAGCTGGTTCTCGTGGCGGACATATCGCCGGTGTGTATCTTGTTTCCTGCCTGAAGCAGATGGGGCTTGCTCCTCTGGAAGATTCTTATTATCAACCGTTTGAAGCGTATAGCCGGGAACGTCAGAAAAAACAGCGCTTTCAAGTTGAACCCGATTCAATTGACGTAATAAAACAGGAGACGGTTTATCGTATTTTAGCAATGCGTAATGTGTTGGCAAAAATAGAAGGGATGCGCAAAAATGAATATGTGGTAATCGGGGCGCATTATGATCATTTGGGGATTGATCCAGACTTGGTTGGTGATCAGATTTATAACGGAGCCGATGATAACGCGTCGGGCGTTTCTGCCGTTTTGCAGATTGCCCGTGCCTTTATTGCTTCAGGAGTTCAACCGGAACGCACAATAGTATTCGCTTTTTGGGATGGCGAAGAGAAAGGTTTGCTGGGTTCACGTTACTTTACACAAAATTTCTCCGGTATGGATCAGGTAAAGGGATATTTGAATTTTGATATGATCGGACGAAATAATGACGAATCGAATCCGAATCAGGTTGTTTATTTTTATACGGAAGCACATCCGGCTTTCGGAGATTGGCTAAAAAATGATGTTGCAAAATACAAACTGAGTTTAGTACCAAGCTACCGACCTTGGGAGCGACCGGTCAGTGGGAGTGATAACTCATCGTTTGCCCGTTTGGATATACCCGTGATTTGGTATCATACAGATGGTCACCCGGATTATCATATGCCGAGTGACCATGCCGATAAAATAAATTGGAATAAGCTGGTCGATATAACGAAAGCTGCTTATTTAAATCTTTGGAATTTGGCGAATGAACCGGCATATTGATTAGCTCTGCCCTTCTGTCCGAACGTTTTTATTGACTTTTTTAATCAATCCCTGTAAAACGGCGCCCGGCCCGAGTTCGATGAAATGATCGGCTCCGTCGGCAATCATGTTTTCTACCGTTTGGGTCCAGCGAACCGGTGCAGTCAACTGTGCCACAAGGTTTGCCTTGATCGCTTCCGGATCGGTTTCCGCTTTCGCATTGACATTTTGGTAAACCGGACATACCGGGGCGTTGATCGTCGTGTTTTTAATTGCTTCGGCCAATTCTGCTCGGGCTGGTTCCATTAACGGAGAATGGAATGCTCCGCCTACTTTTAATTTTAATGCCCGTTTGGCTCCGGCAGCCAACAGTTTTTCGCAAGCGGTGTCTATCCCCGCATTGGTTCCGGAAATCACGATTTGTCCTGGACAATTGTAGTTTGCTGGTACGACAACTTCTCCTTCTATGGATGCACAAATCTCCTCAACTTTTTCGTCCGGAAGCGCTAATACTGCTGCCATGGTAGAAGGAGCTGCTTCGCAAGCTTTTTGCATGGCAAGCGCGCGTTTGTACACTAAAGAAAGCCCGTCTTCGAAAGACAGAGCTCCGGCTGCTGTTAAGGCTGAAAATTCTCCTAAGGAATGACCGGCAACCATGTTCGGATTAAAATCTTCCCCTAATGTCTTTGCCAATATCACAGAATGAAGAAAAATGGCGGGTTGTGTCACTTTTGTTTGTTTCAGATCGTCGTCTGTACCTTCAAACATAAGGTCCGTAATACGGAATCCCAAAACTTTATTTGCTTTTTCGAACAACTCTTTTGCAAGGGGATTGTTATCGTAAAGATCTTTGCCCATCCCAACGAATTGGGCTCCCTGACCGGGAAATACATAAGCTTTCATATTTCTAATTCTTTTCTAATTTCAGATTTTTAAGACGCCGCAAAGGTAATAATTTTGGAATAGATTGGGCGTAAATCATTACAAATAGTATCTTTGCCTTTGTCTGAAGCCCTTTTTTGAGGCGGTGATTGTATTTACGGATTATTAATAACATTAAATAAATCATTATCATGAACGAATTATTATTTATCGGAAACCTGGGGACAGGTGAAATTATCATTATCGCAATTATTGTTCTTTTGCTTTTCGGTGGTAAAAAGATTCCCGAATTGATGAAAGGTATCGGTAAAGGAGTGAGGAACTTTAAAGATGGTGTGAAAGGTCTGGAAGACGATATTAAAATAGACGACGATACAGATAAGAAATAAAACACGATGCATCAAGATGAAATGTCATTCTGGGATCACCTGGAAGAACTTCGCTGGACACTTTTTCGTTCCATCTTAGCACTTTTCATTTTTGCAATTGCAGGATTTGCTTTCATGCCTTATCTTTTTGATAAGGTAGTACTGGCGCCGACCACATCAGATTTTATTACATTCAAAATGATGTGTAAAGTCAGTTCCATGACTGATATATTACCCGACTTTTGTAGCGATGGATATCATGTGAATATTATGAATATAAAACTGGCATCCCAGTTTTTCACACATATGACATCTTCGTTTTGGTTGGCTTTATTGTTGACTTTCCCTTATTTGATGTATGAAATCTGGAGATTTGTCAGCCCTGCGTTGTACGAAAATGAAAAGAAAAACATTCGTTGGGTTTTTTCTTTTGGTACGTTGATGTTCTTTTTAGGCTGTGCCGTAGGTTATTTTATGGTATTTCCCGTGACGCTGCGTTTCTTAGCGACTTATCAGTTAAGTGCGGCGATTGAAGAGCAGGTTTCCTTAGAGTCCTATATGGATAATTTTTATATGTTGATCTTCATCATGGGAATAGTGTTTGAGATGCCGTTGCTTTCCTGGTTATTATCGAAAATAGGATTGATCAATCGTTCGTATTTTCATAAATATCGGCGTCATGCGATTGTATTCTTGTTGGTGGGTGCCGCTTTTATTACGCCGAGCAGCGATCCGTTTACACTAGGAATTGTCTTTTTTCCGTTATACGGACTTTATGAACTGAGTGCGTTCTTTGTTAAAAAAGCGCCCAAGGAAGATGAGGATGATGAATTGGAAGTAGCGAATGATTAAGCTAAAAAGGTAGAGAATAAACAATTTAAGAGACCTGATGAATATTTTTTTCATCGGGTTTTTTTCTTTTTCTTCCTGACGAATTATTATTTCACAGTTGTCAAAAAAAAATTTCTACAATTGTGGAAATTTTTTTTGACAATTATAGTAAAGCTTTTTGACAATTGTAGAAAAAGTATTTCCTCGAAGTCTTTTAATTAATTCAACGCGAGAAAATAAAAACTTGTTCGTAGTCTTTTGGAAAATCACTACTTTTGTTTGATAAAGTCCGAAAGAGTTGCGGGCGGAAGAGAATTGTAAAAGGTAAGGATGACAAAAACGAAAACAATCTATGTCTGTACGAATTGTGGTGCGGATTCGCCCAAATGGATAGGGAAATGCCCTTCTTGTGGTGAATGGAATACGTACGTGGAAGAAGTTTCGGTAAAAGAATCTTCCGTACAGCATCGGATTATACCCGGCCTGCCGGATGACCGGGGAAAAAATAGACCCGTGCTGTTAAGAGACATCACGTCGCAGGAGGAAGTTCGTTTGGATCTTTTGGATGGAGAGTTGAACCGGGTGTTGGGTGGAGGATTGGTGAAAGGTTCGCTGGTTTTGATTGGCGGCGATCCGGGAATCGGTAAATCTACGTTGGTTTTGCAGACCGTACTTCGCCTGAAAAGTATTAAAACGCTTTATGTTTCGGGCGAGGAGAGTAGCCGTCAATTGAAACTTCGCGCCGACCGGATGGCTTATGAAAATCCTGATTGTTTTATTTTTTGTGAAACTAATCTGGAACAAATATTCGTTCAGGCACAAAACATACAACCCGATCTGTTGATTGTCGACTCGATTCAGACGATTTTTACCGAAATAATCGAATCTTCGCCGGGCAGTGTTTCGCAGGTAAGGGAATGTAGTGCCGCCATTTTAAAATATGCGAAAGAAAGCGGAGTCCCGGTTTTATTAATCGGACATATCAACAAAGAAGGGAGTATTGCTGGGCCGAAGGTGTTGGAACATATTGTCGATACTGTTCTTCAGTTTGAAGGAGATCAGCATTATATGTATCGTATTCTGAGGAGCATTAAGAATCGTTTTGGCAGTACGGCTGAATTGGGCATTTATGAAATGAGACAGAACGGATTGCGCGAAGTAAGTAACCCTTCCGAATTGCTGTTGACGCAAAATCACGAAGGGTTGAGCGGTGTGGCGATTGCTGCCGCGATAGAAGGTATACGCCCTTTTTTATTGGAGACGCAGGCGTTGGTCAGTTCGGCAGTTTATGGAAATCCGCAACGTAGCGCTACTGGTTTTGATTTGAGGCGAATGAACATGCTGCTTGCCGTCTTAGAAAAGCGGGCAGGGTTTAAGTTAGCGCAAAAAGATGTTTTCCTGAACATTGCCGGAGGCTTGAAAGTGAACGATCCGGCTATCGATTTGGCGGTGATCAGCGCTGTTTTGTCGTCCAGTCTGGATATTAGTATCGAACCGGGAATTTGTATGACGGGTGAGGTCGGTCTTTCCGGTGAAATTCGTCCGGTAAACCGCATCGAACAGCGTATTTTAGAGGCGGAAAAACTTGGTTTTTCGTCCATCCTCATTCCGTATAATAATTTGAAAGGATTTGACACGGGGGGAAGCAAAATCCGGATTATACAGGTGAAAAAAGTTGAAGAAGCTTTCAGACAATTATTCGGTTGATTTGTTTTATACATAAACAATCGCAAAAAAATATATGATAAAAGAATTACAACTTCGCATCTTGCCGCAAGAAGCGGCTAATGAAGATACACTGAAAGTCGTCGCTGCCCGTGAAACCGGAGCTGCCGTTAATGCTATCCAACGCATAAATGTTTTGAAACGTTCCATCGACGCGAGGCAGCGTGTCATCTATGTGAATGTGAAGTTGCGCGTGTTTATCGACGAACAGCCATCTGAACCGCTTTTTCAACCTTTTGAGTATCAAGATGTATCACAGGAGGAATCTGTAATAGTCGTCGGAGCTGGTCCTGGAGGTTTATTTGCCGCTTTGCGTTTGATTGAACTGGGCTTGCGTCCGGTTGTTTTAGAAAGAGGGAAAAACGTTCGAGAACGGCGGAAAGATGTGTCTATTATTGCCAAAGAACATGGTGTAGACAGCGAATCAAATTATTGTTTCGGCGAAGGAGGTGCTGGTGCTTATTCGGACGGGAAGTTGTATACACGGAGTAAAAAACGGGGATCTGTCGACAAAATTTTGCACGTTTTTTGCCAGCATGGCGCTAATCCCACGATTCTGGCAGATGCCCATCCGCATATCGGAACGGACAAGTTGCCGGGTGTGATCGAAAAAATACGAAATAGAATTCTGGATTGTGGTGGTGAAGTCCATTTTCAGACACGAATGGATAACTTGATTTTTTCGAATGGACACGTTGTGGGTGTCCGGACGAATACAGGAGAAGAATTTATGGGGCCGGTTATTTTGGCTACCGGACATTCGGCGCGTGATGTTTATACTTATTTATACAATCAAAAGATACAAATTGAAGCCAAAGGCTTAGCGATGGGGGTGCGACTTGAGCATCCACAGTTGTTGATCGACCAGATTCAGTATCATAATCAGGCTGGGCGGGGCGACTATTTACCCGCTGCGGAATATGCGGTGGTAACGCAGGTAAAGGGCAGGGGTGTTTATTCGTTTTGTATGTGTCCGGGCGGTTTTGTCGTTCCGGCGGCGAGCGGATCGGAACAATTGGTTGTAAACGGGATGTCACCTTCCAATCGCGGTTCGAAATGGGCAAATGCCGGGATGGTTGTCGAAATACATCCCGAAGATTTCCCCCAATATGCGTGTTATCGCGAATTGGTGTTGATGAAATTGCAGGAAGATTTAGAAAAAAAATGTTGGGAAGAGGCTAACCGGACGCAGACAGCGCCGGCCCAACGTATGACGGATTTTGTCGAAGCCCGTTTGTCGTGTGACCTTCCAGCTTCCTCATATAGTCCCGGCTTACAGTGTTCGGAATTAAACCGTTGGATGCCGGATTTTATTATGTCCCGTTTACGGGAAGGATTTCGCTTTTTTGGGAAAAATACAAAAGGTTTTTTGACAAATGAAGCTGTGATGATTGGAGTAGAAACCCGAACGTCCTCTCCGGTGCGTATCGTTCGCAACAGGGAAACGTGCGAACATGTGTCGTTTAAAGGATTATTCCCTTGTGGTGAAGGTGCCGGATATGCAGGAGGAATCGTGTCGGCGGCCATCGACGGCGAACGTTGCGCGGAGGGAGCAGCAGCTTATCTCAACGCCTAAAATCGAAAACGTTTTTTTGTATTTCAATTTAGATCAGAGGAGGATTGAGGAGAAGGAGTCCTACTATTATCGCAGTTGTGAAACTTGCTAATGTGCCGATTAGAACATATTCAGTTGTTTTTATCTCTTTCGCTTTACTTAATTCGCCAAAGCGGAAAATGGATTTGGCTGCTAATAAAAAACCGATTCCTTCTAAATGATTCGTTAAGATAAATGTTAAAATTAAGGTGCGTTCCAAATAGCCAATCCATTTACCGGCATTCGGCAGACTTTGATCTAACATGTCGGTGGGGGTCCATCTTTTAAAAAAGAGATTGAGAATTATTGATGTTGGTTTTAAAATGATAATATAAGCGATGAGCGTGCTAAAGAGACGGGTTGACATCCAGCTTTTTTCAATCCAAGCGTAGATGTTAATACTTTGTCCGAAAGCAAAAATCCAGATAAGAAATAAAACGCTAATATGTGCGATCTGGTCTATAAGAAATAAATATATATTTTCTTTTTTTTGTCGTGATTTTATGTAATCGATGACAAAATGGCTGAGAAAGATCAGTAACGGAACGATCCAATTTTCCCATTGAGCAATGAATAGATAGGATGCTGCGGCGTGTATAAAGGCATGTAAAAAAAGAAAACCTAATTGACTTGAAGTTGATATTTTTGTAATTCCATCTTTTTTATAGCCTTTTTTCGCGTTGTTGATAAGGTTGGGTTGTAATATGAAATCGGAGAGAATATGTGCGATAAGTAATCGTAATAAAATGATGAGATTCATTTCCATAGTTGTTATTCCCTTTTTGTGATTATTTGTGTATAACGTTCCAAATATAAACGAATGAGAGGTTCTTTTCCCGTGCTTAGTAATTTACTGATATTTTGAGCTGATTTATTTAGTTTTGCCGCAATCTCTTTTTGAGACATTTGCCAATGTAAAATAGACCAATAAATTGCTTGTGCTTGAGGAATACTCCAGCCTGAAATGATTTCATCGGCAAATCCAGTATTTACTTTTAGCTCTTCATTAGTGTCTTTCCAAGGCGTACGTATGGCTAATTTTTTTTTGCCGAGTTCATCAAATTCCCATCCTGAATATCGAAAAGCTTCTCCATCAGAAATAACTACTTTGTCGGGTGCATAATCTATTTTTCCAACCCCAAGAGCCATACGGGCATCCCATTGATATTCGCTTTCATTTGGGGTATTACTTTTTAACCCGGCTCTCAATAATACAGCGATTTTGAGGGCTTCAGCTGGATTATCTACAACGATTTGAAAGCTGTCTCCTCTAAAGAATTCTAATTTTAGAGGACTGAGAGCTTTCAGATCTTGTGCTGAATTTTGAATGGTGTCTAATATTATTTGTTTCCATTCTGTTCTAATCGTTGTAGAACTTATAATGTCACCTGTAATTACGCCTGCTATTCCCATATCTGATTAGTAATAAAATAGTGAGAAAACAAAAGTATATAATATTTATCAATCAACCAATATTAGTTGATTATTCTAAATCAACTGTTTTGGGTTGATTTTCGGGAAACAACTAATATTAGTTGTTTTTAATTTTATTTCAACGCATAAAATCGGAAACGATTTTGTGTATCCCTTCTGCCCAGCTATCGTCTGCATTCAGACTTTCTACCAGCGTTAGCTGTTCGCCGCCATGGGCGATAAAAAGCTGTTTGTATTCGATTCCTATTTCGACAATGGTTTCCAGACAGTCGGCCACAAAAGCCGGCGCAACAACTAAAACATGTTTATGCCCCTTCTGTGCCAGCTCGATTAACGTTTGATCGGTAAACGGGCTGAGCCAGTTTTTTGACAGGCGGGACTGAAAAGAGATTCCGTAACATTCAGGTGTGAGTGACAGTCGTTCTGCAAGCAATCTGGCCGTATGATAGCATGCCGCGCGGTAACAAAATTCTCCATGCCCCGGGATGTCTGTTTCGCAAAGGCAGTTGTCTATTGTTTTTTCGGCATGTGCTCTTGCGATGTGGCTGTTGGGCAAACCATGAAAAGAAAATAAGATAAAATCGTATGTTTCCGGTTTATAAGAAAGGATACGGGCGTTGAACGTGTCTAAAAAACCCGGATGATTGTAAAATGAAGAAATAAATTGGACTTCCGGTTTGACTATCCATTTCCGGATGAGACGGTTAACTTCGTCTATTGTAGAAATAGTCGTCGAAGCTGCAAATTGAGGATAAAGCGGTAGAACAAGTAGACGTTCGAATCCATCGTCGCGGATTTCCGCCAATGCCGATTGTAGGGATGGATGTTGATAACGCATAGCCGCAAAGACGGTGATGCCTGGTTGGAGTTTTTTTTGTAGTTTTTCTTTTAACTGTGCGGTATATACCGCTAACGGCGAACCTTCGGGTGTCCATAACTGGCGATAAAGCCGGGTAGAGTTTTTCAGCCGAAATGGAATAATGAATAGATTTACCAGCAGTATGCGGAATAACCAGGGAAGCGTAATGACCTGTTTGTCGTTTAAGAATTGGACTAAATAACGACCGACGGAGTTTAAAGTCGGAGTATCCGGCGTACCCAGATTGACTAATAGTAAAGCCGTTCGTTTTTGTTTTAGGTTCATGCTTTATCAGAATTTTGCCAGTAAATTTTGTGTTTCGTCTAAAAGATTTATTCGCTCAAAAGAGAAGGTACGATCGTGTTTTTGAATATAAAGCAAAATTTCCCGGGCCTTTTTCAGTAGACCATGGTTGTCATCAACCAAATAGCCTTCTTCCAATAATGTTTTAGCGGCAATTTCCATTCGTTGAAGACCCGCATTGTCTTCTCCATCCAATAGCTGGAGGATTTCTTCCGGCGTGTGGGAAAGCAAAAAATCTTTATCTATTTTTAATGTCGAATAAATGCTTTCTATTAATTGATCTGTTTTACGTGAAACGCCGTGATTGCGGTTATCGATTAGTTGGGCGATTACTTTCCCCAATTCTTCGATCTGGACTAAGATAAAATCTCGTTTTAACATTTTATTTTGTGTTAGTTGACGATTACGGAAATGATCCGGATGTCTTTTTTCGGACGGTCGTACACGTCTGTTGCTTGCGAAGCGATTTTGTCAATAATATCTAATCCTTCGGTAACTTCTCCGAAGATAGTGTAATGTCCGTCTAAATGATGACAACCCCCAATTGTGGTATACGCTTCCCGTTGTTTAGGTGTAAATAGTAAGTGTCCGGGAGTAGAACGGATAACGGAATCTACTTTGTTGTTTATTTCGATCACCCGCTTGTTGTATGTTTTCGGATCCTTTGTTTTCAATTGTTCCATTTCCATTTTAAACGGTTTGTAAAATTCGGCCATGGCTTTTCGCCGGATCTGGAGATTGGCTACTTTCTCCAACGTGTCTAATTCACCTCCACGGTATATTTTTCCTTGGACGATAAAAAACTGAGACATGTCTGATTTCTTTTGCGAATTGATATCGTCATTTTGGCGGGGCGCTGCCAACGTCCCTTTTTTATGGAAATATTGCGGAAGGAATTCCGGAAGAATTTCCGTGCTTCTGTCTCCAAATCCGCATCTGGCGCCCGGAGGGGCATTCCGAGAATCGGGGGCACCACCCTGAATCATGAATTCCTTAATCACGCGAGTAAATAAGGTGCCATTATATTCTCCCTTGTTTGCTCTTGCAATAAACGTACGTACATGATTCGGCACATTATCGTATAAACATATTTTCAGTGTTCCTACACTGGTTTTGATTTCTGCCGTTCTTTTTTGGGCACTCAACGGATAAGTGCCCAAAAAGGCAAGAAAGACATATAGTATAGTTTTCATGCTTGTCTATTTTTGGGTAAAGATAAAAAATATGTTGTAAAGCACAATGTTATTCTCTATCTTTGCGGTCTTGATAGGGTTGAGGTATTTTAAGGTTAAAAAAGATTTATACATGGAGTGGATTAATGAGTTGTTGTGGGGACAGGGAATCGCACATTCCATCCTCCTTTTGTCGGTGGTAATTGCTTTAGGGATATTACTGGGTAAAATAAAGATTTTTGGGGTGTCCTTAGGTATTACAATGGTTTTATTTGTTGGTATTATTATGTCGCATTTCGATTTTACCATTAACCATGAGATTAATCATTTTTTTAAGGAATTCGGCTTGATCTTGTTTGTTTATTCGGTGGGATTGCAAGTTGGTCCCGGATTTTTTTCTTCGTTTAAAAAAGGAGGAATTACGTTGAATATGCTGGCAACCGGGATTGTTTTGCTTGGTGTGACGGTGACGTTGGTGATTCATTATGCAACAGGTATTCCCATGTCGACTATGGTCGGTATTTTATCGGGAGCTGTTACGAATACGCCAGGTTTAGGTGCTGCACAACAAGCTTATTCCGATGTGCACGGGGCTGTGGATGATACAATTGCTTTGGGTTATGCGGTAGCTTATCCTTTGGGTGTTGTTGGCATTATCTTGTCTGTTTTAGCTATTCGCTATATATTCCGCATATCTATGGAAAAAGAACAGCAAGCGATTCGTGAAGAAGACGAACACTCTAATAATGGAGCCAAAGCGGTTTCGTTAGTGGTTACAAATCCTAACGTGTTTGAAAAGTCTATCAGTGATATTTCGGATAAAATGGGACATGGAGCGTTTGTGGCTTCCCGGGTTTGGAGGCATAGTAATAAACGGATCGAAATAGCTGAAGCCAATACGATTTTGCATGAGAATGACAAGGTCTTTGTGATCACTACAGAACAAGAGGCCCCGGCGATTATTGAACGGATTGGTGACGTGATTGATATGGAGCGTAAGCAATGGATCCGTTTGGAAAGTCAACTGATAAATCGTCGTATTTTGATTACGAATACGCATCTGAATGGCAAAAAACTGGGTGAACTTCAGTTGCGTAAGTTGTATGGAATCAATATTACGCGGATTGGACGTTCCGGGGTAGAGCTTCTGGCCACTCCTTCACTGGCTTTACAAGTGGGAGATACGGTGAATGTTGTGGGTACGGATTCGGCTGTCGCGTCGGTAGAGAAATTGCTGGGTAATTCCATGAAAAGATTAAACGAACCTAATTTGATGACTATTTTTATCGGGATCGGGCTGGGTATGGTTTTGGGAAGTATTCCATTTACTTTCCCGGGAATTCCTCAGCCGGTTAAGTTAGGTTTGGCAGGAGGCCCGTTGATTGTAGCTATTTTATTAAGCCGTTTTGGTTACAAGTTAAAATTAATTACGTATACAACGCAAAGTGCAAACCTGATGCTAAGGGAAGTGGGTATTACTTTGTTCCTGGCTTGCGTAGGGTTGGGGGCAGGCGAAAAGTTTGTGGAGACTGTGGTGAACGGCGGATATGCATGGATTGGTTATGGATTTCTGATTACGATAATTCCGTTGATAACGATCGGGTTAATTGGGCGTTATTTCTTTAAATTGAATTATTTGACGCTAATGGGGCTTTTGGCCGGTAGTACGACCGATCCTCCTGCGCTTGCTTATGCGAATGCCACAGCTGGAAATGACGCGCCTGCCGTGTCGTATGCCACGGTGTATCCCTTGACTATGTTTTTGCGTGTATTAACGGCGCAATTACTGATTCTTTTGTTTGTTTGATTTTATTAGAAATAACGGATATATCCAAGAGTATACGTTTCATACAGACGGTCTTTCATTCCGTGATAATAACGGAGCGAAAGGCCGTTTTTCTTGTATTCGTATCTCAGGTTGTTTCGAAGAATCATCGGTTTGTCACCCTTGTTTTCGTAACCGTGGAATCCGGAAAAATCGCTTTGAAGCGTGAAATTTTTCAGTTTGGCTGTAAAGCCGATTCCGTAATGTATTGCGTCGTTTTGACGGTGAACCCGGTCGTTGGTCATCCAGCAATAGAATCCCGCTAATCCTTGTACTGATACGGATACTTTTTGTGCCGGGTCTTCATATACTTTTCGTCCGACGGTCGTATCAAACCAATAAGATGCCGCGTCGGTGAAACGGGCGTCCACCAACCGGCCACCACTGGCTGTTTTTAAATTCAGACTTAGCATGATATCTACCCATTTCGGACTTTTCAACAGTTGGAAAAAGGTGCTGAAAATTACATCTCCGTTATAACTGATCGGACTTTCCGTTTCTGTGGCAAAACGTTCGTCTCGTGTTTCGGGGGTTAATTTATAATCTTCAAAAACAATGGCGCTGATTTCTATTGCTGCTTTTTCTTTGACGACAGGAATCATGACACGCGTGAAAAAATCTTTCGTCTTGTCTCCTTTATAATAATGGTACTCTCCCCGGACTTCTATTTCAAAACGCTGGGCGACGACGCTTTCTCTTAATTCCGGTATCGGAAAACCGTTCGGGCCGAAATAGCGCGGTGCGTAAATGATGTTTTCCATACGGTCTCTCCAGTCTTGGCTATACAGTTGGATGCTGGTAATAAGAAACAAAGTAAGGGTAAAAACAATCCGAAAAAAGAATTTCATATTTATGTTTTTGGACGTAAAAATACATATTTGTACGTATATTTGAGACTTTAAATCTGTGAAACCATGAAACACTTGTTAATGAAAAAAATCTGCAATTACTTGTTTATAATGTTTGGCGTATTTTTTGCATGCTCTGCTTGCGCAAAGAATCCGATTAGAACATTAATCTTAACCGGACAAAATAATCATAACTGGCCAGTGAGCAGTGTTGCCATTAAACAAATCCTGGAAAATTCCGCCCAATTTCAGGTGGATATAATTTCTTCCCCAGCGAAAGGAGAAGATCTGTCTTCTTTTATTGTGGACTTTTCGCCTTATTCGTTAGTTGTCGTGGATTATAATGGCGATGCGTGGCCGGAAGAAACCCGTAACAATTTTGTACAATATGCTCAAAAGGGAGGGGGAATTATAATTTATCATGCGGCAGATAATCCGTTCCCAGATTGGAAAGCGTATAGTGAGATTTGCGCTTTGGGTGGATGGGAAGGTCGTGATGAGAATTTCGGACCTTATGTGTATTGGCAAGATAATGCTTTAGTAAAAGATTGGAGCCCAGGTCCTGGTGGTTCGCATGGCAAACAACGCGAATATGTATTGTCGGTTAGGAATACTGATCATCCGATTGTGAAGGGACTACCGATGCAATGGTTACATGCACAGGATGAGTTATACGACCGCATGCGTGGTCCCGGCAATATTAAAGATATCCTTTATACCGCTTATTCGGAGAAGGAAACCGGCGGATCGGGTCGGGAAGAACCACTTGTTTTTACAGTTGATTATGGCAAAGCGCGCATTTTTCATATAATGCTTGGGCATGCCGGGGAGACTCTTGAGAAAAATACGGCGATGCAATGTGCCGGTTTTCAGGAATTACTCTTGCGGGGTGCGGAGTGGGCGGCTACCGGAAAAGTTACTCGCAAGGTTCCTGTCGATTTCCCTACTGCTGACCGGGTTGTGATGCGTATGGATTATAAATAGGAAGAATCGGGATTGCGGCTAATGTAGCCGTCGGATAAAAGAAAACGATCATCGCTGTCTGCTAAAAAGCGCAAGGCAGCGATTGTTTTTTCTTCCGGGTACGGTATTTGTGGGATTATCTGATCGATTTTCAGAGGAGTTTCCGTCAATAATTCTATCAGCCGGTTACGTATATCCGAAATATCGTCATCCGTAAGTTTCGAGTCCTTTTTGGAACGGCAGATATCACATGTTCCACAATCTTTTGTCCCTTTTTCGCCAAAATATGACAGCAGGATACGGCTGCGGCAAATGTGTTTTTCGGAAATGTATTCCAGCACTTTATCTATTCTTTTATTTAGCCGCTCCTTCCGTTCTTCATAAGCTTTGCGTGGAATGCTTAGATACCGTTGTTCTTCCCGGGGTTGGGTGTAGATGATCAACGGCGTTTTCTTTTGCGGAATGTATCGTAGAATTTTATATTTGGAAAGTCCGGTCAATGTATCATATACTTCTTGTGCGGTACAGCTCGAGCGCGTGGCAATCAATGTCTCGTCGATATATGCGTAATCGGAGAATAGTCCGGTATACGAACGGAGAATTGTTTGGATAATTTCTTCTGTCTTTTTATTTTGATGCGGATACCGATATAAGTCGTCACGGTTGATTAGAAAAGTTAGTCTTGAAGCATTATCGATCTCTTCCGTATATTCAATATAGCCGGACAATTCCAAAATCTTTAACGCATGATGAGCTTGTATAACGGAGAACTTGAATATGTGACAAAAATCTGTCAAGGAAAAATCATGTATGGTATCCATTCCGTAGCCGACGGCTATTTGATAATAATTACCAAGCGCTTCGTAAATCCGGTAGATCAGTTTTCTATCCGGAAATTCGTCCGTCAACCTTTTTTTTAATTTGGCGCAATCTGTTCCCGAACATAAAGCAACAGCAAAAGAGTTTTCTCCGTCTCGCCCTGCCCGTCCGGCTTCCTGGTAATACTCTTCCAGCGAGCCGGGCATATCCATATGAACAACGATTCTTACATCCGGTTTGTCGATCCCCATTCCAAAAGCGTTTGTGGAAACGATCACGCGATATTCGTTGTTTTTCCATTTGTTTTGTCGAAGGTCCTTTTCCGACCGGTTTAAGCCTGCGTGAAAATAATTCGCTGTTAGTCCAGCTTTTTGTAATTCGCAGGCGATTTCTTTCGTCCTTTTTCGGTTACGGACATAGACAATGGCAGATCCCGGAATTTTTTGAAGAATATGTATCAGAGCATTCAACTTGTTATCCGTATGCCTTACGATGTAGGAAAGATTTTCCCTACGGAAACTCTTTTTAAAAACATTTTTCTTTTTAAACAGGAGTTTGTTTTGGATATCGTCGACAACTTCGGGAGTTGCCGTTGCGGTCAAGGCCAATACCGGGATATTTTCCAAATGTTCACGAATATCGGAGATGCCCAGATAGGAAGGACGGAAATCGTATCCCCATTGCGAAATGCAATGGCTTTCATCGACAACCAGCAAGCATACGTTCATCGCTTGTAGTTTGGCGCGGAACAATGCTGTTCCCAGTCGTTCCGGTGATACGTAAAGAAATTTATATCCGCCGAAGATGCAGTTTTCCAATTGCGTGATGATCTCTTGTCGGCTCATCCCGGAATAGACAGCTGTAGCTTTAATCCCGACGTGTCGAAGATTTTCTACCTGGTCTTTCATTAAAGCAATGAGAGGAGTGACTACAATACAAATTCCTTCCATTGCAAGCGTCGGAACTTGAAAAGTAATAGATTTACCTCCTCCAGTCGGCATAAGTCCCAAGGTATCTTTTCCTGCAGCAATGGACTGGATGATGTCTTCCTGTAACGGCCGGAAGGTTGTATATCCCCAGTATTTCGCTAATATCTCGTGATAAATATCCACGATGTCACAGACCTCAAATAGTCTCTGTCTTGATTTCTTTTACTAATAATTGAATAGAAGTTACGCCATTATACGTGTTTTCTTCAATGGTATAACAAATATTGAACGGATGCATGCTTTTAATATGTTCGCTATGTTTGTGCATGCCGAAAGCTATTCCGTGAATCGGACTATTGGAATTGCTGTCGATTAGTTCCAATTTCAAATGTTCCAGTTCTTTACCTACTAATTTACTCGTTCCATAATCCTTTACGTTTAACGTCGAAAATACAGGTTTTTGATTGTCTGGCCCGAACGGACTCATTTTTTTTAGATCGTTCAAAAACTTGGAATTAATTTCTTTAAAATCCAATGTAGCGTCGATGTCTATTTGAGGGACCATTTGTTCCGGATCAATTTCCTCTGCCGCCAATTTGGAAAAACGTTCGGTAAATGCTTTTAAATTTTCTTCTTTTAAAGATAAACCTGCAGCATAAGTATGTCCTCCAAAATTTTCCAACAGATCACGACAACTTTCTATTGCTTTATAAATATCGAATCCAGGTATGGAACGCGCTGAACCCGTAATTAATTCGGATGATTTAGTCAAAACAACGGCCGGCCGATAATATTTTTCTGTTAATCGCGAGGCGACAATTCCAATCACTCCTTTGTGCCATTCCGGATTATAAACGATAATCGCCTTATGATCTTCCATATTCTGGAAATTATCAATGATAGCATTCGCTTCATCCGTTATTTTCTTATCCAATTCGCGGCGTTCATCATTGTATTGATTAATGTTTTCGCTTTTTTCGCGGGCAATTTCCCTATCTTTGGATAGTAATAAATCTACCGCTTCTTTCCCGTTCATCATTCGTCCGGATGCATTTATTCGCGGACCTATTTTGAAGACAATGTCACTGATCGTGATTTCTTTTCCGGTTAATCCGCAAACGTCAATAATTCCTTTTAGTCCAAGACTCGGATTGGTGTTTAACTGTTTCAATCCATAATAGGCCAATATTCGGTTTTCACCCGTGATTGGAACAATATCAGACGCGATACTAACTGCGACGAGGTCTAATAGCTTTTCCAATTCGGCGAAAGAAAAATTATTGCTTTTGGCGAAAGCCTGCATGAATTTAAATCCGACACCACACCCAGAAAGGTGTTCGTACGGATATTGAGAATCCAACCGTTTCGCATCCAATACAGCTACAGCGTCAGGTAGTACGGCATCCGGCATATGGTGGTCGCAAATGATAAAGTCTATCCCTTTCATTTTAGCGTATTCCACTTTTTCTACAGCTTTAATTCCACAATCCAGCGAAATGATGAGTTTCACATCATTTTCTGCGGCATAATCAATCCCTTTGTAAGAAATACCGTATCCTTCGTCATACCTGTCCGGGATGTAATAATCCAGAGCAGATGAATAAAGCCGTAGATATTTATATACCAACGAGACGGCTGTTGTTCCGTCTACATCATAATCCCCATAAACAAGAATCTTTTCCTTGTTTCCCAACGCTTTATTCAATCTGACAATTGCTTTGTCCATATCCGGCATCAGATACGGATCATGCAAATCGTTTAGGTTGGGTTTAAAGAATTTCCTTGTTTCATCAGTAGTAGAAATTCCTCTTTTTACAAGTAATAAGGCGATAATGGGGCTGATCCCCATATCTTTTGCCAGCTTATCTCTTTTATGTAATTCTTCTTCTGTTGGGGTTAGAAAGTTCCATCTGTTTGTCATTATATTTTGTTTTTCTTTTCTTTTCTCAAGAATTATTACAACCAATTGAAGCATCTCCATTCGCTCTGAATTAACTTACTTTTGTTCGTTGCATGGCTTGCAATTCAATTGTTTATCCAATATCAAGGATATAAGTAATAATTAACTTCGTAAAGTTAGAGAAATTAATTGATAATAAATAAGGGGGTCTATAAAATCATTATTTTTAGGATTGTTTTTTTCTTTCGTTTTTTATGCGAAAGTTCGATTTATATATAAAATAGAAGGATGAGCGAGATGATTGTTTTAATAATACATGAATCATTCGTACATTTGTCTTTATAGTTATAAAAATAATGATTGAAGATATTAAAAAAGCCTGTGAGGTTTTGTCCGAAGGGGGGCTCATTTTGTATCCGACGGATACGGTATGGGGGATTGGATGTGACGCGACGAATGAAGATGCTGTTCGTCGGGTATACGCATTAAAACGAAGGATAGATAGTAAAGCTATGCTTGTATTAGTGGATAGTACAGCAAAGTTGAATAGTTATGTCGAGGATATACCTGATATGGCGTGGGATTTGATTGAATTATCAACGAACCCTTTGACGATCATTTATCCGAAGGCGAAGAACTTACCTCCCTGCTTAGTTGCAGAAGATGGAAGCATTGGTATTCGCGTCTCTACAGAAGAATTTTCACGGAAATTATGTGAGCGTTTTCGTAAACCGTTGGTTTCTACTTCTGCCAATTTCAGCGGAACGCCAGCACCCGCTTTGTTTTCAGAGATTTCGGAGGAAATAAAAAAAGGGGTTAATTATATTGTCGGATACAGGCAAGACGATACGCATAGGGCTACTCCTTCAAGTATTATCAAACTTGGGGTAGGTGGACTTGTTCAAATTATTCGAGAATAATGACAAAGAATAAACTGATATTACCTTATATCCTATCTGATTTCTTTTCGGCGACTTTTGTCTGGTTTCTTTTTAACCGATTACGCTTTCGCGAAATTGCTGTGTTTGAGGGATTCGGGACATTAACAGATTATTTTTCTTTTTTACCCGTTTGGGCCGGGCAAATTTTAATTCCTTTCTTTTGGCTTTCGATTTATTATTTCTCAGGTTATTACAGTGAGCCGGTGGGGAAATCTCGGGTGACAGAGTTTTTCCAAACTTTTGCTTCTGTCTTGGTCGGCGTTTTAATGCTGTTTTTTTTAGTGATATTAAATGATCTTCCCCGTTCTTTTGAGGTCTATTATGCCCTTTTTTTTTATTTGTTTATCCTTCAGTTTTTGTGTACTTATTTTCTCCGTTTAGGCATTACGTTGTGTGGTATATCAAAGATTAAGACTCGCCAATGGGCGCGGAATGTGTTAATTATCGGAACGGGGACAAAAGCCGGGAAAGTTGCCGAACAATTAGACCGTTTGGGATATGAAGTCGTCGGATTTGTGGCAGAAAAACCGGGTGGAAAAACGGTGATTAATACTGATAAATTATTAGGGACAATAGATCATGTCGCCCAATTGATTTCTCATAACGATATTCACGAATTAATTATTGCAGCAGAGACAAGGGAAGGAGCGGATTTGTTGGCGCTTTTATACCCGCTTTACCGTTTTCGTTTGCCGGTCAAAATGCTTGCTGAAAGTGCCAATGTTTTGTCGCGCACGAAAATTAATACCCTAATCGGAGTACCATTGGTCGATTTGACGGATAATCATGTTTCGTATGCAGGAGAAAACATAAAACATTTTTTAGATAAAGTGATTTCTATAGGAGTGCTTGTGTTTTTTTCGCCTGTTTTCGTATATTTGGCTTTTCGTGTAAAGCGGGGTTCTCCCGGTTCTATATTTTTTTCACAAGAGCGCATCGGCTATATGGGAAACCCTTTTTATATTTATAAATTCAGAACGATGTATGAGGGGGCGGAAGGGGTAGATAAACCTCAATTAGCAGATGAAAATGATAGTCGTATAACCCCTTTCGGACGTTTCATGAGAAAATACCGTCTTGACGAACTGCCACAATTTTGGAATGTGTTGAAAGGCGATATGTCGCTTGTTGGACCGCGTCCGGAGAGAGCTTTTTTTATTAATCAGATTGTGGAGAGAGCGCCGTATTATTATTTAATGCAGAACATCCGTCCGGGCATTACTTCCTTGGGGATGGTTAAATTCGGTTATGCGCGGAATGTTGATGAAATGATCGAACGTTTGTCGTATGATATGTTGTACTATGAAAATATGTCGTTATTGTTTGATTTGAAAATATTGGTTTATACAATCAAAACCGTTGTTACGGGTAAAGGTATTTAGAGATGAAATGGAAGGAGTTGTTTTATAAATTTTTGCTTTGGCGTGAAAAGAATATTAAAGAGAAAAATTTTATTCTGTTCATTAGTTTTTTAGTTGGGATACTGACGGCTCTTGCGGCCATTCTGTTGAAGAACTTAATCCATTTCATCCAGCATATCTTGATGGCAGGTATAAAAATCGATCAGACGAATTATCTGTTGTTGCTTTATCCTGTGATCGGTATCTTGCTCGCTGGTTTGTTTGTGAAATATATTGTCCGAGATGACATCAGCCATGGGGTTACAAAGATTTTGTATGCCATATCCCAGCGTAAAAGTCGCATTAAGCAGCATAATACATGGTCTTCGTTGATCGCCAGTGCCGTAACGATCGGATTTGGTGGGTCGGTGGGAGCAGAGTCGCCTATTGTTTTGACAGGGGCTGCGATCGGCTCAAATTTGGGGCGGATGTTCAAAATGGAACAGAAAACACTGATGTTGTTAGTTGGTTGTGGTGCTGCGGGCGCTATTGCCGGCATTTTTAAAGCTCCGATTGCCGGACTTGTTTTTGTTATCGAAGTGTTGATGCTTGATTTGACAATGACATCGGTATTGCCTTTGCTTATTTCGTCAGTAACGGCAGCTACGGTTTCGTATATTTTTACGGGGACCGAAGCGATGTTTAAGTTTTCTCAAACGGAAACGTTCGAAATGTATCGTATTCCATATGTCCTTTTATTAGGCGTATTTTGCGGATTAGTCTCTCTTTATTTTACGAGAGTCATGAACAGGCTGGAGCGTAGATACCGTAAATTGGGCGTGTATTGGAAGAAGTTTCTTATTGCCGGCGTACTGTTGAGCCTTTTGATTTTTATTTTTCCGCCTTTATATGGTGAAGGATACGATACAATAGGGTCATTATTGGGCGGCCATTTTTCGAATATTATGGATCTCAGCGTTTTTTATGGTTTCAAAGATAATTATTGGGGAGTAATTTTATTTCTGGGTTTGATTTTGTTAACGAAGGTGTTCGCATCGAGTGCGACGAATGCCGGAGGAGGTTGTGGCGGTATTTTTGCTCCGAGTTTGTTTTTGGGTTGTATCGCAGGTTTTATCTTTACCCATTCATCCAATTATTTTTCTTTTACAACTGTTCTGTCGGAGAAAAATTTCGCCTTGATGGGGATGGCGGGAGTCATGTCGGGTGTGATGCATGCTCCTTTGACCGGCGTATTTTTGATTGCCGAATTGACCGGAGGGTATGATCTATTTCTTCCATTGATGATTGTGTCGATCAGTTCTTATATCACGATTTTGACTTTCGAACCACATAGTATTTATTCCATGCGTTTAGCCGAAAAAGGGGAATTGTTGACACATCATAAAGACAAGGCTGTTTTGACATTACTTGATATAAACACGATTATCGAAAAAGATTTTATTGTTGTTTCACCCGACATGACACTTGGTGATATGGTTAAGGCGATAGCTAAAAGTAGCCGGAATGTCTTTCCTGTTGTGGATGAAAAAGGGATTCTGATTGGAGTTGTGTTACTAGATAATATCCGAAATATTATGTTTCGCCCGGAATTGTACGAACGTTTCCATGTTTCTAAGTTTATGGTGTCTGCTCCGGCAAAAATCTATACCAATATGCCGATGGAGCAGATCATGCGGACTTTTGACGATACAAAGGCTTGGAATTTACCTGTCGTTAATGAAGAAGGGCATTATATTGGCTTTTTATCGAAGTCCAAAATCTTTAATTCGTATCGTGAAGTGTTGGTAGAAAACTTTTCAGGAGATTAAACATATGGGAAAGGAAAAAGAAGATTTGCGTATTGTATACATGGGTACCCCGGAATTTGCAGTGGAAAGTCTGCGGGCTTTAGTCGAAAACGGATATCATGTTGTGGGCGTAGTTACCATGCCCGACAAACCTGTTGGTCGGCACATGAGTGAATTGCAAGCGAGTCCGGTGAAAAAATATGCGTTGTCTCAGGCTATTCCTGTTTTACAGCCGGAAAAATTAAAGGACGAAATCTTTCTGACTGATTTACGGGATTTGAAAGCCGACTTGCAGATTGTGGTTGCTTTTAGGATGCTGCCAGAGGTGGTTTGGAATATGCCTCGCCTGGGTACTTTTAATCTGCACGCTTCGTTGCTGCCTCAATATCGGGGTGCGGCTCCAATTAATTGGGCGGTTATCAACGGCGAGAAGGAGACGGGGGTGACAACTTTTTTTCTGACGCATGAAATCGATACGGGAAAGATTATTTTGCAAAAACGGGTGTCGGTTTCCGATACCGATACCGCGGGTGAGATACACGATCGTCTGATGACGACGGGGGCTGGTTTGGTTTTGGAAACTGTCGATTTGATTTTGTCCGCGAAAATTGATGCAATCTCTCAAGAATCGCTTTATGTATCTCCTTCAGAATTAAGACCTGCACCCAAAATATTTAAAGAAACTTGCCGCATTGATTGGACTTTGCCGGCACGTGATATACATAATTTTGTGCGTGGGTTATCGCCGTATCCGGCAGCATGGACACATTTAATCTCGATGGATGGAAGCTCTCAAGTGCTTAAAATATACCGGACAACGTATACGGTGATGTCGCATAGTCTGTCGGTCGGAACGTTACGTTTGTCCGGGAAAAACAGTCTGGATGTTGCTACAAAAGACGGATTTGTTCATTTGCATACGGTGCAAATAGCGGGTAAAAAACAAATGTCGGTCGCTGATTTTTTGAATGGATTTAAAGAGATAGAAACCATGTATTTAGGGTGATGGGGCGTACGAAAAAGCTTATTTATATCTTTATCGGCACTGTCTGTTTGGTCTTGGGTGCTATCGGTCTTTTTTTACCGCTTTTACCGACTACCCCCTTCTGGCTACTGACTTGTTGGTGTTATCTTCGTAGTTCGGAAAGATTATATAACCGAGTGATGGCTAATCGGTATTTCGGATCGTATATGGAGGATTATATGGTGCATAAAGCCATTCCTTTGCGTGCGAAAGTTATGGCGTTAAGTATTATGTGGCTCTCTATGTTGTTTACGTCGTTTTTGTTGATTGATCCATTATGGATTAAGCTTTGTCTTTTGCTGATCAGCATTGCAGTCACGTGGCATATTTTGTCTTTTCCAACGAAAAAAAGTGGTGATTCCGTTTTCTGAACCACCACTTCATGCAAATAGAGTATTGGGTTTTTATAATTTGCCTGCGGCTTTTTTGTAACGGGTGAGACTCAGGCGGAGCGCAGCTTTGGCGTTTACTTCGTCTGCACCGGCTCTTTGCCAGGAGGTCTGCGCTTCAAGATAATCGGCCAATGTTGCCATTCCCGTTTCATACATATCTTTATGCGTCTTTAAATTTTCTTCAGCTTCGGCTAAAGCTTGCCGTGTTAAGTTGGTTTCTAATGTCGCCTCATCCACTTCGTTTATGGCTTTCATAAGTTCGAGTTCCATTTTTTCGTTTGCATCAACCTGTTTCAGTTCGCTGATCTTTTGTTCTGTTCGTGCCGATCGGATTTTGTTACGTCCCTCTCCCCATTGAAAAAGCGGGATCTTGACCGACAAAACTGCAGCAAAAGAAGTGTTATCGAAGATGGGTTGGTCGTTGATTTTTATGCCATAGGTGTAATTATATATGGCTGCTACGCCGATATTCGGCAGAAATTCACTACGTGTTAATTTCATTTGCTGGTGTTTGAATTCAACTTCTTTTGCGAGCATTTCATATTCCGGTCGTTGCGTAATGGTCGACTCATATGCAATCGGTTCTTCGACATGTTCGAACGAATCCGGTAAGGATACTTCAGTATTAAGCGGTAATCCGATCACATGACAAAGGTTCATCCGTGTCAGCCGTATGGCATTTTCTGCCTTGCGCAATTGTAATTCCGCTTCGTTTAGTTTGACCTGCACTTTTAAAACGCTATTGCGCCTCGTCATTCCGACTTCTTCTCCAGCTTGTACGTTGCGGAGCAATTCGTTCACGGTTGCTTTGTATTTCTCCGCCACTTTATGTAGTTCGAACGCCTTCACATAATTCCAGTAGGCTTCATCGGTTAAAAGAAGCACTTCACTGCGCGTCAGACGGCTATTTAGTTTGGCTATGTCCTGCCCAATACGTGCTATCCGATAGGCGGAAGTAATCTTTCCACCCATGTAGAGTGGCTGTTCTGCAATTAAACTGGCGGTATAGCTGTTACTTAATTTGATGCGGAATTCCGTGTCCGGCATGTACGCGTAGCTTTTAAAAACCGGTTTGTCGCCACTCGTTGTCAGCAAATTGGGGACAAGCGTACCGTCGGTTCCCGGAACATAAGTAGGCAGATAACCGCCGGGGATTGTCAAGCTCGAACTGGCATTGGATAGAAGATAATTCCCTGATAAGGAAAACTTCGGGAAAAAATTGGCTCGGTAAGCTTTCATGTTTGTCGATGCTTTTTCTGTTGTTTGAGCAGAGATAGCAATTTGTTTATTATTCTCGAGCGCCATCTCGCGACATTCGTCCAGAGTCATGATCTTCTGTGCATTTCCTGGAATAGCTACGCAAGCATAAAGTATAAAGATCGAATAAAGACTTCTTTTCATTTCAATTTTATTTTAAAGAACACAGCATAAAGGATGGGAATGAAAAATAAGGTGATCAGGGTTCCGATAAACAATCCGCCCATAATGGTTACAGCTAAGGAACCGAACATGTCGTCAGGGATCAACGGAATCATTCCTAATATGGTGGTAAACGAAACAGACAATACCGAACGAAAACGGATAACCGTACTTTCTACCAATGCTTCTGCGGGAGGAACACCGGACGCAAGCTGTGTGTTGATTTCGTCCATTAATACAATTCCGTTTTTAATGATCATGCCGATAAGTCCCAATACACCGACGATAGCGACAAAGCCGAATGTCTTTCCCGAGATCAACATACTGATAACCACACCCGTCATTAACAACGGAATGCAGCAGAATATGATCAACGGCTTCTTGTAATCTTTAAAAAGCATAATGAGTAAAGACATGATGAGAATGATGACAAGCGGAAAATTCAGGAATAAGTATTTCATTGCCTGGTTGCTGGCTTTCCATTCTCCTTCCCATTGCAACGAATAACCGGCGGGTAACGGAATCGCTTCTATTTCTTCGGCGATACTCTGCCTTGCTTTTTCGGTTTCCACTCCGAATACCGGATCGCATTGCGCGCGAATGGCGCGTTGACCGTTATAGCGAACCACCACCGGATCTTCCCATTTTAGCCGTATTCCATTGGAAGCTTGGCTGAGGGGGACGGTCTGCAAGATGGAAGAGATCAATTCTTCTTCCGAAAGTGATCCGGTCATCAAGCGTTGTAAATTTTCCCGGCTTAGGAAATTGAGAGATGGAATTAATGTAAAGACCGGGGCATTGTCCAAATGTTCAATGGCGTTACCTTCTTTATCGACACTTTTCAAATAAATGGTTTCTCGGTGTATCCCGTCGTAGTATGCACCAGTTGGTATTCCGCCTGTAGAAGACAAGAGCGACAAGGCAATGTCCGTCCGGCTTAACCCGACGTTTCGTGCGATGGGTTGGTTGTAGTCAACCATCAAAACCGGAACTTTAGGTTCCCAGTCCGAAGTCACTAAAAACGTATTCGAATTCTTTTCCATAATTGCTTTCGCTCGTTTTGCCAGATCTTGCAGAACAGCTGGATCTGGCCCGTTGAACTGTACTTCAATCGGATACTTCTTATACATGAGGTTATAGCGTTTCAGACGGATATAAGCATCCGGATATTCGGTTGACAACTCTTTTTGAAGTTTTTCAATACTGGAAACGAGCGCTTTTGAAGACACATAATCCACGATTAGTTCACCGTAGGAAAGCGACGGATCCGCGATATTTCTTACCAGATTATAACGGCTTGGCGTTCCGCCTATAGATGCGGTGACATGTTTAATATCGTCCCGCTTGAGCAGTTTATCTGTTATTTGATGTAAATCGGCCTTTACTCGCGTACTGTTGGTGCCTTCTGGTAACTTGTATTCAATGTATAGTTGATCGTAATTCAAATCCGGAAAGAATCCCTGTGGAAGGAATCGATAACAATATGCACTTGCCGCTACCAACAAAATTGCCAGAAAAATGGCCGTTGTTTTATGGGATAGTCCCCAACGTAAAACACGTCTGAGCGCACGATAATATTTATTGTCGAACATTTTCTGTTTTTCTTCCTTTCCTGTATCCACATGTATAAAATCATCCACCTGGATTGGTATTTGTGTTAAGGCCAGCAACCAACTAAGCAACAACGATACAGCCAGCACAATAAATAAATCGCGGATATAAATTCCCGCAGTATCCGGTGACAGGAAAATAGACAAGAACGACAGGATCGCAATCAGAGTGGCTCCCAATAACGGAAAAGCCGTTTTCCGTCCAATGGCCGTTAATGCTTCCTGTCGGTTTTTCCCCCGTTTCATGTCGACTAATATCCCGTCGATAATCACAACGGCATTATCGACCAGAATACCCATCGCCAAAATAAAAGAGGCCAGAGAGACGCGTTGTAACGTCCCATCCATCAAATTCAGGATAAATACGGAGCCGAAGACAGTGACGACTAGACTAACGGCCAGTATAAGACTGCTTTTAAATCCGATAATAAAAATTAGTGTAGCGACAACGATCAGAGCAGAGATGAACAGGTTTGACATGAACGTCTGTAAGGCGTCGTTTACCCGGTCGGGCTGGAAAAAGACTTTGTTGAACGTAATGCCCGCGGGGATTCTTTCCGCTTGCAGTTTGCCTAATTCTCGTTCTACCTTTTTCCCCAGTTGCGTAATATCCGTTCCACTTTGAGCAGAAATAGAAAAGCCAAGTGCTTTCTGTCCGTCGTACAACATTTCGTTCCGAGCAGGCGATTCATAACCTTTTGTTACAGCAGCGATATCTTTTAGCCGGAGTTGGTCTCCCTCATGTCCTTGCAATAGCAGGTTACTGATGTCTTCCACAGAACGGTATTTATCGTTGACCGATACACGAAGACGCATATCTCCGGTTTCATAATAACCGGAATAGACCGTTTTGTTTTGTCCGTTTAACGTAGATAATACCTCCGCCGGATGAACGCCCAAATAAGCCATTTTGTCCTGATAGAGACAAATGTTGATACATTCTTGTTGCTCTCCGTATATTTCCACTTTTGAAATGCCTTCAATGTTTTGTACCGTCCTTTTGGCTAGTTCGGCGTATTCTCCGATTTCACGATCGGAAAATCCGTCGCCCGTTATTGCATAAAACATTCCGAAAACGTCACCAAAGTCGTCTTTAACAATGGATGAAGACGCCCCTTCCGGCAATTGAGACTGCACATCGTTTACTTTCCGACGAAGCATATCCCAGTGTTGTTCTACTTGATCGTTCGGAACAAGGGTCGACAATTCGACCGTGATTAAAGACAGGTCGCTTAACGAGCGACTGGATACATAATCGATATTGTTCATCGAACGGATATTCTTCTCCAGGATATCTGTTACCTCCATTTCCACTTGGTGGGGCGAAGCGCCCGGATAAGTTGTGACGATCAACGCCTCTTTGACTTTAATTTCCGGATCTTCCAGTTTACTCATGCTGCTGTACGCCAGCACGCCTCCGAGCACTAAGGCGACAATGAGAAAATAAACCAGCTTGCGGTTCTTTAATGCCCATTTCCCTAAGTCCATTATAACAGCCCTCCTATATTTGTAGGTGATGATGAGGCGAGGGGTTTGACTTTTTCGCCTTCTTTCAGACTATGGACACCTGCTGCAACGACCATTTCCCCGGCTTCAGGCCCTTCAGAAAGAATGACCGTTCCGTTCAGTAGAATTTCCGCAATTTTGATTTTTTGCATTTTTATTTGTTGGTTTTGCGGATTGTATATCCATACGTAGGATTCGGAATTTTTTTCGAATACGGCAGAAAGAGGGATGGATACTTTTTTGTCCGACTCGTCCTGATAATAAATCGATACCATCGTTGTCATTCCAGGAGTGGGAGACGAGTGCGCCATTTGTTCTTTGAAAGCGAGACGCATGGTATATAATTGATTCATGTTTGCCTTCTGATTTATGGCAATTAATTCGAGTGGAAAAATCTGTCCTTCCAATACGTCGATTGCACAGCTATAATCTGTAAAACGCTCTTTTTTCATATAATCGGATGAAGCAATATTGATTTCAACTTCGAGTTTTCCGGCATTAATCATTGAGAAGACTGGGTAGCCGGCGGCGATGGTTTCGTTAGGTTGAAATAATCGTTTCTGGATATATCCGTCGAAAGGCGCATAAAGTCGGGTATCGTTCAGCACTTTTTTATGTGCGTCGTATTTTGCCGTGATTTGCTTTAATCCATAAACCGCCTTCTCGTAATCATTTTTCGTTACGCTTCCTCTTTCATAAAGCGCTATGATCCGCTCGGCTTCTCCTTTTATCTGTTTATATTCGGCTTCTGTGGCGGACAACTGTATCTCGTAGTCTTTGGGATCCATTTCGGCCAATAGTTGTCCGTGACGGACATAATCTCCCGCGTTGACATACATCTTCTGGATGGTTCCGCTAACTTTAAACGACAGATTGACATCCAGCGATGCTTTTATTTTGCCCGGCAGGATGATTTCTTGTCTGTTTTTGTGCGGTAGAACATTCGTCGTTTTCACAAAAGGAATAATCTCTTTGCTTTCCTTTTTATTCGAACAAGCCCCTAAAAAGAACAGAGTAATACCTGAAATAATAACTAAAATCTTTTTCATTGCCTTTATTTTTATGCAAAAGTCTGTTTTTATTAAGTACAAAACAAGTCATAAAAATCGGAGAAATTTGCCAAAAGGTCGAATTTCTCTTGGTGGACTACCTCTTTTTCCCCATTTTTGTACAATTAACATTTGTTTTATGGATGAAAATGTATTTAATGTTGGTTTGGAAGAGATTTGGAAGAGAATTAAAACGGATACTCTTTCGCGTGATTTTGTCGTTTTCGACAATTTTGAGGAACAGATTGAAGTGTTCCAACTGTTTGAGACTTCTCGTTATCCGATGAAGATAAATCTGAATATGATCATTTTTTGTACGGAAGGGTTTTCCCGAATTAAAGCTGGTGTAAAAGATTATCTCCTTTCTGAAAATAAATTTATCATCATTGTGACCGATCAGATTATTCAAATCATGGAAATTAGTCCCAACTTCAAAGCCGGATTTATTTTGTTGAAGGATGAATTCCTTTTGGAACAGGATGATATACGCAGTATTCTTTTTAATATCGGGAAGACATTGACCTGGCAATCCTGTTTTTCTTTGTCGAAAGATATAATGGAAGAAGAACAGTTTCTTTTCAAAAGTATCCGACATACCATAAGGCAAAAAGAAAATAGATATAGAGGATTGATTGTGCATCATTATTTTCGGATCATGTTGTATCATGTTTGCCACATTTTTGTTTCGGAACAAGAGAAGATCATGAAAATGAGCAATAGGCAGGATGAAATTTTTTATCATTTCATCAAAGATGTTAGCACAGACTTTTACCAGCACCGAAAAATTCTTTATTATGCCGGAAAAGCTTCGTTGACGCCGAAATATTTTTCAAAGATAATTTGGACTGTGAGCGGGAAGAAAGCGGCCGATTGGATTAATGAATATGTTATTTTGGAAGCAAAAACATTATTGAAGAATACGACGATGACGATACAACAAATCGGCGATAAATTGAATTTTTCGAATCAATCGTATTTTAGTCGTTATTTCACTACGCATACAGGTATTTCTCCTCAAGAATATCGCCGGAAATGAATTTGTGGTTGGTTAGATAAATGCTCAGAGACGGTTTTTTTGAATCGTCTTGATCTTTCTTTTTTTTCTTTGGGATTATCTTTTTTCTCGATCGGTTTGATTGTTTTGTTGAACAGTTGTCGTAAAGTTTTTTGACAACTGTGGTAATTATTTTCCACAATTGTAGTAATTATTTACTACAACTGTGGAAATAATAATTCGTAGTGAACGGAAAAAACATTTATCGGGAAGAAATTTTTTTTTGATAGAGATCAAAAAAGCGGTAAAACCCGATTGGTTCACCGCTTTCCTTTTTTTTGTTTATAACCCTTTTCCGTGGCAATTCTTGTATTTCTTCCCGCTTCCACAAGGACATGGATCGTTACGTCCTACTTTCTTCTCCGCACGGATTGGTTCGTGCCGTTGTGGCTGTGTTTGATTTGGCAGAGGAGGCATATTCGGATTTTCCGCGCTTTCGTTTCTACCCATACGATAGCGGCTTAAATCTTGTCTGCGTTCCGGTGCGGCCCGTCTAAGAGCGATACGCTGGCGTGCTTCCTGAGCTTCTGCCGATTCTTCACGAACCGGTATTTGTCCACGCATCAAAATGCTGGCTGTTTTTCGGTTCATTGTATCGACCATCGCTTTAAATAAATTATAAGACTCCAGCTTGTAGATCAACAATGGATCCTTATTTTCATAACTGGCGTTTTGTACGGAATGACGCAGCTCGTCCATTTCGCGGAGGTGTTCTTTCCAGGCTTCATCAATTGTATGCAGTGTGATCGCTTTCTGAAAGGCTTTTGCTATCACTTTACTTTCTGTTTCATACGCTTCTTTTAAGTTACAGGAAATATTATACATTCGTTTGCCGTCCGTAATCGGGATCAGAATATTTTCGTATTGAGCGCCCTGATTTTCATAAACCTGTTTGATGACCGGATGTGCCACTTGGGCAATACGTTCCATTCTGCGTTTAAACGTAAGAAGTACGCTATCGAATAATTTGTCAGACAGCTGATCTTGCCTTATGCTCTTGAATTCTTCATCTGAGAACGGACATTCCAAAGCGAACGTACGGAACAGTTCAAGTTTGAATCCTTCGAAATCGTTGTCTTGAGCGTGTTGTTCGGCGATAGTAATAGATGTGTCGTAAATTGTGTTCAACACGTCAAGCCCTATTCGTTCGCCCATCAATGCATGGCGTCTACGGGTATAGATAACCTTACGTTGTGAATTCATTACATCATCGTATTCCAACAACCGTTTACGAATCCCGAAGTTGTTTTCTTCAACTTTCTTTTGAGCACGTTCGACGGATTTGCTCAACATACTGTGTTCAAGTACCTCTCCTTCCTTAAATCCGAGTCGGTCCATCAAACCGGCTATTTTTTCGGAAGCGAACAAACGCATCAGGTCGTCCTCCAGTGAGACAAAGAATACTGAAGAACCTGGGTCGCCCTGACGTCCGGAACGACCTCGTAACTGTCTGTCTACGCGGCGGCTTTCATGGCGTTCCGTACCAATAATTGCTAACCCACCGGCAGCTTTTACTTCCGGCGATAATTTAATATCGGTACCACGACCGGCCATGTTGGTTGCGATGGTTACCGTTCCTTTCATACCCGCTTGTGCAACAATTTCAGCTTCACGCTGGTGTAATTTTGCGTTCAATACGTTGTGCGGTATTTTCCGCAGGGTAAGCATTCTGCTTAGTAATTCCGATATTTCGACGGAAGTAGTACCCACAAGTATGGGTCGGCCGGCTTCGATCAACGAACTGATTTCTTCAATTACGGCCGAGTATTTCTCGCGTTTTGTCTTGTAAATACGGTCGTTCATGTCCTTGCGCACAATAGGACGGTTGGTCGGAATCACGACGACATCCAATTTATAGATATCCCAGAACTCACCCGCTTCTGTTTCCGCCGTACCAGTCATCCCGGCCAGCTTGTGATACATACGGAAATAATTCTGCAAGGTGATGGTTGCGAATGTTTGCGTAGCCGCTTCCACCTTTACACCTTCCTTTGCTTCTATCGCTTGGTGCAGTCCGTCCGAATAACGGCGTCCTTCCATGATGCGTCCGGTTTGTTCATCGACAATCATTACCTTGTTGTCGATAACGACATATTCGTCGTCTTTTTCAAATAAAGTATACGCTTTCAACAATTGATTGATCGTATGAACACGTTCGCTTTTTATCGAGTAATTGGCTAGTATTTCATCTTTCCGGGCCTGTCTTTCTTCTTCATTATTACCTTCTTTGTCCAATTGCGACAGTTCGGAAGTAATATCCGGAAGGACAAAGAATTGCGGATCGTCGCTTTTCCCTGTGAGTAAGTCTATACCCTTGTCAGTCAGCTCTATACTGTTATTTTTTTCGTCAATTACAAAATAAAGCTCATCTGTAACGATATGCATATTACGCATATTGTTTTCCATATAAAGCGTTTCAGTCTTAAGCATACCCGCTTTGATGCCCGGTTCACTTAAGAACTTAATTAGCGCTTTGTTTTTGGGAAACCCTTTAAAGGAACGATAAAGTTGGAGGAATCCATCTTCCGCTACTTTTTCGTCCGGATTGGTTATTTTCTGTTTGGCTTCCGTCAATAATTTGGTGCAGAGGTTTTTTTGTGCGTTAACAACCACTTCTACATTCGGGCGGAACTGATCGAAAAGCTGTTCTTCGCCACGGGGGATAGGGCCGGAGATAATTAATGGCGTACGGGCGTCATCGATCAATACGGAGTCGACCTCATCGACGATGGCATAATTGTGTTTGCGCTGTACCAAATCGTTTGGACTGATCGCCATATTGTCTCGCAGGTAATCGAACCCGAATTCATTATTCGTCCCAAAAGTGATATCGGCGTTGTAGGCTGCGCGGCGGGCATCCGAATTGGGTTGATGCTTGTCGATGCAGTCGACCGATAATCCGTGGAACATATACAACGGGCCCATCCATTCGGAGTCACGTTTAGACAGATAATCATTGACTGTTACGATGTGTACTCCATTACGAGTCAAGGCATTCAAGAATACGGGCAGAGTAGCGACCAAGGTTTTTCCTTCACCTGTGGCCATTTCCGCAATTTTTCCTTTATGTAATACGACCCCTCCGAATAATTGGACGTCGTAATGAATCATATCCCACGTGATTTCATTACCACCGGCCATCCAGTGATTTTGATAAATGGCTTTATCGCCTTCGATGTGGACAAAGTCATGCTTGGCCGCCAGATCGCGATCGAAATCGTTGGCTGTTACCACGATTTCTTCATTTTCAGTGAAACGGCGAGCCGTATCTTTGACAATCGCGAATACTTCCGGAAGAACTTCTTCCAGAATGACTTCCATTTTTTCGGTGATGTTTTTTTCTATTTTATCGACTTCTGCCCAGATCGTTTCACGCTCTTCCAGTTCTTTATCATCTATATCTTTACGCAGTTCGACAACTTTTGCGCGGTCGTCCGCCACATAATCCTGAATATGTTGTTTGATATCGTCGGTTTTTGCCCGTAATTCATCATTGGACAAAGTGGCGATAGACGGATATACGGCTTTGATCTTGTCGACGTATGGCTGTATTGTTTTCAGGTCACGTTGCGACTTGTTGCCGAATAACTTCGTCATGAATTCGTTAAATCCCATAGTATGTTTTCTATTATTTTTCGTGTTATTATTTTTTACTAAACTCAGAAAGCGGTAAATCCTGACTTGCGTTCGGTGGCCTGATCCGGAGTACGTGGGTAACGGTAGGGGCCACTTCCGTCGCTTTAATTTCTCGATAGATGTGTTCCGGCTTGATTCCGTTGCCTAAAAATATAAGCGGCGTAATGACCGCGTTATTGCGGACAACTTTTGGTTTTTCTTTATTATTGTCTTTGTTGATGAGCCATCCCGGCTGAAGTTCGATAACAAGATCTCCCCGTCCTAAATGATGCGTTCCCTGGCGGAGAGGGGAAGTCCCTTCGTTCCAGTCGCCTGTACGTAAGGCAAAGTCGGTCGTTACGTTTTGTACGCCACTGAATTCTCGAACGAATTCTGCGGCTTTCATCTGCATCTCCGGGAGACTTATTTTTGCGTCTTCTATACCTTTCCGGTTTAAGTAAATCTGGTTGTTGTAGTATCCTGTCACCCAGTTTGTCTGACCGTAAATAGCCATTAGATACATATTCAGGAGGGCGATACAGCGTTTCGGATGGAATTCACCGCCTCCGAGCGGCATCCCTTCCGGATAATCTTCTATACTTTTGTAATATCCGCTTCCGGTAAAGACAATCAACGTATTTGTCAGTCCTACTTTTTTGTCGATCGTCTGTAATAGCTGTTCGATGTCTTTATCCAGCTGGTAATACGTATCCTGTATCTCACGGGTGTATTCTTTATTCATTATCCCGCGATAATTGCCTGCGTAATAGGTGATCGCAAGCATATCCGGGCAGGATCGTGTGCCGAAAGCGCCGTATTCCAAGAATTGTATCGCCAGACGGTTGATTTCTTTATTAATAAACGGAGAAGTTTTCAAGTTCAGATACGCCGTTCCGCTTTTTTCACTGAATGTATATTTAAAGGGAATATCTTCCAATATATAAGGAAACGCGTTTAGTTTGTCAAGGGGCAGAGATGGGGTCCATACCATTTTTTCGAGTCGCGAAGTCAGCGATTCGGGGCCACTGTTATAACGGTCTACATACCACGGAATTCCTTTAAAATAGGTGGTAGTTGCCCATTTACCATTATAATCATCCATCCAAAACGCGCCGTTGGCCGCATGACCGGCAGAGAGAATGGCACTTTCCGGATCCGGAGCAATTGCGTAAACATCGCTTCTTCCTTTGGAGGCAATCTTGAGTTCGTCTCCGATTGTAGAAGCTAATAATGCTTTAGGTGAATAATTTTCTTGCGTATAATTCCCCAGATAATTCGGATCATTCAGGATGGAGACCTCCAATCCTTTGTTGAAATCAAACTTTTTAATTGATGGGATACCATGATAACACGGGTTGCTTCCCGTGAATAATGTAGCAAAAGCACTTGCCTGATCTACATTCGAAAATTCGAAACGAATGTTTTTATACGAACGACCCTCGTTCAACAACCGTTTAAAACCGCCTTCTCCGAAAGAATTATAGAAATAATCTATATAGTCTCCCCGCAATTGATCCACCGTGATGCAAACGACAAGTTTGGGCGCTTGTTGTTGTGCTTCCAAATTGGTTACCGCCAAAATAGCGATTAGCGAGGTAATTAATCGTCTCATTCTTTGCCTTTTTTAGATCTGTAAACCGTGAATGCTGACCTTGTCCAAAGGATAAGGATCAACGGAATGAACGCTCTATTCATGTGTTGAGGGAGGAAATACCATCCAACCAACAGAAATGTAAGCGCCACAAAGTTAATAAAATGATAGCAATTCGCTGCCTTCTGGAATTTTTTTACTGTAATTAGTACTGCACCGACGAGATGAAGCGGGTGCAACCAGACAAGCGACCAGTTCGGAAATACTGAAGGATGAATTGATAGGCAACTGATAAAAAACAGGACGCATCCGGCGATTCCCGCAATACTGAAAAGTACACTATCGAGCAACTTTACGTATTTCTTTTTCCGGAATTCCCAGACTGTAGTAAAGAGAATAAGCGTAAAAAGAACCCAAAAGGCAAGGTTAGGCGTAATCTTTTCTGAAGGATAGTTATTTATTTCCGGATCGAATGGGGCTAATGGAATTACTTTTTTGAGTAATGCACGTGTATGCCCCGTATTTTCTTTTATCTGAGCGGTTCGGAATGCCGATTCGAGCTGTTCCGGCAAAAACATTTTCTCGTGTGGGGTGGCAATTCGGTCAGTGGGGCTGCCTAAGGCCAGATCACATCCGAATGTGAGCCAGTTGTGCTCGCGTGTGCAATAATTGATTAGGTCACGAAACGTTTGTTCCGGTTGCCGGGTATCGTAAACCACTTTCCCATTTATATTTTGTTCAACTAACGTAACAAGTCGCGTTGCGCAATTATCAAAAAAGAAATTGTATCGGTATACTCTGTTTTGCGGCAGATAATTAATCAGTAAAGCATCCCATATCCGGTTTTTTTCGTTATTGGTCAGATTCAGCACTAATTCATTAACAGAACTTCCCCGCATTTGGTATTCGATCATATAATTGAAAAAATCGGTGGCACCTAGTTTATAATCGGTTTCTCCTTTTGCAAAACGGTAAATAAAATTGGCCGCGGAAAAATCAAAAATCCCGTAATTGAATATAATATCGATTGTTTGTCCCGGATCGTGGATTCGTATGGCGGCATGACCATATAGCGTAAAAGAAGCATCATGAGAAGGGCCACATATGAGTAGGCTGATTTCTGCCTCATCGCTTAGTATTACCTTTTTTTGAGCTGTAACCGGAATGGAGGTTAGCACTAAGAAACCTGGGAGGAACAGTAGTAAAAAGAAATTTTGGATAAAAAGTCTTCTCATGTCTACAAAAAATTGTTGTTTGCAAAAATAGTTAAGTTTTAGGAATCAGTCTTATTTTATCTGTGATTTCCTCGGAAGGTATTCGTCTAAATTTCCTATATTTCCCGGTTTCCGAGTGAAAAAACAGGAAGGAAAACAAAAGCGGTTGTTCTGTTTTTTGGAGCAACCGCTTTTCCTGTTGATTTATTCGATAGTTACATCAATCGATTTTAGATCTTTATCCATAGATGAACTCCCGTAAAGGATTTTATATGTTCCCGGACGGGTTTCAAAGGTCTGAGTTTCGTCATTAAACGAATAAAATGCATTTTTATCTAACAACAAACTTACCGTTTGTGTCGTCCCGACTTTTACCGGTACGCGTTTAAATGCGCGAAGTGTTTTTATCGGAGCTTTCGGATCGTTCGAGTTCTTGATGTAAAGTTGAGCTACTTCGTCTCCATCGTATTTTCCTGTGTTACTGATTTCGAATGTGATTGTAACTCCTTCTTCTGTGTTCAACGTATTTTTTGACAACTTGGCATCGGAGTAGCGGAACGTGGTGTAACTGAGCCCGTAGCCAAAAGGATAAAGGGGTGTTTCAGTCATATAGCGGTACGTACGTCCTTTCATGTTGTAGTCTTCGAAATCCGGCAGTTGGTCGGCTGATTTATAAAATGTGACGGGTAGGCGTCCGGCAGGATTGTAATCGCCGAACAAAACATCTGCAACAGCCGTACCACCTTCCTGTCCGCCGTACCAGGCATTCAGGATCGCGTCAAGGTGCTGGTCTTCCCAGGTTAAGGCTAATGCACTCCCGGTGCAGACAATATATACGATTGGTTTCCCTGTTGCCTTCAATGCCTGAACCAATTCACGCTGGACTTTAGGAATTTCGATATTCGTGCGGTCGCCTTTTCTGAAACCATCGGCGTCTACAGGCATTTCTTCTCCCTCAAGCCGGGGGGATATACCACCCGCGAAGATAATCACATCAGCCTCTTTTACGCGATCGGCTGTTTGCTGATGGTTGACCGTTTCTCGAACTCCGAAATCGACGTTTATCTCTGCATTCCCTAAGCGTTGCATGTACTCAATGGCAATTGGATATTTTTTCCCTTGTTCAGCTTTCAACGTATATTTTCGTCCATTTGTGTATTCGCTTTCCCACATTTCAGTCACTTTTTCTCCATTGATCAATAGCCGGAACGCGTCATTTCCGGTGAGTTGAAAATCTACATTCCCAGTAATTGGAGATTCAAAAACACCCGTAAAACGCGCGGAAAAATTGGTCAGGTTTACATTCGGAGCAAACTGCGTGTTCCCACCTGATGTATAATGAATGCTTTGAACCAATCCCTGATAGACAGGTGTCCCTTCAAAATCACAGTTGTTAAAAAACTCTGCGGTAAAACCTTGTCCTATCGATGAAGAAATGTAGGGCGCAAAATCTTTTAATATCGTATTGCCGGTATGATCACAACCGTATTCATAGATTATTTCAGCTTGAGGAACTTTTTTGCGAATGCCTTCCAGCAATGTTACCGTATGGGTGGGAAATCCGTTATAATTTGCCCATAACATGGTGGAGTCTGCAGCGTTAGGCCCGACAATGGCTATTTTTTTAGTGTTTTTGCTTAAAGGCAGCAGGTTGTTTTTATTCTTTAGCAAAACAATGCTTTTCCGAGCCATTTCTAAAGCCTGATCGATATGCTTGGGACTTTCCACTATACTGTAAGGAATTTTGGAAAAAGGAACACGTTCATCGGGATCGAACATTCCTAATTCTATCCGTGCGCGGAATAACCTGCGTAGCGAAACATCTAAATCTTTTTCTGTGATGTTCCCGTTTTCGAGCGCTTTTTTTAAAGCCCGGTAACTCCCTCCGCATTCCAGGTCTGTGCCGTTTAACACAGCATCTACAGATGCGCTGACTGCGTCAACATGCGTTTCGTGGCGAGGCGTGTTCTTATCTCTTTGCCAGAAATCATCGATTGCTCCGCAGTCGGATAAAATAATATTATCGTATCCCCAGTCGTTTCGCAGAATCTGAACTAAAAGTTTGTCGCTTGAACAACAAGGTGTACCTTCGAAACGATTATAGGCGCACATCACTTCCTGTACATTGCCCTCTTTGACCAATGCTTCAAATGCAGGGAGATAAGTTTCCCAAAGATCGCGGGGCGTTACGACTGCATTATATTCGTGCCGATTCCATTCCGGACCGCTATGTACGGCATAATGTTTCGCACAAGCATGCGTTTTGAAATAGTCCGGATTGTCACCTTGTAGTCCTTTAACAACAGCTATGCCCATACGCGTAGTTAAATAAGGATCTTCGCCGTAGGTTTCCATTCCTCGTCCCCATCTTGGATCCCGGAATATATTAATATTAGGGGTCCAGAACGTTAATCCTTTATATCGGTCATATTCGCCGTTTTTTTGAAATTGATGATATTTTGCACGTGCCTCATCACTGACCATGGTAAATGTTTGTAGCAGAGCTTCGTCGTCGAAAGTGGCTGCCATACCGATTGCCTGAGGAAAGACGGTGGCCCTTCCGGCTCTGGCTATCCCGTGAAGTGCTTCGTTCCACCAGTCGTATTCCGGGATACCCAAGCGCTCGATTGCCGGCGTTCTGTTCATCATTTGCCCGATCTTCTCTTCGGGAGTAAGCAGACTTAAAAGATTATCTACTCGTTCTTCGATGGGAAGGTCGGGATTTTGGAAAGGATATTCATGTTGTTTCTTTGTGCACGATGTTACACTCAATAACGCCACTGCGGCGTAAACGGTCAGTTGTCTCATTCTCATGTTATTCTATTTAAGATATTGTTTACGTTACAATATATTGTTTTGTAATTTATTTGTTCTTAATTGTTTAAGATAATAACTGAGAGACAAAACTAACTCATTGAATGCATTTATTCAAACATAATCCTTTCTTTTTATGCGTATTTTAAATGAAAAGATTGAGATTGGCTTCTTCTGCCCGTTCCAGGTAAGTTGCTACTCCCCCCAATGTCACCTGATCCATGAGTTCCTCTTTTTTGACACCCATTACATCCATACTCATGGTACAGGCAATCATTTCCACTCCGTTTTCGATAGCCATGTACATCAACGATTCGAGACTGTCAATATTTTTTTTCTTCATAATATGCCGCATCATCCGACTGCCGATGCCGCCCATATTCATTTTGGAGAGTTTTAATTCCCCGCTGTGTGTCGGTAACATCCAACTGAACATTTTCCCCAACAGATCTTTTTCGACGGCAGGTTTGTTCCGTTTTTTGATTATATTGAGTCCCCAAAAAGTAAAGAACATTGTTACTTTTTCGCCTGTAGACGCGGCGCCGTTCGCTAAAACGAAAGACGCGATCGCCTTATCCAGATCGTCACTGAAAACGACGAACGTTTTGTTTTTTTTATTTCCGGAAGACAATACAGAACATTGCTCTTTACGTTCCACGATAGCCTGGATAATTCCATTCTTGTTTTTCAACGAAGCCAGATTTGCTCCGGTCATTTTGCACCATGAAGTTACATCCTGTCCGAAAGCAGGATCAGTGGCTTCTATAGTTAATCGTTCGCCCAATTTTAATGTACTGTAATGCTTTTTCAGTTGCATGATTGGTCCGGGACATTGCAATCCGCAGGCGTCGACGTGAATAACGGATGTTTTTTCTTCTTGACCGTCTTCCATTGTCGGTTGATAGAACACCAATCGTTTGGATGAATCGGTTTTTGCCGTAGCCATACTCCAGGTTTTATAACCTCCGGATAGATTATATATTTGATTATAATCGTTTTGTGATAAGATGCGCCAAGCTAAATACCCTCTTAATCCGACGGCGCAGAACAACACGATTTCTTTGTCTTTGGATAATTCATTCAACCTCCCTCTTAATTCATCAATAGGAATATTGATTGCACCCGGAATAGTTCCAAGTTCGTATTCGTCTGAAGTCCTGACGTCTACCAGCAAAGCGGTGGACGGTAATCCGGCTATTTCACGCCAATGAATGATCTTTGCTTTGCCGGTGAGAATATTTTCGGCAACAAAACCTGCCATGTTAACCGGATCTTTTGCGGAAGAATAGGGTGGGGCGTAGGCTTGTTCGATTGTAATTAAATCGGCTATATTCCCTCCCTTGCTGATTACTTGTGCGAGCATTTCGATACGTTTGTCAACGCCGTCGATCCCTACGGCCTGAGCTCCGTATAATCGTCCGTTTTTCGGGTCAAAAAGAATTTTAATACTAATTGGTATTGCACCCGGATAATAACTCGCATGCGAAGCCGCGTGTGTATAAGAAGAAATGTAAGTGATTGACTCTTTTTGTAATTGTTTGGCATTTGCCCCCGATGCAGCGACTGTCAAATCGAAAACTTTTGCGATTGAAGTTCCGATGCTGCCAGCGTACGTGTATTTATTTCCGTATACAATATTGTCGGCGACAATCCGACCCTGTTTGTTTGCTGGACCCGCAAGAGGAATTAAGGCCTGTTTTCCCGTCACTAAATGGGTTACTTCTACAGCATCACCCAACGCGTAAATGTCCGAATTACTTGTTTGCATGTATTTGTTCACTTCAATACCACCTAACGACCCGATCGTTAGTCCGGCTTCTTTGGCTAACTTAATTTCCGGTTTGACGCCGATACTGAGGATGACCATGTCAGTTTCTATTTTTTCTCCACTTTCTAAATGGACGACGACTTCTTTCCCCGTTTCTTCAAATAGAGATACTCCGTCTTCCAAAATAAGTTTCACGCCCTTATCCCGCAAGTGTTGATGTACAATAGCGGCCATGGAATAGTCAAGAGGCGCCATAACTTGGTTGGCTTTTTCAACCAAAGTAACTTCGATATTTAATTCGCGTAGGTTTTCCACCATTTCAAGTCCGATAAATCCGGCTCCAATAACTAACGCTTTTCGAGGGTTTCGACTACAAACATATTCTTTGATACGGTCGGTGTCGGGAACGGTGCGCAAAGAAAATATTTTATCCTGATTGATCCCTTTGATTGGCGGTTTGGCAGGAGCTGCTCCCGGCGATAAAATAAGTTTGTCGTAATTCTCAAGGTATTCTTCGCCTGTAACTAAGTTTCGGACAAAAACTCCTTTCGTTGTTGGATCAATAGAGAGAACTTCTTGTTCGGTTCGGATATCAATGTTAAAACGTTCCGTAAATCCTTCTACTGTTTGAACAAATAATTTATCTCGTTCAGCAATTGTTCCTCCGATATAGTAGGGCAGACCGCAGTTTGCATAAGAAACATATTGTCCACGTTCGAATAGAATAATGGTTGCTTTTTCGTCCAATCGTCTTAGGCGGGCAGCAGTTGTGGCTCCTCCGGCTACTCCTCCTACTATTAAATACTTCATTTTTTATTGTTTTATGGTTTGTTTTAAGTTTATTATTGTGTTTTTGGGGTTACAAAGGTATAAAGTTTCTTTTATGTATTATGTCTTTTGGAAAATATATTTTTTGAATATATTTCCATCGTTATAAGTTGATGCGATGTTTAGTCATAAAAAAAGCGTCTTCGGGAAAAGACGCTTTTAAATTATTAACTAGTACGTTGTTAATCTCTGTTTGAAAAGTATTTCATGAATTGAGCACGCTCGTACATTCCCGGATCCGGGATTTTGGCGTAATTTAATTTACCCCTGAATTCCTCAAGACTTCTGTATTTGGTTTGTTGCATCCATTCTTCAAGACAAGTAATAGCTTGAGAAATAATTTCGCCTCCCTGATTGTATATAGAACTACACATTTGAATAGCCGTTGCTCCGGTAAGAATACATTTGACAATATCCTCCCAATCATGGATCCCGGTAGAAGATGCAATATCAATCTCCGGAATTTTCCCCGAAATAATGGCTGTCCAACGTAAGGTATCACTTAAATCCGAATGGTTGCTAAATACGTTGCCGGAAACAATTTGTAAAGAATTAATGTCAATATCCGGCTGATAAAAACGATTAAAAAGAACGACAGCATCAGCGCCATTAATCCTTAGAGCGTTGACCAATGCTGGAAGATTGTCCACGTATTTCCCTAACTTGACAATCACAGGAATCGAGACTGTTTCTTTAATTTTTCGAAGGATAGAAACATAATTATTTTTCAATTTTTCATTTGGATAAACTAAGTCGGTCTCCAGCGAAAACACATTTAATTCTAAAGCATCCGCGCCTGCATCCTGTATTTGGATGGCAAACTCGATCCAAGCTTCTGGACGATAGCAATTAATGCTTGCGATGATAGGAATTGAACAATTTTCTTTACTTTTCTTGATAAGTTCGATATAATTATTTACCTGATTGGCTTTAATATACCCTCGAATGTAATCGGATGCTTCAGGAAAGTCTGAATCTTGCATCAGAGAATGGCTGTGCATTTCTATTTGCTCTTCAAAAAGCGATTTTAAAACGATCGCTCCCGCGCCAGCTTTTTCTAATTCTCTATTTCTAACTGCGTTGTTTGTAAGTCCGGAACTGCTGACTATAATTGGATTTTTCAATTTTAGCCCGGCGTAAGACGTCGAAATGTCAATCATGTCTTGAGTTAATTAAGTTTAACTTTATAAAAATAGGATAAATGTTTAATCAGATGATTCTTTTACAATATTAACAAGGCTAAATCATGAAAATTATTCTCTTACCTCGAATATCTTACTCCCTATGCGAATCATATTGCTTCCTTCACTGATTGCAATTGGATAGTCTGCACTCATACCCATCGATAAAACGGTAAAATTTGCCGAATTTTGAAAATAGCTATTTTTTAACTCTTCAAACAGTATACGGAGACGGCGAAATTCCTGATGGATTTGTTCTGTGTTCTCCGTATTAGTCGCCATAGTCATCAACCCGTCGATTTGCAGATGGGGATAATCTTTAAGCGAGAGTGTCGAAAGTAAGTTTTTACATTCTTCGGGTGTAAACCCCGACTTCGTAGCTTCTTGTGCCAAATGAATTTCTAATAGAATACGGATGATGCGATTCTGTTTGGCAGCTTGTTTCTCTGTTTCGTTGATCAACTTTAATGAATCGATGCTGTGAATGGTATGAATAAAAGAAGCAATCTCTTTAACCTTATTGGTCTGTAACTGGCCAATAAAGTGCCATTCGATATCGGCTGGAAGACTTTTCTCCTTCGCAACCAATTCTTGTGCCCGACTTTCTCCGAAAATACGCTGCCCGGCGTTATAGGCTTCGAGTATAGCTTCTTTCGGATGATATTTGGAGACGGCTACGAGTGTGACGCCTTCAGGTAGAGAGGCTTTTAGGTGTTTTATGTTATTACAAATGCTCATTGTCTTTGTTCTGCGATTAATTCTTCCTGTGATTTAGGTGTTTTAATTTCAGCCGAATATGGGAAAACGTCGATTAACAGTGTTTCTATTACTGATGCAATGACGTAATCTGCCATCGTTCCTTTCATTCCGTCTTCCAGAACCGCAATCGCTTCTTTTAGCGTAGAAGCTTGGGCTAACATTTGAGCTGCGGTTTTCTTTTCAGCACCACTCTTTTCGTCTAATGTAATAAAGTAAACTTTTATACGATAAAAACGATCTCCATTTTCATTAAAGAAAAGTTCGGATAAACGTGCCCTTTTGATCCCGGTTACAGTAAATTCACCCGAAATGTAGGGGCGTATTTCTTCAATAATCCGTGCTTCTGCTTCTGTAAACGATAAGGCATCTACTAAATAGGGTTCGGTTACTTTCTTCTGCATCCCGTTTTCAAGAACTTTTTCGTACGTAACCTTACATTCAAACCAATTGTGCATATTTTTTTAATTAATTGTAAAACGCATTTTGTTATTTATAATTCATCGCTGCAATACAGACTATTGGTATAAGGCAATGAATAATTGAATAACTCTGATTCCGTAAAGAATCGTTTGATTTCTACCGCAGCTGTTTCCGGAGAATCAGAGGTATGAACGATATTTTCTTGTATGCTCATACTGTAATCTCCACGAATTGTTCCGGGGGTCGCTTCCCTTCCATTTGTTTTACCGGCCATAGTGTGTACCACATCTATGGCATCTAATCCCTCCCAGCAGCAAACGACGACTGGAGTTGCCATCATTCCTTTTTTTATCCGCATGAAAAACGGTTTGTTAGCCAAATGGGCATAATGTTTATTGAGAATAGCGTCGTTTAGCCAAATCATTTTCATTCCTGCCAAGCGTAATCCTTTTTTTTCAAAGCGGGAAATAATCTCTCCGATTAATCCGCGAGATATGCACCCGGGTTTTAAAATAACGAGTGTTTTTTCCATAAAGCCGGTAAATTAAAATGAACCAATGCCGCACTATTGCGATCATTGGTTCAAAGGTAGTTGTTTTTTTATATTTTAACCGCCGACTTAGAAACTCATTTTTAATCCCGCATAGAAATTTCTTGGCATAGCCGGTCCATAAATATAGCTGGAGGCTCTGTTTGGCCCTTTGTCGAAGTCTTTTTGATATTCATTAAATAGATTGCGAATGCCTCCATTGATTTCTAAAATGGATCCTCTGTAAAGCGGAACTTCATATGCTATTTTTAATCCGAGTTCGAAGAAGGCTGGTGATTTTTCGGTACGGTTTTTTTCAATAACTCCCGCTTCGTGCGGAATTAACATCGAACCGGTATAATTGCCGGAAAAGGATGTATTGAAACGTTTGAAGGGGGTTAATGTCGCGACAAAAAATCCATAGACATCCGGTGTTCGCATTATTTTCTTTTCTGGACGGACATCGTCGCTGGAGTCGTCCGACCATTTCCGCGCTTCGTCATATCTGCTGCGTTGAATGGTCGCACCGATTTGTAATTCTATTAATGTACTGTATGCTGTTCGCCCTTCTATATTGATGCCATACACTTTTGCCCCAGAAGCATTGACAATATGTTTAATCGTAGTCCCGTCTTCTTGTTCTTCTGATATAGAAGTGAACGGATCTTTCAGTTTGGTATAAAAACTTTCTACCAGAAAATTAACTTCTGTAGCGCCTATTTGATGGTACCAATCGATAGATGTACTCAGACTGTGCGATTTTTCTTCTTTGAGATCAGGATCTCTTTCCGAAATAATATGACTTCCTCCGGCCAAATCGACATGCAAGTCTTCGTCAAATAGTTGCGGGGCGCGAAATCCTTGTCCATAGCTTACTCGAATATTAATATCTTTGGTTGGATTGTAACGAATGTTTGCCCTTGGGCTAATTACACCGTTTTTCATTAAACTGTGTTTGTCTATTCTGGCTCCGATCAAAAAACTCCAACGGACATTTTTCCATTCGTTTTGTAAAAATACGCTTTTAATGTTTATTTTTTGATTGATTATCTCCTCACGGTATCCGCTTCTGTCTTCCAGATGGTCGTTGTTGTATTCGATTCCCGATGTGAGCGTAGAAGGCATAAACAATAATTGGTCAAAATCATAAGAATATTGCCCTCCGATGATATAGGTAACTCCTTTTGTGTTTCCATAAGAATTGAGCCGTTCGTTGATGGTCTTCAATTGTTCTTCTTCTGTCATTTCACTGACCGAAATTAAGGAAACAGGAATTCCTCCACCATAATAACTTTTTCGATTAGTTATCTAGGCTGACGTGTAAAGATTTATACGATGTCTTAAATCGGGCGAAGTCATATTATAACTAAATCCGCCACCATCTATGCCGGATTCAATTTGCTCTGCAATGTATGCATTGTGAGGTTCATTTTTTATCTGGTCTCCACCACGACGGAATTCATGCATGTTGTGATATTCCAGATTGATCTTGGAATAGACTCCTGTTTTGTAATAAGAACGGAATCCAAGTGTCCTGTTTTGTAGTTTCGGCAATTCGGAGAATCCGTCTCCGTCCTGATCATACGCTCCCCTTTCTCTTTTTTGTCCGAAAGTCATAAGTCCCATTTTTTGATTGTCCGAGACAAGCGACGTATTAAAACTGGTGTTGTTTTCGAAATCGTTTGTGCCGTTTATCGCAGTGATTGTATGAGATAATTCTGCGGAATTACGTAAGGGCTCTTTCGTAATAACGTTGATTGTCCCGGCAATGGCTGCGGAGCCGAAAAGGGCTGATCCCCCTCCTCGTATAACTTCTATTCGCTCGATCATATTGGCCGGAATTTGATCCAATCCGTATACACCCGTTAAAGCACTGAATATAGGACGCGAATCTATGAGTATTTGTGAATAGGAACCTTCGAGTCCATTCATGCGCACTTGCGTGAAACCGCAATTTTGACAGTTGGTTTCAACTCGAAGTCCCGGCTGAAAATTCAAGCCCTGCGAAAGAGTTATTGCATTTGTCCGAATAAAGGTTTTGGTGTCGAGGACACTTACCAAAGTGGGAGCCATTCTTCTTTCTGTTTCATTTCGGTTGGCCGACACGACGACTTCATTAAGTGCAATATTTTCTTCTTCTAATTCAAAATTGACTTCGAGGGTCTTTCCTTTTATAATCTGCGCGGATTGTTGTTCTGCCTTATAACCAATGAATTTAGCTTCAAGGATGAAGTCCCCTTCAGGCAAATCTTTCAGAAAATAATGACCGGAGGCATCTGTTGCTGTGCCAATGGTTGTTCCTTTCAAATATACATTTATATAAGGAATATGTTCTTTTGTTTTCTTATCCAATATATGACCGATAATGCTTGCATCTGTTCTTTTTTGTTGAGGTTGTACAGATTTTGCTTGTGTTCCAGAGAAACACAGACATATTAATAGAAAAATATATTTGTTCATTATATATATATATTAATTTTAATAAAAAATCAGTCCAAACTTCACCATGAAAATTCAATTCAATAACAGTTAAATATTGACACGAATTTTTTGTGGCAAATAGTTTCATGCGTATGTTTTTGTATTTATTTTTCTACGCATAACCAATAGGATGAAGAATTTTTTGTTTTCATCATCATTTTGGAACTGATTCGTATTTTTTATAAAAATGGGCACAGAAAATAGATCTGTTGCCATTAATTAATTATAGAATATGAAAAACAGAAATGGGGGGGGCTCGAAGCTGAATGCTTCTGGCTATTTTGAGAGAGTAGGTATGAAAAACAGGTTGACAAATTAATGTTTTTTCTGTAATATAGAAAGGTCTAGTCTGAAATTCAAACAGGCAGGATCCTACTTGTAGGATTGTTGAAAGTTGATGCAGCATTTGAAGCTCCATCCCTGTATGTTCATGTTCCGTTCCGTCCGCATTTTTATGATAAGGGTGGGAGTGAACAATTGTTACTCCATTGATTATATGGACGTGTGTAAAAGAAATAACGCTCCCCATATATAAAATAAATATGGTGGGCAAAATTATACTCAGACACTTTTTGAACAGACTTCTCATATGTTGCGCAAGTTACGTATGTTTTTTTGAATTATTATAGAATTTCATGAAAAATCTTTGGAGTCAGGATAAAGACTTTTATCAATAAAATATCTAAAAATAAAGTTCAAAACATGGCCATAATGGAATCTATTGCGGTAAACTATATAATATGCATCAGTCTTATAATTTGATATTAAAGGGACACTCTTATTTTTTTTCATTGCAATTTTTGCAAATTCCTTTAATCAATACAGCACATTCGCTTTGAATATAACCTTTCGGTAACTCATAATATTGTACCAATACATCTTCCAGACAGATTAGCTTATGGCATTGTGTACAGTAGAAGTGAATGTGTTCCGTTTTGTCCAATTCATTCTTGTCATCTTTGGTAAAAGCATACTTTATTTGAGTATTGTCCACAATAATCCGGTGTATAATGTCAGCTTTAATAAGGACTTGTACTGTTCTGTAGAAGGTAATTCTATCATATTCATTTCCCATTTTCTTTTTTATTTCTTTTTCTGACAGAGGTTGTACGCTTTGACTTAATATAGATGAAATCTTCACTCGGGCATTCGTTTTTTTTAGTCCCTTATTTTTTAATAACTCTGCTATATCCATTTCCCCTTCTTTTTCTTTCCTATTCACAAAGATATATTTTTATAAAGGCATATACAAGTTGTATTAATATTTTTGAACATGAAACATTGTTTCATTAATATAATATATTTATCTTTGTATATTTTGAATAAGGATGAAGATTAAAAAGGTTACAAATCACAGAAGAATTGTGGCATGGTTGCTTCTGGCCACACTTTCTCCGATAGCTATGGTCAAAACATTTCATTATCATGAAATAGACTTGACTGTCGTTTCTGTAAAAGGGAATGTTGTTAGTTATCATAGCTGTTGTGATTGTCCAATTTGCCATTTTCTTTTTTCTTCTTTTATTTTGACGGAAAGATTTTTTTTCGAGGTTTTTGAGCTTTATTATTGTCGAATTGTTTCTAAGGTAATATCCATTATTAATTTAAAGTTTCACTTTTCTTATGTTTTACGCGCTCCTCCTATCTTGTAGAATATTGTATAGAATTTTATAAATTCTATAAATTAATAATATAGTTCTGCTAGAGTTTATAGTCTTGTCCGTATGGAGTTGATAGTATTATTGTAATTGAATATGATAATATTATGTTTCGTAGGTTGGGGCAGTGTTTTTTATAATTAAAAAAAAGGATATATCATATAATGAAAAAAAGTATATTATTTTTATTCGTCGCACTTATTTCTTTACAGTTGAGTGCGCAGAATTTGTTAACTGGGAAAGTCGTTAATGTCGATGATGATTCTCCTTTGGCTGGAGCTACTTTGTTTATCCCAGATTTAAACAAGGGAACTGTTACTGATGAAAATGGATTGTTTACGTTAAAAAATTTGCCATATAAAAACTTGCGAATTGTTGTCTCTTATGTGGGGTTTGAGACTCTTTTGAGAGATTTTAATGCAAATGCATTTGAAAAGAAACAGCTTATATTAAAATTAAAGCCATCTGTCATTAGAGCTCAAGAAGTAGTCATTACGGGCAGTAATAGTGCTTTTCAGCATGAAAGTGCCATTAAGATTGATGTAATAAAGAAAAGTGATTTGTTACTTATGGGGACGCCCAATTTAATGGAATCATTGTCCTCTGTTCCCGGAGTCGATATGATATCAAAGGGGACAGGGGTATCCAAGCCTTTAATTAGAGGATTATCGATGAATGATGTGCTTGTCTTGAATGATGGAGTAAGAATTGAAAATTATCAATTTAGCGAGAATCATCCATTAGGAGTTGATGATAATAATTTGAGTAAAGTGGAAGTGGTGAAAGGCCCTGCTTCCATGCTATATGGTTCTGATGCAATTGGGGGGGTACTGAACTTTATAAAAGCTGATCCTGCTCCGATAGGTAAAATTGAGGGAGAATATGTTGGCGGATTATATTCCAATACACAAGGCATTACGAATGGCTTGAATATAAAAAGTGCCGGCAAGCATTTATTTGGTGGGGCTGGTGTAAACCAAAAGAGCCATGCTGATTACAAGCAGGGTGGGGGAGATTTTACTCCGAATTCCCGTTTTAATGAATGGTCGGCTAATGCCAATATTGGCTATAGTGGCAAAATTAGTAGTTTTAAACTGGATTATGATTACTTCGGGCAAAAGTTGGGCATGTGTGTTCCTGCGGTTCAGTCTCTGATTACAGAACGTGGACGTAAAAATAAAATCTGGTATCAGGATTTGGATCATCATCAACTTTCGTCAAAAAACATTTTGCTATTGGGACGGTTCAAATGGGAGACAAACGTTGCGTTTCAGTCTGCTTACAGAAAATTGAGGACAATAGCTGTCGATCCGACAGTGGAAATGCGGCTGAATACGTTAACTTATGAATCAAAACTTTATTTACCTTCAGACCGGAATTCTGAATATATATTTGCTTTGCAAGGTCTGGATCAGACTAACCGTAACCAACATCACCGGGTTTCCGAGTTTTTGCCTGATGCTGATGTTAACACACTCGGGGCTCTGTTTTTAGCACAACATACTTTTTTCTCGAAGTTAAAATTGTTGGGGGGAATTCGTTATGATATGTATCATACAAAATCTAAAAGTATGGGTGATGAAGGAACGTCTACTTATCATGCTCCGGTAAGTCGTGATTTTCATACTGTCAATGGTTCAGTAGGCATGACCTATAGTTTGACCGATAAAATATTTATCCGTTCTAATTTGGCGAAAGCATATCGGGTTCCTAATTTGTCAGAACTGACTTCTAACGGATTACATGGAAACAGGTATGAATATGGAAATAATAATCTTGATCCGGAAAATGCCTATGAAGCTGATTTGAGTTTACACTATCATTCTACTTATTTATCAGTTGATGCAGCAGGTTTTTATAATTATATAAATAACTATATTTATATTTCTCCAACCGGAGAACAGAATACTGATGGTATTGCTATTTATCAGTTTTCACAAACAAACGCACGTTTATATGGCGGTGAATTAGCCTTTGAATATTGCTTGCCTTTCCTCCAATGGCTTTTAGTTAAGGGGAGTTATTCTTCTGTGACGGGAAAGGAAAATGGAGGCAATTATTTGCCTTTTATTCCCGCAAATAAAGTAAAAGGTAAATTTGTTGCAAATTTTAAGAGGTGGGGCGTTTTAAAATGTCCTTCTGTTTGGCTGGGCATTACAAGTGCATCCCATCAGAATCATCCTTCTTTATATGAAACGGAGACAGCAGGTTATACGCTGTTTGATGCTGGTGTGAATGTCCAAATTAAATCATTTTATAAAGAAATTAATTTGGCTTTACTGGCTACAAATATTTTCGACCACAAGTATATTGATCATTTGTCTACATTGAAAGCTTTGGGATACAATAATCCTGGTAGAAATATTTGTTTAATGCTTACTATTCCTTTTGGTAAATAGCATTAGCATGAATTAGATAAATATTGCTTTTATATAACAATTTTGTAAATACTTAATACCCAAACATTATTATATAAAAGCAATATTTATATTTCTGATCTGCAACTATTATTGTGCAGAGTACGTAGATTGTCGTTATGTGTGTTTAGTATAAGTTAACTTATATAGTCTGAACGTATGTTCGTTTATTCCATATATTTGTTAGCAATAACTGACGGAAATCAGTTGTTATGTCTAACAGAATGAGAAACGTTATGAGACTATGACCGTTTAGGGAAAACAGAACAGTGTCACAATTACAATTTTGAAGATATTATCAACTGAATAAAGATATTGAATAATAAAAACGATAGTAAGGTGTTTTTCCCTTAAAATAGGACAGAATGAATATTTATAAAGAGTTAGCGTTTGCACAAGAATATGATTTATTCTATCAGACAAGTCGTGGTCAGGCTGTTGACAAGGTAGAAAAAGCATTGATTCTCGACATCCTAACGCAGGTTCATGGCAGAGAAATGCTGGAGTTGGGGTGTGGTACCGGTCATTGGACTGCTTTTTTTAACGAAAATGGGTTCCGGGTTATTGCTGTGGATGAATCGGCGGCAATGCTGGAGCAGGCGCAACGGAAAGAGATCTCAAACGTTCATTGGATCAAAGCAGACGCGTCGAGGCTTCCATTTCCGGATCAAAGGTTTGACGTAATCGCCGCCATCACTCTTTTTGAATTTGTAGATGATATCGACATTCTCTTCAAAGAGATTAGTCGCGTGCTGAAACCTGAGGGGATTCTTATAACTGGATGGCTGAATGCTCTTTCCGAGGTTGGGAAACAAAAAGAACACTCCTCCATCTTTAGACATGCCACCCTTTATACTCCCGAAGAGATTAAAAAGCGCCTCTCTCTGTTGGATACCGCTCAGTTATACTACGGAGTTTATTATGACGAAGAGTTTGGAATGTTAGATAATAAAATTGATAGAGGAGATGTTCAACCAGCTTTCATTGCCTCTATTGTGAAAAAAAAATGATATGCAGATAGCAATAGAAATAAGCTATTACGCTCTTATGGGCGAATATTCCGCTCCGGTGAAAGATTTTTTGGAGAGGTTGTTGCAATATAAAATGATCGAGATTGAAATAGGAAATATGAGCACCATCATCTCCGGTGAGTACCAATTGGTGATGCAGGTTATTACAGATACGATGGATCCCTTGTTGGCGCGTTATCCTTCGGTTTTTGTCTTGAAGGTGTCCAATGCATGCACTATAGGAGGTTAATCATTTTTTGTGAACGAATATGAAAGGTTATATTCATATATACACCGGCAACGGAAAAGGCAAGAGTACTGCTGCCTTCGGGTTGGCTCTACGTGCGGTTGGTGACGGAAAAAGAGTTTATATTGGTCAGTTTGTAAAAGGAAGAGTATACTCGGAGATCATAGCGATTAAAAAATATCTGCCTGGGATTACCGTCCGACAGTTTGGTAGAGGCTGTTTCATTATAAACAGTCCTACGGAAGAGGATGTGAAGTTAGCAAGAGAAGGATTGGCAGAGGTGGGGAAAGTGCTTATATCTGGGGAATATGATATAGCGGTGTTGGATGAAGTAACCATTGCTCTCTATTATAATCTTTTTTCGGTACAGGAGCTAATTGATCTGCTAAAAAAAAGAGCAAACAACATGGAGATTATTATTACCGGCCGTTATTCCCCAGCTGAATTGATTGATTTTGCAGATCTGGTAACTGACATGAGAGAGGTGAAGCATTATTACCAACAAGGGGTTAAAGCGAGAGAGGGCATTGAATTTTAATAAATATTATACAATGGATGATGGATCAAACAATGAATCAGTTACGGGAGGAGATCGAGCATTGTAAAAAATGCGACTTGTGGAAATCACGGAATCATGTCATTTTTGGGGAGGGAAATAGTTGTGCTGATATTTTTATAATTGGAGAAGCTCCCGGAAGAGATGAGGATCGGATTGGGAGACCATTCATCGGGCCGTCAGGAATTCTATTGGACAAGATTCTTGCCGCTTGTGCGTTCAACAGGGAGGAGCATGTATTTATTAGTAACATTGTTCGGTGCAGACCGCCGGGAAATCGTTTGCCTACTTCGCAGGAAGCTGCCGTTTGTATTCCCTGGTTGTATAAACAGCTTGAACTGATGGATCCGAAGATTGTGATCTTGCTGGGAGCAACGGCATTGAGATATATGATCGGCCCCGATTATCGCATCACTCAGGTTCGTGGTAGATGGATCGAACAAGATAATCGTCTTTTTATGCCGGTTTATCATCCTTCGGCATTGTTGAGAAACCCACAGTTGAAACGGGATACCTGGGGAGATTTTAAAAAGGTGGTCTATAAATATCGTGAATTGGTGAATCCAAGTCACTTTTCCCCTTATATTACATAGTGTCCTATATTATAAATTTTTTCCTATATAAGATATTATTCATACACTTTACTATAAATAACACGTTTAATATGAGCGGTTAGAAGCACAAAACCTTCATGAGCGACATCTTATATTATTATTGTGCGTCATACTTGCAAATATTGATAATGAATATAAATATAAAAAACAAAAAGGGTACAGGCAATAAATAAATGATGTTTTTAATAAACAGTAAATCAAATATATATTGAGGTGTCCTGATTTTTTCTCAAAAAAACATTGGATAAAGTTTGGAAGGTATATTAAAGAAAATTACTTTTGCACCCGCAATCGAGTAAAGCCGCAAGGCAAAAAAAGAGCGAGAGCGAGATCTTTGAAAGGATTACATAATCAACGAAAGTAGTACAGGGACTGTAAGGAAATAATTTTTTACAGGCGA
>JAQVZS010000044.1 GCA_028708075.1 Massilibacteroides sp.
GTTTGCAGTTCGGAGGAGGTCATTAATGAATAGTCATAATTATGTACATTAAATTGTAACACTCCGTCGTCGGATCCGATCAATAATAAATCCTGATTATACCACAAAATGGAGTGAATATGTGAGATGCCCTCTTTCTCTTGAGGAGAAGCAAACGTTTTGATTGTACCGTCTTTTATCATCAATTTACAGATACCATGTTCCCAAGTTCCTAACCATAAATTTCCATTTACGTCGGCTGTCATTGCGTAAATAAGAAGTGCTGGCGGTTGTTTTTTTATAATAAAAGGTTGGAAACAATTCTTTTCGCGGTTAAATAGATATAGCGGATTTGTTGTTGATCTGGTGGATACCCATACGTTTTCTTTATTATCGATAGAAAGGCTGAGGATGAAATCGGAACTGAGACTGCCATCCGGTTTTCCCGGGATCGATTTAAATTGGAACAGTTTCTTTTTTGCTATATCGTACACGAAAACCCCTTGCCCTTCGGTTGCAAACCAGATATTACCCCTCTTGTCTTCTACAATATAAGTAGTACTTGTACGAATTTCAGCCTGATCATCGGTCTTTTTCCCAAAAAAGGAAAAAGATTCCATTTCCGGATCATACACAAATACACCACAATTTGTTCCAATCCAAAACGATTTGTTTCTATCTTCAAAAGCAAAATTGATATAGCTAGATCCGATCGAGGTCGAATCGCCTGAAATATTTTTAAAAGTCTTAAAGTTGCGTCCGTTAAATCTGGAAATCCCATTTTCCGTCCCGATCCATATAAAGCCACGGTAATCCTGCGTTATACTGCGAATAAAGTTGGACGGCAGCCCTTCTGCTGTGCTGAAATGTTTAAACCTGAATTGTTCTGCGAATGCTGTCCCGCATAACATTCCAACTATAAAAGTAAGCCAATATATACGAGGTTTAATCATCTTGTTCTTGATCTGTTCATTCATAATGCAGAGAGAGATAGACAAAGATAGGAAAACTATTATTTTTTTTCTTTCATCGTGATGCAAAAATGATCTATTAAAATGATAAAGAAGTCTAATTGTTTTGTTTAATTGTTTGATATATATATTATTATATGGGTGTTTTCTCTACAAGAATAAAGCTACTGGAAAGAATAATTTACATTATCTTTTTAATTAAGAATATATTCTCTATTATTTTTTTTCTGGGTTTTCAAAGAAGAAATATAGAAAATTGTGGTAATGTAAACGTTGCGTATTCTGTTTTAAGGATTTCTTTAATTTTTATGACATTGGTGATAAATGACTGTAAATTTTATAAAATAATGTATTAATCTATTATTCTATTAGATTTTTGTCGCATATCAAATAGAAATAATACACTTATTTCGCAAAGTCGAGTTTTGAGTTTTTAACTAAAGGGTGAATTGTTGTTAATGCATAAATCGAATACATGAAAAAGAAAAATTATTTATTACTAATGTTAGTTCCGTTTTCCTTGGCGTGTAGTCACGTGACAAAAGAAGAGCCTTCAAACGTTCAGTTAGGAGAAATTAAGGAAGTGCCGTTTACAGCGGTACATTTTACGGATAATTTTTGGTTGCCGAGGATGGAGATTAACCGGACGGTATCTATTCCGTCGGCCTTTCATCAATGTGAGATCAACGGTCGTTTCGACAATTTTGCTTTGGCAGGTGGTTTGATTAAAGGAGAGCATAAAGGTGACTTTTCGTTTGACGATACGGATCCGTATAAAATTATCGAAGGCGCATCTTATTCTTTAGCCGTAAAATATGATGCGAAGTTGGATGCATATTTAGATAGTGTAATTACGCTGATTGCTTCAGCTCAAGAACCGGATGGTTATTTAACTACTTGTGTGACGAATAATTGTACGCGTTTGTCTGGTTGGTGGGGAAAATCTCGTTGGGAAAAGATCAACAGTCATGAGTTGTATAATAGTGGTCATTTGTATGAAGCAGCTGTTGCGCATTATAAGGCGACTGGGAAAAGAACGCTGTTGGATGTCGCAATCAAGAATGCTGATTTGGTTTGTAAGGTGTTTGGCCCGAACGAAGGACAGAAGCATGTACCGTCGGGGCATCCGATTATCGAAATGGCATTAGTGAAATTATATCATGTTACCCAAGACGCTAAATACTTAGATATGGCGCGTTATTTTGTGGATGAGACCGGTAGGGGTACAGACGGTCATCGCTTGAGTCCGTATAGTCAGGATCATATGCCGATATTGCAACAAGAAGAGATTGTAGGGCATGCCGTACGTGCAGGATATCTTTATTCAGGAGTTACGGATGTTGCTTCAATGCAGCACGACACGACTTTGTTTTCAGCAGTCAAACGTGTATGGAACAATATGGCGGGTCGTAAATTGTATATTACGGGCGGTATAGGCTCCCGCGCGCAGGGGGAGGGTTTCGGCCCGGATTACGAGCTGAACAATTTCAATAATTATTGTGAGACGTGTGCCTCAATTGCGAATGTTTATTGGAATCAACGGATGTTTCTGGCAACAGGAGAATCGAAATATGTCGACGTCTTGGAACGTACACTTTATAATGGTGTGATGTCGGGAGTGTCGTTGAGCGGGGATAAGTTTTTTTACGATAATCCGTTGGCTTCGGACGGGCATGCCCAACGTGCGCCGTGGTTCGGATGTGCTTGTTGCCCAGGAAATGTGACTCGCTTTGTCGCGTCTGTTCCCGGTTATACGTATGCTGTTGACAAGAACGATATTTATGTGAATCTCTATGTAGAGGGAAACAGTAAATTAAAGGTAGGCGAGAAAGATGTAGAACTGATTCAGAAAACGCAATATCCGTGGGATGGACACGTGCAAATCGCGGTGAATCCCGCCGAAGCGGCTACATTCGCTTTATTACTTCGTATTCCGGGTTGGGCACAAAGCAAGCCGGTACCGACAGATCTATATAAATATGTAGATAGAAATACGTCTGAGGTTAAGATTCTGCTGAATAAGAAAAGCGTTAATTATAAAACACGTGGAGGTTACGCTGTATTAGAACGTCAGTGGAAAGCCGGGGATGTGGTATCTATCGAGATGGCTATGCCGGTAAGACGGGTACAAGCTAATGAAAAAGTAGAATACGACAAAGGTCTCTTGGCTATGGAACGTGGCCCCGTTGTCTATGCTTTGGAAAGTATAGATCAGGGTAAAGACTATGTGTTTGATATTATTATTCCCCGGGATTCGAAGATTGAATCTCATTACGAAAAGGAATTGTTAAATGGAGTGACGGTTTTAGAAGGTGAAGCCTATCGGGTGATAAAAGATAGTTTGACCGGAGGATTGAAAGAAGCGCCTTTCCGCTTTAAGGCAATACCATATAGTACATGGAATAACCGCGGGCTTGGTCAGTTGGTCGTCTGGACGCCGGAAAAATCGGAATATGCTATAGTTCAACCCGAACCGACGGTTGCATCGAAAGCACGTCAGATTGGAGGCTGGGGAATGAACGACCAGTTTGAACCAAAATCATCTTCGGATTTAAATACGCCGTATCAATATTGGTGGCTGAAGTCGGGATCGGAAGAATCTGTTGGATACAAGTTTGAAAAGCCGGAAACAGTTTCGAGCGTAGAAGTGTACTGGTTGGCGTTTGAACATTATGATGTGATCTATAAAGAGCCGGAATCGTGGAAGCTATTGTATAAATCGGGAGATGAATGGAAGGAAGTGGAAGCTACTTCGCCCTATGGCACAGAGTTGAATAAATACAACAAAGTAACGTTTAAACCGGTGACGACAACCGAACTGAAGATTATTGCTCAATTACAGCGTCCGAAAACGGATAAGGTTTCGGATGAAAAAGGGCCCCAAGTTATCGACGTTGGCCGCAGAGGCTATTCCGGTGGAATTATTGAGTGGAAAGTGAATTGAAAAATCCCTACACATATTTTAATATAGATTGAGTTTTTAGAACAAGTTGACTATTTTAAATTTCTGAACATGAAAAACAACTTTAAAGTGAACAAAAGCGCCAGAATGAGTTTGCTCGCCGTATGTTTGGCCCTGACGGCAACTATTGAGGTCGTCGCGGAAAACGGCAAAAATGATTACCCGGTTGTTACTCAAAACCAAAATGTAACAATCAAAGGTGTTATCAAAGATGCATCAGGTGATGTATTGCCAGGTGTAAATATTGTCGAGAAAGGAACACAAAATGGGACAATGACGGATTTGGATGGAACTTTTTCCTTAACCGTTTCGAGTTCCCAATCAGTTTTGGTTTTTTCTTATGTGGGTTTTCAGCAACAGGAAATCCCAGCCGGAACGAATAAAAGTCTGGAAGTGGTATTGAGGGAGGACTCGAAGTTAATGGATGAAATTGTTGTGATTGGTTATGGTACGCAACGGAAAGCTGATGTTACCAGTTCTGTAGCCAGTGTCAAATCCGAATCCTTTAACAAAGGAGCTATTTTGGATGCCGGACAGTTAGTGCAGGGAAAAGTGGCCGGTTTGCAGATTTCTTTACCGACAGGAGACCCTACGGCTTCTACTTCCGTTATTTTGCGCGGTAGTACGACTCTTCAGGGAGATCGTAGCCCGCTAATTCTTGTCGATGGTGTACCCGGTTCTTTTACAACTGTAGCGCCGGAAGATATTGAGTCCATAGACGTGTTGAAAGATGGTTCGGCAACGGCTATTTATGGGACGCGCGGTACAAACGGTGTAATTATTATCACAACAAAAAGCAGAAAGGGTGATATGCCTGCAACGATTGATTATAATGGATATGTATCTGTAGCTAGTATGTTACGCAAGCCGGACTTTATGGATGCCGAAGATTTAAGAGCCCGTTTAGCAGAAGGATGGTCTTTCTCTGCAGCTAATAACAAAGATTATGGCGATACGACCGATTGGTTGGATGAAATCAGTCGTACGGGAATCACGCATGTCCATAATTTAACGTTCCGTGGAGGAGGAAAACAAACCAGTATGTTGGCTAACTTGACCTACGAAAACCGTCAGGGAACAATGAAAAAATCGGATGTGGAAAATATTCGCGGACGTTTTGAAATGAGCCATCAAATGTTTGATGGGAAATTGATTTCGACGATGTCTGTGATTGCCAATGAAAAGAAAGCCTATACCGCTTCTAATTCAGGTTTATTTGAAGAAGTTTATCGTCAATCATGCATTCAAAACCCCACTCAGCCTATTTATGATGAAAATGGCGATTACGTAGAGCGTGATGTTTATTTCTATACTAACCCGGTATCATTGCTTAATGAGCGTGAAGGAGAATACCGGAATCGCAACGTTCGTTTTACAGGTTCTTTGGAATTTCGTCCGGTCGATAATCTATCTTTAAAAGCGATGTACACTCGAAAAGGGCAAAGTAACATAAACGGATATTATTTAACTCACAAACATTATACCACAACAGAAAGTGGGTATAATGGTTATGCCTATCGTTATACCAGTGATTACCGGAATGATTTAACGGAACTTACTGCAACTTGGAATAAGGCATACGATAAACACACTATAGGTTTTGTCGGAGGTTACAACTATGAGTATTCTGTATTCGAAGAATTTTCTATGAATAATCGTAATTTCCCTACAGATTCGTACAGCTATAATAATATGAATTCCGGTTTGGGGATCAAAAATGGGGATGGAGGCATTGCTTCTTATAAAAAAGATGAAAAACTAATCGGCTTATTTGCGCGTGCTACCTATAATTACGACGATCGTTATTTGTTGATGCTTTCTATTCGTCGAGACGGTTCTACAAAATTCGGGGAAGATCACAAATGGGGGAATTTCCCGGCAATTTCTTTCGGATGGCGTTTGAATAATGAAAGTTTTATGGAAGATGTGGATTGGGTAGATAACTTAAAAATCCGTGCGGGATATGGGGTAACGGGGACTAATATTTATTATCCTTATCAATCTCTGGCTTCGTTGAATTATGAAAATTACTTTTTATATAATGGCTCCTGGATCAATACATTAATCCCTGCCCGTAACCCTAATCCGGATTTAAGATGGGAGAAAAAATATGAATATAATGTAGGAGCTGAATTCGACTTCTGGGGTGGTCGTTTAGGCGGTTCCTTCGATGTATATTTAAGAGATACCAAAGACGCCTTATGGAATTATTTTGTGGCTTCTCCTCCTTATCTATATACTTCAATTATGGCGAATGCCGGACAAATCCGGAATAAAGGATTTGAACTTGCTTTAAATGCCATACCTGTCGTAACGAAAGATTTCGAATGGAATACGAGTATGACTTTTTCAACTAACAAAAATGAATTAAGGGCTTTGGGTAACGATAAGTTTACTTCACCTCTGGATTATTTTGAAGATGGGGCTACTGGAGAACCGATTCAACAATATACGCATCGGAATAAAATAGGCGGCCCCATCGGTGACTTTTACGGACTGAAATCCGTCGGTCTTTCCAGTGATGGTAAATGGGTTGTTGAAAGATTAAATCATGATGAAGAAGGTAATGTAACGGGTGTATATTATGATTTGGCAGAAAATGCAGGAGATGAAGATAAACAAAAGTTAGGGAACGGCGTTCCGACAACATTCCTGAACTGGAATAATCAATTTCGTTATAAAAACTTTGATCTTTCGGTCAGTATGCGTGGTGCTTTCAATTTTGAAATTTTAAATTTTCAAAAAATGTTTTACGGAAATCCAACAATTCAATACAATGTGCTGAACAGTGCGTTTGATAAGCATCCGATAATTGATTTGGCTACAGGAAAACCAACCGGAGAGAAAGTGGTTTTGAACGATTCTCAGCGTTATGTGAGTGAATATATTGAAAAGGGAGATTATTGGAAAATAGATAATGTGACTTTGGGATATACTTTTAATCAGATTAAAACGAAATATGTCAAGAATCTGAGAATCTATGCTTCTTGTTTGAATTTGGCAACTATTACAGGATATAGCGGTATCGATCCGGAAGTTCAAATGACAGGAAATGATCCAGGAAATGATGATCGTGATAAATATCCAACTGTACGTTCATTTACATTCGGTGTTAATGTAACATTCTAATCTAATTAAAAAGGAAGAAATATGAAAAAGATATATAAATGGTCGTTTACTTTGTTAATCCCTGTCCTTTTGACCGGTTGTTTCGACTTGGAAGAAAAAGCTTACTCCGAAGTTATTGAAAAAGATTTTATTGCGACCGAACAGGATGTGGCTTCTTTATTAGCCAGTACTTATTCACCGCTTACATATATTATGAATTGGCAGGGTTATTTCGATCTTCAGGAAGAACCGGGCGATTGTATTATTACTCCGACTCGTCCGAACGGATGGGATGATGGCGGTACGTATCGCCGGATGCATCAACATGAATGGACTTCAGAGCAATGGCAGCCACAGAATACCTATGAAACTTGTTACAGTGGGATTAACATTGCCAATAGAATTTTAGATCAGGTTAAAGAAGACCGATTGCCGACTGGAGATTTAAAAGAGGCAACTATAGCAGAGCTGCGCGCGATTCGTGCATTTTGGTATGCTATTTTATTAGATACACATGGAAATGTTCCTTTGGTAACGGCCTTTACGGACGAAATTCCCACACAAGCAACGCGTCAGCAAGTGTATGACTTTGTGATTTCTGAATTAACCGAAGTATTGCCGGATTTGAAAGAAGAGGCTGATGCTACAACTTACGGACGTATGAATAAATGGGCCGCTTATATGGTTTTGGCACGGGTCTATTTAAATGCTGAAGTGTATACCGGAGCACCTCAATGGGAAAAAGCATTGGATTGTGCAAACAAAATTATCGAATCGGGGAAATATGAATTGTCAGCCGATTATTCTTCTAATTTTGAAATGGCACTTGATCATACGAATAAAGAGGTTATTTTCTCGGTACCTTATGATCGAGTGTATGCCGGTTTTGGACAATTCGCGAAATGGTATCCGCCCGTGTCCCGTTCAGTATTTGGGTCTTCTTATCAATGTTGGGGTGGCTCTGCGGCAAACCCTCAGTTTATCAATTCATACGATGTAGAAGATAAGCGTTTGGAAAAAACTTGGTTGATGGGGCCGCAGTATAGTGCCAGTACGGGAGAGCTGGTTTGGACTTGTTTGAATTATATTCCTTCGTTAACTTGTTCTAAAGATGGTGTGAACAAGACAAGTATCGATTATGGGTATCGTGTTTGGAAATACGAGTATAATAAGGAAACGTCCTGGAACTGGGAAAACGACTTTGCTTATTTTCGTTATGCGGAAACTTTAATGATTAAAGCAGAGTGTCTGTTGCGTTTAGGACGGGATGAAGACGAAGCGGCTCGTTTGGTTTCGCAAATTCGCGCACGTGTTTTTGACGGATCGAAAGCTACCGTCACAGTGACCGATCTGAAAGCGGATTCAAAGATTAAATACGGAACGTTGGATTGGGATAATAATATCGATGTGCCGGGAGATCAGGTGCCTGTTTACCTTGGGGGATTGTATGATGAGTATGGTTGGGAGTTTGCTTGCGAAGCACAACGCCGCACACATATGATTCGCTTCGGTACTTATCATACAAAAAACTGGTTTAATCATACCGCGAAAACGGATGGTCATACTAAAATATTCCCGATTCCGTACAGCGAATTGACTAAAAATTCTAATTTGAAACAAAATTCGGGATATTAACACTTAAACGCCAAAACTAATAGTAACACACACGTAAATTTTCTGTTTGCATTTAGATTTATAGATTAAATGTTATAAGTATGCAGGTTTGATGTGAATCAAGGCCTGCATACATTTTGTTTTTTCGAATGATTTGTTTAGTTTTAACGGTGATAATATTATAATATTCATGGCATGAAAAAAAAACTGACAATTGTTTTTATGGGTGTTTTGTTTGCTTTGAACGCGCAAGTGAAAAATGAAGGTTACCCTATTTCACCCGTTCCGTTTACTTCGGTGACGGTGACGGATAGTTTTTGGGGGCAGCGCCTGAAAGCCAGTCGGGAGGTTACCATTCCGCTTGCATTCAGTAAATGTGAAGAAACAGGACGTTATGATAATTTTGTGAAGGCAGCGCATCCAAGTTCTGAGTATAAAGTGGAGGGGTATTCGTTTGACGATACGGATGTGTATAAGACGATCGAAGGGGCTAGCTATCTGTTGCAGACTTATCCGGATAAGAAATTAGTTAACTATATTGATAGTGTGTTGACGCTTGTGGAAGCAGCTCAGGAGCCGGATGGTTATCTTTATACAGCCCGTACCATGAATCCGGAGCATCCACATGAATGGGCCGGAAGCAAACGATGGGAGAAAGTCGAAGATCTGAGTCACGAATTTTATAATCTAGGGCACCTTATTGAAGGTGCAATCGCGCATTATCAGGCAACCGGCGACAAAAAATTCCTCAATATTGCGATTCGTTATGCGGATTGTGTGTATCGTGAAATTGGTGATGAGCCTGGAAAACTGGTTCGCGTTCCCGGACACCAGATTGCAGAAATGGCTTTAGCCAAACTTTATTTGACTACCAAAGATCGCAAATATCTTGATTTGGCGAAGTTCTTTTTAGATAAACGCGGATATACGGAACGCAGAGACGAATACAGTCAGGCGCATAAACCGGTTTTGGAACAGGATGAAGCTGTAGGCCACGCTGTACGTGCCGCTTATATGTATTCCGGAATGGCTGATGTGGCTGCGTTGACAGGAGATACCGGTTATGTAAAAGCCATTGGAAAGATCTGGGATAATGTGGTAACTAAGAAACTGTATATTACAGGAGGTATTGGAGCGACAAATCATGGCGAAGCGTTCGGCAAGAATTACGAACTTCCGAATATGTCGGCTTATTGTGAAACCTGCGCGGCCATCGGTAATGTTTATTGGAATTATAGGCTGTTCCTGCTTCATGGCGATTCCAAATATTACGACGTGTTGGAACGGACTTTATATAATGGCTTAATCTCCGGCGTGTCGCTGGATGGAGGCGGTTTCTTCTATCCGAATCCGCTGGAATCGATTGGTCAGCATCAACGTCAGCCTTGGTTCGGTTGCGCGTGTTGTCCGTCAAATATCTGCCGTTTTATACCCTCTATACCCGGGTATGTTTATGCTGTACATGATGACGATGTTTATGTCAACTTGTATATGAGTAATACGTCCGAAATAGAAGTTAAAGGGAAAAAATTGAAATTGACACAATCTACAGATTATCCTTGGGATGGAAATGTAAAAATTGATATTGATCCACGTCGTATGAAGCAATTCGCTTTAAAACTTCGTGTTCCCGGATGGGTAAGAGGCGAAGTCGTTCCGAGCGATTTGTACCGTTATGCGGATCAAAAAAAATTGACATATTCAGTCAAGGTAAATGGAGAACCGGTAGAAAGTACGCTGGATAAGGGCTTTTTTACGATCGACCGGAAGTGGGAAAAAGGGGATCAGGTCGAAATTCATTTTGATATGGAGGCTCGTATTGTGAAGGCTAATCCACAAGTAGAAGCCGACAGAGGAAAGATTTCCGTAGAACGGGGGCCGATTGTTTATTGCGCCGAATGGCCGGACAACGATTTCAGTGTGTTAAGCGCTTTTATGAACCGGAAACCGGAATTTAAAGTGGTTAAGCAAACAGACTTATTGTGTGGAATCAATCAATTAAAGACTGATGCTCAAACCTTGAGTTACGATCCCAAAGGTCGTTTGTTTGTGAAGGATGTGGAGTTGACTATGACTCCTTATTACTCCTGGGCGCACCGCGGAAGTGGAGAGATGGCGGTCTGGTTGCCGATGGATCTTACGGCCGGACGTCCTTCGATGCCTCCGACAATTACCACAAACGCGAAAGTAACGGCTTCGCATATAGTTAAAGCTATTTCTGCGATACACGATGGTCTTCTCCCGAAAGATGAAACAGATCGTAGCGTTCCATATTATCATTTGTGGCCAAAAGAAGGAACAACCGAATGGATTGCTTATGAATTCGATAAGCTAGAAAAAGTATCTTTTACTTCTGTGTTTTGGTATGACGATGCCCCTTGGGGCGGTTGCCGCGTTCCCGAATCCTGGTCGGTTTATTATCTGGATGATGCCGGGAACTGGAAACCGGTGGAGAATACGACAGCTTATAAAACCATGAAAGGGCAAAACAATGAGGTTTCCTTTGTACCCGTAACAACACGTTCACTAAAATTGGAATTCAAAATGCCGGAAAAATTTGCTTCCGGTCTGTTCGAATGGGCTGTTGAATAAAAGAGGCTTTCGCAAATTATGTGTTTGAAAACACTCCCAATAAACACATAAAAATCAAAAAGCTTGTTATTCAAATTGTTCCGAATAATATTCTTGATGAAAAACAAATCTGTATGGTTGCAGGTTTGTTTTTCTGTTTTTTAAATGATACATTTGATACATTATAAAACAGCTAACGTAATGTGTAATTTTATAGCGCATCTATGAGTTATTTAAAATTTGATAGGACTATAATGATCAATCTGGAAGAATCGTTGTCAAGGGAAATTCTCCGGACGAATAGATTAGGTGCTTATCATTGTACTACTTTTGTGGATTGTAACACCCGAAAATATCATGGGCTGCTTGTTATGCCCGTTCCTGCTTTGGATGAAGACAATCATGTGTTGCTTTCTTCCTTTGATGAAACCGTAATTCAACACGGTGCCGAATTTAATTTAGGCTTGCATAAATATGCCGGGGATAATTTCAGCCCGAAAGGGCATAAATACATTCGGGAGTTTTCATCCGAAACGGTGCCACGCACGTTGTACCGGGTGGGAGGGGTGATTTTTTCCAAAGAAAAAGTCTTTTCCATGTATCAAAACCGGATCATGATCAAATATACGTTGGAAGATGCGCATTCGCCCACGACTTTACGTTTCCGCCCTTTCCTTGCTTTCCGAAGTGTAAAGGAATTGACCCATCAAAATAGTTATGTCAATCAAACCTATACGGAAATTCCGAATGGAATCAAAACCTGTATGTATCACGGATATCCGGAATTACACATGCAGTTTAACAAAAAAGCTAAATTCGTATTCGAACCTTACTGGTATAACGGCATTGAGTATCCGAAAGAGCAGGAGAGAGGATATCCTTACCAGGAAGATTTGTATGTGCCGGGTTATTTTGAGGTGCCCATCCGTAAAGGAGAGTCGGTTTATTTTAGCGCTGGAGATACGCCGGTGGCGACCGCCAAACTGAAATCGTTGTTTGATCTGGAAGTCAACTTTCGTACACCACGTACCAGTTTCTATAATTGCCTCAAGAATTCTGCACAGCAGTTTTATTATCGTCCGACCGAAAACGATGCCTATTTGCTGGCTGGTTATCCCTGGTTTGGTGTGCGCGCGCGCGATCTTTTTATCGCTTTACCGGGATGTACGCTTTCTATTGGCGATCCGGTACGTTTTGAAAAGATTATGAATACTGCGATTCCTGCTTTGCGTAATTTTATGGAAAAGGAAGAGCAAGATAAAATAATTAAAGAAATAGAGCATCCGGACATTTTGTTGTGGGCTGTTTGGGCAATCCAGCAATACGAGCGACAGGAAGGACTGGAAAAAGCTTCCCAAATGTATGGCAGTTTTATCGGTGAAGTCATCGATTATTTGATCGGGCAAAAACATCCCGAAATGAAGTTGATGGAAAACGGGTTGCTTTATGCGAATGGGCGGGAAAAAGCAATCACCTGGATGAATTCGACGTTCCGGGGAAAACCCGTTGTTAAACGTACAGGCTATATTGTCGAGTTTAACGCTTTGTGGTATAATATGCTTTGTTTTTATAAGGAGATGAAAAACAGCGCGATCGATGACAGGATTGAGAAGATTATTCAGGCGATAGAAAGTTCGTTTACCGATACATTCTTGAACGGATACAACTATTTATTCGATTCAGTGACTGGAAGTGCTGTCGACTGGAGCGTTCGTCCCAACATGATTTTCGCGGTTTCATTGCCGTATTCTCCTTTGACCCGGCTTCAGAAAAGAGCGGTTCTGGATTATGTGACGAAGGAGTTGCTCACGCCGAAAGGCTTGCGCTCGTTGAGTCCGAAAAGCGAAGGATATATTCCCTATTGTTTTGGAACACAGGATCAACGAGATTTAGCCTATCACCAGGGAACCGCGTGGCCTTGGCTTCTGGGATCCTATCTGGAAGCTTATTTAAAAATATTTGGTGTTAGCGGCGTTTCTTTTGCGGAACGAATGTTGATTAGCATGGAAGAAGAAATGTCTTTGCATTGTGCTGGAACAATCTCTGAAATGTTTGACGGGAATCCGCCGTATACCAGCCGTGGCGCTATTTCGTTTGCGATGAATGTCGCATCTATTTTGCGGGTGGTTGATTTGTTGAAAAAATATAATGATGAATAAAGGTATACAGTTATGAAAGCATTGATGTTTGGGTGGGAATTCCCACCTCATATTTTAGGCGGTTTGGGCACGGCCAGTTATGGCTTGACAAAAGGTATGGCCATGCAACCGGATATGAAGATCACTTTTTGTATACCGAAGCCGTGGGGCGACGAAGATCAGAGTTTTTTGAAAATAATTGGTGTTTGTAATGTGCCGATAGTTTGGCGGGATGTTGATATGAACTACGTACGTGAACGATTGGGTAAATATATGGATCCGCAAAAATATTATGATTACCGGGACCATATTTATGCGGATTTTTCTTACCGCCACGTCAACGATTTGGGGTGTATGGAATTTTCCGGGCGCTACCCGGGTAATTTGTTAGAAGAGATAAATAATTATTCGATTGTTGCCGGAGTGATTGCCCGTACGGAACAATACGATGTGATACATGCACACGATTGGTTGACATATCCTGCCGGAATGCATGCTAAGAACATTTCCGGTAAACCGCTGGTTATTCATGTACACGCTACCGATTACGACCGAAGTCGCGGCAATGTTAATCCGAGTGTCTACGCGATAGAAAAGGATGGGATGGACAAAGCGGATCATATCCTCACGGTGAGCAACTTGACGCGACTGACGGTTATCGAAAAATACCATCAAGATCCGTCTAAAGTGACGACCATTCATAATGCGGTTGAACCTTTAAGTCCGGAAATCCTGGCTATCCAGGATAGGAAAGGAGTGAAAGACAAAATTATTACTTTCTTGGGACGTATTACAATGCAGAAAGGACCGGAATATTTTGTTGAAGCGGCGGCGAAGGTGTTGTCGAAAGCACCATACGCGCGTTTTGTGATGGCTGGGAGCGGGGATATGATGGATAAGATGATTCGTTTGGTGGCTTCCCGGAAGATTTCTGATCGGTTTCATTTTACGGGCTTTATGAAAGGAAAACAAGTGTACGAAATACTGAAAGCTAGCGATGTTTATGTAATGCCGTCGGTTTCCGAGCCTTTCGGAATCTCTCCTCTTGAGGCGATGCAATGTGGTGTTCCGACGATAATATCGAAACAATCCGGATGTGCCGAGATTCTTGATTATGCGATAAAAGTGGATTTCTGGGACATTGAAGCGATGGCGGATGCGATGTACTCAATCATTACTTACCCGGCTATGCATGAGTTTTTGCAGGTAGAAGGGAAAAAAGAAGTAGATAATATCAAATGGGAATATGCGGGACAAAAAGTACGCCGTATATATGAACAGGTAATGAATAAGTAAAAGAATAAATTATATATATTATGAAAACAATATGTTTTTATTTTCAGATACATCAACCCTTTCGCTTAAAAAGATATCGTTTCTTTGATATTGGCAACGATCATTATTATTATGATGACTTTCAAAATGAAGAAATAATAAGGCGTATCGCGGAAAAAACATATCTTCCCGCTAATCGTGCTATGTTGGATATGATTAAGACGAGTGGCGGAAAATTTAAAGTTTCGTTTTCCATTTCCGGCACAGCGTTAGAGCAAATGGAAATTTATACGCCCGAGGTTATTGACAGTTTTAAAGAATTGGCGCAAACCGGGAATGTGGAATTTCTTGCGGAAACATATGCTCATTCGTTGGCTTCGCTGGGTGATGAAGAAGAATTCAAAGCGCAGATAAAAAGACATAAAGAAAAAATTTTCATGCTTTTTGGTGTATATCCTAAAGTGTTCCGGAATACGGAGTTAATTTATTCGGATGATATTTCCGACCTTGTTTATAAAATGGGGTTTCGGGGGATGTTGACAGAAGGCGCCAAACATGTTTTAGGATGGAAGAGTCCGAATTATATTTACACTTCTTGTATACAACCTCAATTGAAACTCTTGTTGAAAAACGATCGTTTTAGCGAAGATCTTTCGTTACGATTCAGTAATTACAGCTGGAATGAATATCCGTTGACAGCGGATAAGTATATTTCCTGGATTGCTTCGACGCCCGAGTCGGAACAAGTCATTTGTTTATTTATGAACTACGAAGTGCTGGGAACGCTTCATGGGGCTGAAACCGGAATCTTTGACTTTTTCAAAGCTTTACCTCGTTTTGCCGCTGAAAAAGGAATTGGTTTTTCCATGCCGTCGGAGATTTTTTCTTTGCTTAAACCAGTCGATTCGATTTCGGTGCCGTATCCAATGTCGTGGGTAGACGAAGAAAAAGATTGTAGTTCGTGGTTGGGAAATGTGTTGCAACAGGAAGCGTTCCGGAAAATAAATGAAATAGGCGAACGGGTCAGATTGAGCGATAACAGGCGGATTTTGCAAGACTGGACCTATCTTCAGAGTAGCGATCATTTTTACTACATGAATACTAAGCGGGGACATGTGGGCTTCAGTCCGTATGAGAACGCCTACGATGCTTTTAATAATTATATGAACGTATTGTCTGATTTTATTGTTCGGGTAACAGCGCTTTTTCCCGCATCAATAGAGAACGAAGAATTAAATTCTTTGCTTACCACAATTCGGAACCAAGGGTTGGAAATAGAACAATTGCGAAAAGAATTGGCTTTAGCAAAGAAGAAAATGCAAAAAAAGTTGACGACGGATTAATCCGACATTATCCCGACTGGTTTCTTTGTGTCAGTCGGGATTTTTATTTTTTTGTGCGCTGTTTGTAGTAAGTGTATCTTTTTATTACCTGAGCAACATAATTATCTGTTTCCGAGCCGCGAAGGTAGCCGTATTTGCAAATTGAGTCGTTGTAATAAGCCGGTTCACTTTTCAACCGAATGAATTCAGCCACATTGTTCTCCCAGACATAAGGATTTTTCCCATATTTAAATGCCAACTGTTGGGCGTCATAAATATGTCCTATTCCGGCATTATAGGCTGCTAAAGTAAATTTAATCTTTTCTTGTGTGTCTTTTACGTCGCGTAATCCTTTTTTGAATTCTATTAAACATCGTACAGCTGTTTGTACTGCTATATCCGGTTCTTGCAATTCGTGTGGACTGACACCGAATCCTTTAGCTGTTCCCGGCATGATCCCCATTAATCCTTGAGCACCCGCCCAAGAAACAACCGTCGGATTAAAACGGGATTCCTGATAGGCTATCGAGGCTAATAGTTGCCAGTCCCATCCCAACGTTGCTGCGTGTTTTTTAAAATAGACGTCGTAGACGGATATATGACCATTCTTTATTATCGGCGTTTCGATCGTTTCCGGCATTTTGCTTAACTCAAAATAACGTTTGGCTGTTGCCCTGAAGACACGTTTTCCCGTATTGTTCGACGACCATTCGTTGATGACTTCCGCCAGTTCAGTGCTTCTTTGATTGACGATCCAGGAGGAGCGTTGCTCGAAGCTGACGGCCAGATTCGTATTGACATTCCAAAAATACGTTTTATTTAGGCGTGCCAGATTCGCGTCGCTGACCGTATATTTAATTTCGCCTTTAGATACCTGTTCAATCAAATCTTCGATGGAAACAGTGTCTTCTTCTATCTGGTGAATTTTGATTCCGCCTCCCAATTCTTCGTTCAGGTTGTCTAAACGTTCCGCATATTTGGTTTGCGCTTTTACGTGAATTTCCTTACCGATTAGTTCCGTCACATTTTTGACAATGGTATCTCCTTTATTCGCACGTTGCACCAAAACCTGGTTCGTCCGTTCTTCGTAACCACAAAAAAGCACTTCCTGTTTAAGTTCATTACTGATGAAAACCGGATAAGCGGCCACATCCGCTTCCCCTTTTTTGATCATGTCGACAAGCATGGGAACACTCTTTGCTACTAATACCGTTAATTTGAAATCATGCGACTTCGCAAAATCTTTGATCAAATCGAACTGATACCCCATGTCCTCCATCTTGTACTGGAAATAGGTAGTCGACCCGTATAAGGTAACCGCTCTGATTTCACCGGATGCTTTGATTTGAGCAAAATCACGAAATTCGGATGCGTCGGTTTCCTGGCGACCTGCACATCCGCTTAAAACATGAAATACGAAAAGGCACAAGATACTTTTTCCTATTGCATGACCTGCGTATTTATTTCTTTTCCAGTAAAACCACATTTTCTACATGATGCGTGTGAGGGAACATATCCACAGGCTGGACTTTCTTAACCGCGTATTTCGCGTTTAGCAGATTCAAATCACGGGCTTGCGTAGCCGGATTGCAGCTAACATAAACAATCCGTAACGGTTCTGCTTGCAAGATGGTGTTGATTACATCGTCGTGCATGCCCGCACGGGGAGGATCGGTGATGATCACGTCCGGACGGCCGTTTTCGCGGATAAAGTCTTCGTTCAAAATATCTTTCATATCGCCTGCGTAAAACGACGTATTTTCTATTCCGTTTAACGCGGAGTTCACTTTTGCGTCTTCGATTGCTTCTGGCACATATTCGATTCCGACAACCTTCTTCGCTTGCTTCGAAACAAAATTTGCGATGGTTCCTGTACCGGTATAGAGGTCGTAAACGATTTCATTTCCGGTCAATCCGGCAAACTCACGGGCTATTTTATACAGGTTGTACGCTTGTACGCTATTGGTCTGATAGAACGACTTCGCTCCGATTTTAAATTTCAGCCCTTCCATTTCTTCAATCATATGATCCTTTCCCGCGAATACATGGATTTCCTGATCGGTGATGGTATCGTTGCATTTTTCATTGATTACATATAACAAAGACGTGATTTCCGGGAATTGTTCCTGAATATATTTTAGCAAGGCTTCCCGTTTAGGTTTGTCATCGTGGAAAAAGACCATCACTACCATCAAATCGCCGGTAGATGAAGTACGTATCATTAATGTTCGCACGAAGCCCTCCTGATTACGTAGATCGAAGAATGGATACCCCTCGTGCGACAAACAAAAAGCTTTTATCGCCAGGCGTATTTTATTGGATAATTCGCTTTGCAACCAGCACGTATGAATATCCAATACCTTGTCGAACATTCCCGGAATATGAAAACCAAGCGCGTTCATGCAGTCGAACGTGGCGCCGGATTTTACTTCTTCGTCGGTCAGCCATTTTTTGTTCGAAAACGTAAACTCCAGTTTATTGCGGTAAAACGTCGTATGTTCAGCGCCTAAAATGGGAAACACTTCTTCCATCGCCACTTTACCGATCCGTGTTAGATTGTCGATCACCTGTTGGTGTTTATATTTCAATTGTTTTTCGTAGGGAAGATGTTGCCATTTACAACCTCCGCAAATGCCGAAATGTTCGCAGAAAGGCGTTACTCGTTCGGATGAATACGTATGAATCCGGACGACTCGCCCTTCTGCATAACTGTTCTTTTTCCTTGTTAATTGGATATCCACTACATCACCAGGCGCTACATACGGTACAAACACCACATAATCGTTCACCTTCGCGATTGCTTTTCCTTCAGACGCTATCCCGGTAATCATTACCTCCTCTAATACAGGTAATTGCTTCTTTCTCTTTGCCAATTTCTTTAGATTTAAATTTTCGCCACACAAATGTACATATTTACTTGACAATATAATATTAGATAGTTGTAAAACACATATTTTCACGTGGTTTCCTTCTTCCCACGAATCATTAAATAACATATATTTGCGCAAGTGTAATGTCGAGTTTGCAAAACAAGTCTAACAATAGCTGTCTGAATTATGGAAAAAAAACGAGTGTATACTTTTGGCAACGGAAAAGCCGAAGGGAAAGCAGATATGAGAAATCTGCTGGGAGGTAAGGGAGCTAACCTTGCCGAAATGAATCTGATTGGAGTGCCTGTTCCTCCGGGATTCACGATTACGACGGAAGTGTGTACGGAGTATTATGATTTGGGGAAAGATAAAGTTGTCGAACTCTTAACAAAAGAAGTGGAAGTTGCTGTCGCCAATATTGAACAACTGATGAACTCCAAATTTGGAGATGTGAATAATCCTCTGTTGGTTTCTGTTCGTTCTGGTGCCCGTGCTTCCATGCCGGGGATGATGGATACGATCTTGAATCTGGGCTTGAACGATGAAGTTGTAGAAGGGTTGATCCGTAAAACCGGTAACGCACGTTTTGCGTGGGATTCCTATCGTCGTTTTGTACAGATGTACGGCGATGTGGTATTGGGAATGAAGCCGACGAACAAAGAAGACATCGATCCGTTTGAAGCAATTATTGAAGAAGTTAAAGAAGAAAAAGGAATTATGGAAGACAGTGAATTGACTGTCGAAGATCTCAAAGAATTAGTGGGCCGCTTTAAGACGGCTGTGAAGAAACAAACCGGTAATGATTTCCCGATTTCGGCTTACGAACAACTTTGGGGAGCCATTTGTGCGGTGTTTAATTCCTGGATGAACGAACGGGCTATCTTGTATCGGAAAATGGAAGGAATACCGGGCGAATGGGGAACGGCCGTTACCGTACAAGCGATGGTGTTTGGGAATATGGGTAATACATCGGCTACTGGAGTTTGTTTCTCGCGAGACGCTTCTACCGGTGAAGACTTGTTTAACGGTGAGTATTTGATTGACGCGCAGGGAGAAGATGTGGTGGCCGGTATCCGTACGCCGCAACAGATCACGAAAATCGGTTCGCAACGTTGGGCGGAACGTGCCGAAATTTCTGAGGAAGAGCGGATCAGTAAATATCCTTCTATGGAGGAAGCAATGCCGGCGATCTATCAAGAACTCGACGCGATTCAGACCAAATTGGAAAATCATTATCGCGACATGCAAGATATGGAGTTTACTGTACAGGAAGGAAAACTGTGGTTCTTGCAGACCCGTAATGGGAAACGTACCGGTTTTGCGATGGTCAAGATCGCTATGGATCTTTTACGTCAGGGGATGATCGATGAAAAAACGGCTTTGCTTCGGATTGAACCAAACAAACTGGATGAACTCTTGCATCCGGTATTTGATAAGGGCGCGTTGAAAAAAGCCCATGTGTTGGTGAAGGGGCTGCCGGCTTCTCCGGGAGCAGCAACGGGACAAATTGTCTTTTTTGCTGACGACGCGAAGGCTTGGGCGGAAGATGGACGCAAAGTGGTTTTGGTTCGTATCGAAACATCACCGGAAGATTTGGCGGGGATGGCGGCTGCGGAAGGTATTCTGACGGCTCGCGGCGGAATGACGTCGCATGCAGCGGTAGTTGCCCGCGGAATGGGAAAATGTTGTGTATCCGGTGCCGGCGGATTGAAGATCGATTATAAGAAAAAAACGATTGAGGTAGGAGGGAAGCTTCTGAAGGAAGGGGATTATATTTCGCTTAACGGAACGACCGGAGAGGTATATGACGGTAAGGTCGTAACGATTGCTGCGGAGGTTTCGGGCGACTTTGACGAGTTGATGAAGTTGGCGGACAAATATACCCGCTTGCAGGTAAGAACGAACGCGGATACCCCGCACGACGCGGAGATTGCTCGTAAGTTCGGTGCAGTCGGTATTGGTTTGTGCCGGACGGAACATATGTTCTTTGAGGGAGAGAAAATTAAGGCGATGCGCGAAATGATTTTGGCAGAAAACACGGAAGGACGTAAAAAAGCGCTGGCGAAGATCCTGCCTTACCAGCAGGTCGACTTTATAGGTATTTTCCGCGCGATGAACGGATTCCCGGTCACTGTACGTCTTTTGGATCCGCCTTTGCATGAGTTCGTTCCGCACGATCTGAAAGGTCAGGAAGAGATGGCGAAGGCCATGGGCGTATCGCTGGAAGTGATCCAACAACGGGTACAGTCGTTGAGCGAACAAAATCCGATGTTGGGACATCGCGGTTGTCGTTTGGGAAATACTTATCCCGAAATTACGGAAATGCAGACGCGTGCTATATTGGGAGCTGCACTGGAACTGAAAAAAGAAGGGGTTATGGCGAAGCCGGAAATCATGGTTCCGTTAACGGGTATCTTATACGAATTTAAAGAACAGGAAAATGTGATTCGTACAACGGCGGAGAAGTTGTTTACTGAGGTTGGCGACCGGATCGATTTCAGTGTGGGGACGATGATCGAAATTCCACGCGCGGCTTTGACGGCTGATCGGATTGCGTCTTCGGCCGAATTCTTTTCGTTTGGAACGAACGATCTGACCCAGCTGACTTTCGGATATTCCCGGGACGATATTGCGTCGTTCCTGCCGGTTTATTTGGAAAAGAAAATATTAAAAGTCGATCCCTTCCAAGTGCTCGATCAAAAAGGCGTCGGACAGTTGGTGCGTATGGCGACCGATAAAGGACGTTCCGTACGTCCCGATTTGAAATGCGGGATCTGTGGGGAACATGGAGGAGAACCTTCATCTGTTAAATTCTGCCACCGTGTAGGTCTGAACTATGTCTCCTGCTCGCCGTTTCGAGTACCCATCGCCCGTTTAGCCGCTGCTCAGGCAGCGATTGAAAAATAAAAAATTGAGTGATCAGTCGACAAGGGCGATTCCATTAGTTTGGATCGCCCTTATTTGATTTATTAGAATTATCAAAATGATTTTAATAATAATTTTTTTTATGAAATGGTTGGTGTCTTTTTCCTGATTTTGTCAATGCGCCACCCCAAAATCTTCCTCAAACAATCGTACGATAATTTTGTGTCGATTACGTAGGAACAACGCCGTTTAGTGTTGATAAGATTTCGTATCGCACGGGTACTTTTAACCCTGAGGATTATAGATCCCGGCGCTAAATATACGCTATTCAATTTCACTTAACAATAGATTTTGAAGTTAATAGTAGATTTTTTCAGCACGGAATTTTTCAGGATGTTTATCATAATTAATAATGCAGCCAAAAAAGACCATTAATTGCGCATTTTGAAATGTTTCCTTGTTCTGGATCTCGATAAACATGGATAAATCTATTTTCTTAAACCTCTCCGCAAATTCAAAAAGCTTATCTTCAATGCCCAATACTATAGGTGAATACTGTTTTAAAAAAACAAACTGAAAATAATATATATGAAGATTTTTATCAAAAAAGAAAGAGATTCGTCCTCCTCTAAACAATGCCGTTTTGATCTCTTCATCGATATCTCCGAATGTTTCTTTGTATATTTTCAAGAGTTCCTGTATAAACTTCTCATTAGCATCAAAATAATAATGGCCTAACAAAGGAACAGATTTATCAATTTGGACTCCTTTAGGGTCAAGAAATATTGTTGTTTTATAGGTGCTATCGATACTGAAAAATTTGGAATTTTGAGCATTTAATCCCCCTATAATAAAGCAGAATAATAAAAATATCAATTTTGTTTTCATAACTATA
>JAQVZS010000101.1 GCA_028708075.1 Massilibacteroides sp.
GTTCGCGGCACTCCGGTCAACAAGGAACAGATGAAGTCTGACTTCATGCTGCTTTCTTCAGAACTGGAAATGGATATTTCTTTCCAGGAAGAAAGTATGTACCGCCGAATGAGACGCCTGATTTGTTTTGATATGGATTCGACCTTAATACGTGCGGAAGTGATCGACGAACTGGCCGAACGCGCCGGAGTAGGGAGTGAAGTTAAAAAGATCACAGAAGCAGCTATGCGTGGCGAGATCGATTTTAATGAAAGTTTTCGACTGCGTTGCGCACTGTTAAAAGGATTAAAAGCTTCAGTCATGCAGGAAATAGCAGAAAACCTTCCCATCACGGAAGGGGCAGACCGGCTTATGCGCATTTTAAAAAAGATCGGCTTTAAGATCGCCATTCTTTCCGGCGGGTTTACCTATTTCGGCAATCATCTTAAACAGAAGTATAATATCGATTATGTCTATGCCAATGAGTTGGAAATTGTGGACGGCGAACTTACGGGAAATTATATCGGTGATATTGTGGACGGTAAGCGAAAGGCGGAATTATTGCGGCTTATCGCTCAGGTGGAGAATGTGGATATCCGCCAGACGGTTGCCGTGGGGGACGGAGCCAATGATTTGCCCATGATTAGCATAGCGGGGCTTGGTATTGCGTTTCACGCCAAACCGAAAGTGAAAGAAAACGCTAAACAATCCATTTCTACCATTGGATTAGACGGCGTGCTTTATTTCTTGGGATACAAAGATTCTTATTTAGACGAAGAAATATAAAAAACAAACAACGATGATTAAACACATTGTCTTATTCAAATTAAAAGAATTCGAATCGGATGCAGCAAAGAAAGACTGCATGCAAAGTATCAAAACAGCCCTTGAGGGATTAAAGGGTAAAATCGATATCCTCAGACGCATTCAAGTTGACTTTAATTGTAATCCAGCCGAAACATGGAATCTTATCCTGACGACAGAGTTCGATTCGCTTGAAGATTTGACGACGTATGCCAATCATCCGGAGCATGTTGCTATTTCGAAACAGCTTATCGGACCGGTTAAAGCAGACCGGGCATGCGTGGATTACGAATTTTGAAAAAATCAGGACGAATGATCGCTCCCGCACCTAAGAAGCGATTCCCGTTAATACCTGCACCGCGATCCGACCAGGATCTCCATTTAAAAAGTTCGGATAACTTTGGGGAATCAGATGGAAATGAGCATCGCTGCCGTTGAGCCCATACAAATCAATGTAAAGGTACGCATTCCAGCGTCTCGCCTTCTGAACTGACGTTCCGCTTCGATCACCGCCCCCAAAATAAAACTAATAAACAGTTTTAATGTCGCTGTATACGGAGTGATTACTGTACTGTCCAACCGTCCATTGAAATAATTTATCAGATGATCCGGCATAACTCTTCTCTTTTTTAAACAAAAATAGGGGATTATTTGTATATTAACTAACTGTGGGATTTTTCCACAGATGTTGTATATTTGGCTTTAATATAAATTAAAATACCATAGCATTGAAAATAATAACGTATAATGTCAACGGACTGCGGGCTGCCGTAACGAAGGGGTTGCCCGATTGGATAAAGGCGGAACAGCCTGATGTACTTTGTATACAAGAAACGAAATTGCAGCCTGAACAGTATCCGGCTAGCGTGTTCGAAGATTTGGGCTATCATTCCTATCTTATCAGCGCTCAAAAAAAGGGATACAGCGGTGTTGCAATCTTGACGAAAAAAGTACCGGATCATGTCGAATATGGCATGGGTATCGAAAAATACGACAACGAAGGGCGATTCCTGCGTGCGGATTATGGCGACTTATCCATCGTCAGTGTGTATCATCCGTCTGGAACAAGCGGTGATGTACGTCAGGATTTTAAAATGGAATGGCTGGAAGAGTTTCAACAATATGTGGAAGAATTAAAAAAATCCCGTCAGAAACTGATCCTTTGTGGTGATTATAACATTTGTCATGAACCGATCGACATCCATGATCCGAAGGGAAATGAAAAGAACAGTGGTTTCCTGCCCGAAGAACGGGAATGGATGAGTCGCTTTTTACAGGCAGGATATATCGACACATTCCGTTATCTGAATCCGGATAAACAACAATACACATGGTGGAGCTATCGTTTTAATTCGCGGAGCAAAAACAAAGGCTGGAGAATTGACTATTGCATGGTCACCGAATTGATGAAACCCATGATAAAGAATGCGTATATCATAAATGACGCCGTTCACTCGGATCATTGCCCGGCCGTTCTTGAAATCGCCGAATAAAAGAAACAGGCTGTATAGTTTTTTCTATACACGGCCTGTTTTTTCTTTTCCTATGAGAAATCAATATTGTGTCAGCACGACATTACGGAACTGAATATCTTTTCCTTCACTTTGCAATCCAATATGACCGGTTTTTACTTTGTTCGTCCCGGTATTTTGATATACACCATTTATGAAGACTGTGATCACGCCGTCTTTCACATAGATCGTTACCTGGTTCCATTCCCCTGCTGGGTTTTCACTCGACGGATTCGCGCGTTCAACTACGGGAAAAGCAGGGCGTTCAGTGCCCGGGCGCTGGTGAAATTCGATGAGATCAGAACCACCCAATAAAACAAAATCGCCGGCTTTGCCTGCCGCCAACTGGCATTCAATTCCGTTGGGAAAAGGATTATTCGTTTCTTCGATCAACAAAAATATACCGCTGTTGGTCGCCTCGCCCACCCAACGCCATTCGACATTCAGTTTATAATCGCCATATTTTTCTTTCGTATACATATAACCGAAAGGCTGACCTTTGATATGGATAAATCCGTCGCTCACGGAATACACCTGATCCGCGGGAACGGCATTCTTATCCACGATAAAATTCCAGTTCAACAAATCTTTTCCGTTAAAAAGCGTCACTGTTTTTTGAGCTTGAACCGAAACGGCCCCGATAAATGCGGCTACTATCAAAAGTAAAACGGACATTTTGTTTTTTTTCATACTACTTGATTTATTCGTTTTTAGTCAACTATTAATTTGCGGTAACGTACACGTTTCGGGTCTTCATAACCGGATTGCTTTCTTTTATATTCTTCATAATCCGAATAGGTTCCTTCATAAAAGACGACATTCGAATTACCTTCAAAGGAAAGAATATGGGTACAGATACGATCTAAAAACCACCGGTCATGCGAAACAACGACAGCACATCCCGCAAAGTTCTCCAACCCTTCTTCCAGAGCCCGAAGTGTATTCACATCAATATCGTTTGTAGGTTCGTCGAGTAATAAGACGTTTGCGCCGGCTTTCAAGGTTAGTGCCAGATGCAAACGGTTTCGTTCTCCACCGGACAAAACGCCGCAAGGTTTTTCCTGGTCAGCACCGGAGAAATTGAATTTTGACAGATAAGCCCGCGCATTGATATCTTTTCCTCCAACGCGAATAATTTCATTTCCTCCCGATATGACTTGATAGACACTCTTCTTTGAATCAATATCTTTATGCGTTTGGTCAGCATATCCCAAAACGACGGTCTCGCCTACATCAAACATCCCTTTATCAACACTTTCCATACCCATAATCATTTTAAAAAGGGTAGTTTTTCCAGCTCCGTTCGGGCCAATTACTCCGACAATTCCGTTAGGAGGAAGCATAAAATCAAGGTTGTCGAATAATAACTTATCTCCGAAAGCTTTCACAACACCTTTTGCTTCAATCACTTTATTGCCCAGGCGAGGCCCATTCGGAATAAAGATTTCTAATTCGGCTTCACGTTCCGCCGTATCTTCATTCAACAGTTTTTCATACGAGTTCAAACGAGCTTTTCCTTTTGCTTGACGGGCTTTAGGCGCCATATTGATCCACTCTAATTCGCGCTGCAGCGTCTTACGCCGTTTGCTAACCTGTTTTTCTTCCTGCGCCATCCGCTTCGTCTTCTGATCCAGCCAGGAAGAATAATTTCCTTTCCAGGGAATACCTTCGCCACGATCTAATTCCAGTATCCAACCCGCCACGTGATCCAGAAAATAACGGTCGTGCGTAATACAGATCACCGTTCCTTCGTATTGCTGTAAGTGCTGTTCCAACCAATCGATCGATTCGGCATCCAAATGGTTGGTTGGTTCGTCTAGCAACAACACGTCCGGCTGCTGCAATAATAAGCGGCACAACGCTACTCTACGCCGTTCTCCTCCGGACAATGTATCTACCACCTGATCTTCCGGCGGACAGCGAAGTGCGTCCATCGCTCTTTCCAAACGGCTATCTAAGTTCCACGCGTCTGTCGCATCGATCTTATCCTGTAGTTCTGCCTGACGCGCAATTAAGGCATCCATTTTATCCGGATCATCCAAGACTTCCGGATCGCCGAATTTTTCATTTACTTCTTCATAGTCTTTCAGTATGTCGACAATCTCCTGCACCCCTTCCTGCACGATTTCTTTTACGGTCTTGCCTGACTGCAGTTTAGGATCCTGTTCCAAATATCCAACCGAATAACCTGGCGAAAAAACCACTTCGCCCTGATACTCCTTTTCAATTCCCGCAATAATTTTCAACAGCGTAGATTTCCCGGAACCGTTCAGACCAATTATCCCAATTTTAGCACCATAAAAAAAAGACAGGTAAATATTTTTCAAAACTTGTTTTTGCGGCGGAAATGTTTTAGACACCCCAACCATCGAAAAAATCACTTTTTTATCGTCCGACATAGTTTATTCTATTGTTTTTGTTTGTTGGCAAAGATAATAAAGATACGATAGATTTTTAGTAATCCATCGATTACTCGACAGAACATACTAACGAAAAATAGCGTAACTTTGCCCGTCTTGATAACTAAAACGTATGAATGTAGAAGTAATTACTATCGGCGATGAATTGTTGATAGGACAAGTGGTGGATACAAATTCCGCCTGGATAGGGCAATTATTGGAATGTGAAGGGTTTCACATCGTATGGAAAACAACGGTTGGCGATATCGAAAAAGATATGCTATCCGCCATAGACCTGGCGATGAAACGGACGCAAATAGTACTGGTCACAGGTGGCATCGGCCCGACTAAAGATGATATTACCCGGAAAACGCTTTGTACATATTTCGATAGCGAATTGCATTTTTCGGATGAAGTCTACCGGAATATCGAAGAAATATTCAATCGAAGCGGGAAGGTTATGAATGAACTGACACATAATCAGGCAATGGTTCCGGATAAGGCCACGATCATTCAAAACCGTGCGGGAACGGCTCCCTGCCCCTGGTTCGAACGCGAAGGAAAAGTGCTCGTATCCATGCCAGGTGTACCGTATGAGATGAAGTGGCTAATGCAGAACGAAGT
>JAQVZS010000045.1 GCA_028708075.1 Massilibacteroides sp.
CTCTCGCTAAACAGATTGAAACTCGCTGCGCTCAAACAGCAATCTGTTTTTTACGCTTCCGCTTCGCCTTTTTCTTGACGCTCATTCGCTGAGGCCAATCCTTTTTGCTTTCGCTTGCCTTCGCATCGCGGTTTTTTTTAGACGGCTTTTTGAGCCGCTTTGTCTAATTTTTCGAAGATGGAGTTTTTGCTGATGAACTCGGGAACAATCGCTTTCATTTTCCGGACAGTGTCGAAGGTATCCGATGTATGGGCACTCTTAATGAGCGCTTCGATCTCGAAAGCGATCGTTTGGTAATCGCAGTCGCGCACGCCCGCTACACGGATTTTCTCGTAAGGGGTGGGCAGAGTGGTCTCTTGATCGCTCAACACTTCTTCGTACAGTTTTTCGCCGGGACGAAGTCCGGTATATTTAATGTCGATGTCTACATCCGGTTCAAGTCCTGCCAGCCGGATCATCCGTTTGGCTAAGTCGGCGATCTTGACGGGTTCGCCCATGTCGAACACGAAAATCTCTCCGCCCTGCCCCATTGTGCCGGCCTCGAGCACCAAACGGCAAGCTTCCGGAATGGTCATGAAATATCGGATAATATCAGGATGGGTAACGGTAACGGGCCCGCCTTTGGCAATCTGTGCCCGGAAAAGCGGGATCACGGATCCGTTACTGCCGAGCACGTTGCCGAAACGTGTAGTGATGAAACGCGTTTCGCCGTTTATCAACCCTTCTTTCAACGCTCTGTTCAAGCTCTGGACGTACATTTCCGCCACACGTTTGGACGCGCCCATCACATTGGTGGGATTCACCGCTTTGTCGGTCGAGATCATCACGAACTTCTCCGCTTTAAATTTGATGGCGGAATCGGCAACAATCCGGGTTCCGTAAACATTGGTACGCACGGCTTCGCAAGGATTTTCTTCCATCAGCGGCACATGCTTGTAGGCGGCAGCGTGAAAAATAATCTGCGGACGATAGCGGTTCATGATCGCCTCAACGCGAGCGTTATTCCGGACATCACCCAATACGGGCACATAGTCCAAGCCGGAAAAGCGTTCGCTTAATTCCAGCCGCAGATTGTGCATCGGCGTTTCGGCACTGTCGAACAGGACTAATTGTTTGATCGGGAACGTGCAAAGTTGACGGCAAATCTCGCTCCCGATCGAACCGGCCGCCCCGGTGACCATCACGACTTTATCTTCCAGTTCGTATTCGATCTCCTTCAAATTGATCTCGATCTCGTCTCGGCTGAGCAGATCTTCGACCCGGACTTCGGGCAATTGACGGTTTTGAAGACGTCCCTGGCTTAATTCGTTAACTGCAGGCAGAATCAACATGCGAACTTTAGCCTGCTCGCAATAGAGTACTAAACGTTCACTTTCTTCTTTTACGGAGTGCTCGTCCATGAAAAGCACGGCCTTGATGAATTGTTTATTCACCAAAGCATTGAATTCCTCGAAATTGTTAATGGTATAGACCTGGTAGCCCCCCACGCGAAGGCTCTCTTTCCGGCCGGTTTGAAGGAAACCCGCCATTCGATATTTGCCGATCCGGTCGGGCGCCGGCGAACGAAGGAAAATGTTATCGTGCTTATTGCTTTTCAAGATCAACAGATGATCTTTCGACGCAGCGATCACATTGACTAACTGGTTGTAAACCTCGATAAGAGCAACACGGAAGGTGGTCAACACGAAAAACGTGATGAGCAAATCGAGCGTAGCGGAAAGAGAAATGGGGTTGGAAGGATTGCTGCCTAAAACAAAGAACGTAAAGGCTAACAGGATGAGTACCTTAAACAGCACAGCGGCCCCTATCCGTCCCGTTTCGGAAAAAGAGGAATGACGAATCACCCCTTTATACGTCCGGAAAAGATAAAAACTTGCCAAACTGGCTAACACCGCAACAGCACCAATATTGAATAATTGCTGCCAACCATAGGTTTTGGAAAGAAGGAACCCCGCGAAGATCACCGCGCACAACGTGGACAGCGCGGATAGAAGTAAGTCGAACGATAAGATGAGCCATCGGCTCAAATACTTTCGGGAAAGTATCCTCGAAAGAAATAATGACATATGCGTTAAAATAAAGTAAGTTACTACACACCAAAGTTCGTCAGTCCCAAAACTAACTACACTCTTAAAACAACCGTTACGCCCTTAAAAGTTCAAAAAAAAATAGCGTAAACGTACACTTAACAAAAACCTTCTTTAAGAAACAGTCCTTTTTTTCGCTTTCTGAATTTGTCATTCGATACGCAAAAAAGTCAAAACCTTTTTTTTCAAAGATCTTCTTCTTTGCAAAAATAAGTTTTTTTTAAATAAAGTAACCCCTTTTTCGTTTGTTTTTCGCGAAGAAAAAACTCCCCATCGATAAGTATTTGATATCGAAGCTTATCCTATGGGATGTTTTTTACATTTTCATGAAAATGAAACTTTTTCGAAAACAATATGACAGAGTATTTTGGGATTTTTACGCATTCTTATTAACTTACGCCTCTTTTAATAAATTTATAGACAATGAAACTAATTCAAAACATACTTTTCCCTCACAAACCGGGCAGTCGGGCCACCTCTTGCCTGCTTTTTCTGGTACGTGTGTCTGTTTGCCTGGCTTTCATGTCACACGGCTGGCAGAAATGGTTGAATTTTGAAACTCTCTCCGCCACTTTTCCGGATCCGCTCAACGTGGGAAGCGAGATTTCACTGATTCTCTCCCTATTCGCTGAACTGATTTGTCCGGTAGCGGTAATTCTCGGTTTTCTTTACCGATTAGCCTTGATCCCGATGATTTTCACTATGGCCATGGCTTTCTTCGTTATCCACGGAGGGGATCCGTTCGCGGCAAAAGAACTGGCATTTCTCTACTTCGTTGTTTTTACGACCCTGCTGTTGACCGGCCCGGGACGAATATCGACCGACTGGCTTATTACTCGATTGGTACTCAAACGCCGGGATGACACCCGTTTCAGCGCTTATACACACACGAATCTGGATTATTCGAAATAACTCAGGAGGAATAGGTGGTGAACCAATGGGTGGCTTTCTCGCTGTAGGTTTTAGAGATAGGAATATCCGGAACCTTGTCGATTCCCAATTCCATATAAATACCGTCTTTTTCGCGACGGATCACTTTCACCTGGTCGAAATTGACGATATACGAACGGTGGCAGCGCATGACATTCGTATCCGCCAAGCTTTCTTCGATAGCTTTGAGGGAATTTCGCAGCATGAACTTCGTCAGATTGCCCTTGTTCAGGTACCAGATGCAGACGTAATTATCCGCCGACTCAATATAAAGCAGGTTCGTGCGCTTGACGGACAGGCGCAGTTCGTTTTTCTCATCATAAAACGAATAGACATTTTGCTGGGCGGCAACGTCGGCGCGTTCTTCCGCCAACATCTTCAGCAAACGTTCTTTTTCTTTGTACGAAAAGTAAAGATGAAGGGCGGAATAAGGCAATAACAGGACAAGACTGGTATTAATCGCAGATTCTTTAAACACCGCCAGATATTCCCGCTCGGGATTTAAGATCAAGGTATAAATCGTATAGAATAAAGACATGAAGAAGACTTCCAAAAGAATCCAAACAGCGTAAGTTCCATTACTGATGTTATGGTGCTTCCCCCAATAATACATGAAAATACGGCTGATGACAACCACCAGCACACCGGTCAGAATGATGAGGCTGGAGAATACAAAAAATTTAAATTCGGTAACGTTGTACCAACTGGACGAACTGAACGGTTTATAGAGATTGATAAAGACCAAGTCAAAGATAGCGGTCGAAAGAATCAACCGGATGATGTTCTTTTTCTCGTAAATATAAGACGGAATCTTGTTTGCCAGTATACTCATAAAAATATTCTATTTTTTCTAACAAATGTACAACTATTCCCGCGGATGCTCATCCCGTATATCGGAATTTCGCCCCTGTATAAGACTTTCTACCCCCAAGAAAGTCCGTAGGAACCATTTATTTGCAAAGAACGCTACGCTGTTGTTTGTTTGTATCGACAATTAACGACAAGCAATCATGGATATCGCATTACGGACAAAATTTTTAAGCCGGCTGTTCTCTTACGAACGGAGCTCGGCAATTGAAGACAGCAAGCTGGAGATTATCCCCTACCGGTTTACACAGACTATCGGCGCCAGTGAGATCTGCAGTTTTCAGAAAGCCTTACCGACGGCAGAATTTTGTCCCGTCACTGATAACGATATCCAGGAGAATAAAACGTTTACGTATACCGTCTTTACGCCAGGCGGACATGAACGAAGGAAACAGGCAATCATCCTTTTGCACGGACTAAACGAACGAACATGGGAAAAATATCTGACATGGGCGGAGACGTTGGCGGCTTCGACAGGAAAGCCGGTCATCCTTTTTCCGATCGCCTTTCATATGAACCGCACGCCGAATAATTGGAACAATCCCCGCGAAACGATGCCCTGGGCTGTGCTCCGCAAACAAGAAATAACAGATTTATACAATTCAACATTCGCCAACGTCGCCTTGAGCAGCCGCATCTCATGCCACCCGCTGCGTTTTTATGCTTCCGGACGAGAGTCGGTCTATAACCTTTGCCAGTTGGTGCACGAGATTAAAAACGGCGAACATCCACTGTTCGCAGAAGACACGTCGATCAATCTTTTCGCCTATTCGATCGGGGCTTTGCTTTCGCAAGTGCTTTTATTGGCAAATCCGAACAAGATGTTTTCCGACACGAAGCTTTTCATGTTTTGCGGCGGTTCGATTTTCAGCCAGATGAACGGAAACGCCCGGGACATCTTAGATAAAGAAGCTTTCGAGCGGCTACAGCATTATTTCCGAAACGATTTTCTGCAACGGCTGGACATTCCTTCTTCTTTTAAAAATGATTTTCTGGAGAAAGCGTTCAAAGCAATGATTCAGCCGGATGTGTTGACGAACTACCGGGAATCGTTTTTTAAACGGGCGTGCAACCGGGTTCGGGCGATCTCGTTGAAACACGATGTGGTGATGCCGACAGCCGGGATTATTTCCGCGCTGGGCGAAGCTTCGGGCAAGATCTTGAAAGAACTGGATTTTCCGTTTCCCTATTCGCACCAGGTTCCATTTCCGACGACGGGACATACAGATCCCCAGTTAATCCGGCAATCGTTCGACCAGACTTTCGGAGAAGCGGCCGCCTTCTTATAATTCTAATTAAAAAGCGGACTTACGACCGGAAAAATAAGAATATATTTCTGCTACAGAAGAGCCTCAACAGTCCATAATATTCACTCCAAATCAGATTAAGTTCTAGGACTAGTCAATTACATTTTATTCACTGTTTTCGTTCTCCTGACTCTTTTTAGACAATTCCATTGCTTATCCAAAAAACGCTTTCAGTTTCTCCACTTCCTGTTTATGCTTCGCTGGATTTTGAGTTTTCAACTTTGAAATATTGAGCAACTTCCATTGGATAGACGGAAAATCCTTGAAATGACTATATCCCGAGTTGTCCCACTGCGGCTCTCCTTTTTCAAAACTGATCAGGAAGGCTTTATCTTCATCTGTCAGGGTTGCGTTGACGGAGGTAATTAATTGCTTCCTCGTGTTTTCATAATCCTCGTATGTAAATGGAATATCTGTCATTCCCAGAAATTGATTTTCCAATGCTTCGCGCTGGTCAATAGGATTGGGTTGTAACGATTCAATAATCGGTTTGTCGCTACCTAAAAGACAAAATAGCAATCCTTCTTTCGCCTGCTCAAGAGAATCAAGGGGCATATATTTGCAGTCAAAAAGGTCGCGCGGATGTTGCCGACTTAAGGCTGCGGAGATTTTGCCACCATACAACTGGGTAAATGAAACGGTTCGGGCAATACACCCCATGTTGAATTCAGATTGAGCCTTAGTGCAAAGTGTTTTGTCCTCTACTGTTCCGATAATTCCTCTTTTAGTTCCATTTACTTCAATCTTCACACTTGCCCCATCCTTCATGCACAAGAGTTTCCAAACATCCGGCTTATGGGTGACTTTAATGCCGGGAATTGTTTTTTCTATCATTTGTTTCAGGCTAATTAGATGAGCATTAATCTCTTTAAGGCTCTCTTCTCTCGCTTTGACGGGGATATAGGTAATGTCGATATCGACGGAGTAGCGCGGCATGTCCTTGTGGAATAGGTTAATCGCTGTTCCACCATGCACAGCAAAACCCTTTATCGTATATACTGATGGCATGATTCGTATCAGGAGCGCCACTTGTTTTTTGTATAACTCATTCATATTCGTATAACTCTTTGGGGACAGTTATTTTATATTTGGACACATAAACCCCGTTCTCTACCAGCTGATGTTTTGCAGATCCCAAGTCTAACTTGCCGGTATCAAGCGAATGAAACCAGTAGTGCCCAGCCTTTTCGGCCATAAAAAGGAACATTCTTTTGACTTTTAAGTTATCCGTGTTTTCCAGTAAGGGTTGCAAAACCAGCGGACGAAGTGTTGTCAGTTGTTCCATGATATAATACAGATCCATGTAAGAATACTTTTTGGGTGCTAATAACAAGCATTCAAGGAAAGCCTGCTCCGGAACAGAAGCCTGCAAATGGGGATATTCTACATTAAATGGAACCAATTGTGGTTTAGGGAAAGTTCCCGTTGAAAAAAATTTTAAGGAACGGTCAAAATCTCCTTCCAGCATCCAAGCCGGAACGGGTTCTTGTTTGGGATGCCCTATTATTAACAGAGGTTTTCCCATAGGCACATAATGATTGAACCCAGAAAGCTCCAAGGCCGAATGAGCAGCTATATGGAAGTTTTTTTTTAACTGTTCATTATAGCTTTCCAACACAGAGAAAGAACGGAGTTTATCTCCGGTGCGGATCATGACACCTTTGGCCAAAGTAGTAAGCCATCCTGAATCTCTGTACTTTTTCAACAGTTGATCAGAATAGCCGTTTTCTTTTAGCCATGCAGAAAAATACAATCCGCCTAGATTGCTTTTTTGCAGCAATCGGTTAAGTTTATTTACTTTTTCTATACTCATAGTATACAACTATACTATAAATTCAACCGCAAAGATAGACAAATTCTCTGAAAATAACATTTTTTGGTTGAATTTGTTTTCTATTATCAAATCCTTTACACCAACTTGTAATATCTCTGCGATCTGGTTCAGAATCTCCAAACTCGGCTGCTTCCGGTTACACACATAAGCGTTTACCATATTAAAACTCTTGCCTAACTTTTCAGCCAGCCACGTTTGCTTTATTCCTTCTTAATGTGCAAATACACACAATAATATGCGATAAAAACGGGAATGGCCTTTTGTTTCATTGCTTCAGCTTTATTTTTAAACAAAACGCAGATCCGACATGCCATAAAACTGTTTTTTCTATCGTTTTTTGCAAATCAGGTTTTTTTCATATTTTTGCGTACATTATTTAACCAAACTTTTATATGAAAAAAAAGAGACTATTGTATTCCTTATTTCTTCTGACCGAAGGAATGTTACCCCCTGTTTTATCGTCTCAGACACTTGCGCCGAACCAGTGAGAACGTTTTATTTCCGAACAAAACACCAACTTGATCAGTGATACTTTTCGTTTGCAAACATTCGAAGGTACGGCGATGGATAACTGGAGATACGACGCCGGAGATGGCGTTTCGGTTGTGAGTGCTTCTGATCTTAGCGCCGGCGGAACAAGCGGAGGCAAGCTGTTGAAATTTACGGCGGGGTGTAAAACAAGTTTTGAACCTTTCTCTTCTGCTTTTCATCAATCCGTTTGCGGCGGACTGAGTTATATCGGACAAAATTTAATCGCAAATGAAAATCTAGAAATTATTTTATACCAGGAAGACACCACAAGTACTAAAAAACTTTGCCAAGTAAAAAGTGATCTTTATTCCACAGATATTATACATGTACTTATCAAAAGCTCTTTTGACAAGTTAGGCTTTCAGGTCTCTTCGCCAACATCAGGAACAAAAAACGGGTATTATGGTTTGGACAGTGTCTACGTTTTCGGGAAAATCCCGGAATACAGTTTATTCCAAGGCAAAGGTGATTGGAACGATACGACAGCCTGGTCGCACCTTCCGGCAGAACGGCACAGGCACGCTTTAATTCAAGGAAAAGTATCCGTCGCGAATGACATCCGGTGCGACCGGATTAGTTTGGATGGAGAATTGGTCGTTCGGCAGGGAAAAACGTTCCACGTACAAGAGATGAATCTGTATGAGACTTCTTCTATCCTAAACAAGGGCTATTTACAGTTAGACGGAAAGATTTGCCTGAACCGTACTTTTCCGGAAAAAGGGGTTTGGTATTTTGTTTCTTTTCCCTTCGATGTATACGCAGAAGGCCTGGATCCGGAATTTTCTCTGAAAGACGACAGCCCGAATTCCGGAGGAAATTATATTTACGTACGGACATACGACGGGAAGAAAAGAAGCGAAGAACGAACGGTCAAAACAAGTTGGACGGTTGTTCCCGAATCGGCCACAAGCAGTGATAACCCTTTGTTTGAAAAAGGGAAAGGATATTTACTGGCAATCGACGAAGGAGCGGATCGTAACACGGTCTCTTTCTCGTCTTCGCCCGGAGACCTCTCCGCGGACTACGGCAAAAGCGGGGAAATCGTTATCGACATCCCGTATAGTGTGAGAGAGAACGATCCGGATGACGGATGGGCATTTTGCGGAAATCCGTTGCCTTCCTCTTTACCGGTCAACGCACTGAATCATCCCGATTTGGACGGGTATGTTTATCTATTCAATGGCGAAAATTATACGCCCATTTCGGTGAATGAAGAGTACGAACTACCTCCTTTTTCTGCCTTTTTCCTGAAAGCGAAACAGGGGCTTACATTGGATATAAACGCATTAGAGGAAACATCGGAAAGAAAACAAGTGGACGAATTACATCCGTTGAAAAAAAGGGGTCTTGAACCGGTGGAGCAACGAACGAGCGGAATAGACGGGATAGGCGATGAACGACCTTATCGAATCGTTGGCTCTTCGTTTCAACTGAAAAGCGTGACAGAAGACGGGATATTGATTTTGTATGACTGGACGGGGCGGCGGATTTCTTCCTGTTCTTTCACTAAGGGGGAGATTCCTCACATCGGCTTCCCTAAAGAACACGGAACATATGTGGTTTGGGTCGAAACACGGAACATTCGAAAAGGATATAAGGTTGCCCTACGAAAAAGTTTGTAAACAAAAACTCGTTTGAAGCGCTTTGGAAACAGATTCAAACGCTTCAAACGAATTTGAGTCAAACAAGGATCCCAAAATCCACATTTTCCATCTTATTTCCCGCTCTCTGTCTCCTCCTCTTTATACCAGGAAGCGTACATATGGTAATTCCTGGCAATCCGTTGGTTTATCTCCTGCGATTGAGCCGGGTCAACCTTTTTCACAAATTTAGCGGGCACGCCGGCATAAATACTGCCCGGTTCCACAATTGTTTTACTTAACACAACCGAACCGGCGGCAATGATGGCTCCCTCGCCGATCACCGCGTGATCGAGAACAACCGAACCCATGCCAATCAAAGCGCCGTCGCAAATTTTCGCGCCATGAATCGTGACGTTATGTCCCACCGAAACCTCATTCCCGATTTCGATGGTGGATTTTTCGTACAAGGTGTGAAGAACCGAGCCGTCCTGGATATTGACCCCATCGCCGATACGAATGGAATTTACGTCTCCCCGCAAAATCGTTCCAAACCAGATGCTGCATCCTTTCCCGATTTCCACATCGCCGATGATCGTGGCATTCTCAGCCAGATAAGTATCTTCTCCTATTTTCGGGGTAAACCCCCTTACCGATTTTATCAGTGCCATATATTCTTAAATTTCCGCTGTTTTTTCTTTCAACCACGCTGCTTCGTCCGACGTGAGATGCGGACTGAGCAGTTCGTATACCCGTTCATGATATTTATTCAGCCAGGCCCTTTCGCGCACAGAAAGCATGGAAGGGATGACTAAACGCGTATCGACATAACAAAGCGTTAACGTGTCGAACGTCAGAAAACGTCCGTATTCCGTCACACTATCTTCCCGAATCAGCATGATGTTTTCCGTCCGAATGCCATATTCGCCCGTACGATACATCGCCGGCTCATCGCTCATGACCATCCCGACCTGCAAAGGAACCGGATTTTCTTCCATTCGGATACTCTGCGGCCCTTCGTGTACATTCAGGCAATGCCCGATGCCGTGACAGGTTCCATGCAAGTAGTTAATACCGGCATCCCACAACGCTTTCCGCGCCAGCACATCGATAAGACATCCTCGAATTCCGTCCGGGAATTTACATTTCGCCATGCTGATCGTACCTTTCAGTGTCCGCGTAAAATCTTTTTTCATCTGTTCCGTCGGCTCACCCAACGCAATTGTACGGGTGATATCGGTCGTTCCATCTAAATATTGGCCTCCCGAATCCAGCAGATAAAGGCCTTCAGGTTTCAGCTCCACATCCGTCTCCGGCGTCGGCGTGTAATGTACAACCGCGCCATGCCCCGCATAACTCGAAATAGCCGCGAAACTATCCATAATATATTGAGGCTGTTCGGCACGCAAAGAGGTTAGTTTGGCCGAAGCACTCAGTTCGGTCACACGCTTTCCGTCAGCCAATTGTTTTTCCAGCCAGATATAAAAACGGGTCATCGCGATTCCGTCTTTAACCACGGCATTTCGAAATCCTTTAATCTCCGTTTCATTTTTAATACTTTTCAGATGATTGGCCGGCGAAATACCATGAACAAAGGTTACCGTTGACGGCAAAGCTTCGCATAAAGCCACATTCGTTTTGGCCGGATCGATAAAGACGGTACAATCTCCCGGCAGGCGGGATAAATAAGAACCAGCCATCGTATAATCTGCCAGAATCACACCTTCTTTTTTTAAACGCCGTGCGGCTTCTTCGGTCAGTTTCTGCGGATCGATAAACAAAACGCTTTCCTTTTCCGAAACAAAAGCATAGCTGATCACCACCGGATTGTAAGTCACGTCCGTCCCGCGGATATTGAATGTCCAGGCAATCTCATCCAAAGCAGACAAGATCGTACAGTCGGCTTCCGACTGGCGCAACATTTCGTTGATTTCATTCAACTTTTCTACTGTCGACTTTCCACTGTACTCAACCGGCATCTCGAATAACGGATCTGCCGGCAACGGCGGACGATCCTGCCAGACTTCTCCGGGCAAATCGAAAGACACGGAAATTCCAATTCCTTTTCGTTCCAGTTTTGCCTGCAACAGTTGAGCGTCGGCCGTACTATAACATTTTCCGTCGAATCCAACCGTTTGTCCTTCTTTCAATTCTGCCAACAGAAACTCCGGAATAGAAGGGGTCTCCGGCAAAGCCAACTTATATAAGTCGATGCCGGAACCATCCAATTGATCCATCGCCTGCAAAAAATAACGGGAGTCCGTCCAAAGGCCTCCTTTATCCGCCGTTATCACAACCGTTCCCGCCGAACCGGTAAATCCGGATATCCACTGGCGTGTTTTCCAATGATCCGCCGGATATTCGCTCATATGCGGATCTGAACTGGGGATAATATACGCATCCAACTGATGCCTTTTCATTGTTTCTCGTAATGCGGCTATCCGCTCAACAACTGTTTTCATTCTATCTGCTTTTTTTGTCGTTTTTCTTTTATTTCAACAATTGCTCGGCCATGGCGGCAGCCGCTTTGCGCCCATCTCCCATCGCCAAGATTACGGTAGCGCCTCCGCGCACGATATCCCCGCCGGCATAGACGTCGGGCAACGCCGAACGCATGCTGTCTTCACTGACAACGATCGTCCCTCTGCGGGTAACTTCCAGCCCATCGAAAGCACGCGGCACCAACGGATTGGGAGACACACCAACACTGACAATAACTTCGTCTACATCAATTGTTTCAATCACACCCGAAATAGGGACAGGACTTCTTCTTCCGGAAGCATCCGGCTCGCCTAATTCCATTTTCTGTAAACGCATTTGTTTAACACGGCCGCGCTCGTCGCCCAAATATTCGACGGGATTATGCAAGGTAAGAAATTCCACACCTTCTTCTTTCGCATGTTTCACCTCTTCCAAACGGGCAGGCATCTCTCCTTCACTCCGACGATAAACAATCATCGCCCGTTCCGCGCCCAACCGCCGGGCAGTACGAACCGAATCCATCGCGGTATTTCCTCCGCCGATCACAGCTACCTTTTTCCCAATCAATACGGGCGTATCACTTTCCGGGTTCGCGGCGTCCATCAGATTCACGCGGGTCAAATATTCATTGGACGACATAACGCCCACCAGATTCTCCCCGGGGATATTCATAAAGTTCGGCAGTCCTGCACCACTGGCCACAAAGATTCCTTTATAGCCATCGGCATGCAAATCGCCGTAACTGATTGTTTTCCCGACAATACAATTCGTAATAAAAGTCACCCCCATCTTCCGCAAACCGTCGATTTCCACATCCACGATCTTATTCGGCAAACGGAATTCGGGAATTCCATATTTAAGAACCCCGCCTATTTCATGCAAGGCTTCGAAGACCGTCACATCGAATCCTTTCTTCGCCATTTCGCCGGCAAAAGAAAGACCTGCAGGGCCGGAACCGATCACCGCGATTTTCATCCCGTTTTTCTTTTCAATCACCGGAATAGAAACCGTGCCGCTTTCCCGCTCATAATCCGCAGCAAAGCGCTCTAAGTAACCAATGGCAACAGCTTCTTTCCCAAATTTTGCCGTATAAATGCATTGTTTTTCACACTGTTTTTCTTGCGGACAAACACGGCCGCAGACAGCAGGCAACGCGCTGGTTTCTTTTAAGGTATCGGCGGCAGCCAGAATATCTCCTTTTTCAATATATTTTATAAACGTCGGGATATTAATGCTCACCGGACAACCCGTCATACAAGTTGGATTTGCGCAATCCAGACAACGTTGAGCTTCCAACATCGCCTGTTCTTTTGTCAACCCCAAGTTTACTTCTTCCTGATTGTGGCTACGGTATTCACCATCCAGCTCATTCATCTTCACCCGGGGCAAGTCCATACGTTCTTTCGCCTTTTTTGCTTTACGAAGCTCTTCTCTCCAAGGTTCCGCACGGCGTGCTGCTATAATTTCCTGTTGTGTCATAAAGCTTTTTCCTTTTCCTGTTCTTTATATGCGCCCAAACGCATCAACATCTCATCAAAATCTACCTGATGAGCATCAAATTCGGGACCATCCACACAAACGAATTTTGTTTGTCCGCCTACCGTAATGCGGCAAGCTCCACACATCCCTGTTCCATCCACCATAATCGTATTCAACGATGCCAGTGTCGGAATTGTATATTTCTTTGTCAATGCAGCCACAAATTTCATCATGACAGCTGGGCCGATCGTCACACACAAGTCTACTTTTTCACGGTTGATCACAGCCTCTACTCCATTCGTCACCAAGCCTTTATTTCCATATGAACCGTCGTCCGTCATAATGATCACCTCATCCGCATTTGCTTGCATCTGTTTTTCCAGAATAACCAGCTCTTTCGTCCGCGCCGCCAACACCACAATGACCCGGTTTCCTACCTGATGAAAAGCTTCTACAATCGGTAACAGAGGAGCCACGCCAACTCCCCCACCGGCACAAACCACCGTGCCTACTTTCTCAATATGCGTGGCCTGTCCTAACGGCCCGACGAGATCCGTAATAAAATCGCCTTCATTCAACGCACATAGCTTCTTCGACGAACCTCCAACCGCCTGGATTACCAAATCAATCGTCCCCTTTTGAACATCCGCTCCGGCAATCGTCAAAGGGATACGTTCCCCTTTTTCTCCGACTTTAACGATCACAAAATGACCCGCTTTTCTGGAACGGGCAATCAGCGGTGCCTCAACAACGAGTTTCACCACATTCGCCGAGAAGTGTTCCTTACTTACAATTTTGTTCATGCTAATCGCTCCTATCTTTCCTACTAATTATTGATTCTGATTCCGTTTTATTCGAACAATCCCTCGTCCCTCACCAGCATTAAAATGGCAGAATGAGAAACGATTAAGAATGTTTCTTCATTAAAATTAATTTCATATGCCGCGTTTTGAAGATAAACAGCCAAATCTCCTTCCCGCGCCTGAAGCGGCAAATAATGCACGCCTTCATCCTTCTTTTTCCACACTTCATCGTCTTCGGTTTGCGACGGCAACGGATAGCCGGGGCCTGTCTTGATAACATATCCGCATTGTATTTTCTCTCCCTGCTGTACCGTAGGTGGAAGGTACAATCCGGACTTTGTCTGGCTATTCGGGTTCTTCGGACGAATAAGCACTTTGTCTCCAATCATAAGGAATTTATCAATATCCTTTTGGTCTATGGATAATTGCATATACAAATGATATTAGAATTTAGTATCGCAAACTTAGACAAAAAGCACGAAATATGCACGGTAAAAAAACAAACAAACCGAATTCACGCAATAAAATCCGACTCATTGTCTTTTATTATTATACTTCATATGATGCCAGAAAAAGATCCAAGCGCTAATCGCCGCCAATAGATCAGAAAAAGGGGAGGCTAACCAAACTCCATCTAAATCAAAAAATTGCGGTAAAAATAAAATTGCGGGTATCAGAAAAAGACATTGGCGGCTCAGACTCAAAAACATGGCTTTCCAGGCAAAACCGATACTCTGGAAAAACTGGCTGATCACAATTTGCGATCCTACAATAACGAACGCCGACAAAGTAATCCTTAATCCATTTGAAGAAATAGCAATCAGTTCGGCATCGTTCGTAAACGCCCGTACAATCCATTCCGGAAATAGAACACTACATAAACAACCCAACGAAGTAATAACTGTAGCCGCAACCAACACCAAACGAAACGTATGCAGCACACGCTCGTGATTACCAGCACCATAATTAAAGCCGACGACCGGCTGCATTCCCTGCGTAATTCCCATAATTAATAAAACCAACAGCAAACCGACACTACTGATAATGCCATTCGCTCCGATCGCTAAATCTCCTCCATGTTCTTTCAGTGATTGGTTCATGACGACATTTACCAAACTGCCGGCCAATTGCATGGCAAAAGGCGACATTCCGATCGTAAAAATGCTCATCATAATCCGGAAATCCGGTTTATAGTATTTTTTATGAAAGCGAATGATACTTTCTTCCCGGAAGAAATGTTCCAACACAAACACCGAAGCCACAGCCATTGCAATCACGGTTGCCCACGCTGCACCTTCTATTCCCCAGTCGAACACATAAATAAACAGTGCGTCGAGGGCAACATTCAATAAGGCACCCAACACCATAATCGCCATTGCTTTCCGCGGATATCCGGAAGCCCGCATCGCCGCATTAAATCCGAAGCTGAGAGCAGAAAGCAAATTTCCCGGAATCGCAATATACAGATAGTCCTTTGCGTAAGGAATGGTTTGTTCGCTACCGCCAAACACCAAGAGCAACTTTTCCATAAAGATCAGGCTCGGAATAATCGTCAACACGGAAAGAATAAAAGTCAACGTCAAGGCATTACCCAACACATTCTCTGCACGGCCGTTCTCTTTCCTACCCAAAAAAATGGAGATTCGTGTAGAAGCCCCAGCCCCTATCAGCATTCCGAAGGCCTGCAGGAACATTAATATCGGAAAAGTCAGCGTCAGCCCCGAAATAGCCAAAGCACCAACCGCCTGGCCGATAAAGATACGGTCTACAATATTATAAAGTGCGTTTACCATTGTACCGATTACCGCAGGAACAGCGTAGCTCAATAACAAAGGCACTATTTTCTGATTTTCCAGATTATGTGTTATCTCATTCATCGTTTCTCTTCGTTTTGATTGCTTGTATGAGTTCAAATACACTTCGAACAATTTGCTCCCCGCCGGAAGGATACGCGATACGCAATTCCGAAGAAGAATGACAAAAAACAGAAAGGTATTCACGTCCGACCGACGAAGGACGGAAGCCATTCCTTAACAGCGCATTGCCCACCCAATAAGAAGTGGTAAAATCACCTTCCACACCGACCCGGTCAAGAGGAATAGCCGTATTCAACTTTCCTGTAGTTTCGTCGAAATGAATTCCTTCTTTTTCAAAAAAGGTTCCGAACGTTCCCTGCAAAATTAAATCTTCCGGCGCACCACAAGCCAGCGAACGATGCTTATCCAGCAGCCAGAAACAATCGCCCATCTGAATCGCCATATCCATATCGTGCGTAGACAACAGAATTGCCTTTTGTTGTTCTACGGCTAATTTACGAAGTAAACCCATGGTTTCAATCCGGCTGGTCACATCCAAAAAAGCCGTAGGCTCGTCTAATAAAATGATCGGGCACTCTTGTGCCAACGTTTTCGCAATCATCACTTTTTGTTTTTCTCCATCACTTAACTCGGCAACCCTATTCTGTGCTTTGTGGGCAATCCCCACGGCCTCTAAAGAATTCCGGATCACGCGATGATCCTCTTTCCGCAAACGGCCGAAAAAACCCGTATACGGATGACGCCCCAAAGAAACCAATTCATAAGCCGTAATACCACCCGCGTTCGTCTTTTCGGTCAGCACAACCCCTACGGTCAGAGCAAAATCGGACTGAGTAAAACTTTCGAGCGGACGGCTCTGAAGGAACACGGTTCCCGAAAGCGGTTTCTGAAATCCGCAAAGCGTACGTAGAAGCGTCGACTTCCCGGCTCCGTTCAACCCCAGCAAACAAGTGACTTCGCCGGCATATAAACGCAGATTCAGCGCCTCATGCACGACTTTCTGTTTCCGGCCTTTGAGCAAATATCCGATACTCAGGTTTCTCGTTTCTATAACCGGTGTTCTTTCGTCCTTCATCAATTGAAATATTGAATGGATTTACGGTTCAACAATACATAGATAATAACCGGTGCTCCCAACAGCGGAGTGACCGCATTCAGCGGCAGGATTGTATTACTACCCGGAACAATCATAAGAACGGTGCAAAGCAAAGCTACGCAAGCGCCCGCAAGCAGAGTTACCGGCAAAAGCGATTTATGATTGGATGTCCCCAACATCAAACGGGCAATATGTGGAACCGCCAATCCGATAAACGAAACCGGACCGCAAAAGGCGGTCACCGAAGCCGCGAGCAAACCGGTACAAAATAAAACCAAAAAGCGGGTACGTTTTATCTTTACACCCAGATTGGCGGCATACATTTCCCCCAACAGAAGTGCATTCAATGGTTTGATCAATAATAGGGAAAGAACTAATCCGCTCAATGTGAAAAAAGCAAAATACGGTAATTGTTCCCTCGATACACCTGAAAAATTACCCAATCCCCACATTACAAAAGCATGAACTTTATCTGCCGACGCATAATAATTTAAGATGGAGATCAGCGACGAAACTAAATAGCCGACCATAATCCCGATGATCAGTAAAATCACGTTACTTTTCACTTTCGTGGAAAAATAAATTATAATTGCCAGCACCAGGCTTGCTCCAACGAAAGCCGCCAAAACCACCGTCAGGTAGGCGTTAGCCGTAAATCCGGTCAATTGATTAAGCGACCCTCCGAAGTAGAGCATTACCGCCGCCACACCAAGATTTGCTCCATCGCTAATCCCCAGAATGGAAGGCCCAGCCAACGGATTCTTGAAAAGCGTTTGCAGCAATAAACCGCTAACCGCAAGAGAGGCACCGGCCAAAGCCGCCGTACAAGACTGTGGCAAACGAGATTGCAACAGGATATGTTGCCAAGCGATTTTAGTCGTCTCCTGCCCCGTCAGAATATTCCAGACTTCCCCAACCGGAATAGAGACCGAACCATATACCAGACTGATCACAAACAACACGCTTAAAAGCGCGACGAGTAATCCATAAATTCGAATTTTACTATTGGAAAATGACATATGTGTACAAAGGTAATGATAAAATCAAACGTTTCTTTTGCGTTGGATTACCTTATAGCTAATATAAAGAAGAAATAACCAAACAGGAATCAATTTAACAGAAACAGACATGCCGTTCACCCACATAATTCCCAAAATGCCGATGAGAAAAATAAGACAAACAATATTTCCAAATGGAAACCAGAACGCCGGAAATTTCGTTTCGAAGCCACCCTCCCTTTGCTTTGCCCTCCGGAAAAACAAATGCGTCAGGCTGATCATAATCCAGTTGATGATTAAAGCAGAAACGACAAGCGACATCAAGTATTCGAAGGCTTCTTCCGGAATTACTTTATTGATAATAACACAAACCGCCGCGAATACGGCAGATACCGCTATCGCCATAACCGGAACATGATGCCGATTCAGTTTGCGAAGAAAACGGGGCGCATTCCGCTGCATCGCCAAGCCATACAACATACGGCTATTGCAGTACACACTACTGTTGTAGACCGAAAGAGCAGCGGTCAATACAACGATATTCAGCACATGTGCAATCAAATCGGTCGCAAAAAAGGTATGCCCGAAAAACGTAAATTCAAAGCCTTTCAGCGTACTGAACACCACGACAAAGGGACTGCTTCCTTCTGTAATCGAACGCCAGGGCGACAAAGAAAACAAAATCACCAACGCTCCGACATAAAAAATAAGAATACGATAAATCACCTGATTGGTTGCACGGGGAATCGTTTTTTCCGGATGCTCGGCTTCCGCGGCCGTAATTCCGATTAGTTCGAGTCCGCCAAAAGAAAACATAATAATTGCCAAAGCAGCCCAAAGTCCCTGATAACCACCCACACCATCCGGCTCAAAAAAACCTTTCGGGAAAAAACCGCCATCATTCCACAAATTCGAAAGACGAACCCCTTCTCCTCCTGTGCCGCTAACCAGCAAATAAGTACCAAACAGGATCATGGCAATAATAGCCACCACTTTAATAATAGAAAACCAGAACTCCGCTTCTCCGTAAATCCGGACATTCGAAAGATTAATCAGATTAATCACGATAAAAAAGAATAAACTCGACACCCATAACGGAATTTGCGGCCACCAAAACTGCACGTAAGTCCCGATTGCGGTCAACTCTGCCATACTAACCAAAATATATAAAATCCAGTAATTCCAGCCGGAAGCAAAACCGGCAAACGGACCCCAATATTTATACGCGAAATGGCTGAAACTGCCCGAGACCGGCTCTTCCACAACCATCTCTCCCAATTGACGCATGATTAAAAACGCGATCACCCCGGCAATTGTATACCCCAAAATAACCGCAGGACCCGCCATAACAGCAGCCGGCCCAATTCCCAAAAACAAACCGGTGCCAATCGCCCCTCCCAGAGCAATCAATTGGATATGCCGATTTGTCAAGCCACGTTTTAATTCTTTATCTTTTTCTTTCAAAATCTCGTCGGTCTAATTCATTTTATCTTCCAAAATGAGGAAACAAATATAGATAAATACAATAAATATGCCTATACGCATTCTTTTTATTTTCATTTACATCTATTTAGCGTAAACTTTCACTACATTTGCACCGATTTTACAGATAAAAAAACAAGAAAAGAAGATTATGCTTAATCCAATTAACAAGACGATCAAATTGGGTGATGGAAGGTCCATTACTATTGAGACCGGGAAATTGGCTAAGCAAGCAGATGGTGCCGTAACCGTTACAATGGGTAACACGGTATTACTCGCCACTGTTTGTGCCGCAAAAGATGCAAACCCCGGTGTTGATTTCATGCCGCTACAAGTAGAGTACAAAGAAAAATTTTCCGCATTAGGCCGCTTTCCGGGTGGATTTACGAAAAGAGAAGGCCGTGCGTCTGACTATGAAATTCTGACTTCCCGATTAGTAGACCGCGCATTGCGTCCACTCTTTCCGGATGATTACCACGCTGAAGTATATGTAAATATAATTTTATTCTCTGCCGACGGAGAAGATATGCCGGATGCGCTGGCCGGACTGGCAGCTTCTGCTGCGTTGGCTGTTTCCGACATTCCGTTTAACGGACCGATCTCTGAAGTTCGTGTAGCGCGGGTAGATGGCAACTTTATCATTAATCCCACGTTTTCTCAATTGGAAAAAGCAGACATCGACATCATGGTGGGAGCCACGATCGATAATATCATGATGGTAGAAGGCGAGATGGACGAAGTACAGGAAAACGAAATGCTGGAAGCCATCAAAATCGCTCACGAAGCGATCAAAGAACAATGCAAAATGCAATTGGAATTAGCGGAAGCTTGTGGCAAACTGACGAAACGGACATATTGCCACGAAGAGAACGACGAGGATTTGCGCAAAAATGTACACGAAAAATGTTATGATAAAGCGTATGCAATAGCTACTTCCGGCACAGGAAAACAGGAACGTACAGAAGCCTTCGAAAACATCGTCGCCGAATATAAAGCCACGTTTACGGAAGAAGAGCTTGGCAAGAAAGAAGAGATGATCAACCGTTATTATCATGACGTTGAAAAGGAAGCCATGCGACGCGCGATCCTGGACGAAGGGAAACGCTTGGACGGACGTAAAACAACGGAAATCCGTCCGATCTGGACAGAAATAGACTGCCTGCCTGGGCCTCATGGTGCAGCGATCTTCACCCGTGGCGAAACACAATCCCTCACCACCGTCACTTTAGGAACAAAAGCAGATGAGAAATTAATCGATGACGTGTTGAACCACGGAAAAGAACGTTTCTTACTTCATTACAACTTCCCTCCATTCTCGACCGGAGAAGCGAAAGCGTCACGCGGAATCGGACGGCGTGAAATCGGACACGGCAATCTGGCGCATCGCGCGTTAAAAAAAATGATCCCGGCCAACTATCCTTATGTAGTACGTGTAATATCGGATATTTTGGAATCGAACGGATCGTCTTCTATGGCAACCGTTTGCGCCGGAACATTAGCCTTAATGGACGCCGGAGTCAAAATCAAAAAACCGGTATCGGGAATCGCGATGGGATTAATCTCAGAAAACAAAGGCCAGAAATACGCTATCCTTTCTGACATCTTAGGCGATGAAGACCACCTGGGGGATATGGACTTCAAAGTAACCGGAACAAAAGACGGAATCACGGCAACTCAAATGGATATTAAAGTAGACGGACTATCCTACGAAATTCTGGAAAACGCATTAGCACAAGCTAAAGCCGGACGTTTACACATCTTAGGCAAAATCACCGAATGCATTGCCGAACCCCGCCCGGATCTGAAACCGCATGCTCCACGCATCGAAACGCTGAAGATCGGAAAAGAATTCATCGGAGCCGTAATCGGCCCGGGTGGAAAAATTATTCAGGGTATTCAGGAAAAGACTGGTGCCGTTATTTCTATCGAAGAAGTAGACGGATTCGGAATTATCGAAATTTCCGGGAACAACAAAGACTCCATATCTGCAGCGATCAGGGCAATCAAAGGCATTGTCGCTGTTCCGGAGATCGGAGAAATATACGAAGGGAAAATTTCATCAATCATGCCATACGGAGCTTTTGTAGAATTCATGCCGGGTAAAGACGGTTTGCTTCACATCTCGGAAATGGACTGGAAACGGTTAGACACCGTCGAACAGACCGGATTAAAAGAAGGAGACGCCATACAGGTTAAGTTGGTCGATATCGACAACAAAACGGGCAAATTCAAACTTTCAAGAAAGGTGCTGCTTCCTAAACCGGAAGGATACGAAGAACGTCCACCACGCGGAGAACGCCCGCCAAGAAACGAAAGAGGTCCGCGGAATGATCGTTGACATGAATAAATTTATCCGAATTTAATATAAAAGCTGTTCTTTCATGGGGAACAGCTTTTTTGTTTCAATAAAAAAGTTCTATCTTTGTCGCCGAAAAAGTTCTTTATATACATAAACCGCTAAGGTGTCCCCATTATTGGGGATGAAAAGGGAACCATGTGCAAATCATGGACTGTCGCGCAACTGTAAGCTTCACAAAAAATTTCGCACGAAAAGCCACTGGGAAAAGCCGGGAAGGCAGTACGAAAGAAGCAAGTCAGGAGACCTGCCTTAATCCGGTTGACAATGCTTTCGCGAAAAAAGCAGCGTCAGAGAAACAGATTATATATTCTTTT
>JAQVZS010000102.1 GCA_028708075.1 Massilibacteroides sp.
TCGCCCGGCTCGCATTCATATCTGCCCCTGTTCAGGGCAGATTTTATTTGCGACATGGCAAATAGCAAGCTGTATTTTTTGCTGCACGGAAACCGTTTTGCTGCAAAAAATGCTTGCCCCACAAGGGAGGGCGCACCCTCCGAAGTCGGTTGCTTTTGGCAATTATTTGAGTGATGATTGAATGGGCGGCAGGATACCGCAACGACGGATTGTACCACTAAAAAATCCGACGTATGAATGAAAATGCAAGTAACACCCCGAAACGGGGTAAAGGGGGGCGAGCCCCGAAGAATGATCCGGCTAATTACCGATACTCGGTAAATTTTACAGCCGTAGAACACGCCCGATTTCTCACGATGTTTGAGCAATCAGGATTGCAATCGAAAGCTCGTTTTATCGCTGCCCGTGTCTTTGGCGATGAGTTCCGAGTTGTAAAAATCGACCGTTCCACTATGGAATACGTTACCAAACTCACTTCTTTTTTTGCACAGTTCCGCTCCGTCGGAGTGAATTACAACCAAGTTGTAAAGGAGTTGCACAGCAATTTTTCGGAGAAAAAAGCATTGGCTTTGCTCTATAAATTAGAAAAAGCTACCGTTGATTTGGTCGAAATAGGGAAGAAAATTCAGGAGTTATCAGAAGATTTTAAGGCTAATTATTTAGCAAAATAACAACGAAATGGTTGCGAAAATAAACATCGGAAGCAACCTGTACGGTGCGTTGGCATACAATCAGGAGAAGGTGGATGAAGGTCTGGGAAAGATTCTCGGAGCCAATCTTGTCTTTGAACCGACCGACGGAAAGTTCAATGTTTCGGAGTGTATGGATGATTTTATGCAGTTTGTTCCGGCTCATTTCCGTACTGAAAAGCCTGTATTCCATGTATCTATCAATCCGCACCCCGATGACCGGCTAACCGATGAGCAACTGACGGACATCGGACGGGAATACATGGAACAGTTAGGATATGGCAACCAACCTTACCTTATTTTCAAACATGAGGACATTGGGCGGGAGCATATACATATCGTGTCGCTTCGGGTGGATAGCAACGGAAAGAAGATTGACGACTACAAAGAACACGAACGTAGCAAGGAGATAACCGAGCATTTGGAACGCAAATACAACCTCAATCCCGCAGAGGGGCAAAAGCGCAGCGAGCAATGGGAACTTACGCCTGTCGATGCTTCCAAAGGCGATTTGAAAAAACAGATTGCAGCCGTTATTAAACCGTTGGCTTCCATGTATCACTTCCAGTCAATGGGAGAATACAAAGCTGTCCTTTCTTTATATAATATTAATGTAGAGGAACTCAAAGGCGAAGTGAAAGGAAAACCCTATCGAGGTTTACTGTATTCGGCAACGGACAGCGAGAGAAACAAAGTCGGCAATCCGTTGAAGTCTTCCATTTTCGGAAAGTCGGTCGGTTATGACGGACTGGAAAAGCGCATGGCAAAATCCACTGAACGTATAAAAACTAAGAATCTGAAAATACATACCTTGAAAGCTGTATCGGAAGCTAAACAAAGTAGCCCCAGTGAAAGCGAGTTCCGAGCGAAGCTAAGACAGCAGGGTATTGATGTACTATTCAGGCGGAACGATGAAGGGCGTATTTATGGGGCGACATTCATAGACCATACTACCCGTACCGTTTTGAACGGCTCACGTTTGGGTAAGGATTATTCGGCTAATGTTTTCAATGACTTGTACGGCGGTAAGCAAGAGCAGGTACAGGAACCGATGCAAACTTCCAACCTTTCTGATGTGTACAAAACTAATAATCAACAGGACAACACACAAAGTCCTGATAGTGGACTGGGTGGTATTTTCTCAATCCTTTCTCCCGAACCGGAGAATCATCCGAAAGATGAACAGCCGTTACCACGACGCAGGAAAAAGAAAAAGCGCAGGTATGGGCGGCAGATGTAGTCGAAAATTAAAATTGCCCCGAAAGTTCATGTGGAATTATCAGGGCAAAACTATGGTTCTTTCTTATTTTATAGAACTGAAAAAGGCTTTAACTCGTTTGTCTGTTAATAAAGACTTATTGTTTTTCCAATATTCATATGCCTCTTGAATGGAACCCATAGGAATGCCTGCGTCAAAATACGGCTCGCCGGGAATCCTGAAAGGAAGAGGAGCAACGTGTTTACTCTTTGTGATTTCTTCGGGAACGAACTTATTTCGCTTTATTGCTTCCGCCAAAAGAGATTTCAATTTGCCATTCTCATTGTTTATGATTGCAAGCAGTAATCTTCCATAAACAAATTCAATACCCCAATCATCCTTATGCTTTCTCAATAATTTGGCAGCTGTTTCATAGTCTTTCAGAGCGAAATAACATTCCAATAACAAATATCTCACGCCTTGATGGTCATCTTCATTATAACCAAGTATTTCGGAATAGAGCAGTATTGCTTCCTCATATTGTTTTCTGTCCTGATGCTCCATTCCTAAAATGTGGCAAGACCGTAAAAATGGACGATTATCCAAGTTACTCCAACGTAGCTTATGTTTGGATTGCTTCAATTCTTTTGGAAAACACGATTTTCCGATAAGGTATGATTTTTCTGCTGTCAAGAAACTTTCAAAAGACTTTTTCTGATTCTTGAATGCAATGCTTAAATGATTGTAAGCGTCGATATGATATGGGTGCTTCTTGATAATTTTCTTGAAAATCTGCTCTGCCTCCACATCATTATAGTCTAACAACTCAACACCCTCATAATATTCATTATACGTTTCCTCATTGTCAATGGAGGGCGGAAATACAAATTCCCATTCGCTTTCGTGGAAATTGACTACCTTTGGTTTTTGCGCTACCATATTTGTTTTTATTTATATTTCAATTACGAACCAACTTATTTTCCCAAGCATTTTTGTTATCATCATTGGGAACTGCAATAACTAAGATTTTGCTTGGTCGTGTCATTCCAACGTATGCGATTCTTAATTCTTCGCTTGCCGAAATGGATATATTTTTATTGAGTAGTGTTTTATATGCACTACCAATGCCTTTAGTCTTCAATATTAAAAGAACAGCTTCAAATGTTTCTCCTTTCACACTATGCACCGTGCCATATCTGTAATTTTTCTCAATAATCTGTTTGTCTTCATTTAAAAATAATTGGGGAAACGAAAGGCGTAAGCCGTCTTTATGAACACGTAATTCAAAACCACAATTATTTTCTTTTAGAGCCTTGTTTGCTGCATCAACCCACTCTCCAATAGAAATATTTGTTCGAGGAAGCAGATTTATAAAAGCATGGATTTGACTTTTAAAGGTAACAAATCCCATTTGAGCAATTGCATCATTAATATCATCCTCTGAACAATAAGATAAATTGCTCAAGGTTTTCAATAAGATTCGCTCCAATATCTTAAAGCCGTCTTTGAAACGACCGTTATCATACAGGAATTTTCCTCTTGCAAATTCTCGCGTATGACTATCTACCCATACATTAGTACCAAAAGTAATTTCAGGAATGCCAAGAATTTCATTAACGATGCTTTTACTTCGATAAATTATCGCGGTAGATTCTTTAGACACATTGATTCCCTGTTGCTGGCATTCATCAATAAAGTCAGATACTATCTGAGGCAAATTGCTGTTATATGTAATTACTTTAGGTCGATGAGCAAATTCCCGGACTTGCTCGTTTACAGAAACAGAAGCATCACTCAAAGAGGAAATTCCAAAAGTGAAACCACAGATATTTTGCGAACTTCTTCGGTTTTCATTCAGTATAATGGAGTTTTCCCATTCGTCATATTTTCGAGTGAGTAATTCCGGTCTTGCGTCGTTCCATTCAAAAATAGCTTGGTCTGGATCGCCGACAAGCATTATTTCACTCAATCCGTTTTCAATGAGTATATCAATTATTTTCATCTGAATATCAGATGTGTCTTGGGCTTCATCTACTATCAAATAAGGAAATCTGACGGCAATAGCTTTGGCGATTTGAGGATATTTTTCAAGGATTTTCATCGCAAAAAAGTTTGCATCATTTTGTGTGGCATACCCCGCTTTATTATAGCGCTTCTTTGCTCCTGTAATATATTTGTTTTGCTGCCAATTAGCATTCATTTTTGTTGCTTGAATGGCATACATACTACCATCAATAGCGTAACTTATATTGTCAAATAGAGTGCTACTAAAGTCTTTTCCACTCCAAGTCCCATGAGGTTCACCAACTAAAATAGGCCTTCCTTTACATCCTAAGATTAAATGCCCAAAGGGAAGGAAAATGTATTTGTTTACAAAGCTGTCGATAGTCCCAAGAAAATGGGGATATGCGATTTTACTAATACTAAATTTCTCGTTGCACTTTTTCTCTATTTCTTGCCATGCAACATTTGTAAAAGAAAGCACGGCTATTCCCTCATGTCTCTTTTTCCAATCATGGATTAATCGAGCTAATCTTGCACCTACACAATAAGTTTTTCCACTACCCGGACAGGCTCTCACAACAAATTTTCCTGATTTGTTGAATACAATTTCTCGTTGACTATCTGATAGCGTTCTAAACATTCGATTATTCTCCTTTCGTAGCGTATTTTATAGCATTTTGGAGATATGTAGGCACAACAAACGCATTTCTCGCATTTTCGTCCGAAGCCAATTTCACAGCCAATCTATGTGCTAATTCTGATTTTGCCTTATTTGAAATAACTTTCTCTAAGAAATTTGTCGCATGAATTTTTACGTCAGCATTTTCAATAATTCTACCCGCTGCGACAGGATGCATTTCCTTGAATATTTCTATGAGAATATCTTTGTTTCCTGCAATGAAAAGTTCAAATTCAAATGTTTGTTCTGCCAAAAACACTTTTAGATTCTTTCTTTCAAGTTCACTGGCTACCTTTGCTCTTGAAGCAATTTCGTCCGTTTCTTTATCTCTATCATCATCGGTAATCAAAGAGCATCTTGTTTTCAAATTTTTGTCATTATCATCATTGTTAAACAAATTAGCAAAATGAGAGAATGCGACACCATTTAAATTGACTAATTCAACTCCAGCACTTTCGATATCGTACTTTCCATTCTCTTCCATAATTTTGCTAAAAATCGGTAGAAGTAATGATTCCGAAATACCCTCAACTAAAATCACCCCATTAGAAAAGAATAGTTGCGACTTTGTTACATCTAAGAATTTATGCAAGTATTTTCGGTTATCTCCTGACAAGCCTGATTTGTCAAGAGATAAGGCAGACACTTTATTATCCTGATTCTGCAAAACCACAACGGACTTCAAATCTGACTTTGCTGTGATTGTCGGAGAGTGTGATGATATGAATA
>JAQVZS010000046.1 GCA_028708075.1 Massilibacteroides sp.
GGTCGGGATGAGAAGACTTGAACTTCCGACCTCCACGTCCCGAACGTGGCGCGCTGCCAACTGTGCTACATCCCGTTTTATTATTGCGATTTTCTTTATACGCGGGGCAAAGATATGTATTTTGTAAATAAAAAGAAACTATACAAGGTGACTTTTTTAGATGTTTTTTAAAGATATATTTGAATCTTATTCATTAACAATGAGATATGATGGTTTCCATTACGCGTTATTTCTGTTCCCGATTTGTTTATTCACCTTGATTTCGTTATATTTGTTGATGTAAGATATTTATTTAACACAATAACAATCAAAAAATTGCTTATGAGTAGAAGAAAAAGTTTTGACTTATGTATTACTGATTTGAGAAACAAATATAAACAAGATTTTCCTGTATTGTTTGAGCTTGCCGACGTAAGCGCGGATGAAAGTACTTTTAAAGAAAAGCTAAATTCATATGTGTTTGAACAGATGAAAGTTTTGGATGAAAAAGATAAAATAAGTCATGCGGCGGCTATACGAATTCTTCTGCTGATTAAAAATGATAATAAAGTTGTTGATGAATTGTCTACAGGTCAGCCATTAGTAATAGAAACGATTACTTTTTTGTGGCGATTTTTAAAAGGAGAGTCAGAAGAGCTTGCTCTCGTCGATCTTTATTGGGATCTTTATTATCAATTTAAACTGTTGTTATTTCCTGCAATAACTCTTCCTACGATTAATATTGTGAAAAAATATATGCATCGTTGGCCAGACGGATTGGATCCGGAGGTGGTTCGCATTCGAATTGCCAATAAGAATAGAATTATTACAAAATTGATAACCAAGATTGAAAACAGAACGAGAACAGCTTCAAAATATTTCTTCGAAGAAGGGATAAGTTATGATGAAAAAAGGTTGAAAGTTGAAGATTGGTGGACTACAGCTCGTTTTCATCTGTCTATGGCCGTGAAGAGTCCGGCTGAATTAAATACTTTTTTAGATAATTCTTTATCCGGCGAAACACTTGAATTATTGACAAAAGCCAAAAAAAAGGAAATGCCTTTTTTTGTTACACCATATTATTTGTCTTTATTAAATCCAGGCAAAGATGGATATGATGATTTGACTATCCGTTCTTATGTCCTTTATTCGAAAGAATTGGTAGATACCTATGGCGAAATACGGGCTTGGGAAAAAGAAGATATTGTTATGCCGGGTGAGCCGAATGCTGCAGGCTGGTTGCTGCCTGAAGGGAATAATATTCATCGGCGTTATCCAGAGGTCGCTATTTTGATTCCGGACTCTATGGGACGAGCTTGTGGCGGGCTTTGCGCTTCTTGTCAGCGAATGTACGATTTCCAAAGTGAGCGATTAAATTTCAATTTCGAAGCGTTAAAACCCAAAGAAACCTGGGATAAAAAGTTACGTCGTTTGATGCATTATTTCGAAGAAGATACACAATTGAGGGATATTTTGATCACAGGCGGAGACGCTTTTATGAGCCAGAATGCTACTTTACGGAAAATTTTGGAGGCAGTATATCAGATGGCAAAACGTAAGCGAAAGGCTAATCTTTTACGTCCGGAGGGTGAAAAATATGCCGAAATACAACGTGTCAGATTGGGATCCCGTTTGTTGGCTTATTTACCGCAACGTATTACGCCCGAGTTGATCGCAATTCTTCGAGAGTTTAGAGAAAAAGCGTCGAGAATAGGTATTTCACAATTCTATATTCAAACCCATTTTCAGTCTCCCTTGGAAGTTACACCGGAAGCGAAAAGAGCAATTGAAGCGATTTTGGCAGCGGGATGGACAATTACGAATCAATTGGTTTATACAGTGGCCGCTTCCCGTCGCGGGCATACGGCTCGGTTACGGCAAGTGTTGAACCGTTTAGGGGTAGTTTGCTATTATACGTTTTCAGTTAAAGGGTTTAATGAGAATTATGCGGTATTTGCTCCCAATAGCCGTTCCTTACAAGAGGAACAGGAAGAAAAAGTGTTAGGCAATTTGACTGATGAGCAAAAAAAAGAGTTGGATGCGTTAATTCGCAGCGAACATCCGACGAATCAATTATTGTTTCCTTTTTTGAAAAAAAATAAATTACCGTTTGCAGGAACGGATCGAAATGTTCTTAATTTGCCTGCAATTGGGAAAAGTATGACTTTTAGATCAGTGGGTATTACCGCAGACGGAAAACGTATTCTTAAGTTTGATCATGATGGAAGCCGACGCCATAGCCCAATTATTGATCAGATGGGAGAAGTTTATATTGTAGAAAACAAATCGATTGCAGCCTATTTATCTCAATTGGAAACGATGGGAGAAAAAATAGAAGAGTATGATTCTATTTGGCATTATGGAGAAGGTGTAACAGAAGCTCGTTTCAGTATTTATCATTATCCTGAATATTCTTTTGAGTTAACAGAAAAAATGACTAACCTGCAACTATAATACAGGAATTCCATATCTTTGGTTTTAGAAAAAAAGCGTTTTATGATAATAAATGAAAGAGAGATGCGTCGTGAAACAATTCTGGAAGCTGCCGGGTTAATTATGCTTGCTGCCCGTACAGCACCAAAAGGAAAAGGAATTGATATTATTGAGATAGCGACGGTTGCGGAGGAAAAGATTAAAGAGTTATCGGCAGAAATGCATCGTTTGTCAGACGAAACTGGTCTGAATTTTCTGAAGCGGGATGCCGAGAATATATTGAATGCAGAAGCGATAGTTTTGTTGGGCACGGCTCAAAAAACGCAAGGGCTAAATTGTGCCTATTGCGGTTATGCGACGTGTATGGAAAAGCCGGGGCCTGTTCCATGTACAATTAATTCTATTGATTTGGGAATTGCGATCGGTTCTGCATGTGCTAAAGCGTCGGATTTGCGTGTAGACACACGTGTAATGTTTAGTGTTGGTTGGGCTGCGCAACGTCTGGGTTATTTAGGCGAAATGTCTAAAAATGTAATTGCTATTCCATTAAGCGCAAGTGCAAAGAACCCTTTTTTTGATCGAAAACCCAAGACGCCTGCTTAATAAAGATTTTCTTTATAAATAAATAATTTCCCCCGAGGCTTTTTACTGCTCCGGGGTTTTTTATGGAATAAATTGACAAAATGGCATATATTAGACTTGGCATCTGTTTTGCTGCATCTTAAATGAGTAATAAAAAATACAGAATAAAAATAAAAAATAAATCATATGAATTTTAATAATTTTACAATTAAATCGCAGGAGGCGGTGCAACAATCCGTTCAATTGGTTTCACAGCGGAGCCAACAGGTAGTTGAAACATCTCACTTATTGAAGGCTGTCATAATGACAGGGGAGAGTGTGGTCAACTTCCTTTTCCAGAAATTGGGAGTCAACTTGCAGAATTTGAATCTTGTCTTGGAGAGACAATTGGATTCTTATCCAAAAGTTTCGGGAGGAGAACCATATCTGTCTTCTGAAACGAATGTTGTGCTTCAGAAAGCGATCGACTATTGCGGGAAGATGGGTGACCAGTATGTCTCATTGGAACATATAATTTTGGCTTTGTTGACGGAAAAGAGTGTTGCATCTCAAATGTTGAAAGATGCGGGAGTTACTGAAAAAGAATTACGGTTGGCTATTGATGAATTAAGGAAAGGGAATAAGGTAACGAGTCCGTCGGCAGAAGATACTTACGATGCATTGAATAAATACGCGAGCAATCTGAATGAGCGAGCAAGAAATGGTAAACTAGATCCGGTAATAGGACGGGACGATGAAATTCGTCGTGTTTTGCAGATTTTGAGTCGGCGTACCAAGAATAATCCTATTCTGATTGGAGAACCCGGCGTTGGTAAAACAGCTATTGCGGAAGGGTTGGCTCATCGGATAGTGCGTGGAGATGTCCCCGAAAATTTGAAAAGTAAACAAATCTTTTCGTTAGACATGGGGGCTTTGATTGCAGGGGCAAAGTATAAAGGTGAATTTGAGGAGCGTTTGAAATCTGTTGTAAACGAAGTGACGAAATCGGATGGCGAAATAATTCTTTTTATTGATGAAATACATACTCTGGTTGGAGCTGGGAAAAGTGATGGTGCTATGGACGCCGCCAATATTTTGAAACCAGCGCTGGCGCGTGGAGAGTTACGTTCGATTGGTGCAACGACTTTGGACGAATATCAGAAATATTTCGAGAAGGATAAGGCTTTGGAACGTCGTTTTCAGATTGTTATGGTAGACGAACCGGATGAATTGGATACTATCTCTATTTTGCGTGGGCTGAAAGAAAAATACGAAAATCATCATAAGGTACGGATTAAAGACGATGCGATTATTGCCGCAGTTCAATTATCTTCACGATATATAACAGACCGGTTCTTACCAGATAAAGCGATCGACTTGATGGATGAGGCAGCAGCGCGGTTACGTATACAGGTGGATTCTGTACCTGAATCCTTAGATGAAGTTTCTCGTCGTATCAAACAATTAGAGATTGAACGAGAGGCAATTAAGAGGGAAAACGATCAGGCTAAATTGGGCTTGTTGAATAAAGAGATTGCTGATTTGAAAGAGGATGAAAAGATACAAAAGGCAAAGTGGGAAAGTGAAAAAGAGTTGATTAATAAGATTCAGCAGAACAAAATCGATATAGAAAACCTGAAATTTGAAGCTGAAAAAGCAGAACGGGAAGGTGATTATGGAAAAGTCGCTGAAATTCGTTATGGTAAGATCAAATCAAAAGAAGAAGAGATCAAGCAGGTACAGGTGAAACTTCGTGAAATGCAAGGTGGACAAGCTATGATTAAAGAAGAGGTTGATAGCGAAGATATTGCAGATGTTGTATCCCGATGGACAGGTATTCCGGTGAATAAAATGTTGCAAAGCGAACGGGATAAGCTGTTGCACTTGGAAGATGAATTGCATAAGCGGGTGATTGGACAGGAAGAAGCGATCAAGGCGATCTCAGATGCCGTACGTCGTAGCCGTGCCGGATTGCAAGATCCTAAACGGCCTATCGGGTCATTTATTTTCCTCGGGACGACCGGGGTAGGTAAAACCGAATTAGCTAAAGCGTTGGCTGAATATTTGTTTGATGATGAAAATATGATGACCCGTATCGATATGAGTGAATATCAGGAAAAGTTCAGTGCCACACGTTTGATTGGTGCGCCTCCCGGATATGTCGGTTATGAGGAAGGAGGTCAGCTTACTGAAGCGATTCGTCGTAAACCTTATTCTGTTGTTTTGTTTGATGAAATTGAGAAAGCGCATCCGGATGTATTTAATATTTTGTTGCAAGTGTTAGATGACGGACGTCTGACGGATAATAAAGGTCGTGTCGTGAACTTTAAAAATACGATTATTATTATGACCAGTAATCTGGGTTCTTCGCATATTCGGGAAAACTTTGAAAAACTGACGAATGACAATCGGGAAAAAGTTATTGAAGAGACAAAAAGCGAGGTTCTAGAATTGTTGAAAAAAACGATCCGTCCCGAACTTTTGAATCGAATCGACGAGGTGATTATGTTTACCCCGTTGAATGAAGAAGAGATTAAACAGATTGTGATGTTGCAATTGAATAACTTGAAGAAGATGCTTCAAAAGAACGATATTATGCTCAACTTTACAGAAGAAGCATTGTGTTTTATTGCGGAAGAAGGATATGATCCGCAATTTGGAGCTCGTCCGGTGAAACGTGTGATACAGAAATATGTGTTGAACGAGTTGTCAAAAGAAATTTTGTCAGCCAAAATAGATAAAAGCCGTCCGATAACAATTGGGAGGACGGGAAATGCTCTGTTTTTTGCAAACAGGTAGTATTTAATAGTTGTTAGTTAAAAAACGGGATCTTTCAACGAAAGATCCCGTTTTTTTATAAAGAATACATTAGTTGATCCAAAAGTAAGGGAAACTCAGCTTCTTCTATGCCTGCTACAAGCAAATCTTCTTTGTCTTCATAAAACAGTTCTTTGAAGTGGTTAATGTCGCCTTTTTCGAGTTGAACCGCTTTTTTATAATATTCCAAAGCACTTTTTAAATTTTGCAAAGCCCATTCCGTGTGTCCGGCATTTAAATAATCTTGTGCATTCGGTTGGTCTTCTAAAATTTTTCTGTAATAATTTCGGGCTTGATCGTATTTGCCGATTAAAAAAGAACACCAAGCAATCGGACGCCATGTTTTGTGATTCTTACTATTCAAATAATCTACTTTATAATAATATTTTAGAGCTTCGTTGTAATCTTTTAACTCCAAATAGCAGTGTCCTATACTACTTAGTACAGCTAAATTGTCCGGTTGTAAACGATCATATCTCAAATAATATTTTAAAGCGTCTTCCGGTTGTTTCAACGCTCTGTAACAAAAAGCAATTCGGCGGGTAAGCCATTTATTCTCCGGGGAAAGAATGTCTGCATGAAGATAATCTTCCAGCGCCTTTTCGAAGTTCCCATTCATTTGATGGCAATAACCGGTTTTTTGAAAGAGGACAGGGTTATCCTTTTGCGCGTTAGCCAGCCGTTCGTAAATTGTTAATGCATCCGCAAAATAATTTTTTCGTAGATAATACTCTGCAATGATTGTTAGCGATTCATCGTCGGAAAAATAGGGCTTTAAAATTTCTAGATTGTGAAAATCCAGTTGTAAAGTAAAAATATCATCAAAATCCAGATGTGACGGATGTAATTTATAAAAACGATATAGATCCTGTATGTATTGATTGGCAATTGTGGCCGTCTGGTCTATTTTATTTAATAATTCTTCTTTGCTTTGGTTCATCATTTCCTGCGCCTGACTGCTGAATTGACCTAACATCATCGCTCTATGACTCTCCGGCAGTTGCATGACACTGAAAAAAAGAGAAAATTTATCGGAGTTACACATAAAAGGCGCTGCTTCGAGTAGCTTTAATATGGAATCCGTATTTTCTTTTCCGGCACTATCCTTGAATAAAGAAAGAAAAGGCGTGAAAGGTAAAAACCAATTCGCCAGTTTCGAAAAGAAAGGAAAAGATTTTAAATGAACGAATGTAGAGTGCATTACGTCTGCTCCTTCTTGTTGCAGTTCGCTAAATTCTTCAATCTTCTTACTGATGTCGCTTCCTTCCAACATTTCCATCCATTCGGGATTCATCCCTTCCGTTAGTTGTTCCGGATTTATGTCCCCGAGATTTGTTTTTTTATTGATACGCGTATTCAATTTTAATATTTCAGGAATAATTTCATCCTGTAATTTACGGGTTATTTTTTCCGTCTCTCTTGCCAGGATAAAACGAAGAGTGATTGTGCGTATCGTTCTAACAAAACGGTCATCTTCGGCAAGTAATCCCAATCTGTCATTTATAGAGGAATAGAGCCCGATTCGTTTTTTATAAAAATATAGAGTAGTCAATAATCCAATATAAGCTCTCACCCGTATTTCATCGTTCGAATGCGATGCCGCATCGAATAGGAGCATTATTTTATTAATATCGAACATCGTTTGTAATCCGAGGGTAAGTGCCGAAACAATCTGGCAACCTATCGAGTAGGGCAGAGATAAATCTGCCATGATCTCTTTGATATCTTCAGAATCTGAAAAATTTAATGGGGGGGAGGTCCATATTTGGTTAAAAATTATTGTTAAATCCTTTTCATAACTATCCGTATCATTCAATTCCGTATTTGTTTTCAGACGGTCACAATACTCCCGAAAAGACAGGGCGGGAGAGACTAATGTGTTTCTTAGATTTGAATAATAACACTGCATAGATTCATTCTGTAACGATTGCCTTTGAACGAGGTCCGTCAATTCGTAAGCTTGTACCTGAATGGTAGTATAAATATGCTCTTGCATAGGATCCTGAGCTCCTTCCACGCGATAGCGAAGCATATTTTTGTATGTGTTTTGTATTTCGTCAAGCTTTTCCTGAAGATAAAACAACTTGCAGCCGGATATTAGTATTTGCAAGGCGTCAAAAGCATGTTTCAATTCTTTATTGTCCAAAGAACCAAAGGCCCGTAGACAGGCTTGATTTATTTCTTTTTGCGTCATAGATCATTCTATAATATGGTAGGTCAAAAATAGAGTATTTAGTCTAAAATTCCTATCTTTGCACACTTATAATAAAATTAGCAGATGAAAAATATTCGCAATTTCTGTATCATTGCCCATATTGACCATGGGAAGAGTACCTTGGCCGACCGTTTGCTTGAATATACAAAAACCGTTGAAGGTAAAGACTTGCAAGCGCAGGTCCTGGATAATATGGATCTGGAGCGCGAACGTGGTATCACGATTAAAAGTCATGCCATTCAAATGAAATATAATAAAGACGGAGAAGATTATATCCTGAATCTGATCGATACTCCGGGACACGTTGACTTTTCGTATGAAGTTTCCCGTTCAATTGCTGCGTGTGAAGGTGCTTTGTTGATTGTAGATGCTGCTCAAGGAATACAGGCACAAACCATTTCCAATCTTTATATGGCGATCGAACATGATTTGGAAATAATTCCGGTAATCAATAAAATAGATTTGCCTAGTGCAATGCCGGAAGAGGTGGAAGATCAGATCGTCGAATTACTTGGCTGTCCGCGTACAGACATACTACGTGCAAGTGGAAAAACCGGTGAAGGAGTTTACGAAATATTGGATAAGATCATTACTCGTGTTCCGGCTCCGAAAGGAGATCCGGACGCGCCACTTCAGTGTCTCATTTTTGATTCCGTATTTAATTCTTTTCGAGGAATAATTGCCTATTTTAAAGTGGTAAATGGTGCGATACGAAAAGGAGATCTCGTTAAGTTTATCGCGACGGGAAAAGAATATGAAGCGGATGAAGTGGGGGTGTTAAAATTAGGGTTGTTTCCTCAGGATGAAATACGTACCGGGGATGTCGGTTATATTATTTCCGGGATAAAGACATCAAAAGAAGTACGCGTTGGCGACACAATAACGCATGTGAAGGGGGGCGCAACCAAAGCTATATCTGGCTTTGAAGAGGTAAAACCGATGGTTTTTGCCGGTGTTTATCCGATCGACAGTGAAGATTTTGAAAATCTTCGTTCATCGCTTGAAAAACTTCAGCTGAATGATGCTTCGCTAACTTTTCAACCGGAAAGTTCGGCTGCGTTGGGATTTGGTTTCCGATGCGGTTTTCTGGGACTTTTACATATGGAAATTGTCCAGGAACGTTTGGACAGAGAATTCAATATGGATGTGATTACCACAGTACCGAACGTATCTTACAAAGTATATGATAAAAGGGGGGATTGTATAGACGTGCATAATCCGAGCGGTTTGCCAGATCCGACGTTAATCGATCACATTGAGGAACCTTATATTCGTGCGTCTGTAATTACCAATACCGCCTTTATCGGTCCGATTATGACCCTTTGTTTAGGCAAGCGTGGTGTTTTGTTGAAGCAGGAATATATCTCTGGTGATCGGGTGGAAATATACTATGATATGCCGTTAGGCGAAATTGTGATCGATTTTTACGATAAATTAAAAAGTATTTCTAAAGGATATGCCTCCTTTGATTATCATTTGCATGATTATCGGCCGAGCAAATTAGTGAAATTAGATATCTTGTTGAATGGAGAACCGGTCGACGCGCTTTCAACTTTGACTCATGTGGATAATAGTGTCGGTTTTGGGCGAAGAATGTGTGAAAAATTAAAAGAACTAATACCAAGACAACAATTCGATATCGCGATTCAGGCAGCTATCGGAGCCAAAATTATAGCACGTGAAACAATTAAAGCTGTTCGAAAGGATGTAACTGCCAAATGTTACGGAGGAGATATTTCCCGTAAACGTAAACTTTTGGAGAAACAAAAAGAAGGGAAAAAGAGGATGAAACAGATTGGTACGGTTGAAGTTCCTCAAAAAGCCTTCCTTGCTGTTCTTAAATTAGATTAACTACTTTTAGACAATAAAGATGCAGCGTTTCTGCGATCGTTTTGCTCTAATAAAATAGATAGATGAAATCTTTGGAAGATTGATTGTTAAAGTATATATAAAAACTTGATCCCTATGCGATTTTGTTTACATTTGTGTAGATTCGATAGAGTAATAAATAAACTGGTTTAAGGGGATCAACGAATTAAACTTTATCGTATATCTGTCGTCTAAAAAATAAGAATAGTATTAATTTAATGTAGAGGAGAAACAAAAAATGAAATCCAAGAAATTAACATCTTTATTGATGATGCTTCTGGTTGCAGCTCATGTTGTTGCACAGGAAGAGTTTTTCGATGATGTATATTTCTCTTCGAATAAGGAAAAAAAACAAAATAAGGTTGAAGAGAAGGTGCTTGCCCAGTCTCGTACACAGGCTACTGCCGTTGTAGCTACTGAACGTAGTGTCGATGAATATAATCGTCGCTACACCCCTGAAGATGAATATGCGTATGAGAAAACGGATACATTGACAATCGAAGAAAACGGACGTAAATCGGATACGGAATATACGGAACGTATAATTCGTTATCATTCACCCAGTAAAATTACGATTGCCGGAGCTGATGAAATCAGTCTTTATCTTAGTGATGGAGTCTACGGTTATGAATATGAAGCTTATGACAACGGTTATGGCGGTGCGAATGTAGATGTGAATATCAATATAGGAAATTCTTGGGGATATGGTGGATGGTATGATCCCTGGTCTTCTGGATATTATGGATACAGACCGTGGGGGTATTATTCTTCCTGGTATCGTCCGGCCTATTGGGGCTGGGGATTTGGATGGGGCGGTTTCTATGCCGGATTTTATGACCCTTGGTATTATGATTCCTGGTATTACGGAGGTGGCTGGTACGGCCCTTCATATGGTTGGTACGGTGGTTACTACGGACATCATCATTATTCTCCGAGTTATGCAACCGCAGGGCGACGTTCTTATGGCAGGGTTTCTACTGCGACTGGACGTACCCGTTCCGGATCGGCATATAGTAGCGCGCGGACTTCCGGATCGAGATATTCCGGATCAAGTACCGCTTCTGGCCGGACGCGTACAACTTCTTTGAGATCTCAAAGTATAAATTCGATGAATCGTGCAAATAGAGAACGGAGTAGTAGCGTCGGAAGGACATCAAGTTCGGTGCGTTCAGGTTCTTCTATTCGTGCTAATCGTGAATCTGTTCGCTCTACCAGTACATCGCGTACACGTGAATCGGGAAATTATAATTCCAGTTCTACGACAAGAACACAACAACGTGTTGTTACACCGAGAACAAGTAGCAGTAGCGGACGTTCAATGAATCAATCTTCTACGACAAGAAGTACAAGAAGTTATTCCGCACCGAATTCCCGAGAGAGCCGTTCTTCCAGTTCATATAGCCGTTCTTCTTCTTCGTATGGAAGTTCTCGTTCTAGTAGCGGAGGAAGTAGTAGTGGTCGCTCGTCGTCGAGTGGAGGAAGTAGTAGTAGCGGTCGTTCGAGCGGAAGTGGTCGTATTCGTTAAGTATAAGAAACTGAGATATTCGAAAAAGGGCATAAAACTATGCCCTTTTAGTATATGTTTAAAATAAATTGATGATGAAAAAGAGTGTAAGTTTATTAATAGCCTTGTCTCTTATCTGTGGAATGAATGTGTATGCTCAGGAGACAATGGATGCTTATAAATATTCTCAATCGGATTTACATGGTACTGCTCGTTTCTCAAGTATGGCAGGGGCATTTGGCGCTTTAGGGGGAGATATTTCTTCTATGACGACTAATCCGGCAGGAATAGGAATTTATAGGAGTTCTGAAGTAGTTGCGACGCTCAATTTGTCTACGATGAAGGCAGAAAGCAACTGGTCGGGTTCGAAAGCAGATCAAAGTAAAACGAAATTTAATTTTGACAATATTGCGTATGTCGGTTATTTCCCAACAGGAAATTATAGTGGAATTAAAGGGTGGAATTTTGGGTTTGCTTATAATCGGGTAAAGAATTTTGCGCGTAATTATAAGGTGAGCGGAACGCAGAGATATTCTCTTTCCGATTACATCGCTGAAATAACGAACGATTTATCTGTAAATAATTCTGGTTATACCGGAGTTAATCTATGGTTAACAGATAACTATAATCCTTTTGATGCTGGCTATAATCCGTTGTCTGTTGCCGGTTACAGTGGTGGTTTGATTGGGTCGGAACATCCTTCTCAAAAGGGTGGGTTTTATAATCCATTTTCGGATAATACCGGATTTTGGCCGATACAACGGGCAAATCTGGAAGTGACGGAAAGAGGAGCGATCGATCAGTATGATTTTGCGGTTGCAACAAATATTTCGGATATTCTTTTTCTTGGTGCTACGTTTGTTTTGACGGATATAGACTATACCTATCGTTCGATATATAACGAAGATTTTGGATCTGGAGATTATTCCGAATTGTATAATGCGCGAAATACTGAAGGGAATGCGTATTCATTTAATTTAGGTGCGATTGTTCGTCCGATTGATTATTTACGTTTAGGTGTGGCTTATAATTCGCCGACATGGTATAAGTTAACGGATTATAATTACGTGGAAGCAGCTTCAAAAATTAAAGATGATAACATTTCTGTATATAGTAACGCTGCACCGAACGATTATAAACTTCGGACGGGAGATCGCTGGATATTCAGTGCTGCCGGTATTTTAGGACAATACGGACTAATTAATGTTGACTATGAACTGAAGAATTATAAGACAATGAAGTTGTCTACATCAGATGGTCTCGAATATGAGGCTAATGACCGGATCAAACAGGATTTTGGCACGTCCGGTACTTTACGTATAGGAACGGAAGCCAAAATTACATCTCAGTTTGCTATTCGAGCCGGCGGAGCGTGGATGAATTCTCCTGTGAAAGATCACGTAAAAGATGCGACACGTGAGATATTTGTTTCCGGAACGATTCCTCATTATACGGTAGATCGTGGAACAAATTATTATACGGTTGGTTTTGGCTATCGATTTACACCTCAGTTTTATGTTGATTTAGCTTGTATATATAAAGAATATAAAGAGGACGTTTATACTTTCTCCAATATTTATTATGAAGACAAGGGGGATATAAAAACAGCTGTTGCTTCCGTACCTTCTTCGATGAAAACAAAAACGACACGTCTTGCGTTAACTTTTGGTTATAAATTTTGATAAATAAATATTGAGCCTTTGTCACGAAATGTCCCTAGTTTGTACTGAAAAGTACGAATCGGGGACATTTTTTTGTTGATTTCTGTTGTAAAAGTTGCTTATTTCAAATATATGTTGTTTTTTTGTGATCAATAAATATTGTATAACCTTTTAAACCCTATTGCCTATTGCATAACATTACTTCATAGAATCTTAAAAATAGAAAGTAATGAATACATTAAAAAAGATGACCGATGAAGAATTGGTTGTCCTTTATGCGGAAGGTAATAATGCCGCCTTTGACGTATTATTGAATCGTCATAAGAGCAGTATCTATTCTTACATTTATTTTATAGTACGCAATAGGGAACTGACAGAAGATGTTTTTCAGGAGACTTTTGTGAAGGCTATTGTGACGATTAAACAAGGTCGTTATACCGAGAACGGTAGATTCAAAGCTTGGATTACTCGGATTGCTCATAATTTGATTATTGATAATTTTCGTCAGGAACGGAGTGAAAATACGATTTCGAACGACGACCTCGAAGTCGATTTGTTCAATAACGTGAAATTGTGTGACGGAACGGTTGAGGATCGATTGGTAAATTGTCAGGTATTATCCGATGTGAAAAAAATGGTAAAACATTTGCCGGATAATCAGCGGGAGGTTTTGGAAATGCGCTATTATCAGGATTTAAGCTTTAAAGAAATCGCAGACATAACCGGTGTAAGTATTAATACAGCCCTTGGGCGTATGCGTTATGCGATCCTGAATATGCGTCGGATGGCCAACGAGAATAAGATAGAATTATCGTTGATTTAAACAAAAACAGATTTTCTGTACAATAAGATTGTAAAGATTTCGTTTTATAGGTATAAAAATAGTTGCCTATGAAGAAACTTTCTACCTATTGTATGGATTCTATGAATAACACGGACAAAAAGAAACAAGAAAAAAAGGGTTCTCCACGCAAACAAACGCTCGACTTTTTAAGTCAGTATGCGCGAGTTTATTGTTCGGAAAAGACATTAAGTACGGGACATTTCGATTTTGTCCTGAATTAAAAAAGAGAAGAGAGATTCTGATGAGTCTCTCTTCTTTTCGTATATTTGCGTTATATGAATAAGCTTATGAAACATTTAGTCGCTCCTTCGTTGCTTGCTGCCGACTTCCTTCATTTGCAGAGTGAAGTGGAGATGGTTAATGAAAGTGCCGCAGATTGGTTGCACTTAGATATTATGGATGGCGTTTTTGTGCCGAATCTTTCTTTTGGTTTTCCGATCTTGAATAGATTAAAAGCGATCTCTAAAAAACCGATGGATGTTCATTTGATGATCGTAGAACCTCAGAAGTTTATTCACGAAGTAGCGGCTACCGGCGCATACTTGATGAATGTTCATTATGAAGCGTGTACCCATTTGCATCGAACTGTCGCGGCGATTAAAGATTGCGGGATGAAAGCCGGAGTTACGTTGAATCCTCACACTCCTGTTCATTTATTGGAAGATATTATTCAGGATGTCGACATGGTATTGTTGATGTCAGTTAATCCCGGATTTGGCGGGCAAAAATTTATTGAGCATTCTGTTGAGAAAACAACTGCATTGAAAGAACTGATTCTCAGAAAAGGATTAAATACCTTGATTGAAGTGGACGGTGGGATTAACTTAGACACCGGAAAGCAATTGGTAGATGCTGGTGCGGATGTTTTGGTTGCTGGAAATTTTGTTTTTAAGTCACCCGATCCCAAACAAATCATACAAGCACTTAAGTCGCTCTGATTTTTTTTGAATTAACCAAAACCTGTATGCTAATAGAACTTCAAAAGCGACCTTTTTCCAGGCCTCTTTTTTGTTGGATATTGGGAATTTATCTTTATGTGTTTTTCCCTTATCATTGGACTGTATCTATTCTTATACTTGCTTTATTGCTTATCTTGGTTTTTTCTTGTACAAAAAATACGCAAGGATATAATAACCGATGGCTTTGGGGATTGGTCTTTTCTTTTTCTGTGATTGTTCTAGCTGTTTTAATGTGTGCACACCGGGATCTTATGGAATCTTATGCCAATGCCGACCATTCTTTATTGAACTGGGCAAATACAGTTCGTGAACGATTATTCGCTCAATTAGAGCGGCTTCAGTTGACCGTTCCCGGGCGAGACGTTTTAGAGGCGATTTTATTAGGCAACGCACACAGTATCGATAAAGAGGTACGTCAACAATTCTCCGTTACCGGAGTAGCACATATTTTGTCCGTCAGTGGTTTTCATGTTGCTGTTGTCTGTGGATTTGTACGTTTCCTTTTAAGCCCGTTTCCATCTTATGGATTTTTCAAATGGATCAAATACGGGTTAACATTATGTCTGCTTTGGATTTTTACTTTGATTACCGGATTGGCTGTCCCTTCCGTCCGGGCGGCACTTATGTTGTCTTTTTTCCTAACTGGAAGAACGATCTGTCGTACAACTGACAGTTATAATACGTTAGCTGCCTCTGCTTTTTTCATGTTAGTCTATAATCCGTTTAATTTATTTGACATCGGTTTTCAGCTTAGCTATTTGGCCGTTTGGTTTATCCTTTTGCTACAACCGTTCTTGAATAATTTGATTGTTCTTCGGAATCCGCTGTTGGCGCAACCTTATCATTGGATTACGATTGCTGTTGCGGCACAAGTCGGAACCGCGTTTCTTTGTCTATATTACTTCGGTCAATTTCCAGCTTTGTTTCTGTTGGCGAATCTCCCGTTTTCATTTATTACGACTTTATTAATTCCTGCAGGATTGGTTTATCTATTTTTGCCCGACTCTTTATCCGGAACAGGGTTATTGGCCATATGTATAGAAAAAATGACCGGCTTTTTGCTTTATATCGTCGAAGCGTTCAGTTCATATTCGTGGGCTGCGTTTATCATCCCGTTTGATATTTTCGATGTACTTTTGGGATATGCTTTTCTTTTTTTGTTCGTTCTTTTCGTGTATCGGAAACGCCCGGTATTTTTAATCCTTTCCTTGAGTGTGTTAACCTCTTTCTTGATTAAAATTCTTCTGGAGAGTCTTTGGCTTCCTGCAATATAAAAAATATTACCTTTGTATCTTAATACGAAGAAAAAGGTATGATTACAAAAATAATTGCGGAAGAAAAAATTCAGAAAGCAAAGCGATACCTCGAGAAAGGCGAAAACTTTGTGATAGTGACACATGTGGCACCTGATGGAGATGCGCTTGGTTCGTCTCTTGGGCTTTATCATTTTCTGATGGAATACGGAAAAGAAAATGTGACGGTAGTCGTACCGAACGATTTCCCCCCGTTCTATAAATGGATGCAAGGCGCAAAGGATATCATTATACATGAAAAATATCCTGATTTTGCGGAAGAACTCATCCAAAATGCCGATGTGATTTTTTGTTTGGATTTTAATGATCCAAAACGAATTGAGAAATTGGCAGGTCCTGTGGTTGCTTCGGATGCCCGGAAAGTGATGATCGATCATCATTTGATCCCATCCGATTTCTGTCGGGTTATTATTTCACATCCCGAAATGTCTTCGACCAGTGAAATGGTGTTCCGCTTTATTTGCCGGATGGGTTTTTTTGATTTACTGAATAAAGATGCGGCAGAATGTATTTATACTGGGATGATGACGGACACCGGTTCGTTTACCTATAATTCCAACAAACCGGAAATTTATGTTATAATCAGCGAACTACTCAAAAAAGGAATCGACAAAGATTTGATCTACCGAAAGGTAAATCAGGTTTATTCTGAAAGCCGTTTGCGTTTAATGGGATATGTTCTTTATGAAAAAATGAAAGTTTATCCCGAGTATAAAGCTGCGTTGATCACGCTTTCTAAAGAAGAACTTGATCGTTTTAATTATGTGACAGGCGATACGGAAGGGTTTGTCAATCTACCTTTGAGTATTGAAGGGGTAGAGTTCAGTGTGTTTATAAGGGAAGATAAAGACTATATGAAAATTTCCCTCCGTTCGGTTGGCGATTTTCCCTGTAACGAGTTTGCCGGAAAATATTTTAACGGAGGAGGACATAAAAATGCTTCCGGTGGAGAGTTTTACGGTACGTTGACCGATGCTGCGGCTCTGTTTGAACAGGGTTTGCCCTTATTTAATCCTAATAAAATAGAAGAATTCCGGTCAAATGCATAAAAAATGATAGATATTCTATACATTTGCCACACTGATAAATCAATAAAGAGAGTTAGATGAAGAAAGGTTTTAATATAGTATTGATGATTTTGGGAGTCGTTCTTTTCGTCTCTTCGTGCGGAAATAGTAAAAGAACGTATACGGAGATGTTGAAAGACGAACGTAAGATGATTAGAAAACTAATGGATCGGGAAAATATTGTTCTGTTGGATAAATATCCGGAAAACGGTGTTTTCAAGGAGAATGAATTTTTTCAGTTGAGCAGTGGATTATATATCAGCGTAATCGATTCAGGGAATGGGAACAGAGCCGTTTCCGGTTCGACGAATCTTCTTTGTCGTTTTGAAATGGAGTATATGGATGTTCTAAACGATACGGCCTATTATGTTGATGGTTTTGCAAACGATTTATATCCTATGATGTTTACTTATGGAGCGTCCAGTGCCAGTGGTAGTTTTTATACCTATTTCGGAAAGGGTGTTGTTGAACCCTTACAGTATATTGGTGACAGCGCGTACGTAAAATTGATTGTCCCCTTTAAAATAGGCGGTGAATCGCAACAAAGTGGAGGGGATCCTATCTATTATAAGAAACTCAGATATGTTTTTGAAAAGTAAATAGCTGTTAGAATATGACGTTAATCAAATCTATTTCAGGAATCAGAGGTACCATCGGAGGAATGCCGGAAGACGGATTAAACCCTTTGGCGATTGTAAAGTTCGTTTCGGCTTATGCTACTTTTATCCGGAGAAATACACAGTCGACCTCCAATAAGATTGTTGTCGGAAGAGATGCGCGCATTTCAGGTCCGATGGTGAAACAAGTAGTGTTGGGAACACTTACCGGAATGGGATTTGATGTGGTTGATTTGGATATGGCGACAACGCCCACGACTGAATTTGCGGTAATACAGGAAAAAGCCTGTGGTGGAATTATTCTGACTGCCAGCCATAATCCCAAGCAATGGAATGCGCTGAAATTGTTGAATGAAAATGGCGAGTTCCTAAACGCGGAGGAAGGAGCTGAGGTGCTTCGCCTTGCCGAAGCAGAAGATTTCAATTATGTTACTGTTGAACATCTTGGAAAAGTTATTGAAGACAGTAGCTACAGACAAAAACATATAGAAAGTGTCTTAAAGTTGGATTTAGTAGATGTGAAAGCAATCGAAGCTGCTAAATTCCGTGTTGCAATCGACTGTGTCAATTCTGTAGGAGGAATTGTTTTGCCGGATTTGTTGTATGCTTTGGGAGTAAAAGAGATCTTTAAATTACATTGTGCACCGCACGGAAATTTCTCTCATAACCCCGAACCTTTGCCTGAACATCTCACGGAAATAGCTCACCTCATGAAGCAAGCCCGGGCGGATGTCGGGTTTGTTGTCGATCCGGATGTTGATCGTTTAGCAATTGTCTGTGAAGACGGAACTATGTTCGGAGAAGAGTATACGTTGGTTGCCGTGAGCGATTATGTGTTGAGCAAAACGCCGGGGAATACTGTCAGCAATCTCAGCTCAAGCCGTGCGTTGCGGGATGTCACCCGTTCGTATGGTTGCGAATATAATGCTGCAGCTGTGGGAGAAGTGAATGTTGTTGCTAAAATGAAAGGAACAAAGGCTGTGATTGGAGGCGAAGGTAACGGAGGCGTTATTTATCCTGCCAGTCATTACGGTCGTGACGCATTGGTCGGAATCGCGCTTTTCCTGACTCATTTAGCGAAGAAAAAAATGAGCACAAGCGAATTACGGGCAACTTATCCTCCGTATTTTATTTCGAAACAAAAAGTGGAGTTAACTCCTAGTATTGATGTTGATGCGTTGTTGGCAAAGATGAAAACACAATTTGCGCAATATGATATAACCGATATCGACGGTGTAAAGATCGATTTCCCGGATAAGTGGGTTCATCTGCGTAAAAGTAATACCGAACCGATCATCCGTATTTATTCAGAAGCTCACACGATGCAGGAAGCAGAAGAATTAGGCGGACAATTAATCCAAACCATTAAAGATATGTGTTTCTGACAGAACATAAAGAAACTGTTTTTTTATACGGATAATTCTTTTTTTTCATCAGGAGAAACTTTTTTTCTTTTATCGTTCATTTGTTATTTTGACAATTGTAGTAATTATTTTCCACAGTTGTCAAAAAATATTACGACAACTGTGGAAATATTTTTTGACAACTATGGAAAAAGAAATTCGTCCGTTCTTTAAAAAAGAAAGATCCCGACATCAAAAAAGAAAGATCGGGATTCTTTAAAAGTTTGATCTTGACCTTTCTTTTTCTCAGAGATTTCCCGTCTCCGAAAATTCTTTTAAGACGCGAATACGTTATTTGATTTTTATTACCGTTTAATATTTGTCGGCTGTTTACAGCATCAGTTATTTCTTTTTTCCCTGATTGGCAACAGCTTCCATTAGCTTTTTGATTTCTTCCGGATCGCCGAGGAAATAATCGTTAGTTAGTTTTAAATTATCATCAAATTCGAATACGTAAGGTACTGCAGTCGGCAGATTCAGATGAACGATTTCATCATCGGAAATATTTTTTAGGTATTTAATAATTCCACGGAGACTGTTTCCGTGCGCAGCAACAAGTACCTGGTCGGCCGTTTTCAACGTCGGGAAGATAACCTCTTTCCAATAGGGAAGAATGCGGGCAACGGTGTCTTTAAGCGCTTCTGTAGCCGGAATATCCGCTTTAGGTACTCCTTTGTAGCGAATGTCATTTATTGGGTGACGCGGATCACTTTCTGCCAAGGGATTTGGTGCTATATCATAACTTCTACGCCAGATCAATACTTGTTTATCACCATATTTTGCCGCAGTTTCCGCTTTGTTCAATCCCTGCAGGTCGCCATAATGTTTTTCATTTAGCCGCCAATTTTTTTCAACAGGAATCCAGTCCAGATCCATGCGGTCTAAAACTACGTTCAGGGTTTTAACGGCACGTTTTAAATAAGAAGTGTAGGCTTTTTTGAAAACATATCCTTTTTCTTTTAACAGATTACCCGCTTTAGTAGCCTCTGCAATCCCTTTTTCCGTAAGATCAACATCTGTCCATCCTGTGAACCTGTTTTCCTGATTCCATACGCTTTCGCCATGTCGAAGTAATACGATCGTTTTCATTGTCGTTTAATTTTTCTTTTATATGAATACTGTTTAATTTGTTTTTATTTGTCGATCAATAGTCTTTGCAAAATTAACAATCACCGGCATGATATGGTTCTACCTATTTGTGGGTATTTTAGGATAGAATAGCGATTGAGTCGGTAGTTACAACTAACGTTCTTACGTATTATGGGAATAATAGACGACAAGACCTATATCGAATATTTTTGTCTGCGACGAAAAAACAGCAAATGGTCGGAACGCAATAAAGCTATTGTGACCGTATTAGAAGCACAAGGACGAATGACAGATTCTGGTTGGGCAAAAGTTGAAGAAGCAAAGAAAAGCGGTAAGTGAGATACTCAAGAACGGTCATCTGTTTCAGAAGAACAAATCGCTGACTTCGCCCGAAAAATAAAGGGCGTTGAGCTTGCTTATACTAACTTTATGGCTATGCCGTTTTCGGTTAAGAAAACCTATCTTTTGTTTTATATGGAGGCTAAAATGGAACAAACAAAAATAAGCCGATTCGAGAAAATAGAGGAACGCTTGAATAAAAATTTAAACCCGATGTAATCAAAATGGACTAGATTTATGAACAATCTCGACCGATATAATCAACGCATAACATTAATAATCTTCTCGGGATTTGAAGAAAAAAAGAGTGACTTTTTTCTAATGAGTAAAAAAAACAGTAATTTAGCCATTGAGAACCAATAATTATTTGTTTAATGAAGAGTCTGTATGGGATAATATTTCTTAGCCTGACACTCTTATTTGCTTGTGGAGAAAAGGGAAACACTATTATGGACAAATCGGCGACTGTTGATTCAGTTTCGGTCGTTATGCCTGAAAATAGTTTTTTACATGTTGACACAATACGCCTATATGCCCTCCGAGACAGTAGTCTCGCATTATACAAACTCAGTAAACAGCAGGGAAATATCAGGAAGCCATACAATACAATACGAAATATCGCCTTTACAATGATTCTATCCTGAATATGGAGAGGAATCGTGAACTTGCTGAAATTAGAGCCACATACGACCACGAGAAACTAATCGGAGAAAAGAATCAATTAATACTTGAAAAAAAACGCGTACAAACCCTTTGGCTGATTGTTTTGATCACCTGTATAACTCTCTGCGGAACAACGCTACTCCTCTATCAGCGTAAGATAATACGAAAGATACGGATAATACAGGGCGCCAGAAAACATTTGCGGGAGCTTACAGAACAAATCGCTGTGAATGAACTAACCGTACTATCTAATGAAAATTTCATTCAAACAATAGGGGGACAATTAAAACAACAAATTGAACTTGAAGAGCATGTACGCGAACAACAGGGGGATATCGAACGCATACGCGAAGCTAATACGCAGTTACTTCGCCGTAATGAGCAGTTGGAAATCGAAGTGACAAAATATACCTCTTTAGCACAAAGTGCAGGGATGGAGCAATTAGAATTAGATCGTCTGTTGGAAGAGATTCAGATTCTACAGCAGAAAGAAAACTATTTTTTGGACATGTTAATACATCGACTTCAAATGATCGGCTCGTTGAAAGAGGATCCCCGACCTGTCACATCTGAAGAGGGCGAACAGTTAATGGAAGAAATGGAATCT
>JAQVZS010000047.1 GCA_028708075.1 Massilibacteroides sp.
TGGTTAGAATACCTGCCTGTCACGCAGGGGGTCGCGGGTTCGAGTCCCGTCCATACCGCAGAGGCTCTAAGACAAGAGCAGCCAAAAGTAAGACAAGCCCCTCATATTCAGTGAATATGAGGGGCTTTTTCTATTTATTTTGTCTTAGTCGAAAGCCAAGAAAAAGACAAAATACGACAAAGCAGCTAACCTAAACTGTACCCCCTTTCCGAAAAAACGCAAGGGGGTACAGTTAATCGAAGCGAAGGGGGTACAGTTTGTCCAGAATTGGCAGGGAGTTGTCCTGATTTGGCACAGTGCATAAAATTCATTTTGAGATAGTTATCAGTAATTTTGTAACATTAAAAAATGAGTTTATGAAAAGTACATTTCGCATTCTTTTCTATGTAAAGAAAGACAAAAAGAGAGCAGACGGCACTTATCCTGTTATGTGTCGCATTACCATCGACGGAGAACCGTGCCGCTTTAACACGAAAGTAAATGTCAATCCCGATATTTGGGATGCAAAAGCAGGTGTCGCAATCGGCAAATCTAACGAAGCCGTTGAAGTCAATACCTTACTGAATACCATAAAAACAAGTATTCATAATGTATATCACGAATTGCAGACGAAGGAAAATAACGTCAATGCCGAAAGAGTTAAGAATATCTTTTTGGGCATTGAAGTAAAGCACCAAACTGTCCTTGAATTATTCCAACGCCACAATGACGATGTTGCTAAATTGGTCGGCATAAGCAAATCCAAAGAAACGCTCCAAAAATATGAAGTCGCTTATAAACGTATGGAAGGCTTCATTAAGGAGTATTATCATGTATCGGACATTTCCTTAAAAGAGGTAAATCATATGTTCCTGCACAATTTTGAGATTTACTTGATGACCACCTGCAACTGCAAGGAAAATACCACCGCAAAGTTCCTTCAGCGTTTCCGTACTATCATTATCATGGCAAAAAACAACGGTTGGATTCATATTGACCCATTTGCCAACTTCAAGATACGTTTCAAGAAAACAGATCGTGGCTACCTAACACAGCAGGAGATAGATATTATCATGCAAAAGAAATTCGCTTCCGAACGCCTTGAAAGGGTAAGAGACATATTTATTTTCAGTTGCTTCACGGGACTTGCTTATATAGATGTAAAGAACTTGCGCCAATCCAACATCCGTACTTCTTTCGATGACGGATTGTGGGTTATGGGAAAACGGGAAAAAACGGGTGTTAATTATAATGTCCCCCTACTTGATACCCCAAAACAAATTATAGAAAAATATTCAGGCAAATTGCCGGACGAAAAGGTACTTCCTGTCATGAGCAACCAAAAAATGAATGAATACCTGAAAGAAATCGGAACAGTCTGTGGAATTGATAAAAATTTAAGCTATCACCTTGCAAGACATACGTTTGCGACCCTTACGCTGACCAAAGGCGTATCTATCGAAAGCGTATCAAAAATGTTGGGGCATACGAATATCAAAACGACCCAAATCTACGCAAGAATTACAGATGTTAAGGTCAGCAATGATATGGCTTCATTTGCTGAAAAAATGGAAGAAAAAAAGGTTAAGTCCAAATCTAATTTGGATAAACATTTCGAGTGCCTTTCTTTGGGCGAAAAAATGGCGTTATTCAATCTCCCTACTACCCTTTCAAATGACCCTGAAAGAGTGAAACGTATTTCCTTTATGTGGCAAAGCCTTTCAGAAGAAGAAAAATCTTCTCTTTGGGCTAATACGTTTGAAAAAGAAGAAGCATTCTCATTCAAACCGATGATGAAAGTACAAAAGTTAGCTGTTAATCAATAAAGCACAATATCATGGAATTACAAATCATTCAAAGCAAGATTTATGAAATCAGAGGGATTCGTGTCCTCTTGGATTTTGATCTGGCAGACATGTATCAGGTAGAAACAAAAAATCTGAAACGTGCTGTAAGGCGTAATATAGAACGCTTCCCCGAAGACTTTATGTTTGAACTGACGGAAAGTGAGAACGAAGACTTGAGGTGCAATTTTGGCACCTCAAGTTGGGGCGGTAGCCGCTATCCCCCATTCGCATTTAGCGAACAAGGGGTTGCCCAACTTTCGAGTGTGCTGAACAGCCCTTTGGCTATTCAAGTAAATATCTCAATTATCAGAGCTTTCGTAACTTTGCGTCAATACGCACTCGGTTATGCGGAGTTAAACCGAAAGTTGGAGGATTTTATGATAGAAACCAATATGCAGTTCAGCGACATTTATCAGGCTCTTACCGAACTGGCTTCGCAAAAGGAACTTGAAAACAAGCCCCGAAAACGTATAGGTTTTAATGTACAACAAGATGAAGAATAATGAGATTATGGAACACGGATATATCAAAATCAAAGAAAATAGTGAAAATCAGCTTATTGTTGAAGCAAAACTCGTAAATTGCACCCTTTGGATGACAAAGCACGAGATAGCTGATTTATTCAATGTGTTTGTTAGTTCGGTCGGTAATAACCTGCGGTCTATATTCAAATCAGGACTATTGCGGGAAGAAAATGTAACCCGAATACACAAATACGAGCACAACGGTCGCCAGTGCGAAATGACATTATACAATCTGGAAGCATTAATTTTTGTCAGTTATCGCATAGCGTCATTTGAAGCACGAGCGTTCAGAGAATGGGTAATGACGGCTTTAAGCGAATTTACCCGAACGAAACCCAAAAGAGAAGCAGATGTTTTGATTGTGTATAATCTCTCATCAAAACTCCCTGCCATTACATTAAATTAAGTCAAACAGTAATATACATTCAGTTATGAAAAATACAATCTATTTATTCATTGCGGTTTTAATGGTTTCCTGCGGTGGTTCTAATTCGTCAAAGAGCAACTATGAAAAACCCATTACTGATTATCTACTGAAAGGCAGCGACACAAAAGAAAATCTCAATTTTAAAATTGTTGAGATGAACGAACATGGTACTGTTATAGTTGCCGACAGTATTACTTATCTTACCGATGAATTTAGGAAAGATAAGCAGCTTATCATTGACCGTGTTTCACTTGCCAAGAAAATGAGTGAAGAACTATTGGCTAAAACCAAAAAACAGAGCGATATTGACAAGTATAATGCTGATATTGCCGTGATGAATGTCCGTATAGATTCGCTTAAAAACCTTGCGCCGGATAACCTGCGGGGATACGACAACCGGAATGCGAGTGATGTACTTGCGAAAATAGTACGGTGTAAGTATTCAATCCAACTTGCGGGTACTCTCGTTGAAGAAACATTTGATTTCTATTTATCTCCCGACGGAAGTAAATGTTACGGAAAAACAAGAGCCAAATAATCGAATCCAATTTTAATGCAACAAAGCCTGTTTCTGAAATGAAGCAGGCTTTTTCTGTTATCAAGCGTATTGCAGCGTCTTTTGATACGTTTTTCTAACGGCATTATTTTCGTATGGAATTTCCTCTTTCAACGCCCAGCCCATTTCTTCGGGTTTATCGGTAAATAAAGATATTCCCTGTTCAAGCGTTTCGGGAATATACGTAATTATCATTTCATCAATCAAGTCGCCATCAAGCAGCATTGCTGTCAGTTCCGCACCGCCAACGAGCCAAATGTCCTTTCCGTTTTCTTTTTTTAATTTAGAAATGGCTTTAATGACATTTTCCGTGATAAAATTCACGCCTTCCTTTTCCATCATCGGATTGCGGGTAACAACATGGACACTTTTATCCCCGTATGGCCAGAGAATGTCCATTATGCGCATATTGCAGTAAGTTCTACCGCCAATTATAACGGTATCGACCGAATCTACAAAATTTTTATGATTCTCTTTTGAGGGAACGGGATAGCCGATTAACCAATCTAAATCGCCGTCAGGCGGAGCGATAAAACCATCATAGGATGCCGTGATGTACAATTTCAATTTTCTCATGTCCTTAATCCTTTCTATTTAATGATTCTCCTTTTAAGAACATTCGCCAGACAAAAAAGAAGCGTGGAACTCACACCATTCCGACATAGAGGCACTGGTACGCCCTTGGAAGAAACAGGCAAGTCCACGCTATACAATGTATAGCATGAACATTGCGCATCAGCCTCTTCCGATTGAAAATTACCAGTTTTCTATATCGAGACGTTCAGCGAACGTTATGTTATATATATGAATTGTAGAATCTTGATTTCTACAATTATACTATCATGTTTTACTTCGCAAAGATACTGATTTTGTAAGATATATCATCATTTTTAATGTTTAAGTATTGAGGACTTCTGCAAGTCCTTAATTGTATTCCTTTTCAGGCAAAGGAAATCTGCGTTTTACAATGATAAACGCAAAGTATCCGACCAAATTTCTTTTTACTACACTTCTCTTGGGTATAATTTCTTCCTCATTAGCGAGTATCTAAGAGGTTACTTTTTGCCCCATGTTCAGGATACAAAGGTATTTCGGCAATCCTGTCGCCAAATTGTTGTTGAAAAAATCTTCCTCTTTCCCTCATTCTTCGGGCGAGCGTATTTATTCCCCCCAAATTTGTCTTCGGCGGATTTTAGCCGACCTTTTAAGTATCCCGAAACATAGGTCAGTACACCTCACCGATACGGCATAAAAAAAAAGTCAGAAATTATGAGAAGTATAGTAAAAAATAGGAAACAAGGTAGTAACCTTCCAATTAGCATAAAATTGGTGGTAAAAATCGCATTAGTGGCTTTGGGGTTTTCCGTGTGGGGAACAGGGTTTATTTGGGCGTTGGTGGGCTTGTATCTCTTTCTTCCTGTTATTCGGGGTATCCTCTCCTTCTTCGTGGGTTTAGGGGCTATAATTCTCTTTATTCTCTTTCTTTTCTCGTTTTTGTAAATCATTAAAATTCAAAGTTATGAGCAAAGTATTTTTATTAGAAGCAAACAAGGAAATCGACCGAGCCAAACAAGTGGTAGAGGTGGGGCAGATTATCCAAATGGAGGGTTACAGCTACGACAGGTATGTAGTGTATGACATTACAAAAAATCAATGGGGCATTGCCTACAAATTGGTAAACCTGCGGACAAAGGAGTTTCAGACTGCCGACATTATCCGACCCTTGAAAGAAAAATTCGGTATCGGTTATTATTACGACAGCGAGAACCCTCAATTTATGGACAGTTTTGAGGTGGCAATACTTCTTCAGGAAGCAGAACAACAGAAAAAAGCAGAGAACGCCGAAGCCGAACAGGAACGCAAACGAGTGGAAGAAGTACGGGAAATCGGACGGAAACGCTTTGCCGAGATATTTCCCGAAGATGCACAGGCGGTTATTGTGGCACGTCTCCAACAGGACGATAGCGATAGAATGACCGACTATTACGCACACAGCACACAACGGACGGTTATCATAGGCTTTTCCAAGCACAAAAGGGACTTGTTTTCCGAAATGCGTAAACACGCACCCAATTTAGAAGAAACCGCCTATTTAGCCGAGTTTAACGAGGATTACGAACACCGTGAGAAATACAGCATGGGCAACGGTTACTATTTGGGCGAAAGCAAGTACAGCGGTTGGATAATCGAGAAAGTACCAGTATATAACCGTGAACGCACGATTGAGGATTTTGCATACACAGCAGGGAGCGAAGAAAATATCCATATCGGTAAACCAACAGCAACACCAAACAAAGAGGAAGAGCCGCAAACAAATCAACCAACGACAGAAAGCAAAGGCGGTTGCACATTGGTAGAGTATTCAGCCAAAGCGGTAGCGGTATTCGGGGAAACAAGAGCCATAAAAGACGAACTCAAGGCAATGGGCGGACGCTTCAACAGCCGATTGACATTCAACGGTAAGAATTTGGCAGGTTGGATTTTTTCAAAATCGCAGGAACAACGTTTAGCCTGTTACTTCGGATTGGATTAAGTAATAACAAGGGGCAGAGCTTTTTCTGCCCCACAAAATCAAAAGTTATGGAATACAAAGATTTATCAGCATACGAAAAACTGAAACAAATGCAGGAAGTCAATTTCTGCCGAGCAGAACGCCACAATGCAGCCGTATATCTGAACGCATTAAGACGGAACGACAGGGCTATAATCAAGGAATACGAGAGTTTTGGAGATAGCCCACGCCAGTTATTGATGAACAAACGGGAGTACGAACGACATTTGCTGTTCGGTTTTACCAAAAAGGCGTTTAACGAATACGGTTGGTTGGAAAGACCCGATTTTTTGGAGCGTGAAGAAATAAAATTTCCACATAGGGACGGTTGGGCAATTAGCAATTATATCACACTGGGCAAGGGCTTAAACGGCAAATGGACATACGGAATGAGTTATTCTTACAGCACAGGCGGAGCAGGTTACGGCTTGGGCGTATGGGGTAAAATTTTCGACAATCGGAAAGACTGCCTTACCTCTGCCCTCAATGAAATGATGATAGGGCTTAATCGGGACAGCAGTAAGACCGACAAATACACCTTATCCGTTTTGAAACAAGCGAAGAACCTGTTTGATGAAATCACAGGACGTAAGGCAATACAATTATCATTTTTTTAATCAGCAATAGATATGAAAACAAAAGAAATAAACGAAAATTTAATCGGCAAGTATTGCCACATTTCGGGCGACTTAGAAAATGGCTTTTTTAACGGAAAGCCCTATATCTGCATTGAAAGTATCACAAGAGTTATTACTCGCATAACTGATACTCACGTCATTTGCGAATGTGGCAGGAAATTCTTGAAAAACGAAAACTTAGAGATTGTAGAACGATAATAACCATAGGGTGGAGCAATCCGCCCTACAAAACGACATAAAAATGAAAACAAATTCAATTAACAAGAATGGTTGCTCCGTTTGTGAGCAGGGAAAAGAGAACTACACCACCTTTATTGCAGGAGCATTCAGAGGGGCGGAATACTACCAATACGATTACCGACACACGGATGGGAAACTTTTCTCAACGGTCGCCAAATCATTGGGGCAATGCCGGAAAGAACGGGATGAATGGCTTTCTAAAAAACAAGAGTAACAAGGACGGGCGGTTTTTCCGCCCGACTTCTTTTTACAGTGAGCCTGAGCGGTCGAAAAAGAAGCAAAAAACCGAAATATAGATTGTGTTTTCTACCAATCTATTTCTTCTGTTATAGCCTTTATAAAGGCTATTTTTTTTAATTCTAAATTGCTGTGAATTTGGATTAATCCTTCTGGTGCTGTAAAAAAATTAGCAAGTGCCTGCTTTAATCCATTTTCGTTAAGTCCAGTAACATTATAATTCTCTATTTTTTTTGTAATATCTAATCCGTCATAGGTAATGCTACTTATTACCTGATACGCAATATCTTCGCCTATTACATTTGTGGTGTTGTGTGTTGATGAAACAACATTAATGTCTATATATTCATCTGATGATTTAGGTATGTATATCAATTTGTAATTCGTATTTTCTAATAACTTGGAAATAAAATCAAACGATGATTTTAAATTTACGCTTTTTCTTAATGCCAATATCTTTTGCAAAAAATAATTCTTTGTTTTCTCCTTTCTAAATTCGCCATGTGCATTAAAATATATCTCAAAAAGAATTCCATTTAAAAGATGATTTTCCCCAGCTATAGAGTATTTTGATATGTTTGTGCTTATTGATTCCATAAAATTAACCGCACTGCGAGCAGCACCACTTGCTTGAAGAATATTTCTCCCTAATATAAATAATTGATTTTTGTTTAATTGACTGGCAGGTATTGATAATAGTTTGTCTAATGCTGGGTTTTGTTTGTTCCAATTCTGTGACCTTACATCCATTATAAGATTGCCAAACTCATCAGTTTCTCCATAATCAATATCTTTAACAACCTTATCATCATATGGAATTGCAATAGAATGAACTAATTGTCCTGTATTGAAATAGTAATCATTAATCAACGAAGTATGTTCCCATGTTGTCCGCTTTCCTTCACTTAACGCATAAACAGTTTTGCGGACTTTTTTGAATAATTCTTCTACAGAAAGATGTTCTCTCCCAATATATTTTAAGAGTGCACCTGTATAAACGCTATGCCCCTCAAAACCCTCATCGCTTGCTCCCTCATTAGGAGATGTGGAAAAAGCGAGAAGAGTACCTTTTGGTGCAAACATTGGAGCTAAAGTAGCATTTCCGCCTCTATCAAAAGCCCTTCTGCATGCATCAATTATTGCAATGTTAATTTTATTAGTATTTTTCTTGTATATATCTAAAATTTCACTTAATCTAATACTGTTTCGCCCAGCATGATATTTATCGGAAGGGGGAATTTGACAATCAATCGAAGCTAAATAATTTTCTCCATCTAACTCATATCCATGTCCTGCAAAATAGAAAATAGAAGCATCGTAGTTTGCTATTTTATTTTCAAAATCTGCAAGTAAATCAGAACAATCACTTGCTGTGCAATCGTACTTTGAAATTACATCAAATCCAAGTCTTTCAAAAACCTGATTAATTGAGGTCGCATCATTAATCGCATTCGCTAATTTTGCTCCCTCGTGATATTCGTTGTTTCCTATGATTAATGCGAGTGTTTTCATTGATCATGTAATGAATTAAAAATTAAACTATACAGACTCTGTCATTTTTTTAACAAACATATCCATGAAGTAGGAAATATTATTTTCGATATAATTTTGCAAACCTTCTTTTGTTACAAAATCAACTAAATATCTATCTTTCAATTTCTTGGAATTTATTTCTCTTGTAAAATGAACGAAGTCTATTTTATTTATAGTTTCTGTATCTACATTGGCATTTATTGAGTATAAATCAGAGTTTAAAACGATAATAGGGTAATATACAACGTAGTTTTTCCATTCTGTATTTCTAATCATCGAAGAATCCTCTTTTTTATAAAAATCTAAGCATTTAATCATTGGAATAAGAAGATTGTCATAAATGCCATCATGAAGAGCAGACCAATCTTTCCCTTTTCTTATTATTTTGCAGAACTGAGTAGCTTTTGCATTTTCAGTTGAATAAGGGTAAATCGTTTCAATGTTAAAATATTTAAACCCAGTGAATGTGTAAAATGAATTAGGCTTTCCTTCAATAGGTTTTTTATATTCTTTGTGCGGGAATAAAAAATTGGGTGGAGAGTAATTCTTATCTACATCATTTTTATTCCGACAAATAAAAACAAATGGATTAGTGTTGTTTTTACATTCACATAAAATTCTAACACCTATGGATATTTTCTTTTCTTCGTCATAAAAGAAACGTTTATAACCCATAACGTCTATTTCTCTCGACTTTTCTTCATCTATATCAATAAAAGCAACATTCGGTTGGATATAGAAGTTGTTTCTTTCTAATATCGTTCCTATTTCCTGCTCAAATAAATATCCTGAATCATTTACTGCTTTTAATATTTCTTCTTTTGTCGGATTTTCCATACATCAATCTATAATTATTCCTGCAAAATTACCCATAAAAAAGCACCTGACAAAATTGCTTGACAGGTGTTTTTCAACAAGTTGGCGGAAGTCGTTTGTTTACATGCGATACAGGGCAATCTGCTCATTTAACGCTTTCTTAAACCGATACGGTTTGACGACATAATAGTAGCAGTTGGTAGCACCACCAGTCGTAACCACGATAGAGCCATAGCCGAAGATACGCCCAGCAATACTTTGTACCACCTGAATACCCTCGCATTTGGCAAGCACCAGTTCAACCATCCTGCGGCTAATAACCCCTGTTTTGATAATCACACGTTTGTTGGTTACGGCATAGATTGAGCCGACTTTCACAAATACACGCTGAACGAGGGAAACCAATCCCAAGAACAGCAACGTAAGCCCTAAATAGTGTGTTATTTTGACTTCATCACAATAGCACATGAATCCGATAGCCAACAATATGGCAGGTTGCAGGAACAGAAATATATGTATCCTTGCCCTGTATCGGATTTCCTCTCCGTGCTGTAAATATGTAGTAAGAAATTTCATGCTGTTTCTTCGTTTAATGTTTGTTTATTCATTATTGCAATCAGACAGTAGCACCATTCAGCAGGATTCAGATAGCGTTTGCCTTTCCTTATCTCATAATGCAAATGGCTACCTGTTGATATTCCCGAATTGCCAACACAGGCAATTTGCGTGGCGATACTTACCGTATCTCCTATATTTACTGTTGTCTTACTTAAATGTGCGTAAAACGAACGGAAATTCCCTGCGTGTTCAATCTCAATAAAGTAGCCATAGCCTGAACAATAACCCTTACGAATCACTTCACCGTTACCAGTAGCATACACGGGAGTTCCTTTCGTTTTGGGTATATCAATCCCTGTATGGAATTTCTGCACCTTGTAAATTGGGTGGTAGCGCATTCCGAAGCCTGACGAAATACGCAAAGGCTTCTTTATCGGAAAAATAACGGGATAATCGCATAGTTCGTCAATGGTCATTTGCATGGAGTCGACAATCCGTCTGAACTCTGTTGCCGAATAAGCCAGTTCCGTGCATTTTTCTATCTCCGATTTTCTGGTCGGTTGTCCCCATGCAGGTACATACGTCAGAAGAATGAAGATTATTACAGAATATTTCATAATCAAATTAATAAATGCGGTAAATACCCGAAGTAATTCAGGCACTTACCGCATCGGTTTATTCAAAGTCCTGATACATTTGACTGTATTGCCCTTTTACCAACCCCAACTCGTCAAATATGATTTGTTTCGGGAGCAGCTTGTGGCAGAAGTAACTTGAACCGAAAGGAACACGATTCAGGTCGTTGTACTGGACACGTTTGTTGAACAATAATAGTTGCAGTTCCCTGTCTTTGAATAGCCGACTGGGAGAAGCATCGTTTAGCCAAAAGTTGGACATTAGCAATCCGAACGGTTTACCCAGTTCCAAGCAACGTCCGAATACCTCTATTTTGTTGCTGAATGGCGGATTTGATATGATTATATCCCATCGTTCAGGCTCATAGCTGAAGAAATCCTGCCCTGTGGCAATGTGGGAGTAAACCACGTCAAACCCTGCTTCTTTCAGGGCAAATACAAATTCGCTGTTCTTCGTATCGAACGGACACCAAATGATTTTCCCTTTCGGCAGATACTTGACAATCGGCAAAACGGCGTAACGGGGAGTGTACTTCTCATCGTACTTGCTCGGACTTAGGAATTTGGCATAATTATTCATCTTCCTGTTCCTCGCTATCCCCGCTGTCGTTCTGCCAACTAAAGTTCTTTTGTACTACCTGCCCGAAGTTATCTTCGATATACACGTCGATAACCTGTTGGTCGGTTGAGTGCGAAGTATAGTAAAGTCGGAACGTCGTTCTATCCAACGGATAGAGGTCATTCGGCAGGAACACCGTTCCGTCATCCATTCTCAATTCTCCTTTGCCATCTGTTTGGAACATCCGAATGAAGAACTTTGCTTGGTCGTAGTTACCCTCTTTTACCAACTGACACCTGATTTCCGCAGTTTCTCCCTGAACGATTTTTTTCTGAACTGGCATACATACCAAATCAAATGTGTAAACCTGATTAATATCCAAATCGTCGCTACAGGCACAGACTATTGCGCCGAGCAATAGCGTGTATAAGAAATATGCTAATGTTTTTTTCATTGTGTTTCTATTTTAATTGATTATAAACTTTAAGCCTGCTCCAAATGTGAAATGGAAATGACCTGTCGAAGTTCCCCACAAAATCCGCTCACGGGCGGTCAGGAGAAGGACAACACGGTCGGACAGATAGGTTTCCATTTCCAACGTAATCGCACCGCCGTAGATAAATGCGTCTTCATTCCGAAGCGTAGAACCGTCAAAGAGTGTCTTTTCTCCCCAGTTGCTTGTTTCGTATCCGGCGAGTGCAGATCCGCCCAAAGAAAACAGGACTACTTTGTTGCGGTCGGAAAGAAATTTCAGGTAATAACCGCCCTCTGCCGTGAACTGGTTGACAGGTATTCTGTCTTCCTTATATGGATAGTATTTATTGAGAAACTCCGCACCGAACACCCATTTATTGGCGTGTTTGGTATAGGTTGCCATCGACAACCCGAAGTAATAGCCCAGTTCATTCTTTTTGTCCAACGAATGAAATCCGTCCACCATTCCACCAGTTACCTGAATGCCTTGCATTCCCGGCAAACAACGCTGTGCGTGTACTTGGTCTATAAAGACCAGGCACAACGCAAACGTTAATATAATTGATAACCTTTTCATGGTTATTTCACTTTGAGTTCGTTAATAACTTTGGCTCTCACGAGGTTAGCATTTTCGACAATGAACGATTGGTGTCGCCCGCCCTCTTTTTCGTTCAGTTCAATGATAAGGTGCTTATCATCCGGAATAGTGAATTTCGGCAGGGTAAATACTACACGTTCCGTTCTCTTGCCACCTATCAATGTGAGGTTGTTGTGTGCCCTCAATGGCACGACAACCTGTTCCTGAATGGCAGTACGTTTGGCGACTTTCTTATCGACGATTTTGAACGTGATATAATCCACATCGAACGGCACATTGGAACTATTCTTCAGTTGCATGTGGAAATAAAGCAATCCGTTATGCGTGTAAATTCCTTTGAGTGTGTACTGAATACCAAATCGTTTACTGCCAATATGCTTTATTTCCCGATTGTCATTCTTATAAATGGACTTCATAATCAGTTTGACAAGCAAAGGCGATTCGCTGCCGAGTTCCCTCATGTAAATCTCCATTGCATTGTTCGGGCGATTTACCGCTTCCCCGTCGTGGATAAAGTCGGTCATTTCTACTGACAGTTTTACGGGTTCATCAGCATATTTCACATTAAAAGTGTAGTACGCACCGTCTTCGGTAATAACCGCCAGATTGCTTTCACGGGAGAAATCACGCAAGGCAGCTTTCACACGGAGAACGTTTTCCGCTCCGTCCGCTTTGGCTGCCAACAGGTCGGCAGACCCCAAGTCCACATAACGGATTGCCGCAGGGAAAATGATATGTACCGTCTTATTGAAAGTAACTTCTAAGGCATACGGCGGTATCATGCGGTTAAAGGTTAGTGGTCGTGTCAAACCATCAAAATAGTCCCCTTTAGAGGGCGAAGAAATGCGCTCCTGTGTTTCCAACTCTTGTGCATTTGCTGTGAATACGCACCCGATAATAGCGAGTGCAAAAAGAAATCGTTTCATACAAAATTTGTTTTAATTGTTAATTACTATTGGATTTTTTTAGTGGCGGACTTTCGTCCTGATTATTATTATTTATGCTTTGGGGAGTAATAAAACTTTGTAGCCTGCCTTCAGCGTAACTTTTACCTCACGCATTTTCTTACTGAAGAATTGCGATGTACCTTGAATCAGGCTTCGTCCCAAATCGGCTGCAAGCTGTGAGCCTGCGTCATCTGTTATCGTAATACTACTCCCCATTGACGTACCCATATTGGCTGCAATCTCTTTCATGGCAGTTACCTCGTCCGAGTTCGGAACGAATATGCCTTGCATACCGTCCATATCGTACACTTCCATTTCAACGGGTATCACATTGTCCGCATACTGGATTGAAGTAATGGTAATATGCAGGCGTTCCCCGCCAATCTTTGCACTTCCGGTAAGGATAGAATTTGCAGGTATCAGGATATGTCCGGCTCTCATTGGCTCCAACAGGCGGAGTTGTAATTCCTTTCCGTTAGAAATCGTTACGGTTTGGTACACCGCAGCCCTGATACTGTTTTTATCCGTTACCGTTTCGTTCCCGGCAGCCGTGATAAATCCCATATTACGAGGCTTACTGTATTGCTCCAAAAAATCATCGTTTTCCATTGGAGCAGCCAACAACGAAACCACGCTTTGGTGGACTTGCGAAACAGGTTTCGGGATAACCTTTTCTTTCAGATTGATTGTGTTATCCACTGGTTGCACCTGTTCAGGCTGTCCGTTGGGCATATATTTCGCTGCAATCGCATAGGATTTTTCAATAAGTTCCAACTGCCCGTCGGCAGCCGATTTTTCAGCCAGTTGCCGTTCCAATTCCTGAATGCGGGATTCCATTTCAAGTTGTGCTTGGTTGTCCGCTTGCGTTGCAGGTTGTTCGTACCAGTCATTCAACTGTCGGTTTACATCCTGATAGGCACTTGCCGAAGATTGGATTCCGGTTTGTGGAGTGCGATTGTTTGTCGGTACTTCCTGATTATCGGACGGAATGGAAGTGTTTACTTCCTGTGCCTTTCTACTTTCTTCCTCTCCGAGCATGAAAGCGAAATCCTGCAAACTCCGCATCTTTTCATTTTGCTTGTTTTGCATGGCTTCCTGCTCGTAAGCCGTCCGCTTATCTCCTACAATTGCTTCATCTTTGGGAATAGGTAGTTCGGAGTTGAAGCCATCGGGCTGTTCGTCATTCTTATCTCCTGAAGGAGCAAAAATGATCCACATAACCCCTGCGAAAATCAGGAAGAACAAGGGATAGACAAGCATCTTTTTCCGCTTCTGAATCTCCTGCGGGGTAAGTTCCTTTTTCGGCTTTTCCTCTTTCTTTTTTTCTGTAACGTCCGGTTTCCGTTCGTTACTTTCATTTTCTTTACTCATAATTGAAATCGTTTAATTGTTTTACACTATCCGCTTCCTGTTTGTGTTCCAGTTCCAAGCGTTTGATATGTTCTATCTGCATTTGCTGCTGACCGCTTTTTTTGCCCATATTATATATGGAAGAAACCGTCATGTAGATAGACAAGCTGCCGAACAATAGCAACATGGTAAGGATTACGATTACCCGTGCGTCAGGGCTTAATGGTCTGACAATGCTGCGGAGTTTGTCTTCCAACCACTCATTTACCTGATTGATTAATTTCCGTATCATGGTTATCGGTCTATTGTTCGTAAATCTCTGTTTTCTATTATTTCAAAGCGTTCCATGATAAATCCGTGCGGGTTATTGTCGCTCCTGACGGAGTTTCTAAGGTCGCAACGTGTTACCAAACTCCGTTCGGTTACATTGCTTGCCCGGATTATCATTTGCTTTGCATATACAGTAGTTTTATAAGGATACGCATCGAGATTGCAGGCTACGGAATCAACCTGAATAATCTGATTGATATTCCCCGACACAATGCGGTTGTAATAGCCTTTTTCCTGCATATCCTGATAATATTTGAATGCGCTTTTATCGACAAGGAACAATGCCCTGTTGATATTCGATTCAATGGCGCTTTTATCGGGCGAGAGCGTGAAGAACAGTTCGTGAAATCTTTTCACGTGTTCTCGCGCTTCCACAGGACGGTTTTGCGATAAGTCCTGCGAAAGAGCCAACATAAGCGATTTGCCCTCGTCCAATACATAGATTTTCTGCCTTTGTTCTTCGGCGAATACATAGGAACTCCAAACCGAATAGCCTGTTATCCCTGCACACAATACTACAAACACAATGGCGATAATCCTTATCTGCTTGAAACTTGTTTCAATATTTTTTAAACTTTTGAACTCCATGTTTTTAAATCCATTAATTGATTATTTACCGAGCAAACGACCGCCAACATTACCCGCTACCGATCCGGCAACGCCTCCGGCAATACCGCCTGCTTTGCTTGCTGTTTTATTTACTGCGCTTCCATAAGCACCTGCACCGCCCGATTGGATTATCCATCCTGCAACTGTCGGGATCGTGAAGTATCCGATAATTCCGATGATCAGGAACACGATATACACACCGTTTGAGCCGTCGGGGATATAGTTCGGGTCTTGCAGGAGGGCAATATCCTGTTGAAGCATTAATTCCTGTATCTTCGATAATACGGCGGAAAAAATATCAGCGACAGGCAGCCAGAGATAGATGCTTATATAGCGTGTAAGCCATTGGGACAGCGTTGCCTGAAATCCGTCATATATGGAAAAGGCAAACGCAATAGGTCCCAATATGGCCAACACGACAAGGAAGAATGTCCTGAGCGTATCAATGGTCAGGGCGGCAGCATTGAACAATAACTCAAAGAAATCCCGAATTACCTCCCTGAACCATGCTTTGATATCATACCAAAGCCGTTCGCCCCACATACTGACAATTTCGGCAGCATCGGTAATGCCGAGTTCTTTCATTTTCTGGTCATACACTTCATCATCGACAAGCCATGCTTTGCCCTCACGCAAACGGGCTTCATATTCCAAATTGTCTTTTTGTTGCTGTAATGCTTCCACATTAACCATTTGGTTTTCCATAATGGTATGCGCACCCTTTACAACAGGTGACATAACCGCATTGATAGTTCCCAACACGATTGTGGGGAAAAACATGATGCACAGCCCAATCGCAAACGGACGAAGCAAAGGAAACACGTCGATAGGCTCGGCACGACTTAACGCCTGCCATACCCTGTACGCCACATAGAACAGTGCGCCCAGTCCCGCTACCCCCTTTGCAACACCAATCATGTCGCTGCAAAGAGGTATCATGCTTTGGTACAGATTCTGTAAAATCTGATGTAGATTGTCAAAATTCATAACTGACTACATTTATCTTATTACCAATACCTTTCGGAAGGACTACCATACAGAGCCAATACCCTGTCCATATCATTTTTTTCCTTTGCACGGATATAGGATACGGATATACTCTTTTGTGTGAAATACTTCGTCAGATTACGATATTCCAACATCTTACTGTGAATCTGGTCGATTACATCCATGCGCTCTTTGTCGGAAAGGGAAAGCCCGTTACTTCCGGTAACAATGTTTCTCAAATCCGTTACCAACGCTCCCCCTTCTTCCAACAGCTTGGCATAGCCCGTTGAAATAGCTGCTAACTCATTTGCAGAGAAATTAGGGTCGCTTACCATTTTATTAAATCCGGTAACATACATGTCCGTAATCTCACTTACCATTTCGATAGTCTTCTGAACCTTACGTGCATCTTTAATCAGGTTGTGGACTGATTTGAGTGCATCGTAGTATTCCTTACCTTGTTTGTAAATTTTGATGCTCTCGTTCAGGTTGTTTATCATGTTGGATGCCGTCGAAGTACCTTGTACCGCACTGATGATATTTTGTACCAGATTGGTCGGGTCGGCAACAACCCACTGCGCTTTTGCCTGAAAGGAGAACATGCTTAGTGCCACTGCAAGGCACATAAATATTCGTTTCATAACTTTTACTTTTTAAATTATTACTGATTGAATTTCGACTGTACGTTAATCGTACACCCGTTTGTAATCGCCTTCAGTAGCAAGCAGGAGCATATCCCGCTCACTATCGTAGGCAATGCGTATCATGCCATAGAAATTGAAAAAGGTATATCCCCAACATTGGAATAAAGGGACGGTAAACGCCGTATCGTGTTTGTAAATAAACTGCAACCGGAATCGACTACCGTCATGGTAAATCCTGATGCTTGGGGAACCGCAAAGACTTTCCCATGTCCCGCAAATATCACGAAGCGGAAAAGAGGTTAGCACTTGCAGAGCCGTAGCTGACATATATCTTTTTCTTTTCATGGCTATTGCTCCTGTCGTTTGCTTTCGGCAAGTTGTTTAATCGCCAGTTCGATATTGCCGTCCAGTTTTTCGGTCAGTTGCAGCAGTTCCAGTTTTTCGGATTCTTCCGTTGTGTACGTGTAGTATTCTTCTAAACTGACTTCTGTGGCATAGACCGCCGACTGCACACCGCCCAGTCCGAACCAAACTTCTTTGTATTTTCGGCTTGGAGCATTCGACATATTAATTGAGAGTACCTGCGACTTTTCCTTTTCGGTCAATCCGAGCAACGCCTGAATACTGTCGAACTTGTTCATGTATTTGCGTTGGTCTAATAGGATTTTGCAATCGCTGTTATTGATAATACTCTCTTTCACGATAGGAGAAGCGATAATATCATCGACTTCCTGCGTTACGACAATGGCTTCGCCGAAGAACTTACGGACGGTCTTAAAGAGATACTTAATGTACTCTGCCATACCTTCTTTAGCAATCGCTTTCCATGCTTCTTCGATTAATATCATCTTGCGAATACCCTGTAACCGCCTCATTTTGTTTATAAAAACTTCCATGATTATAATCGTGACGACGGGAAAGAGGATTTTGTGGTCTTTTATCGCATCAATTTCAAAGACAATGAAGCGTTTAGACAACAAATCCAGTTGCTTATCCGAGTTCAACAGGAAATCATATTCGCCCCCACGATAGTACGGCTCAAGCACGTTCAGGAAATTGGCAATGTCAAAATCCTTTTCACGCACTTTCTTTTCTTCCAGTACCTTTTTGTAATCGTCCCGGACGAACTCATAGAATGTATTGAAAGACGGTATCAGCTTCCTGTCGGTTTTCAGTTTGTCTATATACTGGCTGACTGCATTGGAGAGGGCAACTTCCTCCGCCCGTGAAGGCGGCTCGTTATCCCTTTTCCACAGGGTAAGAATTAGCGTTTTTATACTCTCACGCTTTTCAATATCGAAGACATTATCATCCGTGAAAAATGGATTAAATGAAATCGGATTTTCTTCGGTATAAGTGAAGTACACCCCATCCTGACCGTTGGTCTTACGGTTAATCAGGTTGCATAATCCCTGATAGGAGTTACCCGTGTCCACTAACACGATATGCGTTCCCTGTTCGTAATACTGGCGGCACATGTGGTTGGTAAAAAATGACTTACCGCTTCCGCTCGGCCCAAGAATGAATTTATTACGGTTCGTAATAATTCCTTTCTTCATGGGCAGATCGGAAATATCTACATGGAGAGGTTTTCCCGAAACCCTGTCCGCCATTTTGATACCGAACGGACTGGGCGAACTGCGGTAGTTTGTTTCTTCAGTAAAGAAACAAAGAGCAGGTTCGATAAACGTGTAGAACGATTCTTCCGCAGGAAAATCACCACCGTTGCCCGGCATACCTGCCCAGTACAAAGTAGCGGCATCCACCGTATTATGTCGTGGCTTACACTCCATAAGAGCCAACTGGCTACCCACGTCGTTGCGGATATGTTTGAGTTCTTCCACGTCATCACTCCATGCCAATACGTTGAAGTGCGCCCGAATAGAAGTCAGTCCAAATGAATGTGCTTCGTTCAGGTATTGGTCGATCCACTCCTTATTGATTTGGTTTCCAAGACTATACCTTGAAAGCGACTGCATATTCCTTGCACTTTTCTCGAATTTTCGTAGGTTTTCCGCACTATCTTCGATAAACAGATATTGGTTGTAGATATGGTCGCACGACAAGAGCAAACCGACGGGCGAAGCGAAAGACAAACGGCAGTCGCTCCGGTCGGTCGATAGTTTTTCATATCGCATATCCGTTCCGATACGTCCGGGCAGATCTTCCGCATCCGAAAGCGTATGCAGGCAGACGTGTTTACTTCCTACCCGAAGCCCATCCGCTCCCAGTTCCAAATCTTCCAAACAAGTAGTATCGTCCAATGACAGGGCGAAATACTTTTCGATAAGTCCGGCAGAAGTGTCTGTTCCTGTAATTTCATCGGAACTGATACGGGTAAGGCGTATAAATCCGCTATCGTTCATTATCCGTTCAAACTGTCCGACGGCTTCCAAGAACTTCACGCTTGTATCCTTGTTCACTTCCTTTGGGATAATATTCCCACGACAAAGCGACGAAAAATTGCTCTGCATTCTCATTCGCTCTTTGGTTGTTTTGGTAAGGAACAGGAAGCATGAGTGATTCAGGAACGGGCGTTCGTTGAAGTGCTTTTCAAAATTGCGGGATAAGAAACTCATATCGTCCTTATCGGTAGCGGGTTTGTAGGTTTCACGCACAAACCAATCCTGCTTATGCACCACACAGTATTCGGGTAGGACTTTTACCGCTTTCGCCCAAGACGAATGAATTGCTTCGTATTCGGTATTGGTTACGGTAAACAGTTCGGGCAGTTCCACACGGTAGGCAACCGTAATATCTGCATCCTTTGATATGATGCAGTCATGTTCGACAGCCAACAGCGGAAACTTACTTTCGATAGTCGCCGCTTTCATAATGTTACGCATACGCTACCTCCTTTCTTTTCCGTTTGAAAAGGCGGTGCGGAGTTTTCCTGTTAATCAAATAGCGGGGATGTTGTTTTATAGCCATGAGTTTCATCAAGCCATGTTCCCCGTATTTTTCATTCAGGTTAAAGGTAAGCCAAACCAATACCGAAGCAGCGATTACACCGAAGCCTATGCAGATCCACTGATCAATGCCAATTATATATATAATGACAAACACGACAAATACAGCGAGCAAGCCTCCGGCGAATATGAAAAGGTATTGGGATTTCAAACCTTTGAACTCCACACTTTTGCCTATTCCTTTATTGATATTAAACTCCATAACTCTTTTGGGTATGAAGTCGATTAAAGGAAAAAGGAGCGCAGAATGGTGGCAGCTACTATCAGGAAGATACACGCACCGAACCAACTGGCGGCAGTTTTGCTCGTGTCGGGATCGCCCGAACTGAACTTCCCATACACCTTTACCCCGCCAATCAAGCCGACAACGGCTCCGATTGCGTATATCAATTTTGTTCCCGGATCGAAATAACTGGTCACCATGTTGGTAGCTTCGGTAATACCACCGACACCGTTACCTTGTGCGAATGCACTTGAAACAGCAGCCAGAATAAAGGCTGCCGACATAAGAACTTTTTTCTTTGTCATATTGAGAAATTGTTAAAATGGCAAGTGGGGTGGATAGTCCCACTTACCGGGTTGTTACTATTGAATTTTTTTAGTGGTAGGTCATAAGACCCTTTTGTTGTCGGCTTATTCGACGCTAACCGTAATCTCTTTCTTTCATCTCTTTTTTGTTTTACATTATTAATACTGTTCGCTCTATGCGAAATCTCTGATATTAAAAGTGTCGGGAGCCTTCTTCTCGCTTCCCATTGTTCCGGCTTCCTTATCTTTCCGCTCATAGAAAGCTGAAAGGCTCTCCGCCATCAGGTCGGTAACGATTCGCTTTGCATCGGGTTTACCTGAAACCACCTGCTCAAACATATCGGTCTGCCGTATCTCCAACAGGGTATCACCTGCCTTTTTCTTTTGTTCGGGAGTGGCTTCATCCTTAC
>JAQVZS010000048.1:0-11672 GCA_028708075.1 Massilibacteroides sp.
AAAAAAATCTGCTCTATGAACAAATCATAAAGCAGATTTTCTATTTATAAGATTATCCCTAAACAAAAAGGAACAATATCTTATTCAATATTATTTATAACTATCTTGATGAACTCCTTTAATAGCGCGTCCACTCGGTTCGTTCATATTCGAAAAAGCTTTGTCCCAAGCCAAAGCCTCGGCTGTAGAACAAGCTACGCTGGGAATTGAAGGCACACTACGAGCTGCACTTTCGCTAGGAAAATGATCTTCAAAGATCGTACGATAATAATATTCTTCTTTGTTTTGAGGTGGATTAATAGGAAATCGTTCTGCGGCACGCTCCATTTCTTCATCCGAAACAGCCTCAGAAGTAATCTTTTTCAATGTGTCTATCCAATTATAACCAACGCCATCTGAGAATTGCTCTTTTTGTCTCCATGCGATCTCGTCGGGCAACATGTCAGCAAAGGCTTCGCGCAAAATTTTCTTTTCAATAACATTACCGGGAGCCATCTTTGCTTCGGGATTCAGACGCATGGCCACATCTAAAAATTCTTTATCCAAAAATGGAACACGTCCTTCCACACCCCATGCACAAAGGCTCTTGTTTGCACGTAGACAATCATATAAATGCAATTTGCTAATTTTTCGAATCGTTTCTTCGTGAAAAGCTTTGGCATCCGGCGCTTTATGAAAATAGAGGTATCCTCCGAATACTTCATCGGCTCCTTCACCGCTTAACACCATTTTTATACCCATACTACGAATGACCCGCGAAATCAGATACATCGGCGTTGAGGCACGTACGGTCGTCACGTCATATGTTTCTATATTATATATGACATCCCTAACTGCGTCAAGTCCTTCTTCAATCGTATAATTAATTTCATGATGAATCGTCCCAATATAATCTGCAACCTTCCTTGCCGCTTTCAAATCGGGCGCATCTTTTAATCCAATTGCAAATGAATGTAATTGAGGCCACCAGGCATCATCTTTGCCATTTGACTCAACTCGTTTAGATGCATATTTCTTAGCTATAGCGGAAGTAATGGACGAATCCAACCCTCCCGACAATAAAACGCCATAAGGCACATCGCTCATCAACTGACGGTGAACGGCTGCTTCCAATGCATCATGAAGTTCCTGAACACTTGCCGAATTATCCTTCACATTTTCATAATCCATCCAATCCCGTACATACCATTTTTTCAATTCACAGTCTTCGCTGTAAAAATAATGTCCCGGAGGAAACGGATTATATTCAGTGGCAAAACCTTCTAATCCTTTTAATTCCGACGAAATCATCAGACGTCCCTCGTTATCGTGACCGATATAAAGAGGGATCACACCTATCGGGTCACGCGCAATCAAATAGACATCCTTTTCTTCATCATATAAGGCAAAAGCGAAAATGCCATTCAAGTCCTCTAAAAAATTCGGCCCTTTTTTCCGATATAAAGCAAGGATGACTTCGCAATCTGAACCAGTCTGAAATTCGTATTCATCTTTTAATTGCTCTCGAATATCTAGATGATTATAAATTTCTCCATTGACTGTAAGAATCAGTTTACCATCTTTACTTTTCAATGGTTGTCCGCCGGAAGCCGGATCAACAATAGAAAGTCGTTCGTGTGCAAGGATAGCACTTTTCCCCACATAAATTCCACTCCAATCCGGACCACGATGACGAATTCGTTTACTCATCTTCAGCACCTGCTGTCGCAAAACTTTCCCCTTAGGAGATTGCGCATTGTCATGAACGTTAAATATTGCGGTGATACCACACATAGGTTTAATTTTTTTATTTGTTTAGACGTTATTTGGGTTCTCTTTCTCTTACTTCTAGTGTCTATTGTTTAATCTTTTTGCCGGAGGAAATCCGAATTATTCGTTTGTTTCTTTGTTTTTAAGAAAAGCATCTATTGCATCAGCCGCTTTGTGACCGGAAGCCATCGCCCGCACAACGAGACTGGCTCCTGTTGTCGCATCACCACAGGCAAAGACTTTATTCTCAACGGTACGATTCGTCTTATCGACCACAATATTTTTCCGTACGTCAGTCGCCAGATTCAATTCTTTAATCAATCCTTCTTGTTCCGGATGTACAAATCCCATGGAAAGAAAAACCAAATCGACATCAATTATTTCCTTTTTCCCCGTCAGTTTCATTTCAGGCCGACTTCCGGATTCCGGTTTTACCCATTCCACTTCCTCCACTTCGACGGCTTTCAGCACATTTCGTTCGCCAATAAAGCGACATGTAGATAAGTTCCATCTACGTATGCAACCTTCCTCATGACTACTGCTGGTTTTTAATATTTGAGGATACATCGGCCATGGGGTTTCAGGGTTATGCCCGATAGGCGGTTTAGGCATGATCTCAATTTGCATAACACTAACCGCACCCTGTCTATTCGCAGTTCCCACACAATCGCTTCCGGTATCTCCTCCACCGATTACAAGTACTTTTTTCCCTTTTGCATTGATTTGATTTTTCGGAGGAACCGAAACACCTTCCAACAAACGGTTCTGCTGTCCCAAGAACTCCATAGCAAAATGGATTCCCTTCAAATTCCGGCCTTCAACCGATAAATCCCGGGGAATTTCGGCACCTATGGAGACACATACTGCGTCAAATGAATCGACCACTTCACGAGCCAATATTTCTTTTCCAACCATTGTATTCATTTTGAATAGCACTCCTTCCGAAATCATCAAATCGATACGGCGCTGAACGATAATCTTCGATAATTTAAAATTCGGTATGCCGAAACGAAGCAATCCTCCAGGCAATTCGTCTTTTTCAAAAACCGTCACCTCATATCCTTTACGATTCAATTGATTGGCTACAACCAAACCGGCAGGGCCACTACCGATAACAGCAACCTTTTTCCCGTTTCGGGGTGGAATTTCTACATTTACGTATCCTTCTCGAAAAGCAGCTTCCGCTATGGAAACTTCATTCTCACGAATGGTCACCGGTTCATCGGCACTTAGTTTGAGCACACAACTCTTTTCACACGGCGCCGGACAAATACGACCAGTAAATTCGGGAAAATCGCAAGTCAAAGATAAAACTTGATAAGCTTCTTTCCAACGTCCCTGATAAATCAAGTCTTGCCATTCAGGTTGTTTGTTCCCTACCGGACAAGCCCAGTGACAAAAAGGAATACCACAATCCATGCAACGAGAAGCTTGTCTACGACGATCGCTTGTATTGAGTGTTTGTTCTACTTCACTAAAATCTTCCAATCTTTCCAGTACCGGACGATATCCGGCTTCTTGCCGTGGTATAGTTAAAAATGCTTTCGGATTTCCCATATTCAGACAATTAAACTAAGCAATTAATAATCACGCTGCACTTCCGCAATTTTTTGCTGCAGCTTTTTCATTTGTTCTTCTTGAAGAACCTTTTTATATTCAATCGGAATAATCTGAATGAATTCATCCATATATTTATCCCAATCATCCAGCATTTTCCCGGCTAATTGACTTCCGGTATAATGATAATGTTTGCGAATAAGCCCAAGCAATTCTTTACGCGCCGCACTGTCTTCAATCAACGAAAGTTCAACCATTTCCATGTTGCAGTAGTAATCGAAATCGCCAGTTTTGTTCCAGACATAAGCGACTCCCCCGCTCATCCCGGCGGCGAAATTGCGTCCTGTCGAACCGAGTACCACTACCCGTCCGCCAGTCATATATTCGCAGCAATGGTCTCCCACTCCTTCGACAACGGCGATCGCACCACTGTTCCGTACACAAAAACGTTCACCTACACGTCCGTTAATATACACTTCACCACTCGTTGCCCCATATAATAAGGTATTTCCTGCAATCGTATTTTGCTCAGCCACGAAAGTGGAACGAATTGGCGGCATCAGACTGATTTTTCCTCCGCTCAACCCCTTTCCCAAGTAATCATTCGATTCTCCTTCCAAGCGGAAATGTACACCATGTGCAAGAAACGCACCGAAACTTTGTCCGGCAGATCCTTTGAACTTCACATTTAATGTATTTTCCGGCAAACCGACATTACCATATCTTTTTGCGATCTCACCAGATAACATCGCTCCTACCGACCGTTCCGTATTTGTAATCGTATAATCAAGCGACACCTCTTTCATAAATTCTATAGCCGGCATAGATTGACGAATAATGATTCGATCTTTTACATCATCAATCAAATGCTTCTGCTCACTTGTACGACGTATAGCATTCGACTTTCCTTCTTCCGGGAAATGAAGTAAATAGCTGAAATCAAGCAAATCATGCTTAATGATATGATCTGAAGGTTTACGAACGAGTAATTCCGTATGTCCGATCACATCATCCAATTTGGAATATCCCATTTCAGCCAGATATTCGCGAACCTCTTCTGCCAGGAAGGTGAAGAAGTTTACTAAATATTCTTGTTTTCCATAGAAACGCTTCCTTAACTCTTCATCTTGAGTTGCGACACCCACAGGGCACGTATTCATATGACATTTACGCATCATCACACAACCTAATACAATCAAGGCAGAGGTCGCAAATCCAAATTCTTCGGCGCCCAACAAAGCCATCAACAAAATATCTCGTCCGGTCTTTAGCTGACCGTCAGTCTGTAACCGTACCTGGCCACGCAAATTATTCATAACCAATGTCTGCTGCGATTCGGACAAACCTAATTCAGGCGGTAAACCGGCATAACGGATCGAACTGACCGGGGATGCGCCCGTTCCTCCTTCCGCCCCGGAAATAATCACCCGGTCAGCTTTCGCCTTGGCTACTCCAGCGGCTATTGTTCCAACACCGCTTTCCGATACTAATTTCACACTGATTTGAGCTGAAGGATTAACATTTTTCAAATCAAAAATCAATTGCGCCAAATCTTCGATCGAATAAATATCATGATGCGGCGGTGGCGAAATTAAAGAAATACCCGGAATGGAATGGCGCGTACGAGCAATCACATCATCCACTTTATATCCGGGCAACTGTCCACCTTCTCCCGGCTTAGCACCCTGAGCTATCTTGATTTGTATTTCGTCGGCATTAACTAAATATTCCGTTGTAACCCCGAAACGTCCGGAAGCGACTTGTTTTATCGCGGAACGAAGTGACGACCCGTCTTCGCGTAATTGGAAACGCGCCGGATCCTCTCCTCCTTCACCCGTGTTACTTTTTCCATGAATCCGGTTCATCGCCAAAGCCATCGTTTCGTGGGCCTCTTTGCTGATCGAACCAAAACTCATGGCTCCCGTCACAAAACGTTTCATGATTTCGGATGCAGGTTCCACCTGATCCAAAGGCACGGATTTCCCTTTTTTGAAAGTAAGAAAATCACGTAAGAATATAGGGTATTCTTTCTGGTCAACTAAGGATGTATATTCTTTGAACTTTTTGTAACTGCCCAAACGAGTCGCCAACTGCAAAGTCGATATCGTTTCCGGATTCCAGGCATGCTTTTCTCCGTCCATCCGAAAACTGTAAATACCTTTATAATCCAACATTTCATGGAATATACCATGGAATGCTTCATTATGAAAACGAGCAACGTCCGCTGCGATTTGTTCCAGTCCAATACCGCCCACGTTACTGGTCGTACCTCCGAAATAAGTCTGCATTAAATCCTTACTCAATCCGACCGCCTCAAAAAGTTTGGCTCCACGATAACTTCGGATGGTACTGATACCCATTTTACTCATGATCTTAAACAATCCTTTACAGATCGCTTTGATATAATTCTTTTCAGCCGTCTCGTAATTAAGCTGAATTTCTTTTTTCTTAACAATATCCTCTAAAATAGCAAACGCCATGTAAGGATTTACGGCGCTGGCTCCATATCCAAGCAACAGGGCTGCATGCATTACTTCACGCAATTCACCACTCTCCACGATAAGAGCCGTCTGTACTCGTTTTTGTACGGAAATTAAATGATGATGCACCGCACTTACCGCCAATAAAGAAGGAATAGGTGCAAACTTTTCGTCAACATTTTTATCACTTAAGATAATGTAGTTAACCCCATCGATGACGGATTGTTCCGCTTGTTTACAAAGTCTGTCCAAAGCAGCTTTCAATCCTTTTTTCCCGTTACTTACTTCATAAAGAGTAGATAATTTGATTGCATTGAATCCTTTATAACGGATATTGCAAAGAAGATCCAATTGTATATTACTCAAAATCGGATGATTCAGGCGCACCATTTTACAATGACTTTCGTTCGGAACAAGAATATTGTTGCCGACGGCACCGATGTATTCCGTCAAACTCATCACCAACTCTTCACGAATCGGATCAATCGGCGGATTGGTTACCTGAGCAAATTGCTGACGGAAATAATTATATAACAGTTGAGGTCTATCCGATAAAACGGCAAGTGGCGAATCATTACCCATCGAACCCACCGGCTCAGCACCTCCGGTACTCATCGGAATAAGAATACGTTCCACATCTTCACGACCATAACCAAACACGCGAAGCATTTTATCGTAGTTCGGGACCGAATTACTGATTTTACGTCCCGACTTCAATTCATTCAATTCAACCCGGTTGTTTGACAACCAGATTTTATAAGGTTTCGCTTCGGCCAATTGTTTTTTCAATTCACCATCGTAATAAATTTCGCCTTTTTCCGTGTCGACCATTAGAATTTTCCCGGGCTGTAAACGCCCTTTTTCTTTGATCATATTCGGTTCAAAATCCATTACACCCACCTCAGACGAAACCAACATCGTATTATCTTTGGTAATCAAATAACGCGCCGGACGAAGACCGTTTCGATCCAACATCCCTCCAGCATAACGTCCGTCGCTAAAAAGCAAAGCGGCTGGGCCATCCCAAGGTTCCATAAGGATGGAATGATATTCGTAAAAAGCTTTCAAATCTTCGGATATCGGATTGCTGTCGTTAAAACTTTCCGGCACCAACATCGCCATCGCATGTGGCAAACTCAATCCCGAAGCAATAAAAAATTCCAACACATTATCTAATGAAGCACTGTCACTCATACCCGGCTGAATAATAGGACAGATCTCTTCTATATTTGGGATACTCGGTGAAGATAAGACGCTTTCGCGTGCTTCCATCCAGCCCCGGTTGCCTCTGATCGTATTAATCTCCCCATTATGCGCCAACAAACGAAAAGGTTGCGCCAAACTCCAAGTCGGAAATGTATTTGTACTGAAACGGGAATGTACCAAAGCTAATCCGCTCGTAAAATAATGATTCGTCAGATCCGGAAAATACTGTCTTAATTGCATCGACTCTAACATCCCTTTATAAACAATCATTTTAGTAGACAAAGAAGCCACATAAAAATCGTCCTTATGTTTAAGAGAAGAATAAAGAATTTTTTTTTCGATCCGTTTACGAATCAGGTACAGTTTTAATTCAAAAGTCTGTTGATCATTACAACCGGTAATAAATAACTGTTTGATATCAGGCTCGGTTGCCTGCGTTTCAACACTTAAGATAGATGAATTCACCGGAATCTTACGAAGATGCATTAAGGATAATCCTTCTTTTTCTACTTCTTCCAAAATTATACTGAGTATTGCCGATTGTTCTTTCTCATCTTTAGGCAAAAAGACTAATCCTGTACCATATTTTCCTTTTTCAGGAACCGGAATTCCCTGAAGTAGAATAAATTCGTGAGGTATTTGCAACAGAATACCTGCACCATCTCCTGTTTTATTTGCTCCCTCTGCTCCGCGATGGCGCATATTTTCTAAAACACGGAGAGCTGAATCTACTATATCATGAGATTTTTCACCTTGAATATTCACCAACATGCCTACTCCACAAGCGTCGTGTTCGTTAGAAGAATCATACAGACCCTCCCGCTTATTAAAATGACTCATCTTAACCATCTTTTGCTGACTTTGTGTTTAAAATTACACTACTAACTAATCTTTTAGAAAGCAAATATATAATTTTAATTTCATTTACACACAATCATCAAATATTTATATCCAATTTAAATACAAACTACAAAATAGAAACTTACACTTTAATAAATAAAATCACAAATAAACTTACAAGTTAAAAGCAAAATCAACTTATCTACTTTTAATTCAAAAGCAGATACATTTTGATTGTTTTTTTATTCATTAATTAACAAAAAGACAAAATCTGCATTAATACAATTTAATTGTTTAGATTTTTGATTCCGGATGATTTCAATGTTACGGAATGTCCGTATCTTTGTGCCGGTATTAACGAATACAGGAGTTATTTCATGGAAGAACTTAAGCACGAATGCGGCGTGGCAATGATACGACTGCTCAAACCGTTGGAATATTACCAGCAGAAATACGGCAGTTGGATGTATGGGCTTAACAAACTCTATTTGCTGATGGAAAAACAGCATAACCGTGGACAGGAAGGAGCAGGATTAGCCTGCATTAAGTTAGAGGCAAGCCCGGGAAACGAATACATGTTCAGAGAACGAGCCATGGGAACCAGTGCTATTACAGAAATCTTTTCTACCGTCCACCAGAACTTTAATGATATCCCCAAAGAAAAACGAGAAAATCCCATTTACGCTAAAACAACTCTTCCTTTTGCCGGGGAGCTTTACATGGGACATTTACGATACAGTACCACCGGACGATCCGGTCTTTCTTATATCCATCCTTTCATGCGCAGAAATAACTGGCGCGCCAAAAACATCGCTCTTTGCGGAAACTTCAATCTAACAAATGTCGATGAGATATTCAAAGAAATAACTTCCATCGGGCAACATCCACGACAATACGCAGATACCTTTATCATGCTTGAGCAAGTCGGACACCGTTTGGACAGAGAAGTGGAACGACTTTACCAGATAAGCGAACAAAACGGCTTAACGGGCATGGACATCACGCACGAGATCGAAAAGAATATTAATATGGCAAATGTGCTGAAACGTTGTGCCCCTCAGTGGGACGGTGGTTTTGTAATCTGCGGAATCACTGGGAGTGGGGAAGCTTTCACCGTCAGAGATCCCTGGGGAATACGCCCGGCATTTTATTATTCCGACGATGAAATTGTCGTCGTTGCCTCCGAACGCCCGGTCATCCAAACGGCCATGAACGTGACAGCCAATCAGGTGAAAGAGCTGGAGCGCGGACAGGCAATTATAATCCGTAACAACGGGGAAATACAATTACACCAAATCGTCGAACAGAAAGAAGCAAAAGCCTGTTCCTTTGAACGCATTTACTTCTCACGCGGAAGCGATCTGGATATTTACAAAGAACGAAAACATTTGGGGCGAAACTTAGTGAATCCCATATTGAAAACAATCGATTACGACATTCAACATACTGTTTTTTCTTTCATTCCCAATACCGCAGAAGTAGCTTACTTCGGAATGCAGGAAGGATTGGAAGAATATCTAAACGGGAAAAAGAAAGAAGCTATTTCGAACTGGTCGAAATTATTCCCCGAAGAACTCGATCAGATATTATCCATGCGCATACGCTGTGAAAAGGTTGCTATCAAAGATATCAAATTGCGTACGTTCATTGCAGAAGGGAACAGCCGGAACGATTTGGCCGCCCATGTCTATGACATTACTTACGGCAGTATAGAACCTTACACGGATAATTTAGTTGTCATTGACGACAGTATCGTACGGGGAACAACTTTGAAACAGAGTATCATCGGTATATTAGACCGCCTAAATCCGAAAAAGATTGTTATTGTTTCCTCTTCTCCTCAAGTTCGTTATCCGGACTATTACGGAATAGACATGTCACGCATGAATGAATTCATCGCATTCAAAGCGGCGGTCGCGCTCATTCATGAAAGAGGCATGGCACACATTATTTTGGAGAGCTATAAAAAAGCAAAAGGGCAGCACGAATCCGGGAATTATACGATTAATTATGTAAAAGAAATTTATGCGCCGTTTACTGATGAAGAAATATCCGTAAAAATGGCGGAATTGCTTACACCCAAAGGGACGAAAGCAAAAGTAGAAATTGTATACCAAACAATAGAAGGGCTTCACGCCTCCTGCCCCAATCACTTAGGGGACTGGTATTTCACCGGCGACTACCCAACACCCGGCGGAACGCGGTTAGTAAACGAAGCCTTCATTAATTATATGGAAGAAGAATACTTAGTCAAATGACAAAACATAGAGTTTTTATATGCAGATAAACAAAACAGCAACATTGATTCTGGACGACGGTAGCGTTTTTCAAGGCTATTCTTTCGGCTATGAGAAATCCGTTGCCGGAGAAGTCGTGTTTAATACAGCCATGATGGGCTACCCGGAAAGTCTGACCGACCCGTCATATGCAGGTCAATTAATGACCCTGACCTTCCCTTTAGTAGGAAATTATGGGGTTCCGGAACGTACGTTCAGTAAAAATGGTGTAGCTACGTTCATGGAAAGTGAACGCATTCATGCCGAAGCGATCATCATCAGTGATTACAGTTGCGAATACAGCCACTGGAACGCAAAAGAAAGTTTGGGCAACTGGCTAAAAGAAGAACAGGTACCGGGAATTTACGGTATCGATACCCGTGCGCTCACCAAATTACTCCGCGAAAAAGGGAGTATGAAGGGGAAAATCGTAATCAATAATGAAGATGTCGAATTTGTTGACCCCAACTTAATTAATCAAGTTGCCCGGGTTTCCTGTAAAGAAGTGATTACGTATATGGGATCCGTAGGGAGTAAACAGGTCGTGTTATTGGATTGCGGCGTAAAGCATAACATCATACGCAGCTTACTCAAACGGAATGTAACGTTAATCCGTGTTCCTTGGGATTACGACTTCAACAAATTGGAATACGACGGACTTTTCCTGTCCAACGGACCTGGAGATCCCGACATTTGCGACGCGGCTGTACAGAATATACGAAAATCTTTAAACGGAAATAAACCAATCTGCGGCATTTGTATGGGGAACCAATTGCTGGCGAAAGCTGGCGGAGCTAAAATATACAAATTGAAATACGGCCATCGAAGTCATAACCAACCCGTTCGATTAGTCGGGACAAATCAATGTTATATCACTTCCCAGAATCATGGTTATGCGGTTGACAACGAATCATTAGGAATCGATTGGGAACCGCTTTTTATTAATATGAACGACGGAACAAACGAAGGAATACGCCATAAAAGTAAACCGTTCTTCTCCGCTCAGTTCCATCCCGAGGCTTGCAGTGGTCCGACAGATACTGAGTTTATGTTCGACAAATTCGTAGCAATGTTATAAGAAAAAGTAAGCATGAAAGATAAAATAAAGAAAGTCCTGGTACTCGGATCAGGTGCGTTAAAGATCGGTGAAGCCGGTGAATTCGATTATTCAGGCTCGCAAGCTTTAAAGGCGATTAAGGAAGAAGGGATTGAAACGGTACTGATTAATCCGAACATTGCAACGGTACAGACTTCAGAAGGAGTAGCGGATACCGTTTACTTCCTACCCGTCACTCCTTTTTTTGTAGAAAAAGTGATTGCTAAGGAAAGGCCGGAAGGGATATTGCTGGCTTTCGGTGGACAAACAGCATTGAACTGTGGAGTAGCACTCTATAAAAGCGGTGTATTGGAAAAATATAATGTACGTGTATTGGGTACTCCCGTACAAGCCATCATGGATACGGAAGACCGTGAACTTTTCGTACATAAATTAAATGAAATCCAAGTAAAGACAATCAAAAGCGAAGCAGTTGAAAATATAGTAGATGCTCGGCGTGCGGCAAAT
>JAQVZS010000048.1:11772-20645 GCA_028708075.1 Massilibacteroides sp.
TCCCGTACAAGCCATCATGGATACGGAAGACCGTGAACTTTTCGTACATAAATTAAATGAAATCCAAGTAAAGACAATCAAAAGCGAAGCAGTTGAAAATATAGTAGATGCTCGGCGTGCGGCAAATAAATTGGGCTATCCGGTCATTATCCGCGCGGCTTATGCGCTCGGTGGACTTGGTTCAGGATTTTGCGACAATGAAGAAGAACTGAACGTGTTGGCCGAAAAAGCATTTTCTTTCTCTCCGCAAGTGTTGGTGGAAAAGAGTTTGAAAGGATGGAAAGAAGTCGAATACGAAGTCGTGCGCGATCGTTACGACAACTGTATCACCGTTTGTAACATGGAAAACTTCGACCCGCTGGGGATTCATACCGGAGAGAGTATTGTCATTGCTCCTTCACAAACGCTGACTAATTCGGAATACCACAAGCTTCGGGAACTGGCAATACGGATTATCCGCCATATCGGGATTGTCGGAGAATGTAATGTACAGTATGCGTTTGACCCGGAAAGCGAGGATTACCGCGTTATCGAAGTCAACGCCCGCCTGAGCCGTTCTTCCGCGCTGGCTTCTAAAGCGACCGGTTACCCCTTGGCTTTTGTTGCCGCGAAACTAGGATTGGGCTATGGTTTATTTGACTTGAAAAACTCGGTTACCAAAACAACCAGCGCTTTTTTCGAGCCGGCTTTGGATTATGTTGTTTGTAAGATTCCACGGTGGGATTTAGGGAAGTTCCATGGTGTAGCTCGCGAATTGGGATCCAGCATGAAATCCGTGGGTGAAGTCATGGCAATCGGTCGGACGTTTGAAGAAGCGATCCAAAAAGGATTACGTATGATCGGACAAGGCATGCACGGTTTTACACAAAACAAAGATTTGAAAATAGACGACATCGACAAAGCCTTAAGAGAGCCGACCGACACACGTGTGTTTGTCATTAGCAAAGCTTTTTGCGCCGGTTATACCATCGACCAGATCCATGACTTAACAAAAATAGATAAATGGTTCCTGCAAAAATTGCATGGCATTATAGAAACAGCTTATGAACTGGAAGACTATTCCAAACCGGCCGACATTTCCGATGAACTTTTCCGTTGGGCAAAAAAGCAAGGTTTTTCCGATTATCAAATCGCAAAGGCAGTTTTAAAAGACACAATGGAAGATCCGGAGTTAGGCATATTACAGATACGCCAAGACCGAAAGCGACGTGGCATTCTTCCAGTCGTAAAACAAATCGACACCTTAGCTGCCGAATATCCGGCACAGACGAACTATTTGTACCTCACCTACGGAGGAACAGAAAACGACGTCAAGTATTTAGGCGACCGGCGCTCGATCGTTGTTCTCGGATCGGGTGCTTACCGGATCGGAAGTTCCGTCGAATTCGACTGGTGTGGCGTACAGGCTTTGGAGACAATCCGCAAGGAAGGCTGGCGTTCGGTGATGATCAATTATAATCCCGAAACAGTGTCGACCGACTATGATATGTGTGATCGATTATACTTCGACGAGCTGACATTCGAGCGAGTAATGGATATTCTGGAACTTGAAAATCCGCATGGGGTCATTGTTTCGACCGGCGGACAAATCCCCAATAATTTAGCGATGCGCTTGGACGAACAGCATGTGAATATTCTGGGAACTACAGCCAAAAGCATCGATAACGCCGAAGACCGCCACAAGTTTTCCGCCATGCTCGACCGAATTGGAGTAGATCAGCCTCGCTGGAAAGAATTGAGTAGACTGGAAGACATCCATCAATTCGTCAACGAAGTCGGGTTCCCGGTATTGGTACGTCCGAGTTATGTATTAAGTGGCGCCGCCATGAATGTCTGTTCGAACAACGACGAATTGGTGCGTTTTCTTCAATTGGCGGCGAACGTAAGTAAAAAACATCCGGTCGTCGTAAGCCAGTTCATCGAACATGCCAAAGAAGTGGAAATGGACGCCGTTGCCGAAAACGGGGAAATCATTTTGTACGCAATCAGTGAACATATTGAATTCGCTGGTGTACACAGTGGCGATGCGACTATCCAGTTCCCCGCTCAAAAGTTGTATGTAGAAACTATGCGGCGAATCAAACGAATCAGCAAACAGATCGCAAAAGAGCTGAATATTTCAGGCCCTTTCAACATACAATATCTCGCCAAAGGAAACGAAATAAAAGTAATCGAATGTAACCTGCGGGCATCACGAAGTTTCCCCTTCGTCAGTAAAGTTTTAAAAATAAACTTTATCGAACAGGCTACACGCGTCATGCTCGGCCTGCCGGTACAACGGGTATGGAAAAACGAATTTGAGTTGGATTATGTCGGTATCAAAGCCTCCCAGTTCTCTTTCAACCGCTTGCAAAAAGCCGATCCAGTATTAGGCGTGGATATGGCCTCAACAGGGGAAGTCGGTTGTCTGGGAGACGATACGAACGAAGCGATCCTAAAAAGTATGCTTTCCGTCGGATTACGTATACCGTCAAAAGGGATTTTACTCTCTACCGGAACGCCGAAACAAAAAGTCGATATGCTCGATGCAGCCAGACTTTTGGAAGAAAAAGGCTACTCGCTGTATGCAACAGGCGGAACCCATCGTTTCTTAGCCGAAAACGGGATAAAAAGTACTAAAGTTAACTGGCCAAGTGAGACAGGAGAACCCCAAGCGTTGACCTTCATGCGAGAACGGAAGATAGATATGGTTGTCAATATCCCCCGCGATCTTTCCGCCGGAGAATTGGACAATGGATATAAGATTCGCCGTACGGCAGTCGACCTAAACATTCCGCTGATTACCAATGCCCGGTTGGCCGATGCTTTCATACAAGCCTTCTGTACCCTGACAATGGACGACATACAAATCAAGAGCTGGCAGGAATACGGCGCCTGATAAAAAAAGATTGGAATGATCGAAAAAGCAATCAAACATTACTTGCAGAAACAAAATCAGACAAAACTTTCGCCCAAAGTCGTTTTGTTCGACATGGACGGAGTTTTGTTTGATTCGATGACCTATCACGCAAAGGCTTGGCAGGAGACATCGGAAAAACATCATTTGATATCTACCCCCAAAGATTTTTATCTTTTTGAAGGAAGAACCGGAGAAAGCACGGTAAACGAATTATTTTTACGCACTTTCGGACGGGAAGCGACTGAAGAGGAAAAACAATCCATGTACAAAGAAAAAGCGACCCTGTTCAACCGCTACAATGAAGGAAAAGTAATTGAGGGCGCGCCCGAACTCGTCAGCAGGGTTATTGACAGCGGACTCAAATGTTTAGTCGTAACCGGCTCGGGACAACATAGCCTGTTCAACAAACTGTCGGAAGCCTATCCCGGTTGTTTCGAGCGCGAGTTAATGGTCACAGCATACGATGTAAAAATTGGCAAGCCTCATCCGGAGCCCTACTTGATGGGGTTAGCAAAAGCCGGGGTAAACGCAAACGAAGCCATTGTCGTAGAAAACGCCCCTATGGGGATAGAATCCAGCGCAGCAGCCGGAATATTCACGATCGCCGTTAATACGGGCCCCCTATCCGATTCAATTTTATGGGATGCCGGAGCCGATCTGTTATTCCCAGACATGCAGACTCTGGCGAGAGACTGGCCCTTACTGATCAATACCATAAAAAAAGCGGAATCATAATGACTCCGCTTTTCAATTACCCTTTAGGAAAAATGATCAATAAACATATTCCGCTTTATTCAAATAATCGAAACTTTCTTTTACACTGGCAACAGGATCATTATTCGTATACTGTTCAACTTCCACATACCAATCCTTAATATTATTGGCCTTCATTTGTTCGAAAATAGGCTGGAAGTTCATCATGCCACTAACGCCAATCTCTTTTTCATCTTTAATATGGATAGTCTTAAACTGTGTTGGACGAGATTTTAAATAAGCAACCGGATCCTGACCACCCACTGTTACCCAGTATACATCCATCTGAAAGAATACATGATTCTGACTAACATTATCCAACAAGAAATCATAAATCATCTGATCCCCGATCTTGCGGAATTCAAAATTATGATTATGATAACCAAAAGCAATACTTGCAGCAGCAGTTTTATAACCCACCGTATTAAAATAATCACAATACATTTTCAGATCATCTAACGTTGTCTGATCGTTAACCGGCATCCAAGGCTGAACCATGTATTTAACGCCTAATTCGTTGTGCGCTTCGATCGCCTGATCCCACCAAGACATTACTTCCGCTTCTTTTTCTTTTGTGAAAGCCTGTCCCAAATGCGCACTGGTACATTTCATACCCAAGTCGTCAACCATCTTTTTAAATTCAGCTGGAGCCAAACCGTAAATCTTACCATTATCGTACCCGGCAGTTTCCAGATTCTTATATCCCATCTTTGCCGCGGTTTCCAACACCGTCTTAATCCCGGAGTCCTTCACCAGGTCTCTCAGAGAATACAACTGAAGACCGATGTATTTCGAAGGTTTACCGGCACAAGATGACAACAATTGCGGAGCGACCAGACCTCCGGCTAACAAAAGGGAAGCATTTCTTAAAAAGTCACGTCTGTTTTGCATAGTATTATTGAATTAAAATTATATCATTTACACAAAATTAAAATTATATTTTCATCTTTCCATCTTTTCTGAAATTTTTCTTTATATATCACCAAGATAACTCACCATTTTAGAATATTCAAAGCATCCCTTTGTCTTTACAAGTCCGGATAATCTGATAACGGTAGATTAAACACGCTGAAATAAAATAAACACCTGCTTGCACCCATAACAAACGATATTCGTTCATCACTTCGCTCAAACCGGCCCCCGCAGTGTTAATACGAGTAAATCCCTGTATGCCCGGCGTAGACGGAATAAAATATCCGAATATTTTCCAGAAACCAGGAATTGATTCTTTCGGCCAGGACACTCCGGATAAAAACAGGAAAATAACAGAAGTAAAAACAAAGACCAGCATAGGTGATTCACGCGAAGTCATAAATCCGGAAAGCGTCATCGATAAAAATATCGCAGCAGCAAGGAAAGGCAAAAAAAACAACAAAATAACACCCGGATTCCCTATTTGCGGAAAAGAAAACAACCGTGGCACAATCGTGATCACCCAAATACAAACCAGAACGTACAACACCAAATATGTCAATGATTTCCCCAAAACAATACGCAAAGTCCCTCTAAAATGCCGGTCGATCGGCACAAGTGCATGACATTTGTTTTTCTCCCGGGCCGTTCCGCCCAACATGCCGACACCCAAAATCAGCGTTTGCTGTATCACCAAGATTAAAATCGCCGGGACTAAGAAACTGGCAAACCCCATCTGCGAATTGTATAAAGCGACCGACTCATAGGGAACCGGATTCACCTTTATCTGATCCGCCTTTTTCGACACATCCGGATGATTCCGAACCGTCAACTCTTTTCCTAAATCGAAAGAAACCTCCGTCGTCGACAACAAAAAAGCTTTATAAAAAAGCAAGCTACTCATATCGGTATATAACGAAACAGTCGCCTGTCTTCCTGCGTTCAAATCTTTACTGAAATCGGACGAAAAATACAAAATTCCGTAGGCGTCTTTCTTATCCAGCATACGCTTAGCGCCCTCCATATCCTCGCAAACACCGACAATCTTCACGTCGCCGGTTGCGTCCACCCTGCGCGCAAATTCCCGACTTAAATAAGAATCCGAATGATCCACAACCACCATTTTTGCCTCGCGCACTACCTCGTTCGTATAAATAAAAGCGTAAACCAAAGGATAGGCAAAAGGCACTAAAAAGAAAAAGATGACGACTCCACTATCTTTAAAAATGTTTTTAAATTCTTCCTTCCAGATATAAAAGACATCCGAGATCCCTTCTTTAACTACATCTGTAAAACGAGATTCGTTTTTCATCATTAACGTATTATCATGGAATATATTTCATACACAATAACGCCTTTTTCAAATTCTTACCCGTTAAAAACGGAAGAATCAGAAAACCCAACAACATCGAATATTGCGTCAACGAATAATATAAATCCCGCCCGTTTAACGCCTGATCAACATAGATCAAAAAATAATGTCGGAGCGGAAACAGTTGAGACAACGCCTGCAACGTCGGATGCATCCCCAAGACCGGAAAAGAAAACCCAACGATGGAAAAAGAGATCATTCCAAAAAGGCAGGCAAAACTCAAACCCAGCCGAAGTGTCGGCAGTACACTGATCATAAATATACCCACAGCCTGCGAAGCGATCACTAATAGGAAAACAGCCGACAGGATCGGAAACCAACCTGATTCCAAAGGGAAAGAACTAAATCCATACAAAACAGCACAGATCATAAACCCGACAATGGTAAAGACAACAGTATACGGGATTAATTTCCCGACCAGCGCTTTCCATAATACACCTCGACTCATATCCAGCCATTGTCTTGCCGAGTCCCATTTAATTTCAACACCTATACAGTAAACCGTCATCAAAAAAACCATCAATTGAAGAATGCCGGGAAGTATCGTATTGTTTAAATAAACGGAATAATTCAACCAGGGATTACCCACCGGATGTGTATCAATAACAATCGGTTGGATCTGCCCCATAATCTGACTAAGAGGAAGTCCATGCGCCGTCCCCAACTGCAAACCCACAGAACCACCCGCCAAAACAGACATCGTTTTCATATCCCGGAACAACAAGGAAGCTGCAATCAGATACGTACCGTTGGTATAAAAAGATAATTGAGGCTGCTTACCCGAAGTCGCCTCCTCAGAAAAACCTCTCGGAATAAAATAAATTCCATATACTTCCCCTCTTTGCATCGCCATTCTCGCTTCCGTAAAAGAAGTCGCCGACAAGACAACTTTCGTCTGTGTAAACGCGTCTAACTGACGCACAAGATTACGGGAATTCGCCGTATTATCCAAATCGACGATCGCCACCGGCAAATTCGTTGGCAGACCTTCACGCATCAAAGAAAGGAAAAACACGACACTGATAGCAGGTGCCACCAGCATACAAAAGAAATAAAGACGATGAGACAACATCCGCTTTATTTCGCGTACGGCTATAGCCCGGACACCATATTTCCGTACATCGAAACTCATAATATCATATTCCCTTTTTTCTTCAAAACCACAGACATCCCGGGACGAAGTCCTTCAACCTTTTGCCCTGGACGGGCACGCACCTCAAACGTTTTCACGTCATATTGCCCGGAGCTTTTCGTCGCTTTCCAAGCCGCGTACGAACCCATATCTTTCATGTAATATACTTTCATGGAAATTTCCTGGTTCTCTAAAGCCGGAATGAAACCGTTTATCTCCGATCCGATGCGAATGGACGAAAGCAAATCTTCGCGCACATTGAACGTAATCCAGATATCGTTCATGTCCGCGATATTCATGATCGGTGCACCGGTACCAACCAACTCTCCTATTTCAGGGAAGCGCTCCACGACCTCACCATCAATAGGTGACAAAAGTACCGATTCGCTAACATACGATTCCACTTCGGCAACAACACCTTCCGCCCGTTGCAACGTAGCAGCAGCCGCTGTCTTATCTTCCCGTCGAGCACCCTCTTTCGCCATTTCATATTGGAGCATCGCTGCCTTGGCAGTTGCTTCCGCTGCTTTATAGTTTGCTTCCGCTTCGTCTCTTTTTTGAGCTGAAACAACCCCTTTTTCAAAAAGATTCTGAACCCGGTCGAACGATTTTTTAGCAATTTCCAAACCGGCATGCGCCTTCTGACTCATTTCATAAGCAGACGCAACTTCTTGTACACGAGCACCACGTAAGGCTTTTTCGTTCTGCGCGGCGGCAGCTTGCTGCAAGGCTTCTACCTGACGCAATTTGGCCATCACTTCAGGGGTATCTAAAAAAACCAACGTGTCACCGGCCTTTACTTGATCACCTTCCGCAGCACGATAGGCCACGATTCGTCCGGCTAATTTTCCGGAAACACGCACCTGCGTCGCTTCGGCTTGCCCCACAATCATATCGTCTGGCGGCGTTAAAAGAAAAAATCCGGCAAGCGCGACCAACCCTACTACTACCAACACGGTAATAAATGCCAGCATCATATTGTTCATAGAAAACTTTTCTTTCTCGCTCATCTTTTACTTCTTTTTTATGATCATTATTCAATCCCTAATTTACCCATCGATTTACACAAATAGACTTTGGCTAATTTCAATTCGATCTGCGCATCAATCCAATCCGAGCCGGCAGACATCCACGCCGTCTGCGCTTCCATCAGATTTAATGTTGGGATCACCCCTTCATGAAATCCCAGATCCGCATGGCGAAGGTTTTCTTCCGCCCGTTCACGATTCTTCTGCGAAGCAATTAGTCTCTTGTTCGCTTCGTTCAGTTTATAAATCGATTGATTGACTTCAAGTTCAATTTTTTCCCGGGCGTCCGAAAGTTCCAGTCGTTTGATCGTTGTTACTGCCCGCGCCGCATTCCGTTTATGCGTACCTTCCCACCAGCCCGACAAAGGGACTCTCAAAGCGACACCGACATTAAACATCCCGGCAAATTCATTTTTATATCCGTTGAACATATTGGGATTCGTCACGAAATAATTAGCGGTCAAAGCCAGATTCGGCAACATATCCGCCAACACAATTCGTTCTTTCTTTTGATAGATCCGCTCAGCCAGTTGCAGGCTCTTTAACTCTAAGCGGTTCGCAAACGCCTCGTTTACATTCCCTTCCGACGAATATCTGTCGCCGGGCAAGTCGATCAATGTTTCATCCGCCAGCACCAAGTTCTCACTCACAGACAGACCACAGATCTGCGCCAACAACATGCGCGACAAAGCCAAGCCATTATCCACTTTCGTCTGCGCCATTTCCGCCTCGTTCAAACGAACCTTCACAGACAAAGCATCCGCCTTTGTCGCTACA
>JAQVZS010000012.1 GCA_028708075.1 Massilibacteroides sp.
CATATCCACCCTGAAAAAGTTTCCGTTACCGCACTGTCATTATTTCCATAAAGAGAAAAAACGTTTTTTCAAAACGGAGCGATGACGAAGGCGAGCCGAAAAAGATCAAAAAGATAGCAAAATTAACCCGGAAAGACCATTTTTACACTACCCCGTTTTTCTCCCATTTAAAGCATTGTTTCAAAAAGAACGAACAACTTATCCATCTACACTCAAAATTGATAAAACAACCTAATTCCCCTATTTTTTGATATGTATTTTTTAAGCCCAAACATAAAAAGACCATTTTCAAGCCCAAAAACGAACCGTCAAAAAATCCTTACCTATGAAAAAAAAAATCATAGGTAAGTTTTAAAAAAAGCATCTCTATGCTTTTTTTAAAACTTCGGGACAAATTTTCGCCCGAAACCAAAGAATAAACATATATTAACCATATGGCCGCGTATTTAACTTTTAGAAACATTCCTCAGCAAATGTTAAAGTTTTAAATAAAGCTATTTAAATATCAAAATGACAGATTACAAAGCATTTAAAAACAACTAATCTATCCTTATTCCCTAATAGAACAAATCCATAAAAAATCTTTGGTTTGTCATATTCGAAAACTTTATTACTTTTGTTAGGCGAATAGTAAACAGAAAACAAAATACAGACTATTATGGTGGATACGAAACAAAACGTAAAGGCAGCGGAAGAAAAAATGTCGGCCGCGATAGAGTTTCTTGACGAACAGCTGGCTCACATCCGCGCAGGCAAAGCTAATCCAAAAATTTTGGATGGCGTGAAAGTAATGTATTACGGAAGTCCCGTTCCATTGACCAACGTGGCAACCGTAACGACCCCTGATGCCAAAACAATCATGATCACCCCTTGGGAAAAAAATCTGATTCGTGACATTGAAAAGGCAATTATGGACTCAGAAGTAGGCATTACGCCCGAAAACAATGGCGAAGTTATACGTTTGGGTATACCCCCGCTAACAGAAGAACGTCGGCGCTCGTTGGCTAAACAATCTAAACAAGAAGCAGAAAATGCAAAAATCAGCATTCGGAACGCCAGACGAGACGCTATAGAAAGCATAAAAAAGAGTACTAAAGATGGTGTTCCCGAAGACGTAGCTAAAGACACGGAAGGCGAAGTACAGAAAATACACGACAAATACATCAAAAAAGTAGATGATCTGTACACTGCAAAAGAAAAAGAGATCATGACAGTATAAATCCGTGACAGAGGGGATTAGTGAACTATTCTATAATCCCCCCGCCCCACAAGTCTTACCTCCCAAATATGAAAGGATTAGTCATAAAAAATACGGGTAGTTGGTATACCGTACGCACCAACGAAGGACGCGACATCGAATCCAAGATAAGGGGAAACTTCCGCCTGAAAAACATACGTACTACTAATCCGATTGCTGTTGGAGACCGAGTAACGATTGAACAAAACAATGAAGGAACAGCTTTTATTACGGAAATCGAAGAACGAAAAAACTACATCATCCGGCGAGCTTCGAACCTTTCCAAACAAGCTCATATCATTGCTGCCAATCTGGACCAGGCAATTCTGATCGTCACAGTGAATTATCCCATTACAACTACGATTTTCATCGACCGTTTCTTAGCCACAGCCGAAGCCTACTCTATTCCGACACAAATCGTATTCAACAAAACAGACCGTTATCAACAACAAGACCAGGACACGATGGAAGCGCTTATCGAAACTTATACTGAAATAGGTTATCCCTGTAAAAAAATCTGTGCACTCACAGAAGAAGGAATTGATGGATTCAAAGATTTGCTAAAGGGAAAGATCACGCTACTTTCAGGGCATTCGGGCGTAGGAAAATCGACCATCATCAATAAAATTGTTCCTGACTGTAATTTAAAAACCGGTGATATTTCGGAATATCACAATAAAGGCACACATACCACTACCTTTTCGGAAATGATTGCTCTTCCGGAAGGTGGATACATTATCGACACCCCAGGAATAAAAGGATTTGGAACAATCGAAATGGAAGAAGCGGAAATTTCTCATTATTTCCCGGAAATATTTAAAGCCTCCGCTTCCTGTAGGTTTAGCAATTGCACTCACCGACATGAACCCGATTGCGCGGTATTAAACGCCATACAAGAAAAACGAATAGCAGAATCGCGCTACAAAAGCTATCTCAGCATTCTGAAAGACAAAGAAGAAAGCAAATACCGAGAAGAATACTGAATTAGACAGCCGGCAGACTCATTCCTGTGATCTTTCTATATAAATCAAGGGCATAGACATCCGTCATTCCGGAAATATAATCCAGTACACATTGAATCTTCCCGTATATCGTAGTCACTTTAGCATCGTATTGATCCGGGATACGTTGCAATAATAGTTTACTGTAGGCATGATCGGGATTCATTACAGCTTCCGTCAGACAGTCGATCAAACGACTGAAAATATGATATCCGGCCAGTTCAATATCAAGTACTTCTTTTGCCTTGTAAATCTTCTCATACGCCATAGCCGAGCAAGCCTCGTATGCTTTCCGAGATTGCAATTCGATCCGTTCGATCAACGATCCTTCAAACGTCCCGTTCAAAAACTCCCCTTCATGCTCAATAAACACGCGCGAACACTCGTCGACCAATAGTCCGATGATAGAAGAACGAAGATAAGCTAACTGTTCGTTCACATCATCCACCATACGCATAATACGCGTAATATGCGCCAGCTTATCTCCGGCAAAAAAGCCCAAAAGCAATTCAATCGCCTCCTCACTCGTCAAGATATGCAGTTTGTGAGCATCTTCAATATCCATGATCTGGTAACAAATATCGTCTGCCGCTTCCACCAGAAAAACCAAAGGATAACGAGCGTATCGATCATTCGATTCGTCGATCTTTAATATACCCAACTCATTCGCAATACGTTTATATGATTCCTCTTCCGTCTGAAAAAACCCGAATTTATTCTTCTTCAACGATTGTGAAGAAGGATACGGATACTTAACAATTGACGCTAGAGTGCTGTACGTCAAAGCAAATCCGCCTTTTCTCCGGCCGATAAACTGATGAGTCAACAAACGTATGGCATTCGCGTTGCCTTCAAAATGTACAAAATCCTCCCAGCGCCCACCCTCACAACGAACCTCTTGTTCGTACTTCATCCCTTTGCCTTCAAAAAAATACGCGGAAATAGCCCGTTCGCCTGAATGACCGAAAGGCGGATTACCCATATCATGTGCCAGACAAGCTGCAGAAACAATAGAGCCAATTTCTAAAAAATTTGCCCTTTCTTGTCCATACTTCCTACTCAACGCACGTCCGACATTATTCCCCAGAGAACGTCCTACGCAGGACACCTCCAGACTGTGCGTCAGCCGATTGTGAACAAAGATGCTGCCAGGGAGCGGGAAAACCTGCGTCTTATTCTGCAAACGGCGAAATGGAGAGGAAAAAATAAGCCGGTCGTAATCCCGCTGAAAGTCCGTCCGCTCATGATGACGTTTGTCATGATACTCCTCCATTCCGAAACGTTTATCGGAAATAAGTTGTGTCCAATTCATACGTTATTTTATTTGCATTAAAAATTCAGTTAATTGTTTTACGCCCTCTGAAGCTGTCGCCTTGATAAAATGAATATCGGCTCGTTGAGTTTTAACATCTTTCGGATCGATCAGGAAAATAGGACATTTCTTTCGCACATAAGCGAACAGTCCCGCGGCAGGATATACATTCAGCGACGTACCGATCACAACAAAAATATCCGCCTCCATCACCCACTCAATCGCAGGTTCAATCATCGGTACCGGTTCGCCAAACCAGACAATAAAAGGGCGTCGCTGCCCACCATCCGGCGCTTTATCACCCAGGTGCAAATCCGAATCCTCAGGAGAAATAGGATAAGCTGTATTTAAGTCGTAAACCGAACAATACTTCATTAGCTCCCCATGTAAATGCAACACTTTCGTACTGCCTGCCTGTTCATGCAGGTTATCAATATTCTGCGTAATAATTCGCACTTCGAAATCTTTCTCAAGCGTAGCCAAACCAAGGTGACCGGCATTTGGCTTACATTCCAATAATTGTCGACGACGTTGATTATAAAAATCCAACACCAAAGAAGGATTCGCCGCAAAGCCCTCCGGCGTCGCTACATCTTCTACCCGGTAGCGTTCCCACAAGCCATCCGAATCACGAAACGTAGATATTCCACTTTCCGCGCTCATGCCTGCACCCGATAAAACAACTAATTTTTTCATAAGCCAATCATTTACTTATGCAAACCTACAAAAAAAACGAAGTTTAAACCGATGAAAAAAAAGAAATAAAAAGGGATTACTCCATCAGCTGGAATAACCCCTCTTCTTAAAACCTATATCAAGTCGATCAATCCGCCGGAGTCATCACGACTTCGATTACGTTTTTCTGGCCGACCAATTTTTTCAACATATCCTTAATTAAAGCTGGCGTCAAAGCGTTCACCGCGTTTTTATACTCTTTCACGTAATCAATACCATCTTCATAGTATGCTTTAATCGTACTCCTCCACCAGCCGTTCTCACGTTGGTTTTCGTCGTATTTCTTCAACATATTTTCCTGAATCTTCTTCACCGCTTCGATACTGGGCCCGTTAGTACTCAAATTATCGACTTCCTGATGAATAATATCCATTAAACGCGCTTGCTTTTCAGGATCCGTATCGAACTGCAGAATAAGAATGGCTTGCTCTATTGGAGTGTTATCCAACGCTGCACGAACGCTGACGCCGTACGAACCGCCTTCTTTCTCGCGAATGCTGTCTAGATAACGATCAAACAAGAGATTTTCGATTGCTTTAATCGTCACCTTATTTTGTAGGTTATAAGGCAAGCTACCAGTATAATAAATTAAATTGGACGCTTTCTTTACTTCCATTTCCTGCATAAAATAATTCTTCACTATGCCTTTCGGCGCGCGAACCTGATGATCTGTGTATTTTTCGGAAATATGTTCGGAAGGTAATCCGCCCAAATACGTACAGACAGCCTGGCGAAACGCCGAATTTTCCGGACTTACATTACCTACAAATACGAAAATAAAATCGGCCGGAATCGCAAAACGATCTTTGAAAATAGCCAACGCCTTTTCCTGATCGATCTTACTCACCGATTCCAACTTCAAGGATATCGTACGCGGATGATGCGCCGTTAACGTTTGGTTGATTGAATCCGAAAACGCCTGACGCGGATCTTTTGCCGCATTAGCCAGACTTGTATTCAACATATTAATAAAAGCCTGATAACTGTTATCGTCTTTACGTACCCCGGTAAAGTTCAGATAAACCAATTGCAGCATCGTTTCGAAATCGGCGACAGAAGAACTTCCGCTGAATCCTTCTTCAAATTCACTGATATACGGATTCACATCCACTATTTTTCCGGTAAGTGCTTTCTGCAAATCGATCTGACTAAAATCTCCCAAACCGTTATTACTAACGATATGATCCGCAAAAGTAGCAGACAATAAATCATCCACATTATCAACCTTCGATGTCCCTCCTTGGCTAAAAGCCGACATCAGAATCTCGTCTTTCTTAAATGCTGTCGGTTTCAATATCACTTTCACCCCATTGCTCAATGTCCACTCCGTAACTCCAAGTGCCTTATTCTCCGACTCTTTCACTATTGTTCCCGAATCCGGAGTCTCTTTAAGAAGCGGCTTGTTCAAATCCTCTTCCGCCTTCGCCGTCAGTTCCGCTTTCGCCGCTTTATCAAAAGCAGCCAAAATACCGGCGTTATTCGGCAACTTCACCGACTCTTTTTCCGGCGCATTAATCGAAATAATCAGATTCTTATCCGTTATGTAGGATTGCACCATTTGATTCACCATCACCACCTTCAGTTGGGGAAGCATCATCTGTAAAGTCTGGAATTCCCATTCGATTCCGGGAATCGGCTCTTTGTCTAAGAAATGACGAACATATTCACGAACATATTGTGAACTCTTCTGGTGGTCACGGTCGTTATATTGTTTTTCTACACTCTTCAACAAATCTGTTTTCGCCCGTTCAAACTCTGAATTTGTAAAACCGAAACGTTTAATCTTTTCCGCTTCAAGCACCAATGCGTCTAACCCTTCCTGTTCTTTCGATTCTTTAGGAACACCTATCAGAATAAAAGCGTCTTTCGATTTTACTATATTTCCATAATAGGCATATCCGGCAACAAAGGGTGCATCCGCCTGCTGTGTAATTTCCGAGAAACGATTATTGATCATCGTAGAAATCAAGTCATTCGCGACATAAAACGCATAACCGGCAACAGATGTCTTAACATTCTCCGGCAACAGGTTTTTCTTGTATTCCAAACGGATCGTCGCGTAACGAGCTTCAGGATCTGTCACCATTGCGATAATCGGTTCGTCATTCTCCGGAAGTTCATATACCGGACGTTCGCCTGCATTCGGCATTCGGGGAATATCGCTGAACAACGTCTTAATCTTATTTTCGATTTGATCGACATCAATATCGCCAACCACAACGATCGCCTGTAAATCCGGACGGTACCATTTGTGATAAAAATCCCGAATCGCCTGATGGCTAAAATTTTTGATAACTGCCGTATCTCCAATCACATCTCGCTTTGCATATTGAGAACCAGCATATTTCAGTGCATTGGTTTTTTCCCACATTCGTCGTTCCGGGCCCTGTCCGGTGCGCCACTCTTCCATAATCACACCTCTCTCACTGTCTATTTCATCTCCTTCCAAAAGGATAAAATTAGACCAGTCGTGTAAAACCAGTAACGCACTGTCAACAACACCTTCACGCATAGTTGGAACAGAAGAAAGATTATAAACCGTTTCATCCAAAGAAGTATACGCATTTATTTCATACCCAAACCGAACACCAATCGATTCAAGATAGTTAATAATTCCTTTCCCCGGGAAATTTTTTGTTCCATTAAAGGCCATATGCTCCAAAAAATGCGCCAATCCGTTTTGATCATCGTTTTCCAAAATAGCGCCCACATTTTGTGCTATAAAAAATTCCGCACGTTTCTTTGGCTCCTGATTCCCTCGAATGTAATAAGTCAATCCATTCTCTAATTGACCATACCTGACTTTCGGGTCAATCGGAAGAAGAGGAGCCTGTTGCGCTTGCAATCCGACAGATACAAGCAAGAAAGCAATCCACAAAGGGAACAAATTCTCTCTTTTCATTATCAATACTATTTAACGTGATTGCCTTTTACGTTCATTCTCATCTAGAATGATTTTTCGCATCCGCATATAATGCGGGGTGATCTCCACATATTCATCTAACTTAATATATTCCAACGCGTCTTCCAGACTGAACACCACAGGAGGAGCCAGCGAAACTTTATCATCTGAACCGGAAGCTCGCATATTAGTCAACTTCTTGGATTTTGTCACATTCACAACCAAATCCCCTTCTTTCGTATGTTCTCCAACCACCTGACCGACATAAACTTCTTCTTGCGGCGCAATAAAGAAGCGTCCGCGAGACTGCAAATTGTTCAATGCATAAGCAAAAGCCGTACCTGTCTCCATCGCGATAATAGAACCGTTATTACGACGCTCGATTTCGCCTTTCCACGGTTGGTATTCATAGAAACGATGCGCCATAATCGCTTCTCCGGCCGAAGCCGTCAACACCGCGTTATTCAAACCGATAATACCACGGGAAGGAATAATAAAGTCTAAATGAACACGATCATTCTTCGATTCCATCATAGTCATTTCCCCTTTACGTTTGGTGACCATGTCGATTATCCGACTCGAACAATCTTCCGGCAAGTTAATTGTCAACTGTTCAATAGGCTCACATTTCACCCCGTCAATTTCTTTAATAATTACTTGCGGTTGTCCCACCTGCAACTCGTACCCTTCACGACGCATCGTTTCAATCAAGACCGAAAGATGGAGCACACCGCGCCCAAAAACCAGCCACGCATCCGCGGAATCCGAAGGAAGCACACGCAGCGCAAGATTCTTATCCAATTCTTTAAGCAATCGTTCATGGATATGACGCGAAGTAACATATTTTCCATCTTTCCCAAAGAACGGTGAATTATTGATCGTAAACAACATCGACATAGTCGGTTCGTCAATGGCAATGGTCGGAAGCGGTTCCGGATTCGCGACATCACAAATTGTTTCACCAATTTCAAATCCCTCAATCCCGATAAGTGCACAGATATCACCCGATTTGACAGATGATATTTTTGTCCGCCCAAGTCCTTCAAAGACATCAACCTCTTTAATGCGGGATTTTATCATTGATCCATCGCGTTTACATAACATCACTTCTTGTCCCTCACAAAGTTCACCGCGATGTACCCTTCCTATGGCAATACGCCCTACATATTTTGAATAATCCAATGAGGTGATCAACATTTGGGAAGTCCCTTCCAATGTTTTCGGCTCCGGAATATACGCTATAATAGCGTCCAATAAAGCATAAATATCCTGTGTCGGCTTCGTCCAGTCTTCAGACATCCATCCTTGTTTAGCAGATCCGTAAATCGTCGGGAAATCTAATTGATCTTCTGTCGCATCCAAACTATACATCAAGTCAAACACCATCTCCTGTACTTCCGACGGACGACAGTTCGGTTTATCTACCTTATTAACAACCACAATCGGTTTGAGTCCGAGCTGGATTGCTTTTTGAAGCACAAAACGCGTTTGCGGCATAGGCCCTTCAAAGGCATCAACCAGCAACAAACACCCATCCGCCATATTTAATACGCGTTCCACCTCACCACCAAAATCGGCGTGCCCTGGAGTATCAATAATGTTTATTTTATAATCTTTGTACTTGATAGATACGTTTTTGGATAGAATAGTAATACCCCTTTCCCTTTCGAGGTCGTTACTGTCTAAGAACTGATCCGGTTCCGCTTGTCCTTCCCTAAATAACTTACCGGCCAATAACATTTTGTCAACGAGCGTTGTCTTACCATGATCAACGTGTGCGATAATCGCAATATTTCTAATCTTTTGCATTGAGACTAATTTATTGAGTGCAAATTTACAACAAAATTTCACTTCTTTAAAAAAAACATCGGGAAAGTATTGTCACTCAGAAAGAATAACTATCTTTGCACCTGCTTAAAATAATATAGTATTAATTTATTAAAGTAACAACGAATCATGTATTTAGATTCTGGAAAAAAACAGGAAATCTTTGAAAAGTACGGTAAGTCATCAACAAATACCGGATTGCCTGAAAGCCAAATTGCATTATTTTCTTTCCGCATCAATCATTTAACGGAACATCTGAAAAAAAATCCGAAAGACTTCAATACCGAAAGATCATTGAAGATGTTGGTAGGTAAACGTCGTCGTTTATTGGATTATCTGACAAAAGTGGATATTGAAAGATATCGTGCAATCATTAAAGAATTGGGAATAAGAAAATAAATCAATCTCATTTCATTATTAAAAAAGGCATTCCCCAAAAAGAATGCCTTTTTTCGTGCCCGGACAATTCGTAATTATTTTTTAACTAAACAAAAAAACGAGAAAAAATGTAACGTTTTTCCGATTCTCTCCGTCATATATATAAAGAACGCAGGATAGGCCACCCTGCCAATAGTCACAAAAAAACACCTGAATTATATGAAACGAATGATTTTAATCATGCTGCTTTGCAGCGTGATAATGAATGCTTTTGCTCAAAAAGTAATGATTAAGGGATGTATTCTGGACGCAACTAACCAAGAAGCGATGGAATTTGCAAACATCATTTTGCAAACAACCGATTCTGCGTTTGTCTCGGGAACGACCTCAGACATAAAAGGACAATTTACTCTCGCTCAAATTAACCCCGGAGATTATCAAATTACAGTATCCACCTTAGGATATGAGCCACAAACCATAGAACTTCAAAAAGTAACTCAAAATGTAGATTTGGGAAACATAAACATGGACAATTCATCAGTAAAGCTGGAAGAAGTGACGGTAAACGGTTCTAACATGAGTAGCCGGTCGGACCGAAAAGTGGTTTTCCCGACGACAAAACAAATCGAAGCCTCGAACAATGGCATTACCTTGCTTCAACAACTTATGCTACCTAAAATAAAAATCAATCATTTAGATAATACCGTTTCCGTCCCGGGAAATGGAGAAGTACAACTCCGCATCAACGGCGTAAAAGTTGAAACACAGGAAATCATCGCTTTACAACCTGTAGATATTATCCGCATCGAATACCATGACAACCCGGGACTACGATACGGAAATGCCGAAGTCGTACTGGATTACATTGTACATCGGCCGGAGACGGGTGGAAATATTAACATAGACCTTCGCAATGGGGTAAATGCCTTATGGGGAAACGACCAATTATCCGCAAAGATCAACCACAAAAAATCGGAATTCGCTATTAATTACAATATTAATCCACGCGATTTTTACGATGTTTACCGGGATAATGAAGAGCATTTTTATTTTGCAGATGGAACATCGTTAAAAAGAAAAGAAGAAGGAGAACCGGGCCGACTCGATTTGTATTGGCAGAACCTGAATCTGAATTACAGCTATCAAGAGCCTGACAAATATTTATTTAACGCCACCTTGCGCTATTCTAACAACGACCAATCACATATTGATTACATCGGAAAGCTCTATAATCTGGATCAAAGCAACGATATTGTTCATATGCAGGATAAATCTAAAGAAAAGAACAATCGTCCCGCGTTGGATTTATACTATCAAAGAAATCTGAAACATGAACAAACACTTGTCTTTAATTTGGTAGGAACATACAACAAAAGTCAGTCGGAACGGATTTATCAGGAAAGCAGAAACGAACAATTGCTAACGGATATACATAACCGCACGGAAGGGAAGAAATACTCAATAATCGGAGAGGCGATTTATGAAAAAAAATTGGGGAAAAACAGATTGAGTACCGGACTAAAGTACGAACAGTCTTTCTCTGATAACGTCTATCGCAACGGACATGAAACGAACACGAAAATGAATCAGTCGGATTCATATACATACGCGGAATGGAGCGGTAAAGTAAAAAAATTAGACTATACGCTGGGGGTCGGAGTTTCCAGATATTATTTCAAACAAGATGGGGCTGACAAATCATACAGTTATTACACGTTTCGCCCTAAAATCACATTACAATATAACCTGACGGATCAATCTTTTCTTCGGTTGAACGGCTCGGCTTACCGCGTAGCCCCTTCACTTTCTTATCTGAGCGACGTAGAGATGGTCGTTGATTCGATGCAAATTCAACGAGGAAATCCGAACCTGAAACCGTATATGAGATACAATCTGTATCTAACATACGAAATAAAAAAAGGACTTTTTTACAATAGCACTTGGGCAGGTTATGAATACTGTCCGGATGCCATCGCAGACGAAAAAATGATAGAAGGCGATAAATTTATTCAAACTTGGAAAAATCAGAAAGATTGGCAACGTATAGCAGCACGGTCTACCTTTCGGATAGGACCGATAAAAGACATTCTGCAGTTCTCGGCAACAGGTGGTGTAAACCACTACAAAAGCAACGGGAATACATACAGACACCGGTATACAAACTGGTACTACAACGGCGAAGTTTCGGCAAATTACAAGAAATTTCTGTTCCTACTGGGAATAGAGTCAAACTGGAACTGGTTCTGGGGCGAAACCCTATCCGGGGGAGAAAACATACATTATTGCATGGCAAAATACAACCTTAAGAACCTATCTTTCGGACTTTCCATGTTTAATCCTTTTTCAGACAATTACCGGGTAGTTGCAGAAAATTGGTCGAAGCACGCTTCATACAAAAGAGCCGGATATGTCAACGAGAGCTCACACTTGTTGATGGTACATTTTTCCTATAACTTTTCTTTCGGAAGAAAATTCAGTGCAACTCAAAAACGCGTACACAATAGCGACACGGATTCAGGCGTAATGAGTAGTGGAAAATAATAAATAATGGAGATTGGTGTTTAAGCAAAAACACCAATCCTCTCCTTTTAAGGGGCAAAAATTTTATCCCCAATCATAAATGCCGTATCTAAGGAAGCATAATATTGCATCTCTTTTTGGGGCTGGTCTTTCAAGGCATTCATCGCACTCACACCTCCATGCACAACAATCACACATTCCCGCTCTTGTGCATAAGAACAATAAGCACTCACATACAACATAAAAAAACGAAAAACCATGCTCTTATCATATCTACTCTATCTTGTTATAAACAAAAAAAGCTGTCTTTCTATCAAATAGAAAAGACAGCTTTCATCTCTTTTTCAGACTATTATTTAACCAATTCAGCTAATTCAGAACCGGCTTTAAATTTAACCGACTTACGAGCCGGGATATTAATAGGCTGTTTGGTTTTAGGGTTAACACCTTTTCTTGCTAATTTTTCTGTAACAGAAAAAGATCCAAAACCAAGGAGAGCAACCTTCCCTCCACCCTTCAATTCGTCAGAAACGGTTTCTACAAAAGCTTCTATCGCTTTCTTCGCATCAACTTTGCTTAATCCGGATTTAGCCGAAACGGCATTGATAAACTCTGTTTTGTTCATGATGGTTTGATAATTAATGCATTAAACATTTAGAATTAATAGTCATTAGTGGTTTCAAATGTAGCTTTATTTTAATAGCTTACAAAAAAAACAAATACTTTTTTTATTGATTTACTGCATTTTCTCTTTTATATACATGCTTTTTAAGAACAGAATTCATTCAAATAGCAAAATATATGTACCTTTGCTAATAAATAGTATTTATATAGTAGTATTTATATGACGATCCAACACAATACGGGGTTTCTTAATTCGATCCCGCCTGCGACAAAAAATATAATTATCATTAACCTGTTAATTTGGATAGCCAGTTTAGTCCTTCCGAGAATTGGCATAGATTTAATACAGCTGTTAGGCTTACACCTGCCTTGGGCGCGGGATTTTAATGCCTTCCAGTTTATCTCCTACATGTTTTTACACGACACACATTCTTTTTCTCATGTATTTTTTAATATGTTTGCCGTATACATGTTCGGGCGTGTATTGGAAAATGTGTGGGGTTCCAAACGATTTCTAATTTATTATTTTGTTACGGGTATAGGAGCAGGACTAATTCAGGAAGTCGCTTGGTATTTTGAGTTACGTGATCTGCTTCAATCCAGCCATGAGATGGTGAACATGGGGGGAGCGATTCTCTCGAAAGGTGAATATCTTAATTACTTTGTAACGATAGGAGCTTCCGGTGCCGTATTCGGAATATTACTTGCTTTCGGGATGTTATTTCCCAATACACCTTTATTTATTATGTTTATTCCTATTCCGGTCAAAGCAAAATATTTCGTGATCTTCTACGGACTTGCTGAGTTATTCCTCGGAGTTGCCAGTTTCAATGGCGACAGTGTCGCCCACTTTGCTCATTTGGGAGGAATGCTTTTTGGATACTTTATGATTCGATACTGGAAAAAAAAGGACACAGATAATGGGCGATATTTTTACTAAACTAAAGCAATCGTTTCAAAACGGAGGTATTCCCGTCAAACTTATTTATATTAATGCAGGAGTATTTCTGATGATCCGCCTTGTTGGAATCATCTGCTTATTACTTAGCGTTCCGGGAATACCCATTCTTGATTATTTGGAATTACCGTCTTCAATTCCGCTTCTTCTTCAAAAGCCATGGACTTTGTTGACATATATGTTTACTCATTTCGATTTTCTCCATATTCTGTTTAACATGTTATGGCTCTATTGGTTCGGACATATTTTTCTGCAACATTTCAATGAGCGGCAATTGGGGGGATTATATATTCTTGGAGGATTAGCTGGTGCATTCCTTTATATTTTACTTTACAACACATTACCTTATTTCAGGTCGGTTGCTCCGTTCAGTGCACTAATCGGGGCCTCTGCTTCCGTTATGGCAATCGTATTCGCCATCTCCTTTTATCGTAAAGATATTGAAATACAATTATTCCTTATTGGACGTATTAAACTGATCTATCTGGCGATCGGCACATTAATCATCGATTTTTTGGCCATCGCTTCGGACAATGCGGGAGGACATATCGCACACATAGGAGGAGCCCTTTTAGGCATATTCTATGCTACACAAATGAACCGGGGAAAAGACTTCACCAAACCAATAAACAAAACGATTGACTGGTTTGTCAATTTGAGAAAACCGAAACCCAAAATGCGTGTCTCATATAAACGGAATGAGACTGACTATGAATACAACGAACGAAAAAACAAACAAAACGCTGAAATTGATCGTATTTTGGAAAAATTAAAGCATGCCGGATACAACAGTCTCAGCAGCGATGAAAAGAAAAAACTATTTGATGCCAGCAAATAAAGATGAGCTTGAAAACATTAAAAATAGCATTTCATTTTTTAATCTTTATCGCAAACATAATCATGGCGATGCTCTTGTTAGCGTCTGCTTTTTCTGATAGGATTTCACCGGAAAAAAGCCTATTTTTTTCCTATCTGGGTTTGTTTTTCCCTTTTTTTTGTTTCATTATTCTTTGCTTTATCTTATATTGGATTTTTCTGAGAAAATGGAAATTTCTTTTGGTTAATCTTTTCACAATCGTTCTTTGCTGGGGAGCTATCACGCGCTATTTCCCCTTACATATGAAAAGCCGGGAACTACCTGTGGAAAACACAATAAAAGTATTAACGTACAATGTCATGTCGTTCGGATATCAAAATCACACCCAAAAGAATCCGAACAAAATTCTGGAATATATTGCAAATTCAAACGCCGACATCGTTTGCCTTCAAGAATATTTCGAGAGTAAGTCGGAGAAACATCTCTCACTAAAAAAAATAAGGAGTGTACTAAAAATGTATCCCTATTACAATACAAATTTTTCAACTATAAACCCTCATTATAAAAGCGGTATTGCCGTATTCTCAAAATTTCCGATTTCCAAATCCAGGCGTATAAAATACGAAAGCCGGAACAATAGTTCGTCCATTCACGAAATCAAAATAAAAGAGAAAAAAATAATTCTTATAAACAACCACCTCGAATCGTTTAAATTAACCAGCGAAGATAAAAGCAAGTATTCTCAATTCTTAAAAAATCCGGGGACGGATCTTTTAGACAGAATAAAGGGATCCTTTCAACAAAAACTTGGGCCGGCTTATCTTATTCGTGCTAAACAAGCCAGAATAATCCGGAAAGAAATAGATCAAGCCATGAGTGATTACCTGTTGATTTGCGGTGATTTCAACGACACCCCGATCTCTTACGCTCATCGAACAATACAAGGAAACCTCTCTGATGCATTTGCTGAATCCGGTTTCGGATTGGGCGTAACGTATAACCAAAACGTTTTTCGATTCAGAATAGACAACATTCTTCATTCCAAAAACATGAACCCTTTCAATTGTACGATTGAAAAAATCTATTACTCAGATCATTTTCCAGTATGGTGTTACTTGCAATTAAATTAATATTTTTTCGCAGCCAGATAAACATCGTCCAATAATCCTTCCACAAAAAAGAAAGTCGCATTACAAAACAGCTCAGGATTTTTAATAGAGGGTATGATATTCCCTTTCCCGCCATTCAGAATAACCGATTCCGCAGGATAAACACGCAATCTATCCGCTTTATCCGGATCGTATTGATAGGTTAGATTTGTAACTTCCACTTTATAGTTATTATCATAACAAGAAATGTACATTTTATATTTCAAATAAGTTTTATCTGTTTCATTCAACAGTAATTCTATTTTTGAACTAATCAATATCGTTTTTCGCCCACGATTGCAAGAAACATTCGACACAAACACATCCCGGCCATATTCCGTTTTTGCCCATGAACTAATCGCCTCGTACAACGCTTCCTGCGAAGCACCTTGCATGACAATATCATCCGTATAACAAACTTTTCCGTCTTTTACCGGAGCGCAATCATCTACTTTCCCCTTATTCCCTTGTCCAAAACAAAATACAGGGAACAAAATCATCACAATAATATAAGCAATTTCCTTTTTCATCATTTTCATTTTATCCATACACCTATAATTTCTCCAACAAACATCGTATTGACGGACTTGTCCTGCTCCTTTTGCAACTCTTCATTTATGATTAAATCTTTATTTAGGGGTTGAGAGAGTAACTTACGACATTCAACTATCATCCACGCCTCTTTAAAGGCTTTTCCACCTGAAGGCATAGCCACAGGTGTTAATCCGGTACCCTTTACCCTATCCGTATTCTTCAACAAATCAGTTTCGCAATATAGCAATACATTACGATAGGCTTCCGTATAAAATGTCAGCGTAAACGTGTCTGTATTCTGCATCAAGGAAAATATGTTTGAAGTCGGATTTATAAAACAAAAGGTGACCGGTTTTCCAAAAAGATACCCCAAACCACCCCATTGGGCTGTTTGTATATTGAATTCCTCACCAGAACCTGCCGTAATCAATGTCCAGTCTTGCGACATCAATTTAATTATATTTCCAGGAATAGTCTCCGCATTTATCCGCTTATAGTCCGCCAAGGTCGGAATTGTACCTGCAGTATCCCTCGAAACAGGTTCCGGCGTCATTACCGGTTGAGACAGTACCGGCAAACGTTGAGAGCTCGAAATTTCAGTTATAGAATTTGTAAAAGGAAAAATCTTTTCCACTTCCGCAAGCAGACTGTTCACATAATCAATTGTCGCTTTCCTGAATTTTCCGCTTATCCGGTTCAACTTCCCATTGTTTACCGCATATTGATCCGTTATCCATTCCTCAGCTATATATCTTTCCGGTTCACGCTGGTAAGAAACACTATATTCATATTTAATGCCATTTACCTTAATTTCAATCCGGTCAGCTTGACAATGCATTAATAGACGATAGTTCATAAGACTTCTATCCAGCGCCAGAGAAGTACTAGAAAAAACAAGGTAATCTTCGCCAATTACGGCAATATCTCCAGTCTCCTTATTGGTATAAACAATCCGGTTCTTTTCATCTTTAAATCTGTTTTGCGCCCAATCCAATGCCACGGCAAAAACATCATCTTTCGGAGCTTGGAAGAAATCAAAAGTTTTTTCAAAGACCACACGTCCTTCTATTTCCGGAACTGCCCCTTCAAGATAGGTCGCATCCTCTTGGGCAACACAATAAGACGATATTAACAGTAAGGCTAAAAGTACTCGTTTCATATAAATAGATTTATCTGAACTACCTTAGCAAAGGTAGAAATTTCTGTTTGAATAAATCCGTGTAAGGCAAATAATTAATTCAATTATATCGGAAGCAAAGAAAAAAAACCTATATTTGCATCCTGTGAAAAAACGAATAATAATAAATAACATAAACAATTAAGATTCAAATGCAAAACAAAGGATTTGTAAAGGTCTTTTCAACGCTTCTTACGCTTGTTTGTTTGTTTTACCTGTCATTTTCATTCGTGACAAGACACTACAACAGCAAAGCCGCTGAGTTTGCCAATGGAGACCCTGTAAAAGAGAGTCAATATCTTGATTCACTATCTACTCAGAAAGTTTGGCTGGGTTACACCCTAAAAGAATGTCGCGAGAAAGAAATCAGCCTGGGACTTGACCTTAAAGGAGGAATGAACGTCGTACTCGAACTTAACGTTGCCGACGTTATCCGTTCTTTGTCAAACAATAATCAGGATGAAAATTTCGGCAAAGCCTTAACTTCCGCTTATCAGCGTCAAGCTACAAGTCAAAAAGACTTTATCGACTTGTTCGTTGAAGAATATAAAAAAATAGATCCGAATGTCCGGCTTGCATCCATATTCAGCACATTTGAATTAAAAGAAAAAATCACGCCGCAAAGTTCGGATGCACAAGTTGTTTCTGTTTTGCGTGAAGAATTAAAAAGTGCCATTGATAATTCATTCAACGTTTTACGTACACGTATAGATCGGTTCGGCGTTGTCTCTCCTAACATTCAACGTCTGGAAACTACAGGACGTATTCTAGTTGAACTGCCTGGGGTAAAAGAACCGGAACGTGTTCGTAAACTTTTACAGGGAAGCGCAAATCTTGAATTTTGGGAAACGTACACGTTGCCGGAAATCTACCAAAATCTGATAGCCGCAGACAAAATTTTAGCCACTGTTCTTAAAAATACCGAAGAGGAAGCTTCCGCAACAACCGATACGGTAAAAAACGAATCTATAAAAGATTCTATCGTTACCAATGAAGCAGATTCGTTACTTGCCAAAATTGCTTCGCCGGAAACTAAAGAAACACAATCGTTTGAAGAATTTGCAAAAGAACATCCTCTTTTCGCGCTTCTTCAAATCAATCAATATAACGGACAATTGTCGCCGGGAACGGTAGTTGGTTATGCTCAGAAGAACAATATGGCTAAGATCGATGAATACTTAGAAATGAAACAAGTAAAAGATGTTCTTCCGCGTAATCTTTCTTTAAAATGGGGGGTAAAAGCCATCGATGAAAAAGAAACGTTATATGAACTATACGCTATAAAAGTAACGAACCGCGATGGAACGCCTGCTTTGGGAGGAGACGTCGTAACAGATGCGAATGCCGATTTCGTACAACAAGCCGGTCGTTCGGAACAACAGGTAAGCATGTCGATGAATGCCGAGGGAGCAAAAGAATGGGCTCGCCTAACCAAAGAAAATATCGGGAAATCGGTTGCGATCATCCTTGACGATATGGTATATTCGGCTCCGGTGGTAAACCAGGAGATTACAGGCGGACGTTCTCAAATCAGCGGTCATTTTACACCAGAGGAAGCAAAAGACCTTGCAAACGTATTGAAATCCGGTAAAATGGCAGCGTCGATTCATATCGTACAGGAAGATGTCGTAGGACCTTCGCTGGGACAGGAAGCTATTAACTCGGGGATAATCTCATTCGTTTTAGGGTTATTAATCCTGGCCATATACATGTGCGTATTTTACGGTTTACTTCCGGGTATGATTGCAAATGCAGCCTTATTCGTAAACATATTTTTTACGATGGGTATTCTGGCCTCGTTCCAGGCCGTACTTACCTTGCCGGGTATTGCCGGTATGGTATTGACACTGGGCATGGCCGTGGATGCAAATGTGTTGATTTACGAACGCATCAAGGAAGAATTAAGAGCCGGGAAAACAATGGGGAAAGCGATTTCAGATGGATATCAGAATGCGTTCTCTGCTATTTTCGATTCAAACATAACCTCTATTTTGACCGGAATCGTTTTGTTCTATTTCGGAACAGGCCCTATCCGCGGATTTGCGACAACAATGATTATCGGGTTGTTCGCTTCCTTCCTGACAGCCGTATTCTTAACCCGTATCGTGTACGAAGCGCTATTGGCAAAAGACAAATTGAAAAATGTCACCTTTATAACTTCGCTAACCAAGAATTTCCTGACTAATCCGAATTTTAATTTCTTGGGTAAACGCAAAATAGGTTATATCATTCCGGTTGCTATTATTCTGTTGGGAGCCATTTCTATGATGACGATAGGATTGAACAACGGGATCGATTTTACCGGAGGCCGTAATTATATTGTACGGTTCAAACAAGAAGTAAAAACGGATGAAGTACGTAATCTATTAGCGACCAATCTGGAGGGCACTGTCAATGTAATCACCATTGGTTCGTCCGATCAGGTTCGTATTTCCACTAACTACAAGATAGCAGATAATGATCCTTTAGTAGATGAAGAAATCGAAAAAAAATTATACTCCGGATTAAGCAGTTTAATGCCTGAAGGGACAACATTAGAGGTCTTTAAATCGGATTTCATACAAAGTTCTCAGAAAGTAGGGCCAAGCATGGCGGATGATATCAAAAACAGTGCTATTTTCGCCGTTATCTTTGCCATGTTGTGTATGGCAGTATATATCTTGATTCGATTCCGCGATTACGCATTCTCTGCCGGTGTATTCGTATCTGTCTTTACCGTAACGCTTTGTATCGTTTCATTCTACACCCTGCTCTGGAAAATATTACCATTTTCCATGGAGGTAGATCAAACCTTTATTGCAGCTATTTTGACCATTATCGGTTATGCGATCAACGATACGGTGGTGGTATTCGACCGTATTCGTGAAACTATCTCAATTTATCCGAAGCGAGATCGTTTTCAAGTAATTAATCATGCATTAAATAGCACATTAGCTCGTACATTCAGTACCTCCTTCTCCACGTTCATCGTGGTATTATGTATCTTCCTTTTGGGTGGAAGTACCATACAAAGTTTCACATTCGCCATCCTAATCGGAGTCGTAATCGGAACCTATGGAACCTTGTTCATTGCAACACCTATTGCTTATGAAATCCAAAAAAGAAAATTCAAAAAGAAAGGTCTTGTTTTTGAGGAAGGTGAGGTAAAGTAAGATCAAAGAAAATACTCCTAATAAAAAATCCCCTGTAATTTTTGAGCGAATTACAGGGGATTCTTTTTTGCTATACGTCTGATTTCAACAGCGCGGTTGTAACTGTTTAAAGAAGTCGTTCCCCTTATTGTCTACTAAAATAAATGCCGGGAAATTTTCTACTTCAATCTTCCAGATCGCTTCCATGCCTAATTCGGGATATTCCAGGCACTCGACTTTTTTAATGCTTTCCTGAGCAAGAATCGCTGCCGGCCCGCCGATACTTCCCAAATAAAACCCGCCATGTTTCTTACAAGCGTCCGTTACCTGTTGGCTGCGATTCCCTTTCGCAATCATAATCAGGCTACCGCCATTTTCCTGAAAAAGATCTACATACGAATCCATCCGGCCTGCAGTTGTCGGCCCAAAAGAGCCGGAAGCCATGCCTACTGGAGTTTTCGCCGGCCCTGCATAATAAATTGGATGGTCTTTAATATATTGAGGAAGGCCTTCGCCCGCATCCAAACGTTCTTTCAATTTCGCATGCGCAATATCGCGACCTACGATAATTGTCCCGGATAAAGATAAACGGGTAGACACAGGATATTTATCCAGTTCTTTCAAAATATCAACCATCGGTTGATTCAAATTAATCTTAACCGCTTCACCTTCTCCGGCCTGACGAAGTTCTTCAGGGATCAGATGTCCCGGATTAGTCTCCATTTGTTCGATCCAAATTCCGTCCTTATTTATCTTCGCCTTAATATTACGGTCGGCTGAACAAGAAACGCCCATTCCCACCGGGCACGAAGCGCCGTGCCGGGGTAAACGAACAATACGTATATCATGTGCAAAATATTTACCACCGAATTGCGCTCCCAATCCTATTTTATGTGCTTCCTCCAAGACCTGTTTTTCCAATTCAATATCACGGAAAGCTTGTCCGCCTTCATTTCCTGTTGTCGGCAGATTATCATAATAATGAGCAGAAGCCAATTTCACCGTTTTCAGGTTTGTTTCAGCAGAAGTCCCCCCGATCACAAAAGCAATGTGATAAGGCGGACAGGCTGCTGTACCCAACGATTTCATTTTTTCCACCAAAAAAGGCACTAATGTAGCAGGATTCAATAATGCTTTTGTCTCCTGATATAAATAAGTTTTGTTCGCCGATCCTCCACCTTTTGCAATACAAAGAAATTTATATTCGTCCCCACGGACAGCATACAAATCTATCTGAGCAGGCAAATTACAACCGGTATTAATTTCCTTGTACATATCCAACGGAACGTTCTGCGAATAACGGAGGTTTTCTTCCGTATACGTTTTATAAACTCCTTTGGAAAGAGCCTCTTCATCATTTCCATCCGTCCAAACCTGCTGTCCTTTCTTTCCAACGATGATAGCCGTTCCCGTATCCTGACAAAAAGGTAATTTGCCTTTAGCCGACACGTCCGCATTCCGCAAAAAAGTCAAAGCCACAAACTTATCATTATCACTTGCTTCAGGGTCAGCAAGAATTTTGGCAACCTGTTCCTGATGTTCCGGACGCAAGAAAAAAGAAACATCATGAAAAGCCGCGTTTGCCAATTTAGTTAAAGCTTCAGATTCCACTTTTAAAATAGTTTTACCTTCAAATTCAACCGTAGAAACATGTTCTTTGGTCAATAAATAATACTTAGTATGATCAGGCCCCATCGGAAATGGTTCCTGATACTTAAACGGAGGTGTTGCCATATCGCTATATCTTTTTTATTAGTTAGTAATGCCGCATATAGTAAAAGGAAACAAAAATACGCATTATTTTGAACAAATAGAAACCACTAAATAGGGATACTGTGAAAGAAAATTCTATTTTTGCAAGTATGCATACAAAATTTCGTATATTAAAAACCGTTGTTTTCTCCCTATTCTTCTTTATTTCTGCCGGTCATGCGCAGATAAGTCATGGAGGAAAACCTTTACCATATATCACACTAAAAAGTTCTCTCCAGTCTTTTTTTCAAGAGATGCCCCCGTTTGATATAGAAGCAGAAATAAAAGCAGATTCGTTAGCACAAAACAGTTTACGCAGCGGATTCCGTTTTGCCTATAAATTTATAACAGATTTCACGCCGGCCAATTCAGGCCAAATTTTCTATTTGGCTGATGGCACAAAAGTATGGCGATTAGGAATCCGCTCCACTAACGCCTACTCCCTGAACCTCCTATTTACAGAGTACGAAGTGCCGGAAGGTGCGCAATTGTTTTTATATTCACCGGATCAGAGTCAAATCTTAGGTTCGTTCAATCACTTAAATAATTCCGAATTGGGGCTTCTACCTATCGCTCCTATTTATGGTGAAGAATTAATTATTGAATACCAAGAGCCGGCAGGTGTAGACTTCGCCGGAAGACTAAAAGTGGGTGAAGTAAACCATGGTTATCACGATCTTCGCGGATCGGAACCCGGGACTAATTTAGCAAAATACTATTGCATGCCCTCTACGATCTGCGTGCAAGACACAACCGAAAAATACGACGAAATCACCCGAAGTGTTGTTTTGCTAATCATCAACGGCACTACGTTATGTACAGGAGCACTCGTAAACAACACGCAAAACGATGGAACACCCTATCTGCTAACCGCATCGCATTGTTTGAATGACCGGTTCAACATAACGAATCCGGATTATGCCCAAATAGCAGGAACAATCATCAGTTTTTTCAATTATGAAAGCCCTTTCTGCTCCTTTCCCCTGCGAGGGACGGAAGAAATGTCAATGGCCTCTACCATTTACCGTGCGGTAAACGAAAAAACAGACATGACCTTATTGGAATTATTAGAAACACCACCGATCTATTATCGTCCATATTATGCGGGGTGGACTATTTCAGAATCTCCTCTCCCTCCGTTCTTGAATATTCATCATCCTGGCGGTTCCGTCAAAAGGATAAACTATTGTACTAAAAATATAAAATTAACGTCATATGGAGGTACCTTTAATTTTAATGCAAACTCTCATTGGATTGTTGAAGAATGGGCAACAGGCAGCACTGCCGGCGGATCTTCAGGCTCTCCTCTATTCGATGCAAATAACCGGATCATAGGTTCGCTCACCGGTGGCGAATCCACATGCACTTCCCCCAAAAACGATCTTTTTTTCGCTATACATAAAAGCTGGACTTCCGGCAATGCAGACAGCACGAATTTAAAACCCTGGTTAGATCCGAAAGGTGAGCAGACCTTATGCGATGGTTTAGATCCCTATAGAAACAACAAAGCGGTAGAAATAAGCAATATAGCAGACCCAATAAGTAGAGAACTCTTCGAAACGACCTATTTACCCCCCCCCGATTCCGGGCTTCAATTTGGAGTAAACTCATTGAAAACAGTGGAATACGCCGAAGCCTTTACTGTTTCGGGAGAAGTAACACTTTACGGAGCATATTTCGTCACTCCTGAAATAAAAAACGCCCATGGTCTCAGCATTGAAGTCAATGTTTATGGAAATACAAGCAACGATGGTCCATCCGATCATTTGTATTCCACGTCGTTTAATCCTACATACACAAACCTCAGCATCATCGACAGTAGTTTTCAACAAACATCCAAACCGTTATCCCGGGCGCAGGAAAGTTTCATAAAATTTGACGAATCGATAACGATCTCGAACAAATTTTATATCGGCTATAAAATAACGGCATTGGAAAACGACACTTTTGCCGTTTACAACCTGCCCTCAAAAGCCGTTCCCCAAAATACGGCATGGATTAAATACCAAAACAGATGGATAGAGAATACCACTCATCCGGTAAATCCGTTTAAATCATCCCTGTTTATCACTCCTGTTGTAAAATATAAAAACCCACCTGTCCACAACAACACCATACAAGCAAATCCTCTCGAGATTCGAATAACGACCGACAGGACGGCACGAAAGATAACAATTCATTTACCGCTATCCGCTATAACAGCGAAATACGAATTATTTTCAATCGACGGAAGAATCATACAAAACGGTTTTTTGACAAACGACCGGAACGATTTAACCGTGCAACAATCCGGCATTTTTATTCTCCGAATATCTCATCATCGACAAGAATGCATTTCAAAGATTGTTTTATAAAAGATTTTAGTTTATCTTCTTTATTCATAACGAAAAAATATATAGTTTTGCATGTATTGGCGAAAGGATTGGATAGACATAAAAAAATAATAATAACTTTTAAAACTTACATCAGATTATGAACAAAAAGTATTTATTGCCATTCCTGGTATTGGCAGCGATTGTAACCTTTTCATCTTGCTCCAACAAGTTGAAACCGTTAGCGCAAGAGTACATTAAAGCTGAACCGCAGCCGTTAGAGGCTATCGGTGGTCAGGTGCCGGTAACGATTAATGCAACATTCCCGGCCAAATGGTTTAACAAGAAAGCTGTTGTAACCGTAACTCCGGTTCTTCGTTATGCCGGTGGTGAAGCATGGGGAACTTCATATACGTTCCAAGGTGAAAAGGTAGCCGGGAACAATCAGGTTATTCCTCAAAAAGAAGGAGCAAACGTAACCATGAAATCTTCCTTTACCTATAAACCGGAAATGAAGAAATCGGAACTTTATTTGACATTCGACGCAAAGATTAAAAACAAAACGGTAAAATTGCCTGATGTGAAAATCGGTGACGGAGTAGTTGCTACTTCCGAATTAGCCAACGCAGCCACAGCAACGCCGGCAGTCGGAGCAGATAAATTCCAACGGATCATCAAAGAAGCACACAACGCAAACATTATGTTCTTGATTCAACAAGCTGAACTTCGTTCTAAAGAACTTTCTAAACAAGAAGTTTCCGATTGGAAAGATCTTGTTAAAAATGCCGACGAAGCTCCGAATCAGAATGTAGCTATTGAAATTTCCGCTTATGCATCTCCTGATGGTGGTGTAAAACTGAATACCGGCCTTGCAGAAAAACGTGAAACGAACACCTCGAAATTTTTGAACAAAGAACTGAAAAAACAAAAAATCGATGTTCCAGTTGATGCACGTTATACCGCTCAGGACTGGGAAGGTTTCCAGGAATTGGTATCCAAATCGACTATTCAAGACAAAGACTTAGTTCTTCGTGTACTTTCCATGTATAACGATCCGGAACAACGCGAAAAAGAAATTAAAAACATTTCTACCGTATTTAGCACGTTAGCTGAAGAAATCTTGCCTCAATTACGTCGTTCACGTTTGACGGCCAACATCGAAATTATTGGCAAATCAGACGACGAAATCAGCGCATTGGCAAAAAGCAATCCGAAAGAACTTAGCGTAGAAGAAATTCTTTATGCCGCTACATTAACTAATAATGACAGCGAAAAAGAAGCAATCTACAAAAAAGCAGGCGAACTTTACGGAAACGATTACCGTACATGGAACAACATCGGTATGCAACGTTTCAAAGCCGGCGATTTAGCGAAAGCAGAAGAAATGTTTAACAAATCTAACACGGTAAAAGCTAATCCGGAAGCAAACATGAACTTAGGTTTGATCGCTCTTACCAAAGGAGACAATGCAAAAGCACAACAATTATTGGGAAGTGCCTCAGGTGTAAACGAACTGAGTGAAGCTTTAGGTGTTCTTTATCTGGAACAGGGCGAATATGCAAAAGCAGTCAACTCATTCGGATCGATTAAGAGCAATAACGCTGCATTAGCTCAGATTTTGGTTAAAGATTACAGCAAAGCACAGCAAACACTGAACAGCGTTGCTAATCCGGATGCAACAACCGACTACCTAAAAGCAATCGTTGCCGCTCGTACAAACAATTCAAACGGTGTCATCAGCAGTCTGAAATCAGCGATTGCCAAAGATCGTTCTTTAGCAAAAGAAGCCGCAGAAGATTTAGAGTTTGCAAAATATGCAACCAACGCAGATTTCTCAAGTTTAGTTAAATAACTAAGTAATTTTACACAAAAAAGAAGGAATATTCCCGTCAAGGAATGCTCCTTCTTTTTTTTTGCCGGAGCCTTTTCAAAAACATTCAGAACAACCCAAAAGAAGCAATCCGGTGGCGCTATCTAATTGGCGAAATATTTCTTTAATCATTTGTTTCATCCGCGTATTTACTCTACCTTTGCGAAAAATCACAGGACAAAAGCACAAATTCTAAATACAATTAAATAACTTAAATTATTATCTTATGTGGTTACTTAATTCTTCTATTGGGAAGAAGCTGATAATGAGCATATCAGGTCTCTTCCTTATTTTGTTTCTGGTGTTCCACTTGTGCATGAACATCGCGGCGGTTTTCTCGGAAGAAGCGTACAATATGATTTGCGCCTTCTTGGGATCTAACTGGTACGCGGTAGCAGGCACATTGGTATTAGCGGCCGGTTTTATTGTCCATATCGTTTATGCGATTTTTCTGACATTGGAAAATCGTAAAGCGCGAGGAAACGACCGTTATGCGGTTAATGTTCGCCCGAAAAACGTAGAATGGTCTTCGCAGAACATGTTCGTATTAGGGCTTATTGTTTTAGGGTTTCTGGTATTACACTTTTCCCAGTTCTGGTATAAAATGATGTTTGCCGAATTGACCGGACATCACGAAGTTGAATTGGGCGGGCAAATGGTCGGAACAACGATGGGAGCAGAATTTATCAAGTATTATTTCAGCCAACTTTGGATCGTTATTGCCTACCTGGCATGGTATACGGCATTATGGTTCCATTTGACTCATGGATTCTGGAGCGCTCTTCAAACAATCGGATGGAACAACACGATCTGGATGAATCGCTGGAAAGTGATTTCAGACATTTTCGCAACAGTCGTATGCTTAGGCTTCGCATTCGTTACGATCTTCTTCTATCTGAAAAGCCTTTGCGGAAGTGCTTGCTGTTAATTCAAGTGTAATCATATTCATCGAAAATTTATTATTATGACTAAGATAGATTCAAAAACACCACAGGGGCCGTTGGCCGAAAAGTGGACGAACTATAAAGCTCACCAAAAATTGGTTAATCCGGCTAACAAACGCCGTCTCGATGTTATCGTTGTCGGGACAGGACTTGCCGGAGCTTCTGCCGCCGCTTCATTGGCAGAAATGGGATTCAATGTCCTAAACTTCTGTATTCAGGATTCACCACGCCGTGCACACTCAATCGCTGCACAAGGCGGGATCAATGCCGCCAAAAACTATCAAAATGATGGTGACTCGGTTTATCGTCTTTTCTATGACACAATTAAAGGGGGTGACTATCGTGCTCGCGAAGCGAATGTTTATCGTTTGGCCGAAGTATCCAATTCAATTATAGACCAATGCGTGGCGCAAGGAGTTCCTTTTGCCCGCGAATACGGCGGATTACTCGACAACCGTTCTTTCGGAGGAGCTCAAGTATCCCGTACGTTCTACGCACGCGGCCAGACGGGACAGCAATTATTGCTGGGAGCCTATTCCGCATTGAGCCGCCAGATCGGCTTGGGAAAAGTAAAAATGTATAACCGTCACGAAATGCTCGACGTCGTCATCATCGACGGCCGTGCACGCGGTATTATCACCCGCAATCTGATCACCGGAAAAATCGAACGCTATTCTGCACATGCTGTCGTAATCGGTACTGGTGGATATTCTAATACATTCTTCCTGTCAACCAATGCAATGACCTCGAACGGCTCTGCTGCATGGCAATGCTATAAGAAAGGCGCATACTTCGCAAATCCGTGTATGTGTCAGATACATCCCACCTGTATTCCGGTTCATGGAGAATTTCAGTCTAAACTGACATTAATGTCTGAATCTTTGCGTAACGACGGACGGATCTGGGTGCCGAAAAACAAAAAAGATGCCGAAGCAATACGTACCGGCAAATTAAAGCCGACAGAGATTAAAGAAGAAGATCGTGACTATTATCTGGAACGCCGTTACCCGGCCTTCGGGAACCTCGTTCCGCGTGATGTTGCTTCCCGCGCAGCCAAAGAACGTTGCGACGCCGGTTATGGAGTCGGTACAACCGGATTAGCCGTTTACTTAGACTTCGCTGATGCGATAAACCGTCTGGGGAAAAACGTTGTTGAACAACGTTACGGCAACCTGTTCCAGATGTACGAAAAGATTGTAGACGATAATCCATACGAAACCCCGATGATGATCTTCCCGGCATTGCACTATACCATGGGAGGAATCTGGGTAGATTATGAATTGATGACTTCCATCCCCGGATTATTTGCCATCGGTGAAGCGAATTTCTCGGATCACGGAGCAAATCGTTTGGGAGCATCGGCATTAATGCAAGGATTAGCAGACGGTTATTTCGTATTGCCCTATACGATTCAAAACTATCTGGCAGATCAAATACAGGTGCCTCGTTTCAGCACCGACCTACCGGAATTCAAAGATGCAGAAAAACAGATCAACGAACGTATTGACCGTTTAATGAAGATTAAAGGAAAACGTTCGGTAGACACGATCCATAAAGAGTTAGGTCACATCATGTGGGACTTCGTAGGAATGGGACGCGATGAAGCCGGATTAAAAACGGCTATCGAAAAACTAAGAACGCTTAAAAAAGAGTTCTGGAGCAACGTCCGCATCCCGGGCAAAGCAGAGGACTTAAACGTAGAACTTGAAAAAGCGTTACGTTTGGCAGACTTCATCGAATTGGGTGAATTGATTGCCCACGACGCCCTTGACCGCGAAGAATCCTGTGGCGGACACTTCCGGATCGAACATCAGACCGAAGAAGGCGAAGCCCTTCGTCACGACGACAAGTTCGCTTATGTATCCTGCTGGCAATATCAGGGCGAAGACAAAGACCCCGTCATGCTGAAAGAGCCGCTGGATTATGAGTTTGTAGTACGCCAACAACGGAACTATAAGAACTAAAAAGTACCAACTCTAAAAAATTAACGACAATGGATAAAAATATAAATATCACACTGAAAGTCTGGCGTCAGAAAGGTCCGAGAGAAAAAGGTGCTTTCGAGACTTATAAACTGGCGAATATATCCCAGGGCAGTTCATTTCTGGAAATGCTTGACATACTTAACGAACAGTTGATCAACGAAGGCAAAGAGCCTGTAGTATTCGACCATGACTGTCGCGAAGGGATCTGCGGAATGTGTTCACTCTACATTAACGGACATGCGCACGGCCCCGACACAAGTGTAACGACCTGCCAACTTCATATGCGCCGTTTCAACGACGGAGACACGATCACCATCGAACCTTGGCGCTCCGCCGGTTTTCCGGTTATACGCGATTTGATGGTTGACCGTTCGGCATACGATAAAATCATGCAGGCAGGAGGATTCGTTTCCGTGAATACAGGAGGGGTTCCGGATGCCAATGCTATACCAATCCCTAAGAAAGATGCAGATTTAGCCATGGATGCAGCAGCCTGTATTGGTTGCGGAGCCTGTGCGGCAGCTTGCAAGAACGGATCGGCCATGTTGTTTGTTTCCGCCAAAGTCAGCCAGTTGGCCCTCCTTCCACAAGGTAGAGTTGAAGCAGCCCGTCGTGCCAAAGCCATGGTAGCGAAAATGGATGAATTAGGTTTTGGGAACTGTACAAACACGCGTGCCTGCGAAATGGAATGTCCGAAAGATATTTCGGTAAGTAACATCGCCCGCCTGAATCGCGAATTCATCAGTGCCAAATTAAAAGACTGATTGATCTTTTTTCAATAAAGCTTAAAAAGGCGCTCAATAAAAGAGCGCCTTTTTATTTATCTCACGCGTTTAGATTTATTAAAGTTGCAAAAACACTTATTAATACTTCTGCTATTGTTATTTATTCAAAGATATATACTTTTGTACAGTGGTTTTTTCATAATAGTATTAGATTTAAGGTTAACAAAGTTGTTTAGAGGTTGTCGAGATGACAGCCTCTAATTAGTTTTATACTTACCTTTGCGTTACATATAAATAAAATCCTATCACAAGATGTTTTTCGTCAGTAAGCAATTTTAAAACGATCTATTCGTTAATCAAAATGATAGACATACTTAAAAATTATAATTCACCAAATTACTATGGGGATTGTTATCCGGCAAAGCATTAAAGGGACAATAATAAATTATGTAGGAGCTATAATCGGTTTCCTTACAACGATGTTTATCCTTACTAAATATCTGACGGAAGAAGAGATCGGTTTAACAAGAGTAATTCTAGAAGCAGCAACATTGCTTGCCGGATTTGCCCAATTAGGGACATCTGCCTCTGCTTTCAGGTTTTTTCCTTATTTTAAAGATAAGGAAAAACAAAACAACGGATTCTTTTTCTATCTGGTTACTTTACCACTTATTGGTTGCTGTATATACTTTCCACTCTATTTTCTCTTGAAAAAGCCAATAAGTAATTACTTCATCACAAATTCGGCCTTATTTGTCGACTATTATAACTGGGTTGTTATCTTAGCCTTATTTATACTCTATTGGACCGTATTTGAAACTTATTCAAATATTTTAATGCGAATAGCCATCCCCAAATTAATCCGTGAAGTCTTAGTTCGCTTGATATTGATAATAGTCTATTTATTATATTCATTCCACTTCTTGGACATGGATGGTTTTATCGCTGTATTTATCGGCACCTATGCTATTGCCATAATTCTTAATTTTATTTACCTGTCAAAAATTGAGAAAATAAGTTTAAAACACGATATTTCGTTCATTGACAAACCTCTCAAAAAAACGTTTTTCAATTATACATTATTTTTAATCATTGGAGCAATCGGCGGAAATCTGATTTCCAAAATTGATTTATTCATGGTAAGTTCTCAAATGGGTTTGAATTATGCAGGAATATATTCTGTCGCATTTTATATGGCTATAATTGTAGAAATTCCGACACGTTCAATCTCTTCAATTTCTACGCCTTTAGTTTCTCAAGCCCTAAAAGAGGGAGACACGAAACAAGCTAATCAAATTTATCAGAACGTATCACTTCATCAACTTTTAGCGGGTAGTCTGATTTTTTTACTTATTTGGATAAACATTGACAATGTTTTTAACATTATTCCTAACGGAGAAAGCTATAAACAAGGTAAGTGGGTCGTTTTTTTTATTGCAGTCTCCAAATTAATAGAGATCACAGTAAGTTTTGGCAGCTATTTCCTACATTACTCCCGCTATTATTATTGGACATTATTTTTTACTTTTTTTATCACTGGATTAACTATTTGGATGAATATCCTTTTTATCCCCATATGGGGAATAACAGGAGCAGCCATTGCTACCGTATTCACAACAATTATCGTATATGGAATTCAACAATGGCTGGTACTTGTCAAAGTAAAAGGAAATTTTTATACACATAGAATCATAAGGGTAATTCTTAATTTACTGCTGTTATTTGGACTCAATTATTTATTACCATCACTTCCCAATCCTTGGGTAGACGGCATCTATAGAACATTAATAATAGGATTGACAGCCATAATTACTACCTACAACTTACAGATATCGAATGATGTAAATCAACTTATCAACAAAATAATATTTAAAATAAAAGAACTATTATGCAAATAGATAACCTAAATATAACAATTGTTGGATTAGGGTACGTCGGCTTACCATTAGCAGTAGAATTCGCAAAAAAATATCGTGTTATTGGATTCGATATCGATATGCGTAGAATAAACGAATTAAAAAACGGATATGACAGAACTGGAGAAATTGACCGACCACAATTGACAAGCGTTTTGTCGAACTCAAGAACGACATTTACGGGACTATTATTAACAGATAATCCTGAGGTTATGCGTTTCTGTTCTATCTATATCGTCACTGTGCCAACTCCAATTACTACATTTAAATCACCGAATCTACAATACCTTTTAGCTGCAACAAAAATAATAGGGAACTTATTAAAAAAGGAGGATATTGTTATCTATGAATCTACAGTCTATCCAGGATGTACAGAAGAAGATTGTGTCCCTGTCTTAGAAGAAGCATCTGGACTTACATACAATCGTGATTTCTTTTGCGGATATTCTCCAGAAAGAGTTAACCCCGGAGATAAAAAACACACAATTAAAACAATAAAAAAAGTAGTTTCAGGTTCTACACCTGCAATTGCTGAAAAAATAGCAAAAATATACGCGTCTATCATTCCTGCCGGAATCTACAAAGCTTCTTCCATAAAAATTGCAGAGGCTTCGAAAGCAATAGAAAATGCACAACGGGATGTCAACATTTCTTTTGTAAACGAATTGGCCCTAATTTTTGATAAAATGGGAATAGACACGCAAGAAGTGCTTGAAGCAGCTGCAACAAAATGGAATTTTTTAAAATTTAAACCGGGTTTAGTAGGTGGACATTGCATAAGCGTCGACCCTTATTACTTGCTGCATAAGTCACAATGTTTAGGTTATAATCCACGTGTCATTCTTTCCGGTCGCTCTGTTAACGACGAAATGGGACGATTTGTTGCTTCAAAAGTGGTGAAACTAATGATTCAAAAAAATATTTTAATAGCTAACAGCAAAGTTTTAATTCTAGGCTTCTCTTTCAAAGAAAATTGTCCTGATATCCGAAACACAAAAGTGATGGATGTAATATATGAATTAAATGACTTTGGCGTCAATGTCGATGTTTATGATCCTCACGTATTAAGAGATGAGGCATTACAAGAATATAAAATATCATTACTGGAAAAAATGCCAAGTTTCACAAATTATAATGGAATTATAGTTGCAGTTGCTCATGATGAATTTAAGCAGCTTGATTTTAGTTTTATAAAAAAATATCCGATTGTGCTCTTTGATGTAAAAGGAATAATTGACAAGGAATTAGTTCATGGACGCCTTTAACCCCCACTTACATAATATGAATAAGTTGATTTCCATAATTATTCCAGTATATAATGTCCAAGAAAAATATTTGAGACAATGTATTGAATCAGCAATTAATCAAACATATGTGCAAATAGAAATTATATTAATTAACGATGGCAGTACGGATCCCCATATTCTCCCAACCTTGAATTCTTTTCAAGAAAAGGATAAACGAATTGTAGTGATTAATAAAAAAAATGAGGGTGTTACATACGCAAGACAGACTGGTATAGAAAATGCAAGGGGTGAATATATAATGTTCTTAGATTGTGATGACTTCCTGACTCCCAATGCCGCAGAATCTCTCTACATAAAAGCAAAACAAAACAATGCACTTATTATAATTGGAAATCATTGGATGCTACATGAAGACGGACAAAAAGAGTTAGTTAGTCTCACGTTGAACAATGGAAAAGAAGCCTATATAAAAGCATTACTTTCTGGAAATTGCAATGGAACTATTTGGGCGAAATTATTTCAGAAAAGCGTCTTTTCTGAAATAAGTCTTTTGACTGTTACAAACGGGAAGAAAGATAATGATACATTATTCAATTATTTATTAGCAGATAAAATCAAATCAGAAAGAATTATATGTTTGGGAGAATCTATTTACTTTTGGCGACAAAGAGCAGACTCAACGACTCAATCTCAAGTTAAACTAGCAGACGAATCCATTTTTTTCATCGTGGAATGGGTAAACAAATTCGTACATGAACATTTCGATGTTAAGGAAATAGAAAATGAACTAGCTCTTTTCAATTTAAAAATTTGGTCTTTATCCTTCGCTTGGGGATTAATTTGTCCTAATAAGAGTTCTAAAAAAGAATTATATGAGATCTATTGGAAAAACAAATCTGCAAGAAAGCAATTAAGCAATATGGAGAGAACTATTCTTTTATGTGAAAAAAATCCTTTACTTTCATTTTTGTACAAAATTTATCAAAACACAATAAAACCAGTTTTAAAAGAAAATTTCCTATCCTTTTACCTCAAACTTACAAGAAAAAACATTAAGTAAAAGATTTTACTTATCAATCTAATTATATCTACATTTGTAAAAGATATAGTAATGATATAAATAATGCAAGAAGAAGGACAAGAAGTTTTAGTTACAGGAGCTGATGGATTCATCGGTTCCCATCTAACAGAAATGTTGTTGAGAGAAGGAAAAAATGTTAGAGCTTTATCTTATTACAATTCCTTTAACGATTGGGGATGGCTAAATGATATGAAACATCCCAATCTGGAAATTATAACAGGAGATATTAGAGATCCCTATTTTTGCAAGCAAATCACAAAAGGGATAGACGTTATTTTCCATCTGGCTGCTTTAATCGCAATCCCTTATTCATATGTGGCTCCCGACAGCTATGTTGACACTAACATAAAAGGCACACTAAATATTTGCCAGGCAGCCAAAGAAAACGGGGCGAAAAGAATATTAGTTACTTCCACTTCAGAAGTCTACGGAACAGCGCAATACGTTCCGATAGACGAAAAACATCCGAAACAACCTCAATCACCTTATTCTGCCACAAAGATTGGTGCAGATGCTATAGCGCTGAGTTTTTATAATGCTTTTGAACTTCCAGTCGTAATTGTTCGTCCATTTAACACTTATGGCCCTCGTCAATCTGCTAGGGCAATTATTCCGACGATTATAACGCAAATAGCTAAAGGAGAAAATGAGATTAAGCTTGGAGATCTAACGCCTACACGGGATTTTAATTATGTTAAAGATACTTGTAAGGGGTTCATTGAATTATCTAAATGTGATAAAGCCATAGGCCAGGAAGTTAACATTGCCAGCAATTATGAAATATCCATGCGTGATACATTATCAATAATTGCAAAACTTATGAATTCCAATATTCAATTTGTTGAAGATACACAACGCCTTCGTCCTAAAAACTCTGAAGTATTTCGTTTATGGGGAGACAATAGCAAAATTAAAGCATTAACCGGATACACCCCTTCATATACAATTGAAGACGGACTCAGAGAAACGATACAGTGGTTTTTAGATAAAAATAATTTACAAAATTATAAAACTGAGATATACAATGTTTGAAGAAATAGTTCGTTTTATACGTCAGCTTTACGGGAATAAAGATTATATTCCTCTACACGCTCCTTGTTTTATAGGAAACGAGAAGAAATACCTAAACGAATGTATTGACTCAACATTCGTTTCTAGTGTAGGACTTTTTGTAGACCGTTTCGAAGATATGGTTGCCAAATATACAGGCTCTCAGAAAGCTGTAGTTTGTGTAAACGGAACAAACGCACTTCATATGGCTATGCTTTTAGCCGGAGTAGAGCCGGGAAATGAAGTTTTAACACAAGCACTAACATTTATTGCAACTTGTAATGCAATTCATTATATCGGTGCTCATCCGGTTTTTATTGATGTTGATAAAGACACGATGGGGTTATCTCCTACCGCAATGGAGCATTGGTTACAAACAAATGCACACATAAAAGGAATTGATTGTTACAACAAAAATACAGGAAGAAAAATAAAAGCTTGCGTTCCGATGCATACATTTGGACATCCGGTTCATTTAGACAAATTAATTTCTGTGTGCCAAAAATATCACATTGAATTAATAGAAGATGCTGCTGAAAGCATCGGTAGTTTTTATCATGGCAAACACACAGGAACTTTCGGAAAAATTGGAGTGTTAAGTTTTAATGGGAATAAAACAATTACGACGGGAGGAGGAGGAATGCTCCTCTTTCAGGATGAAGAATTGGGCAAAAAGGCTAAACACCTAACCACGCAAGCAAAAGTTCCGCATCGTTGGGAATTTATCCATGACCAAATTGGTTATAATTATCGCATGCCTAATATTAATGCGGCCTTAGGTTGCGCACAAATGGAAAATTTGAACATTTTCCTTGCAAACAAACGCGAAACTGCAGAAAAATACAAAGAATTTTTCACATCCATTGAAGAAGTTACGTTCCATACAGAACCACAAAACAGTCAATCTAATTACTGGTTAAATACAATTGTCCTAAAAAATAGAGAAAAACAACAACAATTTCTTGAATATACAAATGAAAAAGGAATCATGACCCGTCCGGCTTGGCAACTGATGAACAAATTGAAAATGTTCAAAGATTGTGAACATGATGGACTAGTCAACACGCAATGGATCGAAGAGCGAATTGTAAATATACCAAGTAGTGTAAGAATTAATATATGAGACCTTTAATATTAATTGGGGGAGGAGGACATTGCAAATCTGTAATTGATGTTGCGGAATGTGCTGGTTATACAATCAAAGGAATTTTGGATGTACCTGAAAATGTTGGAAAAACGATTTTGAACTATCAAATTATAGGAACAGATGATGACATAAAAATATATATTGCGAACTATGATTTTTTAATTACTGTCGGTTTTATCAAAGATCCTATTTTAAGGCTAAGCCTCCATGAAAAAATAACGAGTTTGGGAGGTCGTTTAGCGACACTTATAGCTCCATCTGCTCATGTTTCCCAATATGCTAAACTAGGAATAGGAACAGTTGTTATGCATAAAGCAATGATAAATGCCAGTGCAGAAATAGGAAAAGGATGTATTATTAATACTTACTCAAATGTAGAACACGATGTCACAATTGAAGATTATTGTCATATTTCTACGGGAACAATGATAAACGGAAATTGTCGTGTGGGAGAAAAGACGTTCATTGGAAGCCAGTCCGTTTTAGTAAATGGAGTTTCTATTGTATCTGGTTGTATTATTGGTGCAGGTTCAGTTGTTAGAAAAAATATTATAAAAAAAGGAATTTATTCCGGCAATCCTGCATTATTAAAAATTCAGTTATGAAAAATAAGACTCTAATTATAGCTGAGGCTGGCGTAAATCATAATGGTTCAATTCCTTTAGCCAAGAAACTCATTGATGCAGCAGTGTCTGCAGGTGTAGATTATGTAAAATTTCAGACTTTCCAAGCAGAAAAACTTGCTTCAGAGCACGCATTAAAAGCGGATTACCAACGATCAAACACACAAAAAAAAGAAGAAACTCAGCTACAAATGTTGAAAAAATTAGAATTAACTTATGAACAACATTATGAACTTATTAGCTACTGCAAACAAAAAAATATTGGTTTTTTTTCAACAGCATTTGATCTGGAATCTTTGGAGTTTCTTTCGTCAATAGGACTAAAAACAGTGAAAATACCATCTGGAGAAATAACAGATTTACCCTATTTACGCAAGGCTTCGTCTCTTTTTCCAAGAGTTATTTTGTCAACAGGGATGGCAAAATTACAAGAAATACGTGAAGCAGTACAAGTATTCGTTTCGGCCGGTATGAAAAAAGAGAATATTACCATCCTACACTGTACAACGGAATATCCTACACCAATGCAAGAAGTTAATTTAAAAGCGATGTTACATCTCCAACAAGAATTCGGAACACCAATTGGTTATTCCGACCATACAATTGGTATAGAAGTTCCAATTGCAGCTGTCGCATTAGGGGCAACAGTAATTGAAAAACATTTCACTCTCGATAGAACAATGAAAGGTCCAGATCATAAAGCATCATTAGAACCTAATGAACTAAAAGCAATGACAAACGCTATTCGTAATATAGAAGTGGCTCTCGGAAACGGAGAAAAAAGAATATCTCCTACAGAAGAAAAGAACAAAACAGTTGCAAGGAAAAGCATTGTAGCTCTAAAAGAGATTGTCGTTGGAGAACTTTTCTCCAACGACAATCTCACCGTAAAAAGGCCAGGAACTGGCCTCTCTCCCATGCTTTGGGATTCAATCATTGGAACAAAAGCTAAAAGGCCTTATCATCCTGATGAATTAATTGAATTATGAAAAAAATTTGTATTATAACTGGCAGTCGTGCAGAATATGGATTAATGAGTAGATTAATGAAGTTAATCCAATTAGAGAAAGAGTTTCAAATGCAAATCATTGTAACAAACATGCATCTTTCTCCTGAATTTGGACTTACTTATAAAGAAATTGAAAATGACGGGTTCATTATAGATAAAAAAATTGAAATGTTACTCTCTTCTGATACTGCAAATGCAACGGTCAAATCTGTAGGTCTTGGTATTATAGGATTTGCAGATGCTTATGAAGATCTAAAACCGGATATAATTTTAGTATTAGGAGACAGGTATGAAATACTTGCAGCTGTTTCTGCCGCCTTACTTTACAAAATTCCAGTAGCCCATTTGTATGGAGGAGAGATCACAGAAGGAGCTTATGACAATTCAATTCGCCACGCAATTACTAAAATGGCACATTTACATTTCACTTCTACTGAAGAGTATAAGAACCGGGTCATTCAAATGGGAGAACAACCTTCAACTGTATATAATGTTGGTGCATTAGGATGTGACAATATTCTAAAGGTATTGCTCCTCTCCAAAAAGGAAATAGAGCAGTCTCTCAATTTTAAATTGGACGAAAAAACATTACTGGTCACCTTCCATCCGGTAACTATGGAAAATAATTCTGCTGAAATTCAAATTCAAGAACTCTTATTCGCTTTAGATGAAGTAAAGAAAGTTCGTATTATATTTACCATGCCTAATTCAGACACTAATGGACGAATAATTACGAAAAAGATAAGAGATTTTGTTGAGAGAAACTCCGATCGATCTATTTTATTCAGTTCTTTAGGGATGAAACGTTACCTTTCCACACTTAAATACATTGGAGGTGTTGTTGGTAATTCTTCAAGTGGAATCATTGAAGTTCCCAGTTTTCATATTCCAACTATAAATATAGGAGATAGACAAAAAGGACGAATAGCAGCAAAAAGTGTATTGAACTGTCCTCCCGAAAAAAGAGAAATCATAAACAAATTACATCTTATATTAGAACCGAAATTCAAAAAACAAATTAAGCAGGTTGACAATCCTTATGACAAACCTGGAACAGCAGAAGAAATTATCAGAATTCTTAAACAACAGAAAATACAGCTGATTAAAGAATTTTATAACATAAAGGACAAAACATGAACGATTTTGAAAAATATATTATTGACAAAAACGCAGACATCAAAGAAGCACTAGTTCGTTTAGATAAACTATCTAGTGATGTATTGACTTTGTTTGTTTTAGAGGGAAAAAAAGTTATCGGCAGTATTACAGATGGAGATATTCGAAGAGCTTTAATCCATGATGCTTTTTTAGAAACTTCTGTTGAAAAAATAATGAATAGAAACTTCAGATATATTCACCTTAATGAAAAAAATGTCGATAAAATAAGAGCAATCCGTTCTTGTGGTATCCAGCTAGTGCCCTGTCTGAATGAACAAGGAGAACTGATCAATGTGTATAATTTGAAAATCCTGAAATCCATTCTTCCATTTGATGCTGTATTAATGGCGGGAGGCAAAGGGGAACGACTACGCCCATTAACGGAAAAAACGCCAAAACCTCTTTTGCCTTTAGGTGAAAAACTTATCATTGATCACAATATAGACAATTTGATCGCTCATGGAATTAGCGATATTTATGTAACAACAAATTATTTAGCGGAACAAGTTGAATCTCATTTCAGCAAAAAAAAGGAAAATGTGAACATTAAATGTATACGAGAAAACGAGTTTTACGGAACTATTGCTTCTGTAAAACTTATTTCTTCTTTAACACATGATGAAGTACTCATCATGAATTCAGACCTTTTTACTAATATTGATTTTGAGGATTTTTATAGACATTTTATAGAAAATAAAGCAGACATGTCCGCTGTCGCAATTCCTTATTCCATCAACATTCCATATGGTATTTTCGGATTGAATGAAAATATCATTACAGGAATAGAGGAAAAACCTACTTACAATTATTATGCTAACGCCGGCATTTATTTAGTAAAAAAGCATCTGCTAGACGAGATTCCAGACAAGACCTATTTTGATGCTCCGGATCTCATGAACCTATTAATATCCAAAGGAAAAAAAATAGTACGCTACCCTTTAGTCGGTTATTGGATTGATATCGGTCGACCGGAAGAATATAAAAAAGCACAAGAATTTGCCAGACATATTAAAAATTCAAGATGATTTCAAAAGACAAAATATTAGTTATTATCCCAGCGAGAGGAGGGAGTAAGGGTATTCTTGGAAAAAACTTCAAAAAATTAGGAGGAAAACCGCTTATTGAGTATACTATAGATCTCGCCAGACAATTATTTGATGATTCTGCAATTTGTATAAGCACAGATGATTTGCAGATCATTCAAATAGCAGAACATTTGGGATTAAAAGTCCCTTTCATTCGTCCGACTGAGTTAGCTACAGATACTTCAAATACTTATGATGCGCTTCTTCATGCCATTAATTTTTACGAACAAAAAGATTTTTATTATGATGTCGTTCTTTTGTTGCAACCAACTTCACCTTTCCGTCTACCCAAACACATTGAAGAAGCCTTAGCCCTTTATTCGCCAGACATAGATATGGTTGTTTCTGTAAAAGAATCGCATGCAGCATCTGTTCTGTGTAATGAGAACACCAATGGTTATTTGAACTTTGTACTTAACACAAAGGGTATCAGACGGCAAGAGATGACAACATATTATGAATATAACGGATCAATATATGTTATCAATATTCAATCTTTAAAAGAAAAAGACATTTCGAAATTCAATAAAAAAATAAAATATGTAATGTCCGCAGAATACTCCATCGATATCGACACTCCTTTTGACTGGAATTTTGCAGAATATATTCTTAAAACAAAGACTCATGTATGACAAACGAGTAAAATTTTTCTATAATCTGTTAGATATTTTCTTTTCTATTGTCCGTTTAATCTGTAAAACTCATTTTATAAGAACAACAAAGATTGATAAAAGGAAAAAAGAATGTATCATTATGGGGAATGGTCCATCATTAAGACAGTTATTAAAAAAATATGAGGACTCAATAAGGGATTATGATTTAATAGCTGTAAATTTCATGGGACTTTATCCTGAATTTTCAACTTACAAACCAGAAATATATGTATTGTGTGATCCTGCATTCTGGTTTTCTAAAGATGTAGATAAAACAATTCTAAAAAAAGTACAAGATTTTTATAAACACTTAGCATTAACAGTTTCTTGGCATATACAACTTTATATTCCTTATGAAGCAAAAAAAGTAGTTGAGATACACAAAATTTTGTCATCAAATACTTATATTCGGATAAAATACTTCAACAAAACAAAATTTGAAGGATTTAGCAAGATTAATTATTGGATTTATGACAGACAATGGGGAGTGCCACGTTTAGAAAATGTAATGATTGCAGCTTTAATGCTGGCTATCTATTCCCAATATAGAAAAATATTTCTAGCTGGAGTTGAAAATGATTGGATGCGGAATTTAGGAGTAGACGAAAAAAATAGATTATATATTAAACAAACTCATTTTTACACTGATGGGAATGAACAAAATTGTCAGTTTTTATCTCACCTTAAAATGCATGAAATCTGTTTATCTTTGTCCTTTGCATTTAAAGGCTATATAGAAATAGAAAAATATGCCCGTAAATGTAGTATCGCAATATATAATTTAAATAAAGATTCATTTATTGACGCTTTTATAAAGACTGCAATAATAAAAAAAACAGGAAATGACACTAAATGACTTATTTTATCCATTCGGAGTTGAAATAAAAAGAATTTCAACGAAATATAAATACATGAAATTATTCAGTAAACATAGTACAAAAAAACGATATATTCCATGTATTGTAAATATTGATGGTGAAAATTTTTTAGTTCCAGATAGCCCTAGTTTTGCCTGGCAGATTAGAGAAATATTTGCAGAAAACAGCTATCTCTTTGAAACAACTAATTCTAATCCCATAATTTTAGATATTGGGGCCAACATTGGTATTAGTGTCCTTTGGTTTAAAAAACATTATCCGTTCTCTACTATTTATGCCTTTGAAGCAGATGCACATATTTATGAAATATTAGAAAAAAACATTGGTAATTTCTCAGATGTTCATTTATTTAATAAAGCGGTATGGAACTCAAACGAAATGTTATCTTTTCATTCTGACGGCGCTGATGGTGGTTCTGTATTACCCGCAAAAGCCGATGAAAAAAAAGTACAAGGAATTCGTTTAAAAGAATTTATTTCGGATTTCAAAAAAATTGATTTTCTTAAAATTGATATCGAAGGAGCAGAAACAGTAGTTTTACAAGATTGCTATGATGCTTTGCAAAACATTGATAACATCTTCATCGAATATCATTCTTTTAATCAAGAAAAGCAATTGTTAGGTAATATTTTGGAGATTTTGACAAATAATGGCTTTCGTTACTATATAAAGAATGTTGGATATAAACGCCCACTTCCTTTTGTAGACAAACAGGTCGGAGATATGATGGATATGCAAATAGAAATCATTGGATATAGAATATAAAATGAAATTCATCAGAAAAGCAAGACATATTTTCAGAAGACCAATTATATTCGATACGATTCGTACTCATCCGGTTAGTACAGTATTCGGAATGGATAGAGGGACTCCTATTGATCGATATTATATTGAAACTTTTTTACAAGAAAATTGTGATTATATTCATGGAAACGTTCTTGAAATAGCTGAAAATACGTATAGCAAAAAATTTGGGAAAAATACAACCTCTCATAAGATACTACATTCTGAACCATCAAATAAAAAAGGGGTTATTATTGGAGACTTGACAGATCCAACAACTTTGCCTGAAGAAGAAATTGACTGTTTTATTTGTACACAAACATTAAACTTTATTTTTGATGTATCTAGTGCAATAAAAGGAAGTTATAGATTATTAAAAAAAGGAGGTTGTTTTTTGGGCACTGTCTCTGGAATTTCTCAGATATCTCGCTATGATATGGAAAGATGGGGAGATTATTGGCGTTTTACAAATTTATCAATTCAACAATTATTCGAACAAGCATTTGAAAAGCCAAATATAGAGATTCGTACTTTTGGAAATGTTTTTGCAGCGAATGCCTTTCTACAAGGTCTGGCCGTTGAAGATTTACCAACTACTGAAGAGTTAAAGTTTAACGATACTAATTACCAAATAATAATTGGAATACGTGCCTTAAAATGATTACAAATTTTTTTAAAAAAAAAGTCCAACGAGTCATTGATAGAATTGATGTCTTGCTATATCACAATAGAGTCGTGATTGGCAACAGGTCTTATAGATGGTGTAAAATTCCTATTCCTGAAGGTTATCCACGACAAAGTCAAACCCACCCATCTATTTTCTATACTCAAGAAAAATGGAATCATTATACCCATTGGTTGGCAACAACTCCCTATCCGAACAGTGATACAAAATTTGAAAATCCTTGTATTTATAAAGCAAATCAGCAGAACGACATCATTCCCATCTGTTATTCCCCGATTTCCAATAATCCAATCGTATGCCATCCCGGTGGAGACGCATATAACTCTGACCCAGAACTGTTTATCATCAACAATACGCTTTACTGTATAATTCGAGAGAATGAGAATAAACACTATTTACGAGAAATCAAACTATCCTCTTCAACAGATGGCGAAATCTGGACAAAACCGAAAACCATTTATTATAGTAATGATGAAAAAAGACAGTTATTATCACCGGCATATCTCAAAACTAAAAACAAACATCAGATTTATTTTTTAAATGGTGATGCAGGTATTGGAAGACATGGAAAATGTTCCGGAATAGAAATCATTGAATCAGAAAACTTAGAGACGCTCTCTTTTAAATTTGTGAATAAAGGAAATTTCACCAACAGTAAAGAAGTCGGTATTGAACCTTGGCACTTCGATTTATTTGAATATAAGAATTGTCTGTATATGGTTCTTTGTGGTCGAAATAAAAAGCGCAAAACTATTCGTAACCCAATGGAAACCTTTTTAGCTGTTTCTACAGACCGAATTAATTTTCATATTTTCGAAAAACCTCTTATTCGATATTTTAAGACCTATCGACCTTCAGCCTATATAGATGAGGCTGGTATTTTTCATCTATATTTTTCAACAATTGGATTTTATTTAAATGATAATTCCGACAGAAACATTGGCGTCACGTCTATCCCTTTCAAGCAATTACTAAATGAGTTAAAGGATAAATGAACAAAAAAGGTAAATGAACAATGAAAATTCTTATACTCAATACATCTGAAATGGTTGGTGGAGCTGCTATTGCAGCAAACCGTTTGATGAAAGCACTGAACAAAAATGGAGTCAATACAAAAATGTTGGTTCGGGATAAACTAAGTACTGACGAAAATGTATATACAGTTAATTCATCTTGGATCAAACGTAAACTTAACTTTATGCGTTTCCTGTGGGAACGTTTAATACTCTTTCTATTAACAGGTTTTGATCGAAAAAACTTATTTAGGGCATCTATAGCCAATACAGGAATCGACATCAGTAAATATCTCTTAGTTTATGAGGCAGACATAATTCACTTACATTGGATAAATCATGGCTTTCTCTCCTTAAAAGATATAAGCAAATTGCAAAAACTAAACAAACCCATTGTTTGGACAATGCATGACATGTGGCCTTGTTCCGGTATTTATCATCACGTTAAAAATCTCCCTTTTTATACTGACACCTGGGGAAAGAGATGGTTAACAAAACATACATCCAAGAAGAAAAAAGAAATATATAAAAGTCACAGAATCTCGTTTGTTTGTTGTAGTCATTGGCTAGAAGAAGAGGCAAAAAAGAGTATTTTAACAAAGTCTCAAAACATACTCTGTATTCCTAATCCTATTGATACAACGATCTTCCATCAAATAAATCATAGCACAAGAAATGAGTTTGGTTTACCTGAAAATAAGATTCTACTTCTTTTCGGAGCATTGAACGTTACAGATAAGCAAAAGGGAATTAACTATTTAATCAACAGTTTGTTCTTTTTGGAAAAAGAATTCCCGCACTTACATAAAAACATTGAATTAGTAGTCTTTGGACAAGTCAAATCCGATATACACTCATTATTCAATGTACCCATACACCCAATAGGTTATTTAAGAGACCCGAAACAAATCGTCAGGTTGTATAATGCAGTAAATCTCTTTGTAACTTCTTCTTTAGAAGAAAATTTGCCGAATACAATCATGGAATCCATGGCGTGCGGAATTCCATGCGTTGGCTTCCGTATCGGTGGCATTCCGGAAATGATCGACCATAAAAAAAACGGATATGTTTCAGAATATAAAAATGCTGAAGATTTAGCAAACGGTATTAAATGGATAATAGAGCATCCTAATCCCAAAAAATTATCTGAAGCTTGCATCAATAAAGTAAAATCTCACTATTCGGAAGATATCGTTGCACGTCAATATATTGATTTGTACGAAAGTGTATTAAAAAAATAATTTATGCAACCAGTATTTACAATCATAACAGTTACCTATAATGCCGAACAATGGTTAGAACGTACGATTTTAAGTGTGTTAGGGCAATCATATCCTGCGATTGAATATATCATTATTGACGGAGGATCGACTGATAAGACGATACAGATCATTCAACAATACATTTCAGGAATTGCTTATACGGTAAGTGAAGTTGATCATGGATTATATGATGCAATGAATAAAGGATTAAAAAGAGCTACAGGAGATTATGTGTGGTTTATAAACGCCGGAGACACTCTTTATTCTTCAGATATAATTCAAACGATAGTGAATAAAATATCAAAACGAAAAAAGTTGCCGGACATCCTATATGGAGAAACAGAAATAATAGATACAAAAGGTAGATCATTAGGGAAAAGAAGATTAAAGGCTCCCAAAGAATTAACATGGAAGAAATTTCGCATGGGAATGTTGGTCTGTCATCAGTCTTTTGTTGTTAAAAAAAGTATCGCTCCGGAATATAATTTGCAATATCGTTTTTCTTCAGACTTCGACTGGTGTATTCGTTGTTTGAAAAAATCAAAGAAAAATATTAATACGCATTTAATTTTATCCTGTTTTCTAAAAGGAGGTATGACCTCTGCAAACCGGAAAGCGTCATTAAAAGAAAGGTATCATATAATGTGTCAATACTATGGTAGATTATCGACATCAATATTGCATATTTGGTTTTTTATTCGTTTTTATACCACAAAATGGTTCAGTCCAAACGTTTAAAACTATATATTTGCATCCATGACTAATTCATTACATCTGCTACCATGAATATTTATTTAAAGAAAAACATAGGCCATATCTTCGCCATTTTTCTCTTTTGTCTTCTTGTGGTTCTTTATTTTTATCCTGCAATTTTTGAAGGAAAAACAACGCAACAAGGGGATGTGCAAAAATTTATCGGAATGGCACAAGAGTTAAAAGAGTATGCAGAAAAGGAGAATGGAAAGTCTGCTTGGACAGGAGCAATGTTTTCCGGTATGCCTGCCTATCATATTAGTGTATTCGGTGATCCCGTAAATGCCATGGATACTGTGCAAAAGCCGTTAAAAATGGTAGATCCTGAAGGAGGAAGTATTCTTTTAATCGCCATGATCTCTTTTTATATTCTCATGTGTGTCTTAAAAACAAACCGCTGGCTTGCCATTGCTGGTGCCATTGCTTTTGCTTTTGCCTCATATAATATTATCATAATTGTTGCTGGTCATATTACCAAAGCTTATGTTATTGCCTATATGCCTTTAACTATAGCAGGGATGGTACTATTGTTCAAACGAAATCAGCTTTTAGGTGGAGTTCTTTTTATACTTGGCGTTGCTTTATCTGTCTTGAATTTTCACGTTCAAATTACCTATTATCTTCTATTATTATGCTTATTTATTTATATGGGATATTTGGTTACAAAAATTCAACAAAAAGAATATACAGAACTACTAAAAATCTCCTTAATTATGGTTGCTTCCGTAATGCTTGCCATCCTGCCAAATATAAAAAACATTTATGCGAACTGGGAATCAAGCGCTCATTCTACCCGTGGCGCTACGGAACTGGCCACGACAACAGTCAAAGGAGAAAAGATTTCTTCTGGATTAGATAAGAATTATGCTTTTCAGTGGAGTTATCAGAAGCGGGAGTTGCTGACTTTGTTGATCCCAAATGCTTATGGCGGAGCGTCTATCGGAACCTTGGGGCCGGATTCGGAATTGTATCAGGCAATGCGAAAACAGGGAGCGCAGGTTGGTAAGGAAGTGCAATCGTACACGTACTGGGGTGACAAGACTACGTCCGGGCCAGTTTATTTCGGCGCTTTAGTTTGTTTCCTTTTTGTGTTCGGTATGTTTGTGGTGCGTAGTCCGTATAAATGGTGGTTGTTCGGTGGCGCGTTGTTTCTTACGTTCCTTGCTTTAGGGCGTTATATGGATTGGTTCAATAATATCATATTCCATTATTTGCCTTTGTATAACAAATTCCGGACGGTGGAGATGGCGTTGGTTATCCCCGGTTTGGTTTTCCCGATTATCGCAATCTGGGGCTTGAAGGATTTGTTGGCTGACAATGTGGATATGAAACTTTTTAAGCGGGGAATGATCGGATCGTTGGCGATTACCGGCGGACTTTGCCTGATTGTTTGGTTAATGCCGAATTTGTTGCTCAACTTCAGCTCGGAACTGGATGTGCAACGCCAGCTTCCGGACTGGTACATTCAACCGCTGATGCTCGACCGGGCTTCTTTGGCTTCGGCGGATGCATTCCGTTCGCTTGTGTTTATCCTTTTGGGTGCCGCATTGTTATTTCTGTACTGGAAATCGAACGACAAAAAGAAAATGGGCACGGTTCTTTCCGCAGGTGTAGCGATTTTGATCTTAGTCGATCTATGGACAGTAGATAAACGATTCTTGAGTAATGACGATTTTGTGAAAGAAAAACCGCACGAAACTTATAAAGAGTCGGTTGCCGACCAGGCAATTCTAGAAGACAAAGATCCGTCTTATCGTGTGTTGAACCTGAACGATCCTTTCCAGGAAACCTCCACTTCTTATTTCCATAAATCAATCGGTGGCTATCATGCGGCTAAGCTAAGGCGTTATCAGGAATTGATCGATCATCGCCTCGCTCCGGAAATCAACGGCATTATTTCTTCTCTCCAAAAAGCGCAAACAATCGAAGATATCATGGGGATTTTAGCAGCCTCTCCTTCTTTAAATATGCTGAATACCCGGTACATTATTTATAATCCGGAACAGCCTCCGATTCGCAATCCGTATGCTTACGGAAATGCCTGGTTTGTTCCGAAAGTAAAATTAGTCGAAAATGCAGACGCGGAAATAGCGGCACTTAACGAAATCGATCCATTAAAAACAGGGATAGTTGACAAACGTTTTGCGGCAAGTCTGGAAGGATTCCGTCCGGTGGCGGATTCGACCGCAACCATTATGCTGACAGCTTACCGCCCGAACCGTCTAACTTATTCAACAGAGAGCGCAAGTGACCAACTCGCCGTTTTCTCGGAGGTCTATTATCAACCGGGATGGGGCGTAACGATAGATGGAAAGCCTGCTTCGCATTTCAGAGCAGACTGGACTTTACGGGCGATGATTGTCCCCGCCGGTAAACATGAGATTATCTTCGAATTCTATCCAAAAGCCTATGTTGTTGCGGCCAATATCAGTTCGTACAGTTCATTCTTAATCCTGTTATTGCTTTGTGCAGCGATTGGGTATTCTATTTGGAGAAAACGGAAACAAAAAAAATCAAGAGTGCACCGACTGAGCTAAATAATCATCCTTATCATTTATTTTTTGCTTCCCAAAGTATTTTTTTCTTTTCCCTGATCAAAAATTTGTATCACTATTATCGTATAGTTTTTTGACAACTGTGATAATTTATTTTGATAACTGTGGTAATTTATTTTGACAACTGTGGTAAATATTTACTACAATTGTCAAAATAGAGATGCAACAGGACAACAAAAAAGGTTCATCCGGGTGATTAAAAAGATTCGCCACGATGACAAAAAAACTTGCCCCCGAATGTTACATGGGCTCGTCGTTCAATAAAAACAAATCGGAAGAAACAGTTAGAATTGGGGAAACTGCATTCGAAAAACTGTTCTTTCGCCAGGCTCAGAATGTACGAGAAGTTTACCACCGTGAAGTTGCATGATCCGCTTCGTTAACGGAAGACCTATTCCGCTCCCTTCTTTTTTCGTGGAATAAAACGGTGCAAACACGTCGTCCAAACGGTTTTGCGGAATACCGTCACCGTTATCTGTTACTTGGATAAATGAAAAATCTGTCTCCTTTCCTGCCTCAACAACAATCAGCGGATCCCGGACATTCGCTGTGGCTTGCAATGCGTTACGGATAAGATTGATCAAACCTAATGTAATTAAATGTTGATCCAAGGTCAGTTCCATCTGCTCCGGCGAAAGGTAATGAATAGATTGACTTCCCGATTCCGAGCTCAAAAGCCGTTCTAGTTTACCCAAAAAAGTACGGACGTTTACACAGTCCTTCACCGGCTCTGGCAGATGGGTTAGCCGGTGATATGCATTCAGAAAAGCGTTCAATTGCACCACTTGCGAGTAAATGGTCTGTAACCCGTCAATCATTCCTTTTCGGTCGTATTCATCCGTATAGTTGAGCAAGTCGGCCGACAAAGAAGCTACCGGCGTTATCGAATTCCGGATTTCGTGTATCAGTACGCGGATAATACTCTCGTAATAAAGCCGTCGCTCCTCCAATTCCGTATGATTATTCTCAAACCGAGTTATTATCCGGTTCATTTCCCCGTATAAACCGTTCAAAAACGAATCTTCTCCTTTTTTCCCCGCAAAGTGGATATTAAAATCGTTATTTCGAATCGTCACAAAAAAGTTTTCCAACTGCCGATTTGTCCGTTCCATCCTTCCGACTAACAGGATTGCCAAACCCACGACAAGGCAAAGACAAACAAAAGCAAAAAAGAGCGAGATCCCATTAATCAAAAGCCACGCACCCGCGACGGAAAAGAACACAATACCGATTATCCCGCCCACAATCGTCCGGTGTAGTCGACGATTCAACATACGTTTTCAACTTAAACAATTACAGATCATATTTTTTCAGTTTATTATATAACGTCTGTCTGCTGATATTAAGTTGCAGCGCCGCCAACGTCAGGTTCCCCCTTTTTTCCGCCAACACCCTTTGAATAAATTGTTTTTCAATATCATCCAAGGTAAGCGAAGCAGACGATACCGAGCCGAGATCATCGAAGAGAAAGTCGTCCTCCGTCAGCTCTTCCCCATTATTCAGCAATATTGCGCGCTCAACACTTAGCTCAACAACGAAGATATTCCCCGCAAGCAGTCGTCCGGACAACATCTCACGCGCCTCACGTGCCAAAGAAGGAAACGGCTTACCATAAGCCGCAGCATATTTTTTCAAAAAAAAATCAAGAAAATGCTTAACCATATCCATACCATCCGACATTATCGGCTCCGCACCATTTCCGGCAATCGTTTGCCGGAAAGCAGTGTTTCTTTTCTCCCAAGCCTCAACAACCGTCGTCACTAATTTATCATTGTTCCACGGTTTAATAACAAAATCGGCAGCCCCTTTTTTCAACGAAGCCACAGCTAATTCAACATCCCCGAAAGCTGTAATCAAAACCACCTCCGGCGGATTAAGACACTCACGAATCCGGTCGAGCCAAAAAAGGCCTTCCCCACCCGTCTGTTTACCCGTACCGAAATTCATATCAAGCAAAACCACGTCCACATCGTTTTCACGCAATAACGCCGGGAGCAATGTGGGAACCTGAACGGTAAGCACCGTTTTGAATTCTCGCGCAAGAATCACGCGAAGCGTTTTCAAAACGAACTCGTTGTCGTCCACTATGATAATTTTCCCTGTACGCATAACCTCTTTATCACAAACGTACAATTTTAATCGATACAGAAAGTCGAACAAGATCGTTATCCTTAACCAACTTTCTCAAACGTCCAAAAATTAGACAATTTTCAGCTTATCCGGATAAAGGAACGCTATTTTTGCAGAGAACAAGCAGCAAGTAATTAGCTTTGACGGGAAAGAACAAAAACTGCATGAAAAGCCTATCATTCAAACTCATCCTCCGAAGTTGGTGGCGAAATAAAACTTTTGCCATTATCTCTATCCTCAGTCTGGCAGTCGGCATTGCCTGCACAAATTTGCTGATCGCTTTTGTACTGCACGAATACCATGTGGAAGCAAGCAACCCGAATAAGGATAAAATCTATTCTATCCTTCAGGATTCGCCGATGCAGTCGGACAAGAAAGTCTTCTATGCTGTCGGAAATGTTCCGCCAATGCTGAAAGACCACTATCCTGAAGTCGAGGATTTCCTTTGTGTCGGCACAGCAGATATCAGTGAGATAGAAATCGGAGAAACGCTTTATGAACCAATCGACATTCTGATTACCGGATCCGCTTTCGCTACATTTTTCCCTTGTAAAACGATTTCCGGAAATTTGGAAGAGGCTTTAACCGAACCCAACAAAATCGCATTAACCGAACAAACGGCAGTCCGGTTCTTTGGAAAAGACAACCCGATTGGTAAGACCATCACCACCAAATACAAGAGCGCAGAAGCCGAATGGGGAGAAGCAGCCACAGATGAAAAAACGACCTACCAGGTTGTAGCCATTATAAAGCCTTACGATCAGACCATCCTTTCGTTCGATGGCCTTTGCTATCAAGCACCTAATCACTATGGAGGCACCTATTTCCTTTTAATGAACGGGACAATCGAGCCGGAAACGTTCGCTTTACGTGTAAAAAAAGACGGGGTTCCCTGCATGCGGGGAGACGACGGACGCTATTATTTCTATTCGCTACAGGAGACCTATTTCCAGGATTTCAAAGCACAAACACTTCCACACCTCAAGCACCAGGATAAAACGAACTTATCGATCGGACTGTGTTCGGCTTTTCTTATTCTGTTAATCGCTTGCTTCAACTATGTCAATCTCAATTTTTCCCGTTTACTGCAACAACTAAAGATGATTCGCATTCAACGATTAATGGGCGCCTCCCGCGTAGCGATAAACAAGCAATTGTTTTTCGACATCTTTCTGACTGTAATCATTGGCTTTTTGCTTTCTTTACTCATCATGTACGATCTCGTTCCGGTATTCAACTCCATTTTGGGAGGGCACATGAGCATTTCCTATATTTTCAGCCTACAAGTCGTACCTTTCTTAATCGCACTGGTTCTTATCCTTTCAATTATTCCCGCCATTTATGTTAGTCGGAAGATCGTTTCTTTATCCCATCAACAGAATTATGCATTATTTCGGGAAGAAGGAAAACAGGGAATCATCGCGGCACTGTCGGTTATACAATTTGCGATTTCTATTGCCCTGATCATAGCAACCCTGACCATCAACCGACAGACCGCATTAATCCGAAAAGGTGGCGAAGCTTATCAAGAACTGATCGAAGTCGGCCCACCGGGAGGATACGGTAATATGAAACCTTTGATCACCGAACTACACACGCACCCGGAATTAGGAGAAATAAGTATTAGCGAAGGCTCGGTATTACACAGTCCTATACGGCAAATCGTCGTTCCGGATTCCTCCGGCAACAATTTTTACTTTTCTTTATTACGGTTCAAAGGCAACCCGGACTATTTTTCTACTTTTCATATTTGTCTGAAACAGGGGTTTCAACCTCAGGAGGCAATCAAGAACTACGCCCGCCCGGTTTATATCAACCAACGTTTTGCAGACCTCTTAGTCACAAAAGGGAACAATCCGACGGGCCAACCTTTAAAGAGCTTTGACAAAGACTTTGACTCCCAAAACAAAGAAGATGGTTCGAAAGAAAATCCGATTACCACCATCGCCGGAGTCGTCGATAATTTTTTCACTAATTCGTTAGAGGAGGAAATATCGCCTGCGATAATAAATATCCATAATGATATAAACGAAAATTACGCGTACGTCTATTTCCGTTTAGATGAAAAACATCCGGAACGGCTGAATACGGTCAAACAGCTATGGGAAAAACTGTATCCGGACAAACTGTTCGTCTACCGGAATGTTTATCAGGACTTCATCAGCCGCAACCGGAAAGCGTTCGGCTTAGTAGAATTATTATTAGTGTATTCGCTGATCAGCATCCTCCTCACCAGCTTCGGACTGTTCGGAGTAGCGCTTTATTCTACCGAACAACGGACAAAAGAAATCGGCATCCGTAAAATAAACGGTGCCACAACACTGCAGATCATCAAATTGCTCAACCGGCGATTTATCTTATGGATAGGAATTGCTTTTCTCATCGCTTCACCCGTTACCTGGATTCTGCTGAATCGTTGGCTTCAAAATTTTGTTTTTCGTACCGACATTTCCGCAGAAATCTTCCTTATTGCCTTACTCGTTGTCTCTGCAATCTCATTATTCACCGTAAGCTGGCACAGCTACAAAGCAGCATCCGGAAATCCGGTAAACGCACTAAGGGATGAGTAGATTATTTACGAAGGATCAATTTGCTCCATACAGCCGAAATAAATCCGGAACCGTAACCAGTTAACTGAATGAAGGAGGCCGGCACGGAAAGCAACGCAACTCGGAGGTCTTTGTTCTTCATCCAAGAATCGACCAATAACATCAGCATGTAGATTGCCGGCAGCAACAATAGGGGCAAATAAAAGATAGAAGCGATTAAAAGAACTATCAAGCCGATGGTAAAGATCGCCGGCAAACAATGAACGGGCTTGAGAGAGTCGGGATATTTGATAAATAAATCGATCCGCGCTTTACCCGAATGATTCACCTGACGGAAAAATTGACGGAGATCCGTTCTTCGTTTATGATACACCCAGGCATCAGGAAAATAAAAACAGGCGTACCCGCTCTTAAAAATACGGATACTGAAATCGATATCTTCTCCATAACGCATGCGGGAAAACCCCTCCAACGCTTCATAAACAGTTTTTTTCATCCCCATATTAAAACTGCGGGGATAAAATTTATCTAATTTTTTTTTGCTTCCCCGGATTCCTCCGGTCGTAAAAAAAGAGGTCATCGCGTAATTCACCGCTTTTTGCGTAACAGAAAAAGCGGGATGCGCACGGTCTGCACCGCCGAACGCATCCGCGTTATACTGTTTAAAAGAATAATCGACGTGTTTCAAATAGGAAGACGGAAGGATACAATCAGAATCGAGTATAATTACATAGCGTCCGGTAGCTTGTGACACCCCATAATTACGCGCCGGGCCGGGACCGGAATTTTCGATCACAAAATAGCGAATAGCCAACGCCCCATCATATTCCTTCACCACCTGCTCGCACAAAACCGTTGAGCCGTCTTCTACCACAACGACTTCAAAGTCAGTAAATGTTTGCTGCGTCAAGCTTTCTAACAATTCATCTACCTCGTCCGGACGATTGTATACAGGAATTATGATTGAAAAAATACACATCGGTAATTAACGTATCTATTTAAAATTAAAATTACACAGATTTCGTAATATAATAACACGATGTTGTAAAAAAATTCCGGACATAGCGTATATGCGAAAGAGACACTGACAATTTGCGAGGTTTCAAATTGAATTTTTGTTTGTAATGCGGATTGATAAACCACAAACAGCGATTCAATGAAATATAATCATTGGTTTTTAATAGCTTCTCAAACATTTCGATAGTCACACCACATCGTTTAATGTCAATTAGCTCGTCGATACAGGATTGGTCTTCACCGAACGAACTCAAGATACCACGGTAAACGGGTGCCGGCAGAAGATGGATAAACGGCAATCGAGAACAGAACTTATTCCGACAGATTTGCTGATGACCGCCAAACGGCATCTGCCACGCTGGGAATCGCCAAAAAACAATACCATCCTCGTTAAGGAACGGCTTCAGATGTTTCAGAAATTTATCTTTTGGCGTAATATGTTCAATAACGTCGTGTACTAAAATGATATCGTATTTTTTATCCTCGTCTGGATACGGAAAATCAAAAAAGTTTACCGCAAAAAAAACCGCGTCATACGGCAATTCCCGATAAAAAGAATTCGCTTGCGCGATTTTCATCTCTGAGAGATCAACACCAGTCACAGCTGCACCTCTTTCTGCAAAAGGGAGTAAATTGCCTCCTTCTCCACAGCCGACTTCTAAAATCCGGCACCGGCTCTTCCGAGGAAAATACGCATCTATATAATCTATATAATACTCCCTTGAAGTGTTAGCTAATTCCTTAAGGTAGCGTAACCGGTCTAAGTGTCTTTCCTGCATAACGAGCAAACGTTTTTTGTTTCTAAATATATAAAAAGTTATTTAACCGGCACAAAAAACGGCATTTCATTTCTGTCGTGCCGTCTTTTATGTGTTAAAAAAATCTTCTTAATAACGGTAATGCTCCGCTTTATACGGACCATTCACGGATACGCCGATATAATCAGCCTGTTCTTGCGTCAATTTTGTCAACTTAACACCGATACGTTCCAAATGCAGGCGGGCGACTTCCTCATCCAACTGTTTCGGCAGACGATACACCCCGATTTCGTAAGGGTGAGCCCATAAGTCCATCTGTGCAAGCACCTGATTGGTAAACGAATTACTCATCACAAACGAAGGGTGCCCTGTCGCACAACCCAGATTCACCAAACGACCTTCGGCAAGCAAGAAAATAGAATTTCCCGTGGGGAACGTATATCTATCTACCTGGGGCTTAATGTTAGTATGTTTGATCCCAGGATAGTTCACCAATTTGTCCACCTGAATCTCATTATCGAAATGGCCGATATTGCAAACAATCGCTTGATCTTTCATCTTCTCCATATGTTCGATCGTGATGATGTCGCGGTTTCCGGTAGTTGTCACAAAAATGTTGCCTTCTTTCACTGCTTTTTCCATGGTAGTTACTTCAAAACCTTCCATCGCCGCCTGTAAAGCACAGATCGGATCGATCTCCGTCACTAAAACACGTGCCCCATATGAACGCATAGAATGCGAACAACCTTTACCCACATCTCCGTAACCGGCTACAACAACGACTTTTCCGGCAATCATTACGTCCGTAGCTCGCTTGATCCCGTCGGCCAGCGACTCACGGCACCCGTAGAGATTATCGAACTTCGATTTCGTAACCGAGTCGTTTACGTTAATCGCCGGAACCAACAATTCTCCCCGTTCCATCATCAGATACAGACGGTGAACGCCGGTAGTCGTTTCTTCCGAAACGCCTTTCATGTCGGCAACCATCCGGTGCCAACGCGTAGTATCTTCTTTTAAAATACGATGCAACGTATCCAGGATTACCTGTTCTTCATGGTTACCTCCTTTACGGTCGATCGTCTTCGGATCGTTTTCCGCACGGTATCCCTTGTGAACCAACAAAGAAGCATCTCCGCCATCGTCCACAATCATCTGCGGCCCTTTCCCGCCCGGGAACCGCAACGCCATATCGGTACACCACCAATATTCTTCCAGCGTTTCGCCTTTCCAAGCAAAGACCGGAACGCCTGTAACCGCGATCGCCGCCGCTGCATGATCTTGTGTAGAAAAGATGTTACAACTTGCCCAGCGCACGTCCGCGCCCAACGCAACTAATGTTTCGATTAACACCGCAGTCTGAATTGTCATATGCAGTGAGCCGGTGATACGGGCACCTTTTAACGGTTGCTTACCGCTGTACTTCGCGCGCAGCGCCATTAACCCCGGCATTTCGTGTTCGGCAATTTCGATCTCTTTCCGTCCGAAATCAGCCAAACCAATATCCGCCACTTTATACGGCAGATTAGTTGGAAATAATTCTGGCATATATAAATAATTAAGTAAAAATAATTCTCCACAAAGGTAAAATTTATTTTTACTTAATTAAAACACCCTGTCAGGAAGAATATTCTGTTTTTGAGGGTCATACAGGAACGATATTCTGTTGGGCAAGCATTTCCAACGAAAGGTCTTTCAGTTTGTATTTCTGGATCTTCCCACTACCCGTCATAGGAAAAGCATCGACAAAGAAAACATATTTGGGTATTTTATAGCGGGAAATCTTACCCCGGCAGAAGTCGCGTACTTCTTCTTCCGTCAGACAGACGCCTTCGCGCAGGATAATAAAGGCACCGACTTCTTCTCCGTATTTTTTAGAAGGAACGGCGGCAACCTGTACATCTTTCACCCCTTTCAAATGATATAAAAACTCTTCGATCTCGCGCGGATAAATATTTTCTCCTCCACGAATGATCATATCTTTAATCCGCCCCGTAATCCGGTAATAGCCTTTTTCATCTTTGATACCCAGGTCGCCGCTATGCAGCCAACCGTCTTTATCGATCACTTCGGCCGTTGCTTGCGAATTCTTGTAATAACCCTTCATCACTAAATAACCACGACAACACATTTCACCTTGTTCTCCGACCGCGCATTCTTCGCCGGTTTCGGGATTCAACACTTTTACCTCCGTAAACGGATATTCTTTTCCAACGGTCGTACAACGTTCTTCAAACGAATCACTCAACACTGAATGCGTCATTCCCGGCGAACTTTCCGTCAATCCGTACACACTGGTAATAGATGTAATATGCATTTTTTCCGTGACGGCACGCATCAGTTCGATCGGACAAAGCGCTCCCGCCATGATCCCCGTACGAAGAGACGTCAGGTCGAACATATCGAACATCGGATGGTTCATCTCGGCAATAAACATGGTCGGCACGCCATAAAGCATCGTACATCGTTCTTTGTGTACGGAAGCCAACACCAGTAAAGGATTGAAACGTTCCACCATCACTTGCGTACAACCGTGCGTCAGGCTGCTCATCGTCGCCAGCACGACTCCGAAACAATGAAAGAGCGGCACGCAACAACAGAGCTTATCTTCCGCCGTAACCCCCATCCCTTCTCCGGTGAAATAACCGTTATTGGTAATGTTATGATGCGTCAACATCACTCCTTTGGGAAAACCCGTGGTTCCGGAAGTGTACTGCATATTCACGACATCGAAACACCCTACTTGTTTTTTGGCTTCCTCCAGCGTACAGTCGTCAACATTTTCACCCAAAAGAAGAATTTCCGGCGTGGAATACATACCGCGAAACTTTTCCTGCCCAATATAAACCACGTTCTTCATTTCCGGGAAACGTTTGCTTTTCAGATATCCGCGCTGGCAGGTTTTCAACTCCGGAAGCATGGTATAAACCATGTCCACATAATTACTGTCAAAAACACCTTCCGTAATACAAAGCGTATGTATATCGGCATCTTCTACCAGATATTCCAACTCGTGCTGTTTGTAGTTCGTGTTGACCGTTACTAAAATCGCTCCGATCTTTGCTCCGGCATAAAGAAAAGTCAGCCAATCCGGCACATTCGTCGCCCAAATCCCGACATGCGTTCCTTTCTTCACGCCAACAGACAACAAACCTTTCGCCATCTTATCGACTCGTTCGTTCAATGTTTCCCAGGTAAACCGGAGATCTCTGTCCGAATAAACGATACTCTCCTTATCCGGCGTCTGTTCGGCCCAATATTCGATCCATTCACCGATCGTCTTATCTTGTAATTCCATAATTTTCTCAATAAGGCGTATAAACAATACCTAAAATACGGGCCGTACCACCATTGGCGGCATGAACATGGTGTGCAACAATAGAATCGTAATAAATACTGTCTCCTTCTTCCAGAATATACTTGTTTTTCCCATAATTAATCTCCACGATTCCATCCAAAACATAAATAAATTCTTCCCCTTCATGAGTAGACATAATGAAATTGACGCCTTCGGACGATTCGATATCGATCAGGAAAGGCTCCATGTGACGACCGGATTTATCTTGCGACAGCGCCTTGTAGGACATGTGCTTCCGGCTCTGAGTCGCGTTATTAGAAAAATCAATTCCCCGATCTCCGGCACTTTCTGTTTTCCGGCAAATCACCGGCCCGAGTTCGACCTGATCGTCTAAAAAAGTACCTAAACGAACGCCCAATACACGAGCGACTTTAATTAAGGGAGCAAGAGATGGAAATTCGGTATTATCTTCGATCCGTTCAATCTGTTCCAGACTCAATCCCGAGCGTTCGGCAACTTCCGCCAAAGTCAATTGCTGCGATTCCCGGATACTTTTGATCTTTTCTCCAATAATCTTATTGTGTCCCATGTTACTAATTGTTTGTTATTGTTTGTATTTGTTTTATCATCTATAAGTACACAAGGCAAAAATACATTAATTTATTATATTTCAAACAGAGAGCATAATTTGTTTTATTGCAAGCCGGCGTGAATTCCGTCTCGCAACTTATTTGTAACTTTGCAATCGCTAATTGCTAAACGACAAAAATTTGACAGAAAAAGAATTTGAAATAATGGCACCCGTCGGGTCGTACGAATCCCTAATGGCTGCTATACAAGGCGGAGCGAATTCGATCTACTTCGGGATCGAAGGATTAAACATGCGTGCGCGTTCAGCGAATAATTTTACAACAGAGGATTTGCGGAAGATCGTTTCGATTTGTCGTGAACGGGATGTTAAAAGCTACTTGACAGTCAATACGGTTATTTACGACGAAGACCTGGACTTGATGCGTCAAATCATCGACGCAGCTAAGGAAGCGGAAGTTTCGGCAATTATCGCAGCGGATGTCTCGGCGATGAATTATGCAAACCAGATCGGACAAGAAGTGCATTTATCGACCCAACTCAACATTTCGAATGTTGAAGCGTTAAAGTTTTACGCCCGTTTTGCGGATGTGGTCGTTCTGGCACGCGAACTGAATCTCGAACAGGTGCATAAAATCCATCGGCAAATCGTCGAACAGAAAATAAAAGGGCCGAAAGGAGAATTAATCCGAATCGAAATGTTCGCACATGGCGCCTTATGCATGGCAGTTTCGGGGAAATGTTATTTAAGTCTGCATGAACTGAACGCTTCAGCAAACCGGGGTGCCTGCACGCAAATCTGTCGGCGCGGCTATACGGTAAAAGACAAAGAAACCGATCTGGAACTGGATATCGACAATCAATACATCATGTCGCCCAAAGATTTGAAGACCATTCATTTTATGAATAAAATGATGGACGCAGGCGTACGGGTATTCAAAATTGAAGGCAGAGCACGCGGCCCTGAATATGTGCGTATCGTCACGGAATGTTATCAGGAAGCCGTCAGGGCTTATTGCGAAGGAACGTACGACGAAACAAAAATAGCAGATTGGGACGAACGGCTGGCAACGGTTTTCAATCGTGGGTTCTGGAACGGATATTATTTGGGACAACGATTGGGCGAATGGACAAGCCGATACGGATCGAGCGCGACCAAAAAGAAAATATACGTTGCCAAAGGCATCAAATACTTCAGCGAACTCGGGGTTGCCGAATTTGAAATGGAGTCTCAGACACTTAGAGTAGGAGATGAAGTTCTGGTTACCGGCCCGACAACTGGCGCACTTATGCAAACGATCGACGAAATTCGGGTAGACCTTAAGCCGGTTCAGGAAACAGTAAAAGGAGAACGCTTCTCGTTCAAGGTAAAAGAAAAGATCCGTCCCTCGGATAGAATGTATAAACTAGTTGCCAACGAAAGAAAAGAATTAAACTAATGAAGAAGCATGTTTTTAAACTGGAAATGAAAGTCCGGGATTATGAATGCGACCTGCAGGGGGTAGTAAACAACGCCAATTATCAGCATTACATGGAACATACCCGTCACGAATACCTGGAATCGCTGGGCGAAAACTTCGGCGCCATGCATGAAAAAGGAGTAGACGCATTTGTTTCGCGGGTAGAAATACACTACCGCACTTCGCTTCACAGCGGAGACCGTTTTTCGTCGTATGTCAACTTGCGGAAAAACGGTCCCAAACTGGTTTTTGAGCAGGAGATTTACCGTGAGCCCGACAACGTTTTAGCGGCAAAGGGGATAATCGACATTGTCGTCGTTGAAAACGGCAAACTAACCCGTGGCGAATACTTTGACCGATTTTTAGAAAAAACAACAGACAAACCTTAACAAGATTATTTACATGCTATACCAAATTGCCTTAACTAAAATTCATGGAGTGGGAACGGCTCTCGGACGTCAGTTATTCACCTATTTCGGTTCTGCCGAAGCGATTTTCAAAGAAAAAGAAAGACTATTGGAAAAAATCCCGGGAATCGGAACTCGGACAGCGCTGGAAATTAAAAATCCGGAAGTACTCGAACAAGCGGAAGCCGAACTCGCTTTTATGGGAAAAAACCGGATCAAGGGTTTGTTTATCAACGACGAACAATATCCTTACCGGCTTCGGGAATGTCCGGACGCACCGCTTCTTCTTTACACAAAAGGGAACATCGACTTAAACAAAACTCATATTGTCAGTATTGTGGGTACGCGCAACGCAACTTCTTACGGACGAGAATTAACCGAGCAGTTTGTCGCCGATTTAGGCGCAGCAATACCGGATGTTTTAATCATCAGCGGACTGGCATTCGGGATAGACATTTGTTCGCACCGGGCTGCTTTAAAAAACAAACTTTCCACAGTTGGCGTTCTGGCACACGGATTAGACCGAATTTATCCGGGAGTACATAAATCGACGGCAATCGCGATGTTGGAACAAGGCGGATTGCTGACGGATTATCCCAGCGGAACGAATCCGGACCGCTCCAATTTTGTCCGGCGAAACCGGATTGTCGCCGGACTGGCCGATGCGACAATTGTCGTGGAATCGGCAGAAAAGGGAGGCTCATTAATTACGGCCGATTTGGCTTTCTCTTACAGTCGCGACGTCTTTTCTTTTCCGGGCAGAACGAATGATCCGATGTCGTGTGGTTGTAATAAGTTAATCCGGTTAAACAAAGCCGGACTAATTAGCTGCGCTACTGATTTCATCTCAGCAATGTGTTGGGAAGAACGTAAACAACCGGATAGCGTTCAGGCGGAATTACCCTTCTCAACGGTTGAAGAATGCAGCGACCCGGTTTTAGCCCTTATCCGGAAGCAGGGGGATATCCAGATTGACGAATTGGCAATCCGGTTGGAGATCGCGATTTCCGAATTATCCGTCCATCTTTTTGAACTCGAGATGGAAGGGAAAATCAAAGCTATACCGGGCGGAAGGTACAGACCCACTTAACAACGATCACAAGCGAAGCCGCTCTTTTAAAACTTTATAACCAGACGTACTAACTTTCAAATAAAGCCCACTTTTCAAACGGATACGATAACTTTGCTTTTCGAACAATTCTATACGCGTAATATAATCGCTGTTTACAATCAGGGAACGATGAACCCGGACAAATAGCAGTGGAAGTTGAGAAATCAACGATTTCATCGTTTGTTCTTTCACATATTGTTTGTCTACTGTAAACAGAGTTACATAATCGCCACAAGACTGAATATAGACCAACTCTTCTATGGGAATTAAATGGATCCGACTACCATCTTTAACGGATATGCGATCGATTGATATAATTTCCGTTTCATTATTTTCTAACTCCAGATCGGGCAAAGAGCCGGATACTTCCTCCGAATTTAGGGAATAATACCAACGATACCATTGAAGAAGAAGGATCCAAGCCATTACTCCGAAAATAAAACGGATCGGAATACTCCGCACAAACCATTTTCCCGATTCCGGCGCAATACTGTACACAACCAAATAGCTTGCACCTATACAGATAAACTGAACTATTAATAGTACGCCAACCTGATTCGAGATTTCATCCATCAAACCGACTGAATACCAGAAAAAATAAGCCAATACAGAAAAGACAGCAAGAAACACGACACTATCAGCTAAAACAACGACCTCCCTTCCTTCACCATAATAAAATAGCAGACCTGCATGCAACACGAATAAGAAAAGCAACAAAAATATTGCGATTATTCGATATTTGATTTGTTCTATTAAGGGATGTATCTGCATAATCAGCTTTTAAAAACAACTCCTCCAAAAGTTACATTTCCACGAATAATCAAAACATGCCCATTATCTATCATTTCAGTAGGAAAACGTTTATCTTCACATCCTCCTAAAACGGCTGTAGATTTAATTAATAGAGACCAGTTAGAAGGTAAATAAATTTCAATCCCCCCAAAAGTACATTCGATATCAATATAGGTTTCCGGCGCATCTAACACAGTACGTCGCAAATCAATCACCGTACCTCCAAAGGTATTACTTATTCGTGCACCTTTAAATATAGGATCCAAGACAATCTGTTTAACACTTCCGAAATAATTAGTCGTTTCTACATACCCTTCTTCACAAAAATAAGACACGTTCGATTCATGGTGATAGACATTTCTTCTTAGATATGGACTAAGCAACACAAAGAGTCCAACTAAGATTAAAAATATCGGCCAATTTAAATGAAACCAGTCATATTCTAATACCCCGGCTAAAGGTAACATAAAAATACACCCGATAAAGATTTCAAGGAGGCCTCCAACATATCTTTTTCTGAACAGATGGATTACGCCGATGTATATTAATAATGACTGCCAGGAAATAATAATGTGAGAAACTTGAGATGAAATATATTCCAAGTTTCTAAGCTGCCAGGTTAACCCAACAACAATTAGCGGAATTGCCCAATACCAATTTGCTTTTGTTCTCATACGATTTATTTTATTTGTTTCTCACAAAATTAATGACCTCGAAGATTCAACTCAAGTTCATTTCGCTTTATGATCCGTTTTTCTCGATGAACATACGAAAAAAACCGTTTAAAGAAGCACTTTCGTTCAAAGTTCGTCGACAAAAACAGTGCTTTAGTCTATGTCTTCTCTTCTTATAACGATTGTATTTGCACATGGATCAACTGAAAGATAGCTTTGTCACATCAATTATTTGAAAACGACAACGCATGAAAAGAGATTTTTTTATATTGAGTATTTTTCTTTTACTTTTACTTTTTCCTCTGCTATTGAATGCACAGGAAAAACCGGAAAAATGGACGTTAAATGCTTGTTTGAACTACGCTCTGGAACACAATATCCAGGTAAAAAAAAGTATGGTAAACTTTTTATCCGGTAAAGAGGACTATCTACAAGCAAAGGCCCAACTTTTTCCGTCGCTATCGGCCTCTTCTTCTCACAATTTCGCAAACTATCCGTCTTCTAATACTGACGACAACAACAGCTATACCGGAAGTTACGGATTGAACGCAAGCCTGAAGCTTTTCGACGGTGGACGCCGGCTCAATGCCATTAAGCAAGAAGAATTGCAAACACAAGCCAGTCAATTGGATGTTGAACAGAGCGAAGATGATATCCGCATTGCGCTTATCCAAGCATATATGCAGGTATTGTACGCTTATGAGTCGGTAAAGATTAATCAAAACACGGTGGAAGTATCCAAAGCACAACTAAACCGTTCTGAAGAATTGTATAAAGCCGGATCGATTTCGAAAGTCGATTTGTCTCAGATCGAAAGTCAATACAGTACAGACAAATACCAATTGGTTGTCGCTGAAACCAACTTGGCAACTTACAAACTGCAATTGAAACAATTACTGGAACTGGAGATTGAAGAAGAGATTGAATTGGATATCCCCGAACTGACGGAAGAAGACATTTTGGCTCCACTTCCCGAAAAACAAGTGATTTATGCGACCGCATTATCTGTGATGCCGGAAATGAAAAGCAGCAAACTTAACGTCGACATCTCGGAACTGGAAATCAAAAAGGCAAAAGCAGGTTATCTACCGTCCTTATCCCTAAGTGCAGGGATAGGCACGGGGCATTCTTCAGGAACCGGTATCACATTTAAAGACCAACTTTGGGACCGGTTCAGCGAAAGTGTAGGACTAACGTTAAGCATTCCGATCTTCTCGAACAGAGAAAACAAGACGGCCGTCAACAAAGCAAAGTTTGCTGTCACCACCAATCAGTTAGAATTAATAAACACACAGAAAAATCTACTGAAAACAGTAGAAGGCCTTTATTTGGACGCCACCTCTTCTCAGAATCAGTACCTCGCAGCGCAAGATCGCTTGGGTGCTGTAGCCCAAAGCTATAAGCAAACAGAAGAACAGTTCTTTTTAGGTATGAAAAATACGCTGGAGTTACTGACTGAGAAGAGCAACTGGCTAACCGCCCAACAAGAAATCCTGCAAACAAAATACATGGCAATCATGAGTATCCAATTACTCAACATCTACCAGAAAAAGGAGATCGATGATAAATTATGAATCATGTTAGAAAAATAAATACGATATGAATAAGCGAAAGATTATTATGGGCATTGTTGGTTTGTGCGTCGTGGGAGGAATTGCGTTCTTCCTGTTACGAAAGCCGGCAGGCAAAGCAGTCAGATTAGAAACCGCGACGACAGAACGGAGCAGCTTTTCCAATGCGATCGTAGCAACCGGAACAGTAGAACCGGTCGTAGAAGTGGAAGTCGGCACACAGGTATCCGGCATAATCGACAATCTCTATGTGGATTATAACAGTGTTGTCAAAAAGGGACAGTTGCTGGCAGAAATGGATAAAATCAATCTGGTAGCGGAACTGCAATCCAAACAGGCAAGTCTGGCAAGCAGCAAAACAGAATTTGAATATCAGGAAAAGAATTATGCCCGCAGCAAAGTTTTATATGAAAAGAAATTAATCAGCGATACCGACTACGAAACAGCGACCTACAATTACGAAAAGGCAAAAAATAGTTATGAACAAAATAAGGCAGATATGGTAAAAGTGAAGAGAAATCTGGAATACGCAACCATCCTGAGCCCGATAGACGGAGTCGTTATCAATCGTGCGGTAGAAGCCGGACAAACGGTAGCTGCCGGATTCAGTACGCCAACTTTGTTCACGATCGCAAATGACCTTACCCAGATGCGCGTGATCGCAGATGTGGACGAAGCAGATATAGGCAATGTAGAAGAAGGACAATCCGTAAAATTTTACGTGGATGCTTATCCGGAAGATATATTCGAAGGAACCGTTACACAAGTGCGGCTCGAAGCAATCGTCGAATCGAACGTCGTAACGTACGAAGTAGTAATCAGCGCTTATAATCCGGAACTAAAACTAAAACCGGGATTAACAGCCAACGTAACGATCTACACCTTAGAACGTAATAATGTATTGACCATTCCAACCAAAGCCTTGCGCTTTGTTCCCGATCCGGAGTTATTAAGTTCGTTAAACTTAACGGTTGAAAAGGCAGGTGATACTCCCGAGGGGAAAAAACTGATTTGGCAACAAAAAGGCCAGGTTTTAACCCCCCAATTTGTCACAACGGGAGCCGTAAACGGCAGCCTGACGGAAATTGTTGAAGGATTAACTGACAAAGAAGAAGTCGTTGTCGAACTGAAAGCAGCATCACAGGTGTTACCGACTGCAAGTACGGAAAAGAGTCCGTTCATGCCTAGCCCTCCGGGAGGAAACAACAACCGGAAAAATGAATCCAAAGAAAACTAAAGAAATGAATCAGGCATTTATAACCGATAAAAGAGAGATTATCCGTCTGGAGGGGATCACCCGGAATTTCCAAGTAGGAGAGGAAGTAGTACATGCCCTCAGAGGAGTCTCTTTCGCCATCAACGAAGGCGAATTCGTCACCATAATGGGAAGTTCGGGATCAGGAAAAAGTACACTTCTTAACACTCTAGGGTGCTTAGATACTCCATCCGAAGGCGAATATTTTCTGGATGGCATTCCTGTCCGAACAATGGGAAAGAATGCTCGGGCAACTCTCCGAAATCGTAAGATTGGATTTGTTTTTCAGAGTTACAACTTACTCCCCAAAACAACAGCAATAGAAAATGTTGAACTTCCATTAATGTATAATTCGGCGTACAGCGCAACAGAACGACGGAAAAAAGCAATTGAGTCGCTCATAGCCGTAGGACTGGGTGACCGGCTGAATCATAAAAGTAACCAAATGTCCGGCGGACAGATGCAGCGCGTCGCAATAGCCCGCGCGTTGGTAAACAGTCCGGCGGTCATTCTGGCCGATGAAGCAACGGGAAACCTGGATACGCGTACCAGTTCCGAAATTTTGGTCTTGTTCCAAAAACTGCACGCGGAAGGACGAACCATTATTTTTGTCACCCATAATCCGGAAATCTCACATTATACCAGCCGGAATATTCAACTAAAAGACGGGCGAGTAATTAATGATACATACAATAACAATATACTTTCGGCAGCAGAAGCCTTAGCCAAACTGCCCAAAAACGACGACTAAGTATGAACGGGACGAACTTAATCAAGATTGCCTTACGGGCTTTGGCAAATAATAAACTGCGCGGTTTTTTAACCATGTTGGGAATCATTATCGGCGTAGCCTCCGTCATAACCATGCTTGCGATCGGCCAGGGATCAAAGAAAAGCATCCAGGAGCAAATCAGCGAAATGGGTTCGAACATGATCATGATACAACCCGGTGCCGATATCCGAGGCGGCGTAAGACAAGATGCTTCGGCGATGGAAACGCTCAAATTACAAGACTACAAAGATATTGTTAATGAAACACGCTACCTCGCTGCCATATCGCCTTCGGTAAACAGCAGCGGACAAATAATCTACAGTTCCAATAACGCGCCAACGACAGTCTACGGAATCAGTTCTGAATATCTGGAAATCCGCCGTTATAAAATAGAAGAAGGAGACATGTTCTCCGAACAGGACATTCAGTCTGCAGCCAAAGTTTGTGTTGTGGGCAAAACAGTCATTGACAATTTATTCAAAAACGGAGAAAACCCAATAGGAAAAGTAATTCGTTTCAACAAAATACCGTTCCGGATTATCGGAACTCTGGAAAGTAAAGGCTACAACAGCATGGGGATGGACCAGGACGACCTAATCTTAGCTCCGTACACAACTATCCAAAAAAGAGTCCTGGCCATCACCCATTTGCAAGGTCTTACCTGTTCTGCAACAAAAGAAGAATACACGGATCTGGCAATCGATGAAATTTCAGAAATATTACGCCGCAATCACAAGTTAAAACAGACGGACGATGATGATTTCACCATTCGTAGCCAGCAAGAGTTGAGCAGCATGTTGACAAGCACGACGGATTTGATGACGGTTTTACTTGCGGCTGTAGCTGGTATTTCACTTTTAGTCGGTGGCATCGGAATCATGAATATCATGTATGTTTCCGTCACCGAACGCACACGCGAAATAGGACTTCGTATGAGTATCGGTGCAAAAGGACGGGATATCCTGGCGCAATTTCTGATCGAATCCGTGCTGATCAGTGTTACCGGCGGATTAATCGGCGTCCTTTTGGGAATCGGTGCTTCTTTGTTAGTAAACGGAATAGCCCGCTTCCCCATTTATATACAACCTTGGAGCGTATTCCTTTCATTCGCCGTCTGTACGCTGACTGGTATTTTCTTCGGCTGGTATCCGGCCAAGAAAGCAGCACAATTAGACCCGATAGAAGCGATTCGGTACGAATGATTTAATATATTTGTGTCGATAATGGAAGAGAAAAAACGCATAAATCAACTGAAAACATCCGCCCCCTTGGTTCGGAAAATCGGGATACTGATTCATATTGTTGTATGGAGCATTCCTTTAAGTATCCCTTTTTTCTTTACCGGAGGGAACGAATTTATCGTGACGCCGGATTTCTTTCTACGCACGTTTATTGTTGTCGTTTCTTTTGCCTGCGTTTTTTATTGTAACTATCTTTATTTGATCAAGCATTTCCTCACCAATCAACGAGTAGCCCGATTTATCCTTTCCAATCTGCTGTTGATGATAATGGTAACGATCGCCGTTCATCTGATTATGCAATTACTGCCACCACCAGACCATGTTCCGGGCAGACCGATGGATGAGCAGGGAATTTTTCAATTATCCGGATTCCTGTTACGTAACCTTTTTATGTATTCGATCGTAGTCATTTTGAGTGTCGCAATACGCATGACGGCCAGCTGGTTTGAGATGGAAGGGATCAGAAAAGACCTGGAAAAGAACCGGGCGGAAGCAGAACTAAAAAATTTGAAAAGCCAACTAAATCCGCATTTTCTGTTTAACACATTAAACAATATCTATAGCCTGATCGCTATCAGTCCGGAACAGGCACAAGAGACGATACACGAACTTAGTCGTTTGTTACGTTATGTACTTTACGAAAGCAGTCAGACGTTGGTTTCGGTCGGCAAAGAAATGGATTTTGTCCGGAACTATATCGAATTGATGCGTATTCGCTTAGCCAAAAATGTAAACTTGCAAACAGAGATAGACTTGGAAAATGAAGATGTTCTCATTGCCCCCCTGCTATTTATTACCCTGATCGAAAATGCCTTTAAACATGGGATCAGCAACAACAAACCCTCTTTTATCCATATCCGAATCACACAGAAGGAAAGAGAACTATACTGTCTCATTGAGAACAGTTATTTTCCCAAAGACCGACAAGATAAAAGTGGTTCCGGAATCGGATTACCGAATTTGGAAAAACGGTTGTCGCTGATCTATCCGGGAATGTATTCTTTCCAGTACGGAAAAGAAGAGAATCAATATCGCAGTATATTAACCATTTCATTACCCGCCTTATGAAATTAACCTGTGCCATAATCGACGACGAACCTTTAGCCGTGAGTTTATTGGAAAGTTACGTATTGAGAACTTCTTTCCTCGAATTGAAAGGAACCTATAACAGTGCAATAGAAGCAACAGAAGAACTAACAAACCAGTCGGTCGATTTGTTATTTTTAGATATACAAATGCCCGAATTAAGCGGCATGGAATTCTCGCGAATAATAAACACAGACACACGAATCATTTTTACTACGGCATTTACGCAATACGCATTAGACAGTTATAAAGTAAATGCGCTCGACTATTTGCTTAAACCGATCAACTATGCCGATTTTCTGAAATCGGCCAATAAAGCGTTACAATGGTACGAACTCTCACGTAAACCGAAAACAAACATCGAACCGGAGAAAGCAGAAGCAGACAGTATTTTTGTTAAAACGGAATATAAACTTGTACGGATAGAACTTTCCAAAATATTGTATATTGAAGGATTAAAAGACTACGTGAAAATCTATACAGAAAACGAACTCCACCCGGTTCTCTCCCTAATCACATTGAAAACCATGGAAGAAATATTGCCGGAGTCCCGTTTTATCCGCGTACATCGGTCTTTCATCGTACAAGCGGAGAAAATCAAGGTAATCGAACGTAACCGTATCGTTTTCGGGAAAGAATACATCCCGATTTCAGACAGTTACAAACAAGCGTTCATGGATTTTCTCAATAAGCATGCTTTATTTCCGTAATTTCGGATTAAAACAAAGAAAGAAAAAGCCGTTCCATTGCCTGCGTGACGAGACGTCCTTCCCCTGCGTAATTATTAATCATCATTGCGACAACGTATGTACGTCCGTCTTTCTCGATATAACCAGCATACGACTTTACACCAGTCATGCTCCCGCTCTTCAATCGTGCCTTTCCCTGTAAGAAAGAACCTTTTAAGAAATTACGCACCGATCCTTCCAAACCTACTCGAGGAATACTCCGGACAAAAGCATCTCCTTCAGAAGATTGTTTTCGCATATAGATCAGCAAATCGCAAAGGAAATCAGTGGTCAATTTATCTGTCACAGCCAATCCACTTCCGTCGTACAACTGCAGAACCGAAGTATCTAACCCTTTTTTCGCCCAATAATTTTTTAATACATTTACGCCACGATCAAAAGAAGAAACAAGCGACTCATTATCCGGAACCTCAAGCAATCCAACCGTTTTCAACAACGCTTCTGCATACAGATTATGACTGAATTCATTCGTCACCCGAGCAATTTCAGCAAGAGACGGCGAATAGGTTGTCATTAGTTTTGTCCTTTTCTCCGTCGGCAAATCGCCTTTTTCAGACAGCAGTCGAAAACAGGTTGGTTCTCCACGTATTTCAAACCCGGCTTGCAAAAGCCTTTCGGTCATATATTCCGCAAAAAACAACGGCGGGTCAGGAATATCTCCTTTCAATACATAACTTTCTTTTCCGGCAGGCACCACACCATATAAAAAACGAAGATCCGAAAAAGGTGCTCCCATAATATAGGAACTGTCCGACAACACATTCGCCGCGATCATATAATTCTCAAACCGCAAGCCTCCAACAGCTGGAACCATACGCTGAATAAGCGGTGTGCTTCCAGCCTGACCGGTTCTCAGCACCAGTTTGTATTGGTTGTCAAAAACAGAAATTCCGTAGCACCCCATTCCGTAATAACTCCCCAAATCCTCATACAACCACTTCCTCGAAACGCCCTCATTATCAAAAACACGCTCGTCCGAAATCACCCGTCCGTCGATCGTATGAATTCCTGCCCGCGTCAAAGCGTCGATCCACTGTGGCACGAATGTATTCTCATCCGGCAGAAAAGAAAGTCTGTCTTTCGCGAAAAATGCAGAACCCAATGTCGGATCCCCTCCTCCACGGATATACACATTACCGTACAAAACACCATCTTTCACCCGGCCATCGTATTCCAGCGTCGTCTCAAAACGAAACTCTTCCCCTAAAAGTTCCAAAGCCGTTGCCGTCGTAACCAATTTCATTACAGACGCAGGCGTCAGGCAACGATCCGGATCAAAACGGTAAACAGTTTCTCCTAAACGAAGATCTTTTACCAATAGCGAAAACGAGGCCCCACGCACTTCCGGCAAAGCCAAAAACCGTTTTATCGGTTGCGGCGTTTGCGCAAAAGAAAAAGAGACGGTAACCAGACTGAATACCAGGACAAATAAAAAAGCGGTGTTCTTGTTCATATCGAATACTTTCTTCTAACTTTGCGTGAAACAAAGATAAAAAAATCCGCCATGAATCCGTTGTTTGAAAAACCATTTACCTTCGATCGGGTGTCGCGTATCGTATTCGGCCTTCTGTCTATCGCCGGCATATTATATTTGTTAGTCATCTTACGTAATGCACTCTTACCTTTTCTTATTGCTTGGCTGATGGCCTATTTGATGCAACCGATTGTCCGTTTCGTTCAATACAAACTAAAAATTAGAAGTCGCTTTTTATCCATTCTGGCTGTTTTATTGACCTGCATCATAATTTTAATTGCTTTTTTCGTCTTGCTGGTTCCTTCTATTTCCAGTGAGATCGAACGGATCATGCATTCCATAAACACACACAATACAAGTAATGGGCACATTCCTTTTATCCCGGAAGATTGGCTGCTCTACATTCAAACGCATGTGGACATTTCCGAACTACCAGATCTGTTAAGTAAAGAGAACTTGTTGGATGCCATAAAACAATTAGCTCCACGGATGTGGGCGATCCTGTCGAACACCTTTTCCGTTTTGGTTAGCGCTACAATCGTATTTATTATCTTTCTTTATTTTATTTTCATCCTGTTGGATTATGAAAAAATAGCCAACGGATGGAAAAAACTTATTCCTATCGACTATCGTCCGTTCTTCTTCGGCTTAGCCGATGATGTAGAATACAGCATGAATCGCTATTTCAGAGGACAGTCCCTAATCGCGCTCTGCGTTGGAATTCTGTTTGCCATCGGATTTAAAATTATCGACCTTCCTTTGGGAATTACCCTCGGCCTGTTTATGGGCGTCTTGAATCTCGTCCCTTATTTACAAACGATCGGAATAATACCCATGCTACTACTCGCATTATTAAAATCGTCCGAAACCGGTGAAAATTTCTGGGTGATTTTTGGTCTTGCTCTTTTAGTTTTAGGAATTGTTCAAGCCATACAAGACCTTTTCCTTACTCCGAAAATCATGGGAAAAGCCATGGGCTTAAACCCGGCGATCATACTCCTTTCGCTGTCTATTTGGGGAACTTTGTTGGGATTTATCGGATTGATCGTTGCACTCCCATTAACCACCCTTTGCCTCTCCTATTACAAACGTTTTATATTAATGGAAAAAAACAGAAGAGAACAGGCTTTTTCTGAGGAAAACAAAGAAGAAATTCTGAAAAGAGGTGATCGATAGTTAAAAAATTCGCCCGATTTGTTGCATATTCAAAATTTAGCTCTATCTTTGCACCCGCATTGCAACAGTAACGCATTAGGATGATTCGCTAGCTCAGCAGGTAGAGCACATCCCTTTTAAGGATGGGGTCCTGGGTTCGAGCCCCAGGCGGATCACAA
>JAQVZS010000103.1 GCA_028708075.1 Massilibacteroides sp.
GATCCTTTCCGGAATCTCTTCCACTTCAAAATTACGGGAGATCAGTCGCTCAAGTGCATGAGAGCGTTTACGTGCCTGCTCGATGTAATAGACCGGACTTCTTTCTAAATAATGGCGATGGGAAGAAACAAGCAAGACGAAAAGACAGATATGAGGATGAAGCCTTGATTGGTTGAATGATAGTTCGGTGGTACCAAATCTTGCAATGACGGAAGACTTTTACACACGTCATTCCATAGTACTCTACCTATTTTGTGGGTTGGTGTAGAGCAAGGAGAATCGACTATGGCACAGCCGCAATAAGCGGACAAGAACGAAAGTCACATCCGACAATCTGTCGCGCGAATAGTTATTATGCCGGTTAAATGGGGATTGCCTAAGTTGGGATGCCATAAGGCTATGAATAACGGTTCTGAAAACCCAATATGGTAACGGAGTTCCCGTAGTAGTCCGAGCAAGTTAATGGCTTGTACATGGCGAAGGGGAACAGTCTATAACTTTAATATTAACAACGGAAAACGTGAGAGACGTATGAGAAATCCAGAGAAAGTATTAAATATTTTAAGTGAACACAGTAAAGAGTTAAGTTACAAGTACGAAAGACTCTACCGCATTCTGTTCAATGAGCAAATGTTCTATATTGCCTATCAGCGCATTTATGCAAAACCAGGTAATATGACATCGGGTACGGATGGCAGAACGATAGATCAAATGAGTATTGAGAGAATTGAAAAGCTAATTGCAGACCTCAAAAGCGAAGTCTATAGCCCCAATCCTGCCCGAAGGGTATACATACCAAAGAAAAACGGAAAACTCCGCCCACTTGGTATTCCTTCGTTTGAAGACAAATTGGTGCAAGAGGTGATAAGGATGATATTAGAAGCCATCTATGAAGGACATTTTGAATGGACTTCACATGGTTTCAGACCTCATAAAAGTTGCCATACAGCATTGAAAAGTCTTCAGAATAACTTCAATGGTGTAAAATGGTTCATCGAAGGGGATATTAAAGGCTTCTTCGATAACATTGACCATAATGTACTGATTGGAATAATGAATGAACGTATAGAAGACGAAAGATTCCTTCGACTAATACGCAAGTTCCTAAAGGCTGGTTATATGGAAGAATGGCATTTTAACAACACATACTCCGGAACTCCTCAAGGTGGGATAATAAGTCCTGTTCTGGCAAACATCTATCTTGACAAGTTTGACAAGTATATGGAGGAATATGCCACAAAATTCAGAGAAGGTGAAGTAAGGCAACGCAATAAGGAAATCGGCAAACTCAACAATCGAGTACATTATCTAAAAAAGAGATTGAAAGAGGTTGATGCTGCTGATAAAATAGCTAATATGGCAGAGGAACTTCGTCAAAAACAAAAACAGATACTCCAATTGCCAAGTGGTAATGACATGGATGAAACGTTTCGTAGACTGAAATATGTGAGATATGCCGATGACTTCTTAATAGGAGTAATAGGCACAAAGGGCGAGTGCGAAACAATCAAGATTGATATTGATAAATACATGACGGAAAAGTTAAAGTTCGAGATGTCAAAAGAAAAGACCTTGATTACAAATGCACAAGACCATGCGAAATTTTTGGGATACGAAAGAGAAGGCGGCGAATACTATAAAGTTGAATATCAGTAAATGAAATTCTTTCACTCAACGAAAAATTATATATCTTTGTAACACTAAAACAATTGGATGTTTACTACTTTAGTTAAATCGGATTTGGTGTTGTAAACAATCTGTATCTTCTACACAGATTGTCCTTTCGTTTACTCTCGGATATTCCTTTCGAGAGTAGGTTTCTATTATTAGAATTATAGTTTTATCTGCATACAATGTTAAAGGCATTGTTATGCCTCCGCATGTATGCTATACACATTAAAATAATGAACAACGAAAATAAAACAATTCATGAATTCGAGTTTAATTTAATCTGTGAATATTTTTCCAATATGGAACGCCAAGGTCCAGGCAGTCCGGAAGTAACACTTCAAGCATTGAGCTTTATAGATAACCTTACCGACCAATCTCTTATTGCCGACATTGGGTGCGGAACTGGTGGCCAAACAATGGTATTGGCACAGCATACGCTGGGACAAATTACCGGACTTGACTTATTCTCAGGCTTTATCAATATCTTCAATCACAATGCAAGACGGTTAGGCTTGCAAAACCGGGTAAAGGGTATTGTCGGATCAATGGATAATCTTCCTTTTCTTAATGAGGAATTAGACCTGATTTGGTCGGAAGGTGCCATTTATCATATCGGCTTTGAACGAGGCTTGAACGAATGGCGTAAATATTTGAAAACAGGAGGTTATATTGCCATTTCGGAAAGTGCGTGGTTTACCGAAGAACGTCCGGCAGAGATCCATAATTTCTGGATGGACATTTATCCTGAAATAGATACGATTCCCAACAAAATAGCCCAAATACAGAAAGCAGGGTACATTCCTGTTGCTACATTTATTTTGCCTGCAACTTGTTGGACAGAACATTATCATATTCCACAGATTGCAGTGCAGGAAGCGTTTCTCAATAAATATTCAGGGAATAAAACCGTTGAAGAATTTATTGCGTTTCAACGTCATGAAGCAGCATTGTACCGTAAGTATAAGGAATACTATGGTTATGTATTTTTCATCGCAAAAAAGGTAGAGCTATGATTGATCTGAATACGTATGGTTGGAATGACAAGTTAAACCAACTAAAACAAGAATCAGGGCATCGATCTTTGTCTCATGGACGTGTAACTATCGTACATCGAACCTGCCATGACGTGATTTCCGAAAATGGACTGTTTCAATGTGAATTAACAGGAAATATGATGTTCGGTAAATCGGACTTTGAATTGCCATGCGTGGGCGATTGGGTTATCTTTCAATCGTTCGATGAAAGCAAAGGAATTATTGTTGATATGCTGCCTCGTGAACGAACATTGTATCGCAAGAAAAGTGGAACGGTTGCCGACAAACAAGCCATCGCTTCGTATGTCGATAAAGCGTTTATTGTGCAAAGTCTTGATGACAATTTCAATGTTCGCAGAGCCGAGCGTTTTATGGTTCAGATACTGGAGGCTAACATCAAACCTGTATTAGTACTCAATAAAGCTGATTTAGGTTTTGATAGGCAGAAGATTGAAGAACAAGTTAAACACATTGCCTGCCAGATGCCGATAGTTTTTACGAGTATTCAACAACCTCAAACCATTTCCCGATTACGCGAATCCATAGTGGATGGCGAAACAGTTGTGTTTGTCGGTTCTTCGGGGGTCGGGAAAAGTTCACTGGTGAATGCACTATGCGAAAAATCGGTGTTGCAAACCTCCGAAATAAGCCAATCTACAGGAAAAGGGCGACACACTTCGACCCGCCGGGAAATGGTCTTGATGGACGGTTCTGGTGTTTTAATTGACACTCCGGGCGTTCGGGAATTCGGATTGGCTATTGACGATGCTGATTCGCTTGCCGAAATGTTAGAGATTTCTGACTATGCAAAATTGTGTCGTTTCAAAGATTGCGAACATATTAGCGAACCTGGCTGTGCCGTTTTAGAAGCTGTAAATAATGGTACATTAGATCGTAAAGTTTATGAAAGCTATTTGAAACTTAAACGGGAAGCACGACATTTCTCCACTTCTGAACATGAAAAACGTAAAAAGGATAAATCCTTTTCAAAACTCATAGACGAAGTAAAGAAACGTAAAGCAAATTTCTAATTTCTATTTATACAGTGTAGATATTCTTTTGATAAGAGTATCTGCACTGTTGTTGTATATACCTAATATTACTTTCACTTACATTGAGTTATACAAAATCAGAATTTCAATCATTAAGGCAGCAGTATATAACAACACAGGAAAATACAGATCACTTCCTGTTTATAGACAAAAGTCTTTGTATGATTGATTCTGCTATTAGTGTAGTTGATTTGCGGTTAAATAATCCCAGCATACTGGAACCGCAAGCAAAACCGTTACGAAAATTTCCACCATACCTTTCTGACAGCGAAGATTTTGAAAAATGGATGAAGCGATTATTCAAAAAATTGAACGAGATATGTAAAGATATCAAATCGCTCGCTAACACTAATGAAGTTCAGTACAACACCGAAAAGAGTAGTACAAAACGCACACAAAAAGTTACTACCGATGTTTTAATGTCGCTTTTGCAAAAGTTGGGCATTAGTTCTGCCTCTGATGACAAAGCAAAAATGGCTCGTCTGATTAGCTATCTGACTGCCTTTCCCGAAGAAAAAATCAGGCAACGTCTCTCTAATACCGATGAGTTAACTTCGTACCACAGGGAAGAATTAGAAATTGTCAATAAAATATTCGCAGAATTAAATTACGATATATCAATCAAATATAATAATCAACGATAATTTGTAACCGGTTACAGCAACCGATTACAACCTCTTTTTACTCACTCTTTTGTACCACGATTTCTATTGAAGTCGTGGTTTTCTTTTTATTGGCACAAAGGAAAATCCAATCTGCCGATAAATAAACAATGAAATGGATTTCAAAAATCAAAGTAATCAAAAAAATCACGGTTCAGACGAACTTTCTTTTAATGATGTACCGAAAGCAGTAGCACATTTGATTAACAAGGTCGAGCACATAGAAACCTTGTTAAACGCCAAACAACCTCAACCGCAGGAGGGCGACCGTTGGCTAAATCTCGATGACCTCTGCAAGTACCATCCCGATCATCCCGCGAAACCTACGGTTTATGGGTGGATTGGTCAGCGTTCAATTCCTTATCACAAAAAAGGCAAAAAGTTGATGTTTCTGAAAAGTGAGATTGACAGC
>JAQVZS010000049.1 GCA_028708075.1 Massilibacteroides sp.
TTAAGATATTTTCTTTGTTGCTATGAAAATTCTTTTTTTAAGTTTTTTACCCAAGCTAAAATTCGAGAAGATGTTAAGTCTTTCTGGTTTTCTTCATCTAGAACAAGACCGAGGAATTTCCCTTCACGTAGAGCTAAGGATTTTTCAAACTCGTATTCATCAGGCAAAGTATAACCAACTATTGTTGAACCGTTTCTTTCAAATAAATTAGCCAAGATTCCGATCCCATCAACAAAATTTTCCGGATATCCTACTTGATCTCCCAAACCAAAGATTGCAACCTTTTTCCCCTTCATCTTTAAATTTTCAATTTCAGGAAGTAATTCATCCCAATAACTTGGAAGTTCACCATCAAACCAAGTGGATACACCTAAAACTAAATTGTCATAATTTTCAAAATTCTGTGTACTAGCTTCTTCTAAAGGTATGATATCCGGTTTATTTTCTCCAAAAGCTTCTTGGATTTCTTTTCCAATTAAATTTGTTTTTTTTGTATTAATAGCATAAAATATCCCAGTTTTTTTCATGACATTCAATTCTTTATTGATTATATTAATATTCGAGTAACCGTTTTGCCGCATTATAAATTAAAGTTACGTCAGGCAGAATTGCTTTTTCCAGAATCGGGTTAAAACCAACAGGTGTGAAAGTCGCGCCTACGCGCTGAATCGGGGCATCCAGGTAGCGAAACATTTCGGTTCCTATTATCGCTGATATTTCAGCTCCAAAGCCAGAAAAAACTTTATCTTCGTGTACAATTAATACTTTGCTTGTCTTTTTAACAGAATTGAATAGTGTTTCTTTATCTAATGGAATAAGTGAACGAATATCTATCACTTCAACTTCTCCTTTCCCTTCTTTTGCCAGCTGTTCGGCAGCTTGCAGACTGAGATGTGTCGTATTACCATATGTGATTAAACTTAAGTCTTTTCCATGACGACGAATACGAGCTTTCCCAAACGGGACTTCAAAATCATCCGGAACAACTGTGGATGCTTCCACCGCATTATATAAAGCCTTAGGTTCCATGAATACGGTTAATCCTTCTGAGCGAAGACTCGTACGCAATAGGCCGGCGGCATCATCCGCAAACGATGGATAAATGATCCGGGCTCCCGGTAATGTTGTTAAAGCGCCTTCAATATTTTGTGAATGATATAATCCACCGCCGATATATCCACCAGAAGCCAGACGGAGTGTGATATTTGGTGAAAATTGTCCGTTACTTCTCCAATAATCATGCGTACATTCCACATATTGGTTCATTGCCGGCCAGAAATAATCTGCAAATTCAGCTCCTTCGATTACGACTCGGATTTTAGGATTGAAACGGCACATACCATTGGCGGTACCAACAATATAATCTTCCGCAATAGGTGCATTAAATACACGTTTTTTTCCAAATTCCTGTTGCATTCCTTTGGTAACATTAAATACGCCTCCCTTATCTTTATTCGCCACATCCTGCCCCCACAAGAAGGTATCCGGATTTAGGCGGAATTCAGTTTTTAGAACTTCGTTGATTGCTGTAACCATATTTTTCTTTTCGCCCTGTTGATCATGCGTGCCATCAACGTATATTTGTGGAACATACGGTTCAGGAATGACAAAATCGTGTATGGTTTTCGGGTCAGGATCCGGAGCTGCGATCGCTTTTCTGTTTGCCACGCTCAATTCTTTTTTTGCAGCTTCTTCTATTTCTTTGAGTTCTTTTTCTGTAAAGCGTTTATAACGTAAAAGCATCCGGCGGAATTTTAATAACGGATCCGCTTCTTTTACATACGATAGTTCCTCTTCATTCCGGTATAACGTATGTTTGTCTGAGTTCGAATGTGATCCGATACGCACACAATTCGCTTGTACGATTACCGGATTGCTCGTTTCTATTGCATGCTCTCTTGCTTCAGTCATAGCATTCATGGAGTCAAACACATCTTTTCCGTTACAGTGAATGATTTTCACATTTTTCATTCCGGAAAAATTGTCTGCCACTTTTCGATTAGCTGTTTGATCTTTTTTGGGCACAGAGATCCCATAACCATTGTCCTGTATGACAAAAATAACCGGCAAACACTCGTTGCTGGCTCCGTTGATGGCTTCGTACACATATCCTTCCGAAGTTGACGATTCTCCGTGCAGGGTGATCGCAACACCTTTGTGTTTATAATAAACCATAGCTCGGGCGACTCCGACAGCATGCGTATCTTGACTGGCAACCGCAGAAGAAACATTTTCTATGTGCCAGTTAATTTTCGCGAAATGGTTAGACATATGTCGTCCACCACTGGATATATCCGTAGCTTTGGACAATCCGTTCAACAAAATCTCCTCGACCGATAATCCGGCGGAAAGTACGGTTAGCATATCACGATAATAGGGAAATATAAAATCCTTTCCCTTTTCGAAAACCTGTCCTACGGCCAATTGGATTCCATCATGACCTGCGTAAGGAGCATGATACGACCATCCGAGCGATTGGAGGAGATAAGCCGGCGCTTTCTCATCGATTGCTCGTCCCAAAGTCATTAGATGGAACCATTTCCTGAGCGTTTCTTTATCTGTAGTTCTTATAGTATATTTTTCCATGACTTAATTTATTGTGTTTTTTACTCATTCCAATTCTCCAGATAATCTCCAATCCGGCGGACAAATTCACCCCCTAAAGAACCGTCGACAATCCGATGATCAAACGAAAGAGATAAATACATTTTATGACGGATTGCTATTACGTCACCTTCAGGCGTTTCCAATACTGCCGGCTTTTTCTCAATACTGCCCACTCCCAGAATAGCGACCTCCGGTTGATTGATGATTGGTGTACTAATTATGCTTTTGAATGAACCAAAATTCGTGATAGTGAAAGTTCCTCCTTGGATATCGTCCGGCATAAGTTTGTTTTTTCGGGCTTTATCCGCTAATGTGCTGATCGACGCAGCCAGGCCGCTAAGACTCAATTTATCAGCGTCTTTAATTACTGGAACAATCAGATTACCGTTATTTAATGAAACAGCGATACCCAAATTAATCCGTTTCTTTTGGATAATAGAGTAGCTGTCTACAGAAGAATTGACTCTCGGAAAATCTTTTAACGCTTTGACTGTTGCTTCCGCAATAGGCGACATAAACGTCAGATTAACGCCTTCCCGTTTCTTGAAACTTTCTTTGTTCTTTTCCCGCCATTGTACCAGTTTTGTTACATCAACTTCTACGACGGTTGTAACATGCGCGGAAATTCGTTTGGATTCAATCATCCGGTCTGCAATAATTTTCCGTACCGGATCCATCGGAATAATTTCATCTTCGTTTTCAGCTACGACAGGGACCGATGGAGTTGACGGACGAGAAGGAGGAGTAAGGGGTGTAGGTGCTGTTTTCGGACTTGCTGCCGATACAGAACTTCCTTTCTTTTTTCTTTCGATATAAGCTTCGATATCGCGTTTACTTAAACGTCCCAAATAACCAGTTCCTTGAACGGAATCCAATTCTTCTTTATTGATTCCTGCTTCTTGCGCTTTATTTAATACAACAGGCGAATACCAGCGTTCGTCATAGTTTTTGTCGTTTTTTACCGATGCGGTAACCTGTTCAGTCGTTGTCTTTTCCATGGAAGAATCAGTCTCCGGTTCCACATTTTCTGTTCCGGCGATTTCACTTTCATTTTCACTATCTTCTTCGCCTTCTAATTCTATTAAGGCTACAACAACGCCTACTGCTACCGTATCTCCTTCGTCCGCAAGTATTTTTAATACTTTTCCAGCCACTGGAGAAGGTATTTCCGCGCTGACTTTTGCGGTGTTCACTTCAAATAGTACATCATCCTCATTTACCTTGTCGCCGACTTTGACCGACCAGGAAATAATTGTGCCTTCCGTAATACTTTCACCCAGTTTGGGCATTTTTATTTCAAATGTTGCCATAAAGTTTTTTAATTATGAAATATGATACATATCCTTGTAAAAGGCTTATGTATATTGTGAGAATTGTACTTTTGGAACAAAACGAAGAGATAGAAAGTTTTCGACGCTTTAAATTTTTAAGAATTCGCCATCATTAATCCAGCTTTCCATAGCATATTTTAGGTTTTTCAATTCTAAAATACGCTGTCTGTCTTTTGGAGTGAACGTATACTTTTTGTTATTATAGCCTTGTCTTACATAATAGTTTAGGATATAATCTCTTAACTCTTCCAGATTTGTCGGTTGAGTTATATAGGAAGACAGATTGGTGACTGGACTTTTTACGGATTTGACGGCGATTTTACGTTTGGATGGAATGGTTGCAGAATGGGGGGGCCTTTCTAAAGACAGCGAAAGTTTTTCCAAATCGGAAGAAAACAACAAGGTAGCATGAAACAGAACACGGTCTTTGTGTATGCTTTGCGCGCTTCCCGATATTTTCAGTCCGTCGATGTGAATAGCCCTTCGCGCATCAAACGCAGCTTCGATTCCTAGCGAAGAAAGCATCGACAATATCCGACGGGAAAAAATATCAAAATCGGCATGAATACTGGTCTCGATAAAAGTAAGGTTCAGATTTCCTTGGTCATGATAAACAGCACCGCCGCCTGAGAAACGGCGGGCTATTTTAATTTTGTGTGTCTGAACATAATCCAAATTTACTTCTGTGTAAATGTCTTGATGTTTTCCGACGATGACCGATGCCTCACTTTGCCAAAGCATGAATATATTTTCCCGGCTTTCTTTCAGAAAATATTCTTCCGCGGCTAAGTTAAAATACACATCTGTAATTCGGTTGTCGATACAAAGCATGTTTACGAGAACAACGTTTCGCGAATGATTTCAGCAACCGTCGGATGCGGGTACACGTGTTTACGAAATTCTTCTACAGTAGAGCCATTGTCGATTGCCACAGCCGCCAACACAATTAATTCCGAAGCCGGATTGCCTAAAAGATGACAACCGATAATTCGGTCTTCGCTATCAATAATAATCTTGCAAAGTCCGGAACCCGTTTCGTTTTCCGCCACGAAACGTCCCGAATAGGCCATCGGCAATTTTAATACGCGGTACGGCATTCCTTCCGACGTTAATTCTTCTTCCGTTTTGCCCACACCGGCAATTTCCGGATTGGTATACACAACGCCAGGAATTGCCCGGTAGCTCATCGGATCGTTTTCTCCCAGAATATGGCTGATAGCAACCTCCCCCTCACGAATGGCTGTATGTGCTAAAAGTGAGAACCCGGTAATATCTCCGGCTGCGTAAATCCGGGGATGGGAAGTTTGCATGTATTCATTGACTTTTACTCCGTTTCTAAGCAGTTCGATAGGCAACGTTTCCAATCCGATGTTTTGAATATTTGCTCGGCGGCCGACACTAACTAAAACGCGTTCGGTTTCAATTGTTTCCGTTTCTCCGTCCTTCTCAACTTGAACACCTTTATCTGTTATACGTATTACTTTCGTGTTTAAAAAGAATTTTACACCTCGTTTGGCATAATCCGCGCGTATCATCGCTGAAGTTTCTTTATCCATAGCTCCCAAAATTTCCGGCATCATTTCGATCACGTGCACCTTCACTCCCATGCTGTTAAAGAAAGACGCAAACTCAATCCCGATTACACCACCACCTATGATTGCCAGCGATTGCGGTAGTTCGGTTGCTTCGAGTGCTTCTTTCGATGTCCAATAGGGAATATCTGCCAAGCCGGGGATCGCTGGAATTACGGTTTCCGATCCGGTACAGACTAATACATATTTTACACTGTACAATTCATCTCCACACGAAACATGGATCACTTCATGTTCTTCTCCGGTTATCGTAGCGGTACCCTGTACGACTTCCACGCCGCTGAAATTTAATTTTGCGCGGACACCTGCTGTCAGTTTACGGACTACTTTGTTTTTACGGCTGATGATTTTGCCAAGATCGAACGAAGGCGATCCTCCAGCTAAGATGCCGTATTTGTCGGCACTTTTAATATTATCTAATGTCTTTGCAGAATATAAAAGCGTTTTTGTCGGGATGCAGCCTTCATTCAAACAAACTCCCCCAATAGCTTTACGTTCAAAGAGAACCGTTTTTAAACCACCCGAAGCTGCTTTTTCTGCAGCATTATAACCGGCCGGGCCACCTCCGATAATTGCCAAATCGTATCTCATGGTCACATTTTTATTGGTATATAAAATATTGAAACTTTATAAAGTAACAAGCGAAGTTGATTTTAGTTATTCCGTCCAACATTATTTAGCTTATTCCGTTATTTTGTTTATTGTTGGTCAGATAAAATTTCTCGTGCGATCCATGCACAGGCTTCGGCGTCCTCCAACGCGTGGTGATGATGCTCCAGAGAATAGCCACAATAGGCGGCGACCGTATGTAATTGGTAATTGGGGAGGTTATTTATTTTTCTTCTGGAAGTTTGCAGTGTGCAGTAAAATTTATAATCCGGATAATCCATACAATAAGTACGAAAAACGGCTTTTAAACAACTTTCATCAAAAGCTTTATTATGGGCAACTAATGGCAGACCTTCAATTTTTGGTTCGAGTTCCCTCCAGACAAAGGGGAAAACAGGTGATTTTTCAGTATCGGCTTGAGTAATCCCATGCACACGAATGTTCCAATAACTGTAAAAATTGGGTTCGGGTTGAATCAGACGATAAAAGCGGTCTGCAATTTCTCCGTTCCTAACGACGACAAGTCCTACACTGCATATGCTTGTCCGGTATTGATTGGCTGTTTCAAAGTCGATAGCGGCAAAATCCTTCATTTCGATAAGTCTATTGGTTAATAAAATGCATCGTCTGACAAGCTGTAAGCGCAGCGGTTTCTGTTCTTAGGCGACTTTCCCCTAACGATATAGCCGTAAAACCTTCTTGTTTTGCCAGTGCTATCTCTTCCTTACTGAAATCACCTTCCGGTCCAATTAGGATCAACGCGTTTTCGCCCGGACGGCAGATTTGTTTCAATAGCGGCTTTTCTTCCGGTTCGCAGTGGGCAATCAGCTTTCTTCCTTCAAAAGGTTGTTTTACAAATGTTTTAAAATCCATCATTCCGTTTAATACGGGTAGCGTTGCTTTCAACGATTGTTTCATAGCGCCGACAATGATTTTTTCAATACGTTCGCGTTTTATTTCTTTTCGTTCGGAATGGTGGCAGTTCAGAAAAGTGATGGTGTTTATCCCGATTTCAGTTGTTTTTTCTACGAACCATTCCATCCGGTCGATGTTTTTTGTCGGGGCAACAGCAATATGAAGGTGGAATCCCCAAAAAAGAATTTGAGGAATTTTTTCTTTTATTGATACCAGACAATGTTTCGGATGTGCTTGCGTGATAACGGCTTTATAAAAATTCCCTTTTCCGTCCGTTAAATCAATTTCACTTCCTTCATTGAGACGAAGTACTCGGATGCAATGCCGGGCTTCTTCTTCCGTAAGCTTCGGATTTTTTTCTATATCAGGTGTATAAAATAATTGCATATGTTTATCCTATAATCATTCCGACCATGGTAGCAGATAAGACTGACACCATTCCTCCGGCAATCATTGAATCTATTCCCATTCGCGTAATCAGGCTTTTTTTTGCAGGTGCTAATACGCCGATGCCGCCGATTAATATTCCGATAGACGAGATATTTGCGAAACCGCATAAGATGTAGGTCGACATGATAATCGATTTCTGTGAAAAAAACAATCCTGCATCTTTCCATTCTTCGAACTGTACGTAAGCGACAAATTCATTTAAAATAGTTTTCTGCCCCAACAACGAACCTACCAGCAGCATATCGTCCGAAGGAATTCCGATCAGCCACATAAAAGGTGCTGTAAGTATTCCCAGAATAAATTGAAAAGTAAGCCCCTTACTTTTCCCATCCGTCATTTGCGAAATCCACTCATTTAACCCGCTGTAATGACCGATCAGGTTGTTCAAAATATAATTGGCCATCGCAACTAAAGCAATAAAGACCAATAGCATCGCGGCAATATTAATCATCAGTCGTACGCCAGTGCCTGTTCCTTCAGCGATAGCATCGAGGGCGGTCGACTTTTTCTCTCCGGTTTCTTTATTCATCTCCTGATCGATCACTTTCTCCGTTTGAGGATAGAAAATTTTAGAAATGACAATTGCACCGGGCACCGCCATCATAGTCGCAGAGATCAGATGTTTCGCAAAGAAAAGCCGTTGAACAGGATCTGTTCCTGAAAGTAACCCGATATAAGTCCCCATCAATGTTCCTGCTATAGTCGCCATTCCGGTAACCATGACAAGAAAAATTTCCGACCGGTTCATGGATGGCAGATAATTTTTTATTAATACCGGCGCTTCTGTCATTCCCAGAAACAAATTGCCCGAAGCGACTAATCCTTCCGCTCCGGAAATATTGAATATTCTTCTTAAAAGCCAGGAAAGTGCCTGTACTACTCGCTGAATAATTCCCCAATGATAGAAAAGAGATACTAGTGCCGAGAAAAAAATAACGACTGGCAGGGAATGAATAAGAAAGACGAATCCATTTGTTTTTTGTGCATAAGGTCCCAGCAGGAAATTGATACCGACTTGGGTAAAATCCATAAGACGGATAAAGACTTTGCCTAATAGTTCGAAGAAAGTGCCGACAAAGGGGACATAAATAACAGCTAATGCCAAAAACAATTGTAGAATTAATCCCCCGCCCACCAATTTCCAGTCGATATATTTTCTGTCTTTACTCAGCAGATAAGCGATAGCAATGAGAATAGCGACCCCCAAAATCCCTCTCAATACCGTGTCAAAGCTAAAGTCCCCCGTTTCGTTCATCATATTTTCGGATCCTCCCGATCTCTGCGATCTTGTTCGTCCCGGTATATTTTGGCATACTCATAATTTTCTGAAGCGATGGCTTCGTCTAATCGTTCCTGCAATTCTTCGGAGGGAATTACAGACAACCATTGTTTCATTTGTTCTTCATCTTTTAAGTCTGTTGGGGCCAATCGTTGTTCTTTTTCTTCTGAGGAAAGATTTTTTTTGTCCGCATCCTCTTCAAGCACTACACCACATTCCCGGACAATTGTTTCTGTGGTGTAAATATCGCTTTTCATACGCAACGCGATGGCAATCGCGTCCGACGTTCGCGAGTCGATCCGGAATAGTTTACTTCCCGAATTGATGACTAATTCTGAATAAAACACCCCCTCAACAAATTTATAGATAAAAACTTCGACTAATTTAATGTCCAGCGTTTGCATCAAGTGGGTAAACAAGTCGTGCGTAAGGGGGCGCGGCGGTGTTATTTCTTCCAATGCGATAGCAATCGATTGAGCTTCAGTTGTGCCCACGATAATCGGAATTCGTCTTACCCCGCTTTCTTCAGACAAGACTAACGCATATGCGCCGGATTGTACTTGACTGTTTGTCAATCCCTGTACCCGTAGCTTTATTCTCGTATTCACCTCGTTACCTATTACTGATTAGTTTTACACAAAAGTAATATAAAATACGATAAAGCCAAACCACGGAATTCGTGTGTTCATCTGATTCGACTAAATGAATTATGTGATGCCAACCTGATGCAACAAAAAGGGATTGTTCTTATCGGACAACCCCTTTTTCCCTAAACACAACAACTTAAATTATTAACTTATTTCAATAACCTTACCGGCGTTTTGCGTTTTGTCTTCTGCTTTTTTCGGAATGATAATATTCAGCACACCATTGTCTACTTTAGCGTTTATGCTTTCTTTGTCCACATTATCCGGCAAAATCATTGCTTGCTGAAATTTCGAGTACGAGAATTCACGACGCAGGTAGCGGCCTTCTTTCTTTTCGTTGTTTTCCGTTTTCTTTTCCATTGAAATAACCAAGTTACCGTCTTCGTCCAAACGGACGTTGAAGTCTTCTTTCGTCATCCCCGGGGCCGCAACTTCTATTTTGTAGTCTTTCTCAGTTTCTATCACATTTATTGAAGGAGCAGTTGCGTTTGCTCTTACCATCCAATCGTTATCAAAGAAATCGTTAAAGATACTTGGTAACCAATTTTGAGTTCTTCTAACAGGCATCATAATTATAGTCTCCTATCTTTAAGTTAAACATTTAGTTTTACTGGAACTCAGCTTTCGCTTTGTTCATTAAGAGTATTACAATAAAGGTGCCAAAGCGTTTTTTTAAAAAAAAAGGAGGATTGAATGATGTTTTGCTGTCATTTTGTCATTTTTTTGTTCCCCTTATTCGATCCTTAATCATCTGTTAGCTGTGTCCGATTGCGCGTTGTTCTAAAAAATAACTTATATTTATTCCCTGAATTAAACTGAGAGTGCGATGGCTTTAAAAAGATTTGGTGTTTCATTGGAGGAAGAGTTGTTGGAAGAATTGGATACGTATGTTAGGGATAATTCTTTCGCCAATCGTTCTCAAGCGATTCGTTTCTTGGTTGAAAAGAATGTTGCTGAGAAAAAATGGCAGTGTAACCACGTTGTTGCGGGTTCTGTTATTCTGATGTATGAACAGGATAAAAAGGAAATTACGGCTCGTATTGCGGCTATCGAAGGGGTGTACGAACGGGTAATTCTTTCGACGGTAAGTCATTATATCCGGGGTAATCATTGTTTGCATATCACCGTTGTGATGGGAGAGGCGTATTTATTAACTGAATTGGCGGACAAGTTGACTGCTATTAAGGGAATACGTCACGGAAAATTAGTCATGGGGCGCGCGGATTAATCTTTTTTTTATCTTTGACGTAGCACGATTATAAGTAAAGGTGACACGATGAGAGAAAATTTTAATAGAATAAATAAAAAAACTAAATGTATGAAAACTGTTTTGACCTTGTTTTCCACCTTGTTTTTTTGCTTACCACTGTTTGCTGATGAAGTGGGAAAAGCAGATAGTCTTGTCCGGCTGAATGAAGTCGTTGTGTCCGCCAATAAAATTCTTGTGGCACGAAATTGCGTTCCGCTTAGCATCTCGGTAATCAACCGGGATGAAATAGAAGCAAGCAGCGAATCTGCTCTTTTGCCGGTTTTGTCGCAACGGGTTCCGGGTTTGTTCGTTACGCAAAAAGGGATCACTGGTTTTGGGGTCTCCGACGGATCTGCCGGAACTGTTAATATCCGTGGAGTCGGGCAGAGCAATAAAGTACTAATGTTGTTTGACGGTCAGCCACAGTGGGCAGGAATTTTCGGTCATTTGTTGCCAGACACTTACGTTGCTTCCGATGTTGACCGGGTAGAAGTTATTCGTGGACCGGGTTCTTTACTATATGGCTCAAACGCCATGGGGGGGGTCGTCAATATTATTACACGAAAACACCATCAGGAAGGACGGCGTACCCAAACGCGGATGATGTACGGTTCGTACAATACACAAAAATACATGATCAATAATGGTTATAATCACGGTCGTTTCAGTAGTTTTATTTCGTTGAATCACGACCGGACGGATGGTCACCGGGAGAATTCCGATTTCCGGATTACGAACGGATTTGCTAAACTGGGATATACATTCGATGAGCATTTTAGTGCAACAGGAGATGTCAGTCTGGCAAAATACAAAAGTCAGAATCCCGGAACGGTTGCTGTGCCGAAGCTGGATAATGTTATGGATATTTTGCGTGGAACAACTTCTTTAGCAGTCGAGAATAAATACGAGAAAACAAGCGGTGCTGTACGTTTCTTCTACAATTGGGGCGACCATGAAATCAACGATGGGTATAATGCCGGTGGTACACCACTTTCTTATCTTTTTAATTCCGACGATCATAATTATGGGGTTTTGCTTTATCAATCTTTCCACCTTTTGGCCGGAAACAGTTTTACGCTGGGCGTAGACTATAAAAATTGGGGAGGAAATGCTTGGAATGATAGTATTAACGGTGTTCGGGGTGATATTATTGATAAGAAAGTTGATGAAACGGCCGGCTATTTGATTATGCAACAGGAACTGTTTTCGGTGTTAACGCTCAATGCCGGCGTACGTTACGAATATAACAGCGTTTTCGGCGGAGAATGGGTACCCCAGGCCGGAATCGTCGCTCGTTTATTCGACGGAAATACGATCCGATCTTCTTTTTCGAAAGGATTTCGAAGTCCGAACATTCGTGAAATGTATATGTATCGGCCGCAAAACCCAAATTTGAAGCCCGAGAAAATGTTGAATTACGAATTGGCTATTTCGCAGTTATTCTTGGACGGACGACTTTTTACCGAGTTAACGGGGTTTTTTATCGATGGCAAAGATATGATCGAAATGCGCATGGTAGATGGGAGGCCGCTAAACAGCAATGTCGGGGAATTTAAAAATAAAGGTATAGAAGCGGAACTTCGTTTTGAAGTGTTGAATAATTTGAGTTTGGATGCCAATTACAGTTATTTGCATACAGACAAGCTTTTGCTTGCGGCACCGAAAAATCAGTTTTTCGCTGGTATAACCTACGTGCCGGGACGATTTAACTTTCACGTAAATACCCAATATGTTTCGGGACTGTATACAAATGTTGGTGAAAATACGGCTGCGAAAGAGAAATACGCCTTGCTGAATGCGAAGGCAGCCTATCGCTTCGGTACAAGGGACAAAGGATTGAATTTGTTTTTGAAGGGCGAAAATCTGACGGCTACCCGTTATTCCATTAACGAAGGTTTTCCGATGCCGAAAGCTATCTTTATGGGTGGGATAGACGTGACATTTTAATTCTGAAAAAGCTCCGGTATCCAACTTTTTTTTCGTTGTGAAGGAAAAATTAATCGTTCCTGATATATTTTTTTTGCGATCAAGACGATTCTTTATTTCCACAATTGTGGTAAAATTATTTGACAATTGTCAAATAATATTTCCACAGTTGTGAAAAATATTTTCTACAACTGTGGAAATAAGGATCTTTCCCGAACAAAAAAGTTTTTTATCAGAAAGGGAAAAAAGTTTTTTCGTGAACAAATAGCTCGTACATCTTGACTTGTACGGGCTATTTGTACCAGAACTTTTATCATTCGGACACGAGATGTCGTTTAGCTGATATTCTTTCTTATTTTAGTCAGATAGGTCTTCATGGCTTCCGTATCTTTATTTTTGATGATGCCTTGCAACATGGTCAATTCTTCCTGAATTCGTTCGATTTGGCGTGGCGTGCGCGGATTAAAGAGGATTTCCGTCAATAGGTAATCATCTTCCGCCAACAAACCGCGGGCGATTTTCATGTGGCGTTTGAAAGTAGTTCCAGGTGCATCCTGATGTTTCATGATGGCGGCAAATACCATGGTCGAGGCGAATGGTATTCCCAACGAATAAGCAACTACCCGGTCATGTTCTTCAAAAGTATATTCGAAAATATTCAGTTTCAATTTAGAGTATAAATCTTTGAAAAAAACTTTCCCTAGATGATCACTTTCGGAGATAAGGATCGTGTTTTCTTTTTCCAGATTGCCAAGATTGGCAAATGTCGGGCCGAACATGGGATGAGTGGAGACATATGGAAAACCACAGGTCTTATAGAATTCCTGCAGATTGGTTTTAACCGAAGCGATATCCGAAATGATGCAATACGGTTGTAAATAAGGCAATACTTCACGGAAAGCATCGATCGTATGATTTAACGTGACGCAGTTAATGACTAACTCCGGGGCAAACTCTTTTACCTGTTCTGTTTTTTCAAATCGTAGCGCATTGTAGATAAATCGCATGCGTTTCGGATCACTTTCCAATACCGCTACTTCGTGATCGAAACTTAACAAATCGGTGAAGAAAGATCCCATCTTTCCGGCACCCAAAATCAATATTTTCATCCTTGTTGATTCATTATAATCATTTGTTGACGAACCGATTCTTCGTGAATCTCTTTCAATATTTCTTTCACGAAATCTGTATTCAAATCCATGCTTTGTCCCATATTTGCTCGTTTTTCGAGAATTTCGCTGTAACGCGGTGATTGTAAAACCGGCATATTGTGTTCTTTTTTATAGACACCGATCTCGCGGGAAATCCGCATTCGTTTCGCCAGTAATTCCAATAATTGTTCGTCAATCTCGTCGATCTGTCCGCGTAGTTGGGACAGGTTTTCGGTAGTTTGTGTTTCATCCCGGATGACGAGTAGATTGAGTACGTAATCCAGCACATCCGGGGTGATTTGCTGTGAGGCATCGCTCAGGGCACAGTCCGGGTTGCAGTGTGATTCCACAATTAATCCGTCAAAACTCAGATCCATTGCTTGCTGGCAAAGCGGAGCAATCAATTCCCGTTTTCCACCGATATGACTTGGGTCGCAGAAAATTTGCAATTCCGGCATGCGGCGGCGCAGTTCTATCGGAATATGCCACAAGGGAAGATTACGGTATATCTTTTTGTCGTACGAGCTGAATCCACGGTGAATAACACCGATCCGGCGGATGCCGGCGCCATAAATACGTTCGATAGCACCGATCCAAAGTTCCAGATCCGGATTGACCGGGTTCTTGATCAAGACAGGGATATCTACACCTTTCAATGCGTCGGCAATTTCCTGTACGGCAAATGGATTAACCGTCGTACGGGCACCGATCCATAGGAGATCGATCCCTGCTTTTAGCGCTTCTTCTACGTGTAATTTAGTAGCTACTTCCGTAGCGGTGTACATCCCCGTTTCTTCTTTTACCTTTTTCAGCCATTCCAATCCGATAATCCCGATTCCTTCGAATCCTCCCGGTTTAGTACGGGGTTTCCAGATCCCCGCACGGAAGATCTTAATCCCCTTTGCCGCCAGTCCACGGGCTGTTTCCAAAACTTGCTCTTCTGTTTCCGCACTGCACGGTCCGGCTATCACAAGCGGACGTTTCGGATCTACGCCCGGCAACACGATCGACTCAACATTCATTTCCATTTTATTTTTTATCTATTTTGTTTTTTATTCTGTTTAAAGCTTCTTGCAATAGTTCTTCTTTACAGCATAATGAAATGCGGATGTATCGTTCTCCATTACTTCCGAAAATAAATCCCGGTGTAATAAATACATTGGCTTCGTAGAGGACTTTGTCCGCCAGACTTTCGCTACTTTCACTATCTTCAGGAATACGTCCCCATAAAAACATACCTGTTTGCTGCTCATTGTAAACACACCCCAGGGTATGCATAATTTGCCCTGCCAGATCCCGACGATTTCCATATACCGCGTTCATTCTTTTGTACCACGAAGCGGGGGCTTTCAAGGCTTCCACCGCGGCAAACTGCATGGGTTTGAATTGACCGGAATCAATGTTGCTTTTTATTTTCAAAATCCATTGCACAAATTGCTCATTAGAGGCAAGCATCGCCATGCGCCAGCCAGGCATATTATGAGCCTTGCTCATCGAATTCAATTCGATACAAATCTCTTTTGCTCCTTCCACATGCAGGATACTGAGCGGATGGTCGTTCAGGATGAAACTGTAGGGATTGTCATTACAGATAATGATCTGATGACGGTGCCCAAAATCGACTAGTTTTTCATATAGTTCCATACTTGCGTTGGCTCCTGTCGGCATATTCGGATAATTTGTCCACATGAGTTTGACGCCGGTTAAATCCATCTTTTCCAATGCTTCAAAATCGGGTTGCCAATTTAATTCTTCTTTCAGATCGTATTCTACGATTCGTGCACCAGTCAGCTTACTGACCGAACGATAGGTCAGATAGCCCGGGTTCGGGATCAACACCCCGTCTCCCGGATTCAGGAACGCCAGCGAAATATGCAATATTCCTTCTTTCGACCCGATTAGCGGTTGAATTTCTTTCGCAGGATCCAAGTCAACCTGATACCATTTTTTATACCAATCCGCAAACCCTTTTCTAAGTTCAGGGATCCCAATATACGGTTGGTATCCGTGTGTATCGTTTTGACGGGCGTGATAACACAAGGTTTCGATCGTTTCGGCCGAGGGAGGAAGATCCGGACTCCCTACACCCAGATTGATTACTTTTTTCCCAGCAGCGTTCATTACCGCTACTTCTTTTAATTTCGTCGAAAAATAATATTCCTGCACATTGTTCACCCGGTTAGCCGGTGTGATTTTACAGACTTTGTTTTCCTTCTTCATATTCACCCAGGATTTTGAAATCTTTTGTTAATGGTCGTAAGGCGTCCAGCGCTTGCCGGTAACGCGTATAATCGGTAAAAGTAAGGTCGATATAGAAAAGATATTCCCATTCACGGCCGATAATCGGCAAAGACTGTATTTTCGAAAGGTTCATATCGTAAAAGGAAAGGACAGAAAGTGCTTTGGATAAGCTGCCGGAAGAGTGGGGAAGCGCGAAAACGAGCGAGGATTTGTTTTTGTCGGTATCTTTTAGTAAGTCATCTGCTGTCCATCGGTCGGCTATTACAAGAAAACGGGTAAAGTTGCGTTTGTTGGTTTCGATTCCTTCGGATAGCACTTCCATTCCGTAGATTTCGGCGGCGGCTTTACTGCAGATGGCGGCATGTCCTTCCAGATGGTTTTCCGCAATCCATTTAGCGCTCATCGCCGTATCCTCTTTTTCTACCACCTTAACCCGCGGCAGGGTGTCTAAAAATTCGGCGCATTGCATTAGAGCGATCGGGTGTGAATTGATTTCGGTAATGCTGTGTATCGTTGTTCCGGGAAGTCCGACTAACGAATGCGAGATTCGTAATTTGTATTCGCCGATAATATTGAATCCGCTTTCCCGGATAAGTTCATGATTCTGCAACAGACTACCGGCTATGGTGTTCTCTATTGCCATCATTCCTAATACTGCGGGATCTTTTTTAATCGTTGTGATTACGTCTTTAAATGAATTACAACCGATTATTTCGACTTCATCTTTTTCGTAAAAGTTTCGGGCAGCAATGTCATGATACGAACCTGCTATCCCCTGAATTGCGATTCTTTTTTTCATTTTTTTATGTCTTCAGTTCATGCTTTTATAGAAATAAAAAAGTCCCGCCACATCGGGCAGGACTTTATATATTCTATTGACTCATTTCTCTTATCAATTTATTACATATTCATTCCTGCCCTCACTCTGGTAAAGTAAAAGTAAAAATAAAAATATGTAAAGCTAAATCGAGTCATTCTGTTTCAATTTGTTTTCTTATCCTTGGCAAAAGTAACCTATTTTTTTTAAAACAAAACAAAAAATAAATTATTTTCTATTCCAATTGAATAGATTTTATCTGTTTTCTGTTTTCTTGTTTTTTTTAGCATCAGACAACTCGTTGATTTACTTTGAGTGTCAACATTTCTTTCGGAACTGATTTCTTTATGGATTCGATAAGGATTTTGCTTATCGAGTGGCGGATAAAATCCGTACGCGTTACCAATACGATCTCTCTCGTCGGTTTGGGTATGGCAAAAGGCCGGACTAATTGTTGCTGTTCTTTGCTAAGCTGGAAGACAGCCAATTCAGGAATAAACGTGATTCCGTTGCCGCTTTCTACCATGCGCATGAAGGTTTCCATACTTCCCAATCGATAGGCTGCCTGGTTGATTTTTACCTTTTCCAACTGACAGAAGCGCATTAACTGATCCCGGAAACAATGTCCTTCATCCAACAGCCACAGACGTTCACCGTTGATATCCGACGTACGGATAAGTTCGTTTTTAAAGATGTGTTCATTTCGGGATACGTAGCCGAAAAACTCTTCGTAATAGATCGTTTGCCCCTGTAATTGCTGTTCCAGTGGATGCGATGCGATAATGGCTGCGTCGATATCACCATTAAGTAAAGCTGCAATAGTGGGGCTTGTTTGCATTTCCTGTACACGAATATCCAATTCCGCGTGCTCTTCGGTGAGTTGTTGGAAAAAGCGGGGTAGCAGATAAGGAGCGATCGTCGGGAGGACGGACAACCGGAAGGTCCCTTTCAGGGATTGTTCTTCTTCATTGATAATATCTTTGATCAAAGCGGTCTGTTGTATGACGACCCTTGCCTGGTCGATTACTTTTCTGCCGGAAGCGGTGGGGCGTACCGGCTGCACGTTGCGGTCGAAGAGTTTTACGCCCAGCTCATCTTCCAGTTTTTGAATCATCATACTTAGCGTGGGTTGTGTGACGCGGCAATGTTCTGCGGCTTTCGCGAAATGCCGGAATTGATCTACTGCCAAAATATACTCTAATTGTTGAATGTTCATGACATTGTATTTTTCGATTGTTTATTTGTAAAATCTTTAGGTAATACACCAAACTGTTTTTGAAAGCATTTGGAAAAATAAGACGGATTGTTGAATCCAACTAAATAACATATTTCATTGATTCTGTATTCTTTTGTAGCAAGAAGTTGGGCTGCTTTTTTCAGCCGGACAAGATGAATCAATTCATTTGGAGTCATGTCTGTCAGGGTTTTAATTTTGGCAAACAGACCAGATCGGCTGATACATAATTGTTCGGCAAGAACATCGATCGAAAATTCTACATTGGAGATGTTTTTTTCAATGATGGCATTCAACTTGGAAAGAAAGACTTCGTCTGCTTTGTTGCCGGCAATACTGTCTAATTTCATGAAAGGCATCTCTGAAAATTTCTTTTTTAATAATTTTCTTGAATTAAGCAAGTTGTTAATTTGTGCCTGTAATAATTGAAAGGAGAACGGTTTTTCGATGTACGCATCCGCTCCGGTCTTTATACTTTCTACTTTGGTCGTGTTTTCTGTTTTTGCTGTCAGCAGGATAACCGGAATATGGCTGTACAGAAAGTTCGTTTTAACTTCTTTACAAAATTTGATTCCATCCATGACAGGCATCATGATATCGCTGATGATAATCTCTATTGTCTGCTTTTGCATAATTTCTAGGCCTTCTTTCCCGTTATGCGCAACCAGGATATTATATGTGACTTTAAGCTTATTGTTGAGGAAATTGCAGAGATCGATATTATCTTCTACAATTAGTAAGGTCGGTTTTCCGGCTTCGGGCCGTTCCGTTGAGATTGTTGTTTCTTCTTCCACCAAGGGTGAACAGTCATTGGTTTCCGGCGTAACGATAGGTTGAAATACTCTAAGTTTTGTCTTTTCTTGTTTGATGGGTAGCGTTATGATGAAACTTGTTTTTCCCTGCGTACAGGATACGTCGATCATTCCGTGGTGGGCTTCAACGAGAAGTTTGACTAATGAAAGTCCGATTCCGGTTCCGGGTTTGTTATTCCCGGCTATCTGATAGAAAGGTTTGAAGATGTTTTTAAATTCATTTTCTTCGATGCCTTCACCGTCATCGCTAATTGTCAGGCTAAAACAATTCTCATTATTCGATACCTCCATTGTGATGTGCTCTTGGGCGTATTTGGACGCGTTTGTCAATAAATTGCTGACAATTTTTGTGTAAGCCTCTATATCTAATGTCGCTTCCAATTCTTTATTCTTCATTTTAAACTCGAAAACGATCCCCTTTTTATCTATTAACGGATAAAAACGATCATATGTGTTTTGTAATAATGTGTATATATTTTGTTTGCTGAAACAAGGAATGAATCCTCCCTGTTCAGCTTTTCTGAAATCGAGCAATTGATTGACCAGCGCCAGAAGACGTTGACTGTTTTTATTAATGATATGTAAATCTTCCTGTATGGTGGGTTTTAATTCCGAACCCTGTTCGATGATATTCTCCAACGGGCCGATGATCAATGAGACTGGGGTGCGTATTTCGTGCGCTACCTGTGTGAAGAAATTTATTTTCGCGTTGTATAATTCTTTTTCTTTTTCCGCGTGTATTTTTCGGATGCGGATTTTATTTTTTCGTTCTGCTTTTTTACGAAAAAAATAGACAACATAAAAAATCAACGACGTGACGAGCAATATATATATAATGTACGCGAACGTAGAACGCCAGAACGGTGGCAGAACCCGTATGGCAAGTGTCGTTTCCTTGTCATTCCAAATGCCGTCATTGTT
>JAQVZS010000050.1 GCA_028708075.1 Massilibacteroides sp.
TGTCGTATATAAAAAATGGGAATCATAATTGCGCGAATGGAATAGAAATTTTATCTTTGTCTTTATGTTAAGATTGGTGACTCATATCGAACGATTGTTGTGGGTGCATGATTGTGTGATTGTACCTAATTTGGGTGGCTTTGTATTACAAAGCATTCCGGCCATTTATTTGCAGGAAGAACATGTTTTTCGGCCGATGCATAAGGAAATACTATTTAATAGTACATTGACGCATCAGGACGGACTACTTTCCGAATCTTACATGAGAACGTATGGGCTAGACTTTCGTAAAGCCAATGAAATGGTTGGGCAGGATGTTGACGTCTTGCGTCATCGTTTGTATGAGAACAATCGGTTGGATCTTGGAACGATTGGAACTTTGTCGGTGGGAGAAGAAGGACAGTTGATCTTTTCTGCAATAGAAAATCATTCGTTGAGTGTGGATGCCTACGGGTTGCCTTCTTTTTATTTTAAACCGCTGGCTTTACTTAAACAGGAGCGACAAATATTGTTTATTCCGGATCATACCTTGAAAAAGGAGAAGAAAGATGCTATATATATACGTATAAACTGGGGAGGGGTGCGTGTCGGTGCTACAGCCGCTGTTGTTGCTGCATTTGTTTTTTTAGTTTCTACACCGGTGAAAAATGTTAATCCTTTGATGTATACGGCCAGTTTTGTTCCGGTTGAACTTTCTGTCTCTAAATCGGAAAATGAAGTGTCAGCAGGTGTTACGGACGAGAAAATAATTCGTTTTTCTGGAGAAACGGTAGATACTCTCTCTGATGTTTTGGAACAGGAAGTGCGAACGGTTGTGCCTAAGACAGGTAAGACGTATTATATTGTCATTGGAAGTTTTCCGAATGAAACGTTGAGTGAAAAGTTTATGAATCAGATAGATCGTGGTTTGTCTCCGAATGCAGGTTATGTACGTAAAGGAGACAAGGTGCGTGTTTATTCGGATAAATTTGATAATAGGGAAGATGCGGAAGCCTATCTTTCCCAGTTACGTCAGACCGGAAAGCATTCTGACGCTTGGTTGTTTATCAGCCGTTAATGAATAATTCTGTTGGACTTTGTACTAGATACCGACAATAAAGAGTTTCAGGATGCTTTGCAGCTGATTACTTATACGCACCAATCTGTTTTTCTTACCGGGAAAGCAGGTACGGGTAAATCTACTTTTTTAAAATATATCTGCCAACATACGAAAAAGAAATATGTGGTGCTTGCGCCGACGGGGATCGCGGCAATAAATGCGGGAGGCGTTACCCTGCATTCTTTTTTTAAGTTGCCTTTTCGTCCGATTTTGCCCGATGATCCTGATTTAAGTACACGTGGAGGGCGTATTTTTGATTTTTTTAAATACAGAAAAGAACATCGGAAGATTTTATCTGAAGTTGAGTTGATTATAATCGACGAAATTTCCATGGTACGGGCGGATCTTATTGATTGCATTGACCGTATTTTGCGGGTCTATTCCCAAAATATACGTCTGCCGTTCGGAGGAAAACAACTGTTGTTTGTAGGAGATGTATTTCAATTAGAGCCCGTAGTGCCTTCCGATCAACGTGAGATCTTAAGTCTCTTTTATGCCTCACCTTTCTTTTTTTCTGCCCGGGTTTTTAAAGAAATCAACTTAGTGCCGATTGAATTGCAGAAAGTCTATCGTCAGAAAGATCCGGTTTTTATCCGTATTCTGGATCGGATTAGAAACAATTCGGCTACTCCGTTCGAACTGAAAACGATCAACGAACGTGTACAACCGGATTTTGTACCTAAGGATGAAGATATGTATATCACGTTGGCTACACGGCGGGATCAGGTAGATTATATCAATGAGAAAAAATTGAAGGAATTGTCGGGCGAAGAGTTTGTTTCCCGGGGAACTATTGACGGAGATTTTCCGGAAAGTTCGTTGCCGACCCAATTAAATTTATTAATTAAAGAGCAGGCGCAGGTGATTTTTATTGATAATGATTCGGAAAGAAGGTGGGTAAACGGGACAATCGGTCGTGTTTCGGGTATAGATGATTCGGGCAACGTCTACGTCTTGTTGGAAAATGGAGAAGAACATTTAGTCGAACGAGCTTCCTGGCGTAATTATAAATACCGGTATAACGAAGAGGAGAAGCGGATAGAAGAAGAAATTATCGGTTCGTTCGAGCAACTCCCGATCCGTCTGGCTTGGGCAATTACAATACATAAAAGTCAGGGGCTAACCTTCGGACGGGCTGTTGTCGATTTAAGTAAGGGTGTTTTTGCAGGAGGACAAACCTATGTTGCCTTAAGTCGTTGTATCTGTTTAGAAGGATTGGTCTTAAAGAGTCCGATTTCTTCTCATGATATTTTTATACGGAAAGAGATCGGAGAATTCAGCCGCCAATTCAATGATCGTCAGCTCATAGAGAAAAGTTTGCGGGAAGGAGAAGCAGACCGTTTGTATGCTCAGGCGACTGAAGCGTTTAAACAAAACAAAATGTCAGAAGCCGTTAAGGCTTTCAGTGCAGCGGTGAATAAACGCAATGAATTAGATAAGCCAGCAGTACAACGTTTGTTAAGTTGTAAATTGGCTAAAATAAATTGCCAACAGGAAGAAATCACTTTGTTGAAAAAGAAGCTGGAAGAGAATCGTAAGATTCTTTCAGAATATGCCCATGAATATTATCTGATGGGGAACGAATGTATTACACAGGCACACGATAATCGCGCTGCTCTTCGGAGTTTTGAAAAAGCCTTAAAACTTGATCCCTTATTTACGGATGCATGGATACGTAAAGGAGTAACTTTGTTAGATATGGGAGAGTATTATGACGCGCAGGTTTGTTTCAACGAGGCTGTCAAACAAAAGCCTCATTCATTTAAAACAAGATATAACCGAGGAAAATGTCATTTGCAATTAAAAAACTATGAAGAAGCTGTGCGGGATTTAATGAAAGCCGTAAAACTAAAACCGACACATGCCGCGGTGCATGAATATCTCTCAGAAGCCTATGCCGGAATGGGAGAAAACGAACTTGCACAAAAACACCGTGACATAGCCGATGATCTGAGACGATCTCTGTGAACGGAAATATAAGTCCTTAACTGAAATAATATACATATAGAATTGTCATGTGATCGAAATTTGGTTGTCCGAAATTTGCAGTGTTTAAATTTAACTAATCATTTTTAAGCGTTGCAAATATGAAAAAAAGTTATTTGTTCTTTTTGTTTTTACTTTGCATTAATGGGATTCTTTGGGCGCAGACAACGACTTCTGGAATAACGGGGAAAGTTGTGGCGGGGAATGAATCGCTTCCGGGCGCGACTGTTTATGCAATTCATGAACCTTCCGGCTCTACTTATGGAACGGTGACAAATGTCGACGGGCGTTTTCATTTGCAGGGAATGAGAACGGGAGGCCCTTATGTCGTGGAAATATCGTACATCGGCTATCAGAAAGCCGTGTATCGGAATATTCGTTTACAATTAGGTGAAAGTTATTTGTTGGACGTTGAATTGAAAGAGTCTGCGTCGGCTTTGGACGAAATTGTTGTAACTGCTTCGAAGAGTGCTTTGTTTAATTCGCAACGGACAGGAGCGGCGCAAAATTTTACGTCCGAATTGATCGCTACGGCTCCATCGATTAAACGGAGTATTTATGATGTGACTCGTTTGGTTCCTCAGGCAAGTAGCGCCGGTAGCGGGATGTCTTTTGCCGGAAGTAATAACCGCTACAATAGTTTTCAAATAGATGGAACGGTGAATAATGATGTCTTTGGTCTGGCTTCAAGCGGAACGAACGGAGGGCAGAGTGGGGCTAATCCTATTTCACTGGATGCAATAGAAGAAATCCAGGTAGTCATTGCACCTTTTGATGTGCGCCAAAGTGGATTTACCGGTGGCGGAATCAATGCCATTACCAAGTCCGGAACCAATGAGTTTAAAGGTTCTGTTTACGGATATTATAACAATCAGGATTTTGTGGGAACGACGGCGGGAAAGGATGTGGAAAAAAGAGAAAAACTGTCGGAACAGTCCGATCAGACTTATGGCTTTACTTTTGGAGGTCCCCTCGTTAAAAATAAATTATTCTTTTTCACCAATTTGGAACGGACAAAGAGTACTTATCCGAGTTCGTACAATGTCGGGAGTGGGTCTAATATAACGGAGGAAGAAGCGAAGCAGGTGGCTGACAAATTAAGTTTGTTGACCGGTGGATATGACGGAGGAGGATATGGAAACCGGGATATCAATACGGAATCGACTCGTTTGCTTACTCGTTTGGACTGGAACGTTAACGAACGCAACAAGTTTACTTTACGGTATAGCTATTTGAAGGCGAATCAATTGAACTTTAGTAACAGCGCGAATAATCTGCGTTTTAATAATAATGGCTACACCATGAATAATACGACGAATTCGTGGGTCGCTGAACTAAATTCGCGTCTTTCGGATACGTGGTCGAACGAATTGCGTGCCGGTTATACACGTGTGCGTGATTTTCGCGAGATCGCTGGTCAGGCTTTGCCTTATGTGAAAATTAATCTGGAGAATTCCAGGTCAATCGAGCTTGGTTCCGAACGTTATTCGCCGGCGAACAGTTTGGACCAGGATGTTTGGACATTGACGGACAACCTGACTTGGAATAATGGCAATCATACGCTGACTTTCGGTACGCATAATGAGTTTTTCAAAATGAAGAATCTGTTTATTCGTGAAAATTACGGTTCGTATGTGTACAACTCTTTGGAAGATTTTCTCTCCATAGGCACAGCAAACGAAGTTGCCCCTTACGAATATAATTATTCTTTTTCCCGGGAAGATATAACTGGCAGCAAACGTTGGGCGCCTTCGTTCAATGCTGCCCAGTTGAGTTTGTATGCGCAGGATGAATGGGCAGTAACGGATCGTTTTCGCCTGACTTACGGTTTACGTATGGATATCCCTGTTTTTATGGACGAGCCGGGATCAAATGATAAATTCAATCGTTCGGCTATTGCGCAGGAATATAATGTGGCGACCGATCAAATGCCTTCGTCAACTCCGTTGTTTTCTCCGCGTGCCGGTTTTCGGTGGAGTCTCAATGAAACGCGTAATACTTTGCTGCGCGGAGGAATAGGCGTGTTTACCGGACGGATTCCTTTTGTATGGGTTTCCAATAGTTTCTCGAATACAGGCGTGGAGTACAGCCGGACGCGCCTGCAGTCGAAGGATATGGCAGATGCAATAGCGGACGGATTTAAGTTTCAGATAGATCCTGCCAAACAATATACCCCGTCAGGAAGGATGACGTCTGAAATTGATGTGGTGGATAAGAATTTTAAATTTCCGCAAGTCTTCCGTGCCAATCTGGCGGTAGAACAAATGCTTCCTTATGGAATCAAAGGAACGTTAGAAGGCCTTTATTCGAAAACGTTGAATAATGTGTTGTACCAAAATCTGGTCGTTCAGCAAAGCGGTAAATTTTTGAATAATGGAGGTGATAAACGACCTTTGTATACGTCGCGTATTAATCCGGCGACGAATGAAGCATATACGAAAGAATATACTGGAATTGTATATTTGACGAATTCCAGTGAGGGATATACCTATAATATTACGGCTAAATTGGATAAAACGTTCGATTTTGGTCTGAATACAATGTTTGCTTATACGTATGGGAAGTCGAAAGGAATGAACGATGGAACGTCTAGTCAGGCTTTATCCAATTGGCAATACAACGAAAACTGGCAAGGGCCGAATGACCCGGAACTGTCATATTCCGATTTTGATATTCGTCATCGGTTAGTCGGCGCTCTGTCGTATAAAGTCAATTATGCGAAAAATAAGTTAGCTACTTCGTTCAGCTTGTTTTATAACGGACAATCAGGGGCACCTTATTCGCTGACATATAAAAATAACCTGAATAACGATGGGGCTTCGGGAAATGATGTGCTTTATATCCCGACCGACAAAGAACTGTCGGCTATGCAATTTAAAGAATTGACTTCGAAGAAGATCACGTATTCGTCCGAAGATCAACGGAAAGCCTTAGGAGAATGGATCGAGGAAAACAAAGAATTACGTGAAAGAAAAGGAAAATATGTTGGGAGAAACAGCCTGCGTTCGACTTTCGAACACCATTTTGATGTGCAGATTGCGCAGGATTTCAATTTCAAAATTGGTGGAAGAACCAATACTATTCAGGTTACGTTGGATATCCTGAATGTAGGAAACCTGTTGAATCGTGCCTGGGGTTTGTATAATAGTGTAGGATATAGTTACTCGCCGGTTACCGTTGCGAGTGTAGACAGTGAAGGTGTACCTACTTTCCAGTTCACCAAACCAGCCGGAGATAAGTTATACAGTATCTCGGATTATAATTCCCGTTGGAGGGCCCAGTTGGGAGTACGTTATATTTTTTAATTTTACATTGAATATGAGTAATGCCGGAAAAGATATTACATTGTGTAATACTTCTTCCGGTATTCAAAATTCAGGAATAAAAATCGCATGAAGAAAAAAACATTTTCGTTTTTTGGGCTGATTCTTTTGCTGGCGGGTGGTATATTGATGTATGGTTTTCGGCATAAATCCCGGCAGGAACATTATGTTGTAGTCGTTTCTTTGGATGGTTTCCGATCCGATTATCCGGATCGTGCGAAAGTGCCGACTTTAGACTCGTTGGCGAAAGTTGGAGTGAAATCTGCGTTTCGCCCCTGCTTTCCCAGTGTGACCTTTCCGAATCATTACGCGATGGCGACAGGATTGCATCCGGATCATAATGGATTAATCAATAATTATTTTTATGCTTCGGATTTGAAACGTGTTTATCGGTTAGGCGATCGGGAGGCTGTTGCCAATCCTGCCTTTTATGGTGGCGAACCTATTTGGATAACTGCTGAGAAGCAAGGTGTTAAAACAGCATCTTTCTTTTGGGTGGGGACGGAAACGTCTATTCAGGGAAGGCAGCCTTCAATTTGGAAAAAATACGATAAGTCGGTTCCGTATACAGACCGGGCGGATTCGGTTGTTTCGTGGTTGCAATTACCCGGGAATGAACGTCCTCATTTAATTATGTGGTATATTGAAGAACCGGACGGAATCGGACATACGGCGACGCCGGATTCAAGTGCGACGATCGAAAAAGTGGAAGCGTTGGATGCTGTACTGAATCATTTTTTCACAAAAGTCCGCCAACTGGATATTTTCCCAAAAATCGATTTCATTGTCCTTTCAGATCATGGAATGGCCACGTATCGGCCGGAAAATTATGTGAATCTGAACGATTATTTACCGCGCGACAGTTTTGATTATGTCTTCGACGGAGTCCCTACTTTATTATATCCGAAGTCCGGCTATGCGGACAGCGCTTATGCCGTTTTACAACGTGTTCCGCGTGTGAAAGTTTGGAAAAAGCACGAGATTCCCGAGAAATATGTTTACGGAACCCATCCTCGAATTGGTGAATTAGTGGTTATGCCCGATGTAGGGACGATGCTCCATTTCCGCGAAATATCCCATCCTGCGCTGGGTGGAGCCCATGGTTATGATAATTTTGCGCCGGAAATGGAGGCAATCTTTTATGCCGCTGGGCCGTCTTTTAAGAAACAGACAGAAGTACCAGTAATGGCTAATGTAAATCTTTATTTATTATTGACGCGTTTGCTGGATTTGGAGCCGGCACCTAATGATGGCGATAGTTTGGTGGTTTCCCGATTATTGCAAAAATGACTTAGTGTGATATGGGTAGAACTTCTAAAATATAAAAAAAGCTTGTGATTGTCACAAGCTTTTTTTGATGAGTAGTGCGTCCGGGATTTGAACCCGAGTTTCCGCCGTGAGAGGGCGGCGTCCTAGACCTCTAGACGAATGCACCTTCTAAAGATACCGCAAAGGTAAAATTTCTATCGTTTCATTGTTCAACTTTGTCCTGGATTTTTTCGAAAATGTGTCACAGGCAAAACTTATTTGAACTACTTCGGCAAACAGTTTTAGGAGTTTCAATCGGATTTTAAATTGAACTCTTTTGGAAAATGATTATGGACGATTTTTCAGATACATATTAATTATGCTGTTTAGTAATACTAAAATGATTTAAAAATTGAGGCGAAGTATTAAGACCTGATCTTCTATGAATGATTTTGATCTGCTTTTATTGTTCTTTCTTTATTATTATTCTACCTTTGACATCTGTTATTGAACATCATATGATTGAACATTACTAATACCAAGATTAAGAAACTAACATTATGTCTGAGTTAAAAGAAAAACTTTTCTCCGAATTTCCGCCGGTGACCACAGATGAGTGGATGGCGAAAATTACGACAGACCTGAAAGGGGCGCCATTTGAGAAAAAACTAATCTGGAAAACAAATGAAGGATTTGCAGTACGGCCTTTTTATCGCAAAGAAGATATTGAAGGCCTGAAAACGATTTGCTCTCTTCCGGGCGAATTTCCTTATGTGAGAGGAACAAAGAAAGACAATGACTGGAATGTCCGTCAGGATATTGAAATTGTCGATTTTACGAAAGCGAATAAAAAGGCGCTTAACTTGTTAAATAAAGGAATTACTTCGCTTGGGTTTTCTTTTAAAGGGAACAAGGCGACGCCGGAGAATATTGCTATTCTACTGCGCGATATTGTTCCTGAAGCTGTTGAACTGAATTTTAAAACGAGTATTCGTTCTTCCGTGAAATTGTTGGAGATTTTGACGGCTTATTTTAAGAAAACGGGTGCTGATTTGAGCAAATGTTACGGATCGTTGAATTACGACGTATTTAAAAATCCGTTGCAAAAAGGATGTGAGTCCGGTGATTGGACAGATGCTGCTGCCGAAATCCTAAAAGCTGCTGCGCAATTACCGAATTACCGGGTGCTTGCCGTTAATGCCGTATTGTTGAATAATGCGGGAGCTTATATTGCTCAAGAATTGGGTTATGGGCTGGCTTGGGGAAATGATTTGTTGGCAAAACTGACGGAAAAAGGATTTTCTGCCGACGAGGTGGCTAAACGGATAAAGTTTAATTGGGGAATCAGTGCCAATTATTTCATGGAAATCGCCAAGTTTCGTGCTGCTCGTTGGTTATGGGCACAGATTGTTTCACAATACAAACCGGCGTGTGATTGTTCGGCGAAGATGGTGGCGCATGCAGCAACTTCGAAATGGAATATGACGATTTACGATGCGCACGTGAATTTATTGCGTACACAAACAGAAGCGATGTCGGCTGCGATAGCGGGGGTGGATTCCATTACGGTTTTGCCTTTCGATGTGGCATTTCAGGAATCGGACGATTTCTCGGAACGTATCGCGCGTAATCAGCAGTTGTTGTTGAAAGAAGAATGTCATTTTGATAAAGTAGCCGATCCGGCAGCCGGATCTTATTATGTGGAAATATTGACCAATTCTTTGGCGGATGTTGCTTGGAATCTGTTCTTAGAGGTTGAAGAAGCTGGAGGCTTTTCGGTGTTAGCGAATAAAGGAGAGATACAGAATGTGGTGAATACTTCGGCTGTGGCACGGCAAAAAGCGGTAGCTACGCGTCGCGAGATCCTTTTGGGTACGAACCAGTTTCCGAACTTTGCGGAAGTTGCCGGAAAGAAAATTAAACGGGAAGAAGCCGGGGCATGTGGTTGCGGATGTCAGTCGGGAACAGCTATTCTTTGTTTGAATAACAGTCGTGGTGCTTCGGAGTTCGAAGCACTTCGTTTGGCGACAGAAAGAAGTGGAAAGACGCCGAAAGCGTTTATGTTGACGATCGGTAATCTGGCGATGCGTTTAGCGCGTTCACAATTCTCTTCGAATTTTTTTGCTTGCGCAGGCTATAAAGTGATCGATAATTTAGGTTTTGAAACAGTAGACGCGGGTATCGAAGCCGCAATGAAGGCGAATGCGGACGTTGTGGTTCTCTGTTCTAGTGATGATGAATATGCTGAGTTTGCTCCTGCTGCCTATAATATATTGGACGGGAGAGCTGAATTTGTTGTAGCTGGTGCTCCGGAATGTATGGAGGCTCTGAAAGCCCAGGGGATCACTCAATTTATCAATGTTCGAAGCAATGTGCTCGATACATTGAAAAACTTTAACGCTAAATTAGGAATTGCTTAAGCAAAAAGAATCATGAGACCGAATTTTAAAAATTTAGATATAAAAAATGCCGGATTCACAACGACTGACACAAAAAAGTGGATCAAAGAAAACGGTATCCATGCCGACTGGAAAACGCCGGAACATATTGAGGTTAAGTCAGTATATACAAAAGAAGACCTGGAGGGGATGGAGCATTTACAGTATGCTTCCGGCCTGCCTCCTTATTTGAGAGGCCCGTACAGTGGTATGTACGCGATGCGTCCTTGGACAATTAGACAGTACGCGGGTTTTTCTACGGCAGAAGAATCGAATGCGTTTTATAAAAGAAATTTGGCTTCCGGACAAAAAGGTTTGTCTGTAGCGTTCGACTTGGCGACTCACCGTGGCTATGATGCCGATCATGAACGTGTGGTAGGTGATGTTGGTAAAGCGGGGGTTTCCATTTGTTCATTGGAAGATATGAAAATTTTGTTTGATGGTATTCCATTGAATAAGATGTCAGTCTCTATGACCATGAACGGTGCTGTACTTCCGGTGTTGGCGTTTTATATCAATGCTGGTTTGGAACAGGGGGCGAAATTGGAAGAAATGGCCGGAACAATACAGAACGATATTCTGAAAGAATTCATGGTGCGTAATACGTATATTTATCCACCTGATTTTTCGATGAAGATCATAGCCGATATTTTTGAGTATACTTCGCAAAAAATGCCCAAGTTCAATTCGATTTCTATCTCAGGCTATCATATGCAGGAAGCAGGAGCTACCGCGGATATTGAGATGGCGTATACGCTTTGCGACGGGATGGAATATCTTCGTGCAGGGATTAACGCGGGAATCGATGTGGATGCATTTGCGCCGCGTCTGTCTTTTTTCTGGGCAATCGGAATGAACCATTTTATGGAAATTGCGAAGATGCGTGCCGCTCGTATGTTATGGGCGAAGATTGTTAAAAGTTTCGGCGCGAAGAATCCCAAATCCTTAGCGCTTCGTACGCATAGTCAGACTTCCGGCTGGTCGTTGACCGAACAGGATCCGTTTAATAACGTCGGACGTACGTGTATAGAGGCTATGGCCGCTGCGTTGGGGCATACGCAATCTTTGCATACTAATGCATTGGACGAAGCGATTGCCTTGCCGACCGACTTCTCTGCCCGTATTGCACGTAACACTCAGATATATATTCAGGAAGAGACGCAGATTTGTAAAGAAATAGATCCTTGGGCAGGTTCGTATTACGTGGAAACATTGACGAACGAACTAGTTCATAAAGGTTGGGCATTGATTCAGGAGATCGAAAGTATGGGTGGAATGGCAAAAGCAATCGAAACCGGTTTGCCGAAAATGCGGATTGAGGAAGCGGCAGCACGTACTCAGGCGCGTATCGACTCTAGTGTACAGACTATCGTGGGTGTGAATAAATATCGTTTGGAAAAAGAAGATCCGATTGATATTTTGGAAATAGATAATACCTCGGTGCGCTTGCAACAGATTGAACGATTGAATAATGTGCGTGCGAATCGGGATGACGCGGCGGTGAAAGAGGCTTTGGTTGCAATCACGGAATGTGCTCGTACGAAAAAAGGAAATCTGCTGGAATTGGCTGTGAAAGCAGCCGGACTTCGGGCTACGCTCGGCGAAATATCCGATGCCTGCGAAGAAGTGGCAGGACGTTATAAAGCAATTATCAGAACAATATCAGGCGTGTACTCATCAGAAACAAAAAAAGATGCAGATTTTATTCGGGCTTGTGAACTGACAGCCGAATTTGCGAAGAAAGAAGGGCGTCAGCCACGTATTATGATTGCGAAAATGGGGCAGGACGGTCATGACCGTGGAGCGAAGGTTGTCGCGACTGGTTATGCGGATTGCGGTTTCGACGTAGATATGGGGCCGTTGTTTCAGACTCCGGCGGAAGCGGCTCGTCAGGCGGTAGAAAACGATGTGCATATTATGGGTGTTTCTTCTCTGGCTGCCGGACATAAGACGTTGATTCCTCAAGTGATTGAAGAGCTTAAAAAGCTCGGACGTGAGGATATCATTGTAATTGCAGGAGGTGTTATTCCTCCGCAGGACTACGACTTTCTGTATAAGGCCGGGGTAGCTGCGATTTTTGGGCCGGGTTCGCCTGTTACTAAAGCTGCTTGTCAGATCCTTGAAATCCTGTTGGATAAATAATGTTTTTCTCATTTATATCTAAAGGCGTAGTTTTTTATCGGACTACGTCTTTTTTGCTTATTTTTATAGCAGACTGCTCATCTTTTTCTATATTTGGAATCAAAAAGAACTTTTTTTGCAATAAAAATTTACAATGTAAAGTCTATGTGCGGAATTGTCGGTTATATTGGAGGGCGGGAAGCCTATCCTGTTTTGATCAAAGGGCTGAAAAGATTGGAATACAGAGGCTATGACAGTGCCGGTTTGGCGCTGATCGATAACCAAAACCAGTTAAAGGTTTATAAGGCGAAAGGGAAAGTTTCCGATTTGGAGGTCTCGGTTTCGAAAAACGATGTTTCCGGTTCTGTAGGCATCGCGCATACCCGTTGGGCAACGCACGGGGAACCATGTCAAGCGAATGCCCATCCGCACTATTCTTCTTCCGAAAGTTTGGCGCTTATTCATAATGGTATTATCGAAAACTACGCTTCGCTGAAAGAAAATCTGCAGGAGCGTGGATACGTTTTTCGGAGCAGTACGGATACGGAAGTGTTGGTGCAACTAATCGAATATTTTAAAAATTCCGGAGCGGAAAACTTACTGACTGCCGTACAATTAGCTTTGCGGGAGGTGATTGGGGCCTATGCCATTGCTGTACTGGATAAAACACAGCCCGATCAGATCATTGTTGCTCGTAAAAGCAGCCCTTTGGTTATTGGCCTTGGGAAAAATGAGTTTTTTCTGGCGTCAGACGCGACACCAATAATTGAATATACCGATAAAGTCGTTTATCTGAATGATGAAGAGATCGCTGTGTTAGCTAAAGGACAAAAATTACGCATCGTAAATTTATACAATGAAGAAATAACTGCGCACGAACAGATCGTGAAAATGAATATCGGTCAGTTGGAAAAAGGTGGATTTCCTCATTTTATGCTAAAGGAAATATACGATCAGCCTGAGTGTATCCGTGATTGCATGCGCGGACGGATTAATCTGGAGGGTACGAACGTTGTTTTATCTGCTGTTATTGATCATAAAGAAAAACTGTTGAACGCGCGACGTTTTATTATTGTTGCTTGCGGAACCTCGTGGCATGCGGCTTTGATTGGCAAACATTTGATCGAAAGTTTTTGCCGTATTCCGGTGGAAGTTGCTTATGCATCGGAATTTCGTTACAGTAATCCGGTTGTCGGATCCGAAGATGTAGTTTTTGCTATTTCTCAATCGGGGGAAACCGCTGATACCCTGGCTGCGATCGAACTGGCGAAAAGTCGAGGTGCTTTTATCTATGGGATATGCAATGCCGTCGGATCCTCTATTCCGCGTGCTACGCACACTGGATCGTATATACATGTCGGGCCGGAAATTGGAGTCGCGTCGACAAAAGCGTTTACCGGTCAGGTAACCGTCTTGGCTATTCTTGCGCTGTCACTCGCGAAGGAGAAAAAACAGATTTCGCAAGAAGAACTGAGTTGGATATTAAAAGAACTGTTGCTTATCCCAGACAAGATGAGTCTTTTACTGAAGAAAAACAAAGAAATCGCTGCCCTTTCCGCAATCTTTACGTATGCCTCGAATTTTATTTATTTAGGAAGAGGATACTGTTATCCTGTAGCCCTCGAAGGAGCTCTGAAGTTGAAAGAAATATCCTATATTCATGCCGAAGGTTATCCAGCTGCCGAAATGAAACACGGGCCGATAGCCTTAATCGACACGGAAATGCCCATTGTCGTCATTGCCACGCACAATGGAATGTACGAAAAGATGCTGAGTAATATTCAGGAAATCAAGGCCAGAAAAGGAAAAGTGATTGCTTTTGTTACGGAAGGAGACGACGTGATTAGACAGATCGCCGATTATTGTATTGAATTGCCGGCAACGATTGAATGTCTGGATCCGTTGATAGCCTCTATCCCGTTACAACTTTTAGCGTATCATATCGCTGTTTGCAAGGGGAAGGATGTCGACCAACCGAGAAATCTGGCTAAATCCGTTACGGTGGAATAAAAACCAAAAAAGGATGTACCAGCAGTACATCCTCTTTTGATAAGATATGAGTAGGTTATACTCTTTTTTCTTTGATTCTTGCTTTTTTCCCTTTGAGGCCGCGCAGATAATACAATTTCGCTCTGCGAACTCTACCCACCTTGTTCACTGTGATACTTTCGATGAAAGGAGAATCCATAGGGAAAATCCGCTCTACGCCGATACCTTCAGACATTTTACGAACCGTAAAGCGCTTTTTGTCTTGGTGACCAGAGATACGGATAACAACACCACGGTATTGCTGGATACGTTCTTTGTTACCTTCTTTGATACGGTAGGCAACCGTAATGGTATCCCCACTTTTAAATGCAGGATGCTCATTCTTTGTAGCAAATGCTTCTTCTGCAATTTTTATTAAATCCATTTCTTGTATAGCTTTAAATTGTTATTATAAACGAAACGCAATATAACGGGCTGCATGTCCCGTCAGAGATTACGAAAAGCGGATGCAAAGTAACGAAAGATTTATGGGATAAGCAAATAGTCTTTTAGTTAATTTTGTCTTTTGTTTATTAAACTGTTCTTTAGTTTGGTAAACTTTTTCTCTGGATGCGCGGGAATAGGGAAAAAAATGTATTTTTGGACTGACGTAACGATGATGAAATTGGTGGAGCAATGAAAAGAATACTATATATATACCTATTATTCCTTTGTGTTTCTGGAATTTTAAGAAGTAGCCCTCAGGCAGACCCTAATTTATACGCTAAGACAAATCAGAATCAGATGAACCATTGGGTAGATTCTGTGTTCGATTCTATGAATTATGACGAACGGATTGGTCAACTTTTTATGGTGATAGCGGATCCGAAATCGGACACCCGGAATATGCAGAAACTATTACGTTATATCAACGAGATTAAAATAGGTGGCGTTTTATTTTATAAAGGCAATCCGGTAACGCAAGCAGAAGTGACGAACCGGATGCAAAAGGCTTCCAAAGTGCCCCTCTTTGTTGCCTTGGATGGAGAATGGGGTTTGTCCATGCGGTTGACCGGCACCACTCGTTTTCCTAAAAATATGATGCTGGGAGCGATTGAGAACGATTCGTTGATTCGTGCTTACGGTGAAGAAATGGCGCGGCAGTGCCGGGAGATGGGCATTCAAATCAATTTTGCACCTTCTATCGATGTTAACAGTAATACGGAGAATCCGGTAATCGGACTGCGTTCTTTTGGCGAAAATCCGCAAGCGGTAGCTGATAAAGGAATCGCGTATGCGCATGGATTGGAAAACGGAGGGGTCATCGCGGTTGCCAAACATTTTCCCGGTCATGGAGATACGGCGGAAGATTCCCATTATACCTTGCCGGTTCTGCACCATTCGAGAGAGCGGTTGGAAGAAGTCGAATTGGTTCCGTTTAAAAGATATATTTACGAAGGTTTTGCCGGCATGATGACTGCACATCTTTCCATTCCCGCGTTGGATAATACCAAAGGCAGGGCGTCGTCGTTATCCCCGAAAGTTGTCAACGGGCTTTTGAAAAAAGATCTTGGTTTTAGAGGTTTGTGTTTTACGGATGCGTTGGCTATGAAGGGGGCGAGTGCGAACAAAAGGGATAATCCTTCGGTTCTGGCGTTGTTGGCCGGCAACGATATTTTGCTGGCTCCTGCTGATCCTATTGCTGATTTCAATGCCGTAAAAGAGGCGTTGGACGAAAATATTTTGGATATCCAAGTCATTGAAGAGAAATGTTTGAAGATTCTTCGTTATAAGTATATCACTGGGCTGAATCGCTATTCGCCGATTAATTTGGACGGATTGGAAGAACGTTTGAATTCGCCTCATGCTGCCTGGATTACGACTCGTTTGAACGCCGACGCGATTACCCTGTTGAAAAATGACACGGATGTGGTTCCTTTGAAACAGTTGGATAAAAGGAGAATAGCGGTATTATCCATTGGAAACGACACGGGGAATCCGTTTCAGGAAATGCTGAACCGCTACGATTCGGTCGCTTGTTTCAGTATCGGTTTCCGTTCGTCGGCTGCTTATGTACAGGATGTTTATAAACAGCTGTTGCGTTACGACGTGATTATTTGCAGCGTACATACCGTGCGTATTCCGGAGAGTGAAGCTTTACGTAAACTGGCTGCCACGAAAACGTTTGTATATTCTTTTTTTACGATTCCGTATTTCTGTAAATCTTATGCGAAAAGTATAGCGAGTGCGCAAGCCGTTATTATGGCCTACGAAAGTACGCCGTTAGCTCAGGCTTATGCCGCCCAACTGATCTTTGGCGGAATCCCGGCGAAAGGGAAATTGCCGGTTAGCATACCTGATCTGTACTGGGCGGGAAGCGGACTCTTTACGGAGAAAACGCGTCTGGGGTATCATGAAGCGGAAGAAGTAGGATTGAACCCAACTCGTCTGGCTGTAATTGATAAAATTGTGGAAGAAGGATTAGACGCCAAAGCATTTCCGGGTTGTCAGGTGCTGGTCGCCAAAGACGGAATGATCGTGTACGACAAAGCTTTCGGAACAATGGATGATCTCTCTGGTATGCCTGTCACGGAGACGACAGTGTATGATATCGCTTCCATGTCGAAGGCTGCCGGAACGCTTTTAGCGGTGATGAAAACATATGATGAAAAGAAGTTTTCGTTGACTCAGAAAATTTCCGATTTCGTGCCCGAACTGAAATCGTCCGATAAAAAAGGAATCATTATTAAGGATATGTTGTATCATCAATCCGGATTGGCGCCGAGCATTAATTTTTATCTGAAAGCGATCGATCCCGAAAGCTATGTCGGCAGTCTGTATAGCAAATATAAAAATGCGTCTCATCCGGTTCGTTTCGACGCTCTGACGTATGTGAGAAACGATTTTTCTTTTTATCCTTCATTGGTTTCCGACACGAAAAAAGACGGTTTTACGATCGAAGTTGCCAAACATTTTTTTCTACATGATTCGTTCCGCGATTCCATCATGCAGGGGATAATTGATTCTAAACTTTCCTCACGAGGGAAATATGTATACAGTTGTGTGAATTTCATCTTACTTAAAATGATGACGGAGAAAATAACCGGCGTGCCGATGGGTACGTATTTGGATACTAATTTCTACAAAAAACTCGGCGCTCGCTATACGCACTATAATCCTTTACACTGGATAGATACGATGCGGATCGCGCCGACGGAAAAGGACGATTTTATCCGCAAGCAATTACTCAGAGGGTATGTGCATGACGAGGCGGCGGCTTTTCAGGGGGGGGTCTCGGGTAACGCTGGACTTTTCTCTACCGCGGAAGATGTTGCGAAGGTATCCCAAATGCTGCTAAACAAGGGAGCGTATGGCGGAGAACGTTATCTTTCGGAAGAGACATGCCGTCTGTTTACTCGTTCTAAAAGTCCGAATAGCCGGCGTGGCTTAGGCTTTGACAAACCGCATGTGGGCAATGCTCGTTTATCCCCTTGCGGGGCATTGGCGCCTCCTTCGGTCTATGGACATACCGGCTTTACCGGAACCTGTTTTTGGATAGATCCGGATAATCAGCTGATCTATGTTTTCCTGAGCAATCGCGTTTATCCGAGCCGGGCGAATAATAAGTTGGGCGAACTGGATCTGCGTACCCGGATTCAGGATGCGATATATAAGGCAATCGATGTAAGTATTCAAAAAGATTAGTACTTTTGCATCCTGTTTTTCTAAACTTGATCATTAATTTTTTAAACACAGAGTGATATGCTGTTCGGACACGGAGACGATTTTTATAATTTTCAGCAGGAAGTGAACTCCAATTTCAGTTCTAATGTCTGGCATGGTGTTAACTTAGAACTACTGAAAGAACATTTGAATAAACAGTTTGATAAGATCATGCGCTATCCGGAGCCGGACGCATCCAGCTTGAAGCGAATCATTGCCCGCCGTTATGAGATAAAGGAAGAAAATGTGTTGGTAATGAACGGATCGATTACTGCTTTTTATTTGTTGGCGCAGGCTTGGAGTAATGGGAAATCGACAATTCTAATTCCTTCTTTCGCCGAATACGAGGATGCTTGTCGCTTGCACGGACATGAATTGCGCTTTTTTTCAACACGCGACGATCTGTCTTCGATGGAATTGGAAGGACAAGATTTTTGTTGGATTTGTAATCCGAATAATCCGGATGGAAAACTGTTTAGCAAAACGGAACTGATCGCGCTGATTACGGCGAATAAGAAAACAATGTTTATCATCGATCAGTCATATGTTTCTTTTACAACCGAAGAATTGTTGAAGCCGGGGGATGTGCTGAAATATAAAAACCTGATTCTCGTCTATTCCATGTCGAAAGCGTATAGTCTGCCGGGACTTCGCCTGGGCTATGTTATCGCGAACCCGAAGGTTGTGGCGGAACTGAATAAATACATTGTCCCCTGGTCGGTTAATGTCGTGGCGATCGAAGCCAGTAAATATATATTGATTCATCCGGCCCAATTTACCCTTCCGATTCGGAAATGGCAGCGGGAAACGGCGGAATTCATTTATTTGCTGAATAAGCTGGATGATATTGAAGTAATCCCGACACAAACGACCTTCTTCTTAGTCCATTTGAAAAAAGGAACGGCTACAGAATTGAAACGTTTCTTGATGGATAAATACGGTTTGTTGATCAGGGATGCGTCTAATTTCAGAGGGTTGGACGAAACGTATTTCCGTGTTTGCACGCAACGTGCTGATCAGAACCAGCAGTTGGTCGGTGCGATAAAAGACTGGTTGGAGCAATAATTTTTTTTCTCTGCGAAAAGAATCCGCTTTTCGTGGAAATATCAAGAATTGTGATATATTTGTAATTTGTTACAAATAAGCTTAATACCATGAAAAGACGAAGCTTTTTTAAACTGATGACGGCGGGAGGATTGACTACGGCTTTTTCCCCGGTGATTAAAGCAGCACCTGTGTTGGATTCGGTTCCTGCAGAAAAGAAACCGGAGACTAATATCGCGGATGCTGTTGCTGTTCCCCGCAATAAATATTCCATGCCCGGTCTTTTTCCCGGATGTGTGGTTCGTGTGAATCATCCGGAAGCTGTTGTTGATGGCAAGCCGTCCGACGAAGTGGCTTACGAGATGTTGAAAACATCTATGTTGGCACTTACCGGTCTCCCTGAATTGAAAGAAGCTTGGCTTCAATTCGTCGGGCCGGAAGATATTATTGGAATTAAAGTTAATCCTGTGGCGGGGAAATTATTGACTACTTCGCATGCAGTGACTGGTGCTATCGTCCGCCAATTGGAAGAAGCCGGAATTCCACGGAAGAACTTAGTTATTTGGGATCGGCGCGAAATGCAGTTGCACGAGACTGGCTATACGGAAGAAAATTATCCCGGGATACGGATTACCGGTACGGAATGTCAGGATGCCGACGGCGGGTATTACGCAGCAAACGGCAAGCTGTACAGTGAAGACAGGATCGATAAATCTCATTATTTTTACGCGAATGTGGAAGGCGAATATGATGCCTATACGATTCCTTTTATGGTGAATGGAGGTCTGTATTCGTATTTTACCCGTATTTG
>JAQVZS010000104.1 GCA_028708075.1 Massilibacteroides sp.
CAGAATTATGTTTTACAACAGATGGATTTCTTGATAGTACCCAGCTATACAATACATACTTATACAACTGAGGTTTCCTCCAACTCTTATGTTTTTACCATTCCACTCGATTCCATTCCTTCTTATAAGGCTACTCTTTTTAATAAAACATTTGCTTCTCTTCTGGTTAAGCAATCCTCATTGGGCAAAGAACTAAAACATTGTCTGGATTCTATATGCAATCTGTTAAATGATAATACTTCTCTTATGCAAGAGAATATAATAAAAGGTTATACCTATGTTTTTCTTGGATTGCTCATTGATCATGTTGGATTAATTGACATTCCGAACACCAAAATCACCTATCTTGCTCAGGATATTCTTATCTATCTCCAGGATAATTATCTTCAGGTATTAAATCTTGACGAAATCGCAGAACATTTCGGATATAGCAAGAGTCGTTTCTCCCACATATTTAATGGATACTTTGGATGTAAATTAATAGAATACATTAACGGGCTAAGATGCCGTTATGCGTTAGAATTACTACAAGAAAAGAATACTACAATTACAGAGATTGCTTTGGCTTCGGGTTTCGAAAGCACCCGTACCTTTTACCGAGCTTTTCAGAAATGTTTTGGATGTACTCCAAATCAATATCTTTTAAAATAAAAAATAGCAAATACAATCCTTCTTATGAATACTATTTTGTAATATCCCATTAACAATTTTATCCATCCAACCGATATATGAAACATAACAATATGCCATAATTTGGATATACCAATATATCAGGGGGGATAACATAATGAAAATCGAAAGTTCCAGTATTTATATGAATTCTGCTACAACTCAGACAAAAATTGCTCAAACTACCGAGCAAATGAATGCCTGGGTTAATAACCAACCGACAGCTTCCAGTCAAAGTGGCACGGTGGAAGAGAATTTAGCCAATATCAAAGAAGTGCTTGAGAGTATGAAGAAGTCTAAATCAAATAATACCGCTGCAGTACCAATACAAATAAAACAATATAAAAAGGAGTATTCTCTATCTCCTGAGGATGATTTTAAATTAAGAATGCTGACAAGTCTTCTTGAAGCACTAACCGGCAAGAAATTAAAGTTTCATTATCCGAAAAGGCTCGTTGAGAATGCTCCAGCTAATTCTGTAACCTACAGTCAACCTCTGCAAAATCAGTCAACCGCAGTTAGTTATGGATGGGGTCTGGATTATCAGAAACACGAGTCTTATTATGAATCAGAAACCATGAGTTTTAATTCAGGAGGTACGGCAAAAACTTCGGATGGAAAAGAAATTCAATTCAGTATTGGATTAAATATGAGCCGTTCCTTTGCTACAGAGAATAACATCTCTATTAAAGCTGGTGATGCATTAGTTGATCCTCTGATTATTAACTTCGATCAACCTGCTGCGAGTCTGACACAAAAAAAGTTTTCTTTTGATATCGATAATGATGGAAAAACCGATTCTATTTCCTTTGCCAAATCGGGAAGTGGATTTCTTGCTTTTGATAAAAACAATGATGGTATAATCAATAATGGAAGTGAATTATTTGGGCCAAATTCCGGTAATGGTTTTGTTGATTTGGCACAGTATGATTCCGATGGTAATAACTGGATTGATGAAAATGACCCTATTTATGACAAACTTCAGATATGGACAAAAGATGAGAAGGGCAATGATCAATTATTTGCAATTGGTGAGAAAGACTAACTATTAAAAGTCAAGCCAAATATCGATATTTTTGACTGAATAGTATAAATGTATTTTAGATAAATCCGAACATTGAAAACCGCATGACAAATAGAGCATCTTTGTAGGTGCTCAAAAGGAGATTATCGGGATTAAAAAATCTAAGCTGCTTTGATATATGATTGTCCAGATTTTTGTAGCTGATAAATTACTCTGACAAGTTTTTTGGCAGCATGTGAAACGGCAATGTTATAATGCTTACCTTCAGAACGTTTTTTCTCTAAGTAAGCAGCAAAAGTCGGATCCCAATGACATACAAATTTCGTGGCATTGAACAATGCATATCGGAGATATCTGGATCCGCGTTTTTCCATATGTGAATGAGATGATTCCAATTGACCTGATTGATATGTAGAAGGCGATAATCCGGCAAAAGCAAGTATCTTATCAGGAGAATCAAATCTGTTAAAGTCACCTATTTCAGCAATGATCATGGCACCCATGCGGTAGTTGATTCCTGGAATGCTAAGAATTGGTGAATTGATTTCATTCATGATGAATTTGATTTCTGATTCGATTTCAGAGATTTCGAAGTCCAATTCTCTAATCAGCCGGATGGTATGCTTAAGTTCCAGTGATTTTGCAGGCATATGTGAGCCAATCGATATTCTTGCAGCTTCTCTGAAACGAATAGCGGTATCTCTATCATAGTGTCCTTTCGAAGATGTGTTTAAGAGATTTGTAAGCCGGGTTAAATGAGCTGATGCAATGTCTGATGCACTAGAAAATTCAAAAAGTAGGTTGTAAATAGATGCCATATGAAGAGTTGGAACCAACTTCTCTAGTTCAGGGAATAGAATTGTTACAAGACGAGAAATGGATTGCTTGAGCTTTGCCCGTTCTTTCACTTTATCAAAACGATAACGAGTTAGTGACTTCAATTCTTCATTGTGATAAAAATGTTTGGGTTTAAACCAACCATTTATATAAGTTGTAATAATTGGCTTAAATAAAGGATTTCACTTAAAAACTATTCCTAATTATTCATAACCATAATTACAAAATTTACTGTCACTTTACTGTCTTTTTCGCTTTTTACTGTCCTCATAAAATCTTTAAGAACTCTCTTTTCAAAAAACGTCTAAATTCTTCGATAATGCTTCTAAAGCTTCCTGTTTCTTGTCATGTGTAACCTCAGTGTAAATGTCCATAGTGGTTTCAATACTTGCATGCCCCATGATCGTCTGGATTACCTTTACATTTGTTTCATTTTCGCAAAAGCGTGAGCAAAAGGTGTGTCTGAAGTGGTGGCAAGAGAAATGCGGAATAATTACCGGCTGCCTCTTTTCCTTCTTGGCTGTCACAAGTTCTTCAGCATTGTATGCTTCATAGATTCTCTTGATAGCCCTATTGACTGCTGCTGGATTATGAATATTACCAAAACGATTGGTAAAAATAAATCCTGACATGCCATCAATCTCTGTGGTATTAAAGCCTTCTTCCTGCTGTGTCTCATACTCTTCCTGTAACGCCTCATACACTCGTTGAATCATTGGAATGATTCGTATACCTGCATCCGTTTTGGGTAGTGAAACCTTAAACTCACATACATAGGTCTCTTCTCTCCTTGGATAATAAGTGACACTGTGATTAATGTCAATGGTTCGATTCTCAAAATCAACATCTTGCCATCTCAAACCTACTGCCTCTCCAATTCGGCATCCGGTACCTAATAATAATGTGAATAACGGTGCCCACCTATAAAAAACAGGACTATTTCTGGTGTACTCGATAAAAGCTTTCTGTTGCGGTTTCGTAAGAGCATGTCTTACACCTTTGTTCTTTTCGCTCTTTTTCTTTATCTCCGACATTACCCCATCGCTAGGATTGGTACGGATGATATCGTCGCGAACTGCAAGCTGAAATGTTGGATGTAATACTGTGTGTATAGTTTCTAATGTATTAATCTGCAACCCACACTCGTTTATCAAATGATAATAGTAGTAAAGCACATCTGAATACTTAATCTCACCAATTGTTTTCTTTCCAAAAGTATCTCTAACAAATCTATCATACATATAAGTATAATTAGTGTATGTGGTTCGTCTGAGTTCTGATTTAGTGGAAATGTATCTGTCAAAAACATAATTCAGATCTGCACTTCCTGCAACGTAGGTATCAATTCCATCTAACTGATCCTTGACCAGCTTTTTTTCCTTTTCCCTAAGTTTCATCAAATCTCTTGAGTAAATACTTCTTCTTTTACCAAATGGATCATTGTATTCGTATACATACCTGCCATCACTGGCACGTTGATACTCACCATTTCTAAGTGCTCTACCTTTGTTGTCTTTTCTCGCGGCCATCTCTTTCTCCCTTCTATAATAGAAAAAAAGAGAGTATGCACCTAGCGATTCATTGACTGATAAACTAAATCAATTCCCTGCTTCATAGCTTGCGTCATAGTCTGGTTATTGGCTTCCGCATACGCTTTAAGTCTTTGGTATTCCTTATCTGTAAGTCTTACCGTAACCTTATGCAAACTTGGATCGCCACATACTGGTCTTCCTGTCTTTGCCATTCGTATGCTCCTCCTTTAACCTAATAACATTATACTTTTTGTCGGGCAAAAGTGCAAGCAATATTTATGCATAATCTCTTTTTTATAAGTCTTTATGAGCCTTAGTTCATTAAATAGCCTTACGTTACATTAATTTTCCGGAACTCTAAACGTCTCCAGGTACTCTTCAAAAATATCTATATTTACCAATACAAGTTTATTCAGCTTATATGTTGCCCCTCTCCTCCAATTCGGACTGATTTCCTTTTTACACAAACAACATCACAAATCACATCATAGATTTCTTGTAAATATTCTTTTGTAATCTGATCTCCATGCTCCATAAAAAAGTCATATTCCAAATTTCGTTTTACTAAATTTGTGTATTTTTGTGTTTCATCATATCCATCCTCCACTGATGGATAGATTAGATTGT
>JAQVZS010000051.1:0-10524 GCA_028708075.1 Massilibacteroides sp.
CTGACGCGTGCAGCTTGCTGCATGTTGTGCGTCACAATAATGATTGTATATTTTTCTTTTAAGTTATGGATGAGGTCTTCAATTTTTCCCGTCGATATCGGGTCGAGTGCTGAAGTTGGTTCGTCCATGAGCAGGATAGAAGGAGAGACCGCCAGTGCACGCGCGATGCAGAGACGTTGTTGTTGTCCGCCGGAGAGGGCAAAGGCCGATTCTTTTAATTTGTCTTTTACTTCATCCCATAAAACGACTTGTTGAAGGGTTTCAACTACCGTCTTTTCGATAAACGTCTGGTCTCTCACGCCGTTTACTCGCAACCCATACGCAACGTTTTCGAAAATAGATTTCGGAAATGGATTTGGTTTTTGAAACACCATCCCGACGTTCTTCCGTAAGTTGTCTACATTCTCACTTTTGTCGTAAATGTCTCTACCGTCAACATAGATTTTTCCGCTTAGTTGAGTGTCGGGAATTAGATCGTTCATCCGGTTGAAAAGTCGGAGGAAAGTTGATTTTCCACATCCGGACGGCCCGATAAATGCCACGGAGGTATTAGGGTCTATCTGCATAGAGATATTCTTTAGCGCATGAAAGTCGCCGTAATAGAAATCTACCTGCTGTGTATCGATTTTATGCATATTTGTTCGACTTTAATTCATTTTTACTTTTTTTGCAAAATAATTCCGCAAGGCGTTCGCCAATAAATTGACGATTAAAATAAGGCCTATCAAAACTAACGCAGTGCCGTAAGCCATTCCCCGCGATGTTTCAATATCTGTGCCGCTGGTAGATATAACATAAAGATGGTAAGGTAATGCCATGCATTGGTCGAAAATACTCCCAGGTAATTGCGGCAAAAAATAGGCAGCGACCGTAAATAAGATCGGAGCTGTTTCGCCGGATACGCGTCCCACGGAAAGAATCAGTCCGGTGATAATATTGGGGAAAGCCATAGGTAGGACAACCCGGCGTATCGTTTGCAGTTTGGTGGCGCCTAAAGCCAGGCTGCCGTGGCGAAAGCTGTCGTCCACACTTTTCAAGGCTTCTTCTGTTGTTCGGATAACTAATGGTAAAGAGAGAAGAGCCAGTGTAAGTGATCCGGCAATGATCGAATCGCCGAACCCCATTGTGTTGACAAACAAGGCCATCCCGAAAAGACCGAAAACTACAGAGGGTACTCCGCTTAAATTGTTTGTCATGATCCGAATAAAACGGATTAATTTACCATTCGTTGCATATTCGTTCATGTAAATGCCACTCATAATTCCGATGGGAAAACTAATTAAACTACTTCCCAGGACTAAGTACAGTGTACCGACAATGGCCGGGAAAATACCACCCTCTGTCATTCCTTCTTCAGGTGCTTTGGTCAGGAAATCCCAGCTGATTACCCCTACGCCTTTGATCATGATAAAACCGAGTATGGTAAAAAGAATAGCTACCACTAAATAGCTAAGGAATGTAAAAAAACTAAAGACAGCGCGTTGTACAATATGTTTACGTTTGTCTATCTTTTTATCTTCTTGTTCTGAAAAAGTCATCATCGTTATATCTTTCTTTTCGTTGAAATGTATTCAACCGTAAAACTCAAAAGGAGTGTTATTAGAAATAGGACGGCACCTAATAGGAATAATGCCTGATAATGAGCGCCTCCAGCCGGCGCTTCACCGAGCTCGGCGGCAATCGTTGCAGGGATCGTGCGTACTGGTTCGAAAAAAGACGTAGGAATTACAGCTGCGTTCCCTGTTACCATTAATACCGCCATAGTTTCACCGATTGCCCGTCCGACACCGAGTACAATTGCTGAGGTGATTCCGGAAATAGAGTAAGGAATGATTATCTTGTAAATCGTTTGCCATTTGGTCGCACCGAGTGCTAGACTTGCTTCTTTCATTGCTGTCGGTGTTGTTCGCATGGAATCTTCTGCTACGGTGATGATCGTCGGTAAGGCCATTATTGCCAGAACGACACTTCCGGCGAAAGCGGTTTCACCGACCGGTAGGTTCAATCCTTTTTGAATAAGCGGAACAATGACGACCAATCCGAAAAATCCGAAAACAACTGAAGGAATTCCTGCCAAGAGTTCAATGAGTGGTTTTAAAAAGTTACGTGTTCGTTTGTCCGCTATTTCCGCCAAATAAATTGCCACGGCCATGCCAAAGGGAAGAGAAAGCAGAATGGCGCCCAGACTGACTAGTAGTGTTCCGAGTAAAAGAGGTATTAACCCGAAGATGGGGGCAGGTGTGGAAGTCGGATACCATTTCGTTCCGCCGAAGAAGTCGCTTAGTTTAATCTTATCATCCGCTAGAACCCTTCCCTGAAAGTCTTTCGCTAAAAACTGTTCGGGGAAGAATGCAATAATTCCCGGTTCATTGGCAACCAATTCGCTGATTTTTTGGGGTACGTATTGGAATTCACTCCCCAATTCTTCTTCAGAATAATAGTTGGTTAGGTCGGAAAAGCGGAATACTAAAATTTCCCGATCGATTCCCTTTTCTTTTTCACTAACATCATTCCAATTTGTGATTTCGGAGTCAAAAATATCCATGATCTTTTCCGCCGGAAGATGTTTGATCGGATTGTCCTTATGCACGGCAACAACGTATCCGTCTTCAACAACCGGACTGTTGAAAAGTCCTCCGGCTTCTTTAAATAGAAATAAAATAATTAGGAGAATCGCTAAGCTGGTCACACTGCCACTGATCAAAAATCCTCCTTCAATTATTTTTTCAATAAATTTTCTCACGTCTTCCAGCCTTTTATTTCTGATGCAAAAGACGGGCATTTATGTTAAGATTGTGTTAAACGGATTTGAAGTATAAGTTACATTCAGGTTACGATAGTGTTACCATTGAAGAGGCAATGAAATATTCGTTTTGGGAGAAATAATCGGGACGTATTATTTCAATACACCCCGATTATTCGTGTAAATTTTTAACGGATGTGTTTATCCCATTGTACATTCCGCATATCACCGCTGTTCAGCAGTTCTTGATGGAAAGCGAAACAACTGTTGAGATTTTGAGGGGTATGTCCCTTTATACCCATTTGTAGATATTCATTCAGAAGGTCTTTATAATCTGGATGAACGCAATTGTCAATAATAGTTCGCGCACGCTGAATTGGCGATTTTCTCCTCAGGTCGGCTACTCCGTATTCTGTGATGATGATCTTGACAGAATGTTCGCTGTGATCCAAATGGGAAACCATGGGGACAAAAGCGCTTATCTTTCCGTCTTTCGCTGTCGACGGAGTCGTGAAGATCGACAGCATGGCAGAACGGGTGAAATCGCCTGAACCACCGATACCGTTCATCATACGGGTACCTGTTACGTGCGTTGAATTAATGTTTCCGAAGATGTCGGCTTCTAATGCGGTATTGATAGCAATCAGTCCTAGTCGACGGGCAACTTCCGGATTGTTGGATATTTCTTGTGGACGAAGTAATATCTTGTCTTTAAAAAAAGCAAGATCGGCATAAATTTCTTTCATTACTTCGCAACTAACGGTTAACGAGCAACCACTTGCGAATTTTACCCGTCCGCTTTTCATTAAAGAAATAACGGCGTCCTGAATAACTTCGGTATACACGTTGAAAGCTGGAATATCCGGATTTTCACCCATACAACCTAATACAGCGTTGGCTACATTGCCTACGCCACTTTGTAGCGGTACGAATCCTTTAGGCAAACGTCCGTTTTTGATTTCTTCAACAAGGAAATTGGCTACGTTTTTCCCGATCGCCATAGTTGTTTCGTCTAACGGAGAAAAATGGCCACCTTCGTTGGGTAGATTGGTTTCAACGATTCCCATAATTTTTTTTGGATCTACTTTGATATAAGGGGTTCCGATCCGGTCGGAAGGGGTGTAAATCGGTATTTCACGCCGATAAGGTGGGTCTGCCGGTTCGTAAATGTCATGCATCCCACGTATCTCTTTGGGATGAAACGTATTTCGTTCGATCACAATCTTATCCGCTATACGGCATAAAGTAGGGGCAATACCTACTCCCGCGGTTAAAATAATTTCACCTTCTTCCGTTATATCGGCCGCTTCGATAATTGCGATGTTGATTTTTCCTAAAAAACCATACCTTAAATCCTGCGCTAATTCGGACAGATGCATATCGAAATACTGCGTTTCATGTGCGTTGAGAGAGGCCCTCATATCTTTGTTAGATTGATAGGGCGTTCGAAATTTGACCGCGTTTGCACGTGCTAATTCTCCGTCTATTTTATCGCCGGTAGACGCTCCGGTACATACTCCAATTTTGAAAGGGTTTCCTTTTTCGTGTTCTTCTTTTGCTCTTTTGGCAATTGCTGCGGGTATCACTTTCGGACAGCCGGCGGCGGTAAATCCACTGAATCCGACCGTGTCGTCGTGATTAACAAATGATGCAGCTTCCTCAGCTGTAATAAATTTTAAAGTCATGATATTATTGTTATGTTCTTTTGTGTTCTTATGATAGCTTTAAAAATACGCGTGCAAACTTACATAAATTTGATGATTATTCTTTGTTTTTAAGGATATAAAATTCGTATTCGGCCTTGTATTAATGTGTTTTGAACAAGAGTTGTTTGTTTTTCGTCCCGTTCCATTCCATGATTAATTTTCTAACTTCGGCGTATTCATCCGGCGAATATTGTATCTGCTTCAATTCCAGGGTACGGATTATTTCTAATTTGTTTCCGTTCAAGCGGATCGTCCGACTGAATTTCCCCTGTGGATTCGTTAATGCGACCGGTTCTGTGTTGCCTGAATAGCTGATTCCTTCGGGAATTGTGATTAAACAGGTGCTCGTTTCTTTCAACATGGATGGGATCTCGAACCAGTCTTCTCGTCGGCTGTTTAACGCGCTCATATGCCACTGGTCTATGCCTTTTGATTGAGGTAGGTCATAAATCAGGTACCCGTTTTGAATTTTCGTTTTATCTAAGGTCAGTTCCTGACGTTCATCGTAAATAGCTGGCTTTTGTTCTACAGTGATTTGATCTCCGCTTAATGCTATGACTTTATCCAAACTACCTCGAAGTTCCGGTTGAATGGGCTGTGTGCGTAAGGCCGACAAGTAAATCGCTTTTCCGTCAAGAGTTGTTTTTACGCCAACCTGCTTGATTCCTGCTAAACCTGTTATTCCGGAAGAGAGTGCTGTCGGATAAAAGAAAACGATTTCTGACGGGATACCAGCAGCGTTTAGCATTTTATTTAATAGGTTTGTTTTTTCTATTTCTGTTCCGTACGCGCTACGCAATACCTCGTCTGCGCTGCGAAGGCGATAACCAGCTGAGGAAAAAGGAATGGGTGTTGTACTAATATTATTTACTACATGACTTAGGACTACGTCCAATTTTTCTTTTTCCGAAGAACAAGATTCAGTCAGAAAACCGGCAAAAGTTTCACTTTCCATAGAACTGCTCTCTTTTATTTGTTGGTCGATACGAAGAAAAGCCTTGTTCTTATTTTCATATGTGTTTGCTGTCAGACGAAGTACGTTTTCTTTGTTTTGAGGTAGAAAAGGCCTTCTTGATGTGGCGGGAATGTTTTTCAATTGCCAGGAATAGATTTTCCTGTTTTGTGTGATCTGCTCCGTTGGTTTTAATTTCCCCAGAGTTTGGTAGTTTAATGTTTGTTTTTCAGGAACAGAAATTGTTATTTTATATTCCAAAACAGGCGATGTTTCCTGAAGAAATTCATCGATATCTAATGCCCGTAGGATATTTCCCTTAGTGTGGATCGAATAATCTAAATAGATGGTCGATCCCAAGTCTAAACCCGTATGAACCACGATCATTTCTTTTAATTGGTTGTAGGCCGGTGCATCTGTTGCAAATCGGGGTAACACTTCCACGAACGCATTTTCCGGAGTCTTGATGATGGTTCCGTCTTTTTGTCTGGTGTAGCAGGAATGTATTTCTAATTCTTGAAAATCCGGATTATAGACGATGAAAGTTTCTCCGTAAGTGCTGTTCATCGCCGTATGGGTGAATAGTTTTAATTCTTTATAACATCGGAATTCCTGACTGCCGTCTTCGTTCAAAACGAAAGTTTTATTTAGTTTTACAAATTCAGCCTCTTGTGCTGAAGTGACGAGCGGATATGCCGTCGACAAAAATAGAAGCAATAAAAGATAGCTATATAATTTGTTCCTTTTCATGATACTACTTATTTTTTAATGACCAAATATTCCCCAAAACTTTTATGCGTGTTGACTGCTTCTTTGAATTCATCCCATTCAAAGGCTTCGTACACGCGTTTCTTTAACTTCAGCACTTGCGAAATTCGGATAGTGTTTCCCGATTGGCTGAGTGTTCCTTCGAAATCGGCTGCCTTGCTTTTTTTGTTTTCCGTTTTGGATGGATTAACTAATTGATAACCTTTAGGAATCCGGATTTGCTCGTCTAATTCGATTAAACGTGAACAACCGTCCTTAAATCCGTAGTTTCGTTTTCCCAGATTCGTATTGATCCGGAGGTAAGTCTTGACCTGATTATAGAGATTATTCATCAACATGGGTTTAAGAGCCAGTTCGTTTTGTCCGGTAAGAGCATAATCCGGAATTTCGTATGTGAATGTAATTTTGATTGGGGCTGCTTGATAATCTTTCGGATTCTTTCCGTAGTCTACTTTCAGCAGTTTTGCCTGCGGTGAAACTGTCAATAACTGGTTTTCGAGCGAAGCTTCCCATTCGCTTTGCCATCCGCGTGTGAATATACGACGGACGTTGCTGTCGGATTGTCCTTCTGCGGTGATGGTGAATTGACCGCGTAAGGTGCCGTTTTCGTCCAATCGGTTATTTGCTTTGATACGTACGTAGTGATTTTCAGGTGCGGAGACTGGGGTTAAGCAAATATCTGAACCTTCCGGAATTCCTGGTAGGTAGTTCTGTTGCTGTTCGGCGCTGCTCCAAAGTTCCCGGCAAAAAGGGACCCATGTCGGATCCAGCGGCATGTATGTCCCGCTGGAAAGTTTGACAACGGCCACACAGTGGTTGAAGTGGTCAGCGGGGATTGATTCGACACGGCTCCCCGCCATGGTCATGGCCGGATAAGCTTCAAAACCCGCCATGCGCAGGAATGAAATCAACGTGGCAGCGATGTCTTTGCATACACCGGCACGGTCTGTGAAATTCGTTTTTGTATTATGCAAAGTATATCCTTCCCCTTTTCCCATGGAAATTCCGGCATACCGGATATTGTCTGCTACCCAGTGTGTTAATACTGCAATCTTTTCCATTTCCGTTTTTTTCCCTTCGATCAGTTCGTCGACTTTCTTTTGTGCTTCGGGTAATGGGGCAAAACTTCCGTAATCTTCATTTACTTTATGAAACCACAGCGACTTGTCTTCCCAACTCGGAGTAGAAGACATCATTAGTTTTGGAGCGGCGTCAAACAGATCGACCATATTTGGCTCTTTCACAAACGGAAAGGCTTCGTCTACCGCGAAGCGGTATACTTTCTTCCCATCCGCATAACGCATGGAGGAACTGCATTTCCCTTGATAAAACTGAAATTGCAGTTCTTTTTCCATTGGAACGGTAACCTGATACACTTTGCGAATGGTTGGTTCCGTCACCCAGAAAGGAACAATGTCATAGAATTGACCACGCATGGGCGGAATAAACCGTGATTCGTCGTCTTCGCTTCCTAGTAAAGCATAGGTAAATCCTTTTTTTGCGATCTCGTATTCAACCACGTCGCCCGGCTGTAAACGGCCCATCTCCAGCATGATTTGGCGTGCTCCCCAATAAATGGCTCGTGCGGGAGCTGCGTAATCGTACACTTGGGTAACATCCAGATTCAATACATCGCCATTCGCCCGGTAGATGGTCGCTGATTTAAAAGAAGCTTGAGCCGTCAGTGGATCGTAATCATATTTTATGACATGATTTTTAACACCACCTGCCGGCGTGAGTACTTGAAATGAACGGTAAACACTGAAAGTACCTGTTCCCGAAGGTTCGACGGAGACGGACGTGCTGTCTTTCAGTGTCACACAATCGTACCCTTCATACTTTTTTAATTCTTCGCTTGTCAATCTTGCTCTCTGTCCGCTTACAGTAGAAGTTAGCAAACAACAGAAGAGCAAAGTAATACATCCTTGTTTCATAAAGGTCGGTGTCTTTTTTATTGTTAATGATAGTTTTGTAAAAGAGGGAGCAAGATACACGTAATATCCTAAATGTGATAATATTTGTGGGATGAATCTCTTGTCAGTTCGTTTTTTTCTTTAGCTTTGCATCTATAATATTCGATGAAGAAGCCTTCATAAATGATATAAATGAGACATGTGGAAAAACGATTCTTACTGTATGTCAATAATTTTGAAACAATTTTTTTTAAGGCTAACAATGCTAAATGATTTTCAGTTGTTGTCTAAAGTACAATAATATGGATATAAGTAATCGTATAATAATGCTTCTCGGATCTAATAAGGATGCGGAAGAGAATATGAGGTTGGCCGAAGCAGAATTGAGGGATTATTTTCCTCGGATAGCTTTTTCTACACCGATATATACAGAACCTGTCGGGACGAATTATAACACACCGTTTTTGAATCGGATCGCTGTTGCTTATACTTCTGACAGACCGGAAGAAATCATTGTTTGTTTTAAATTAATCGAACAGGTTTTGGGACGTACGCCTTCTGATAAGTTGATCGGAAGTATTCCGATCGATATCGATTTGCTCCAATGGAATGACCAAGTGTTAAAGAAAGAAGATTTAAAACGCGATTATGTGATTGACGGTATTCGTTCACTTTCGGCTAAATGAGAGGATAATAAACGGAGCCAGAAAGAATCCTGCCTGACCGCTATAGTTGATTAGTTGATTGCATACGATAGAAATAACTGTTTTCCATTGTTTTGTCCTTACGGTATTGTAAAATCCTTTTTGTATAGATACCGAATAATGGTAAGGTCTTACAATATCCTTATAATCCCACAAAGAGAGAATACGTTCCGCCCAGTTCCCGGTTTCCGGGTCACACGTGTTGTACGCATCCAGTAAAAGAGGTCGTTCATTGTTTTCGATTGCTTTGTAGATGTCTTCATAGACAAGTCCGCGCGTACGTACCGCCCATTTTTTTGTATTTGTCTTTCCTAATTGAGGAAAAGCTTTCTTGATATACCTGAGTCTTTTGGTGTAGTAATTTGGTTTTTTCAATCGTCCGGTTTCGCATCCGCGCATGAAACGATGCAATCGGCAGACGACAAGGGGATTATAGGGTGTAGAGGCAGTGGTAAAGACCATTTGCATCTGATCGTTTATTTGGGTCAGGTCGGAAAAGAAAACAGACAAGTTATAAATGTGTTCTATGACATCAGTAGCAATAAGCAGGTCGGGGCGGATTCCTTCTTTTTCACACCATTCTGTTAGTTTCGCGGAGCCACCGTGCAAAATGATATCCGGCCCAATTCCGATTTCTTGTTGCAGTATTTTGATTGTTTCGACCGATTGCTTATTCAAATCGATATAAATTACTTTTCTTATTCCAATTTGCTTGGCCAGCATGCTAAGGAAACCATTTCCCCCACCGTAATCGATTAATGTCAGTTCTTCTGGAGCCTTACCGCCTTTTGCCAATCCTTGTTGAAAACAACTCACATAAATTTCCAGATAATAAAGCAGTGCTGGGGTTATGCGTCGGATATATGCTTTATTATAATCGCTGATTGCTAGTTGTTCGAAATCCAAAGCCGCTATTTTATGATAGACGGCTGTAGTCGCTGTCTTGTAATCAATCGTTTCCATAGATTAAATCATATACATGCTTTGCCTGCGACAGGTTATCGTACGCAGGGAATAATAGTTTCTTTCTTTCTTTTATAAATACTGGATTGAATGGCGTTAGCATCAACTTGTTGCATTGATCGATCATCTCTTGTGGAGTATCCGCGCAATGACAGAGCGCGTCTAATCCACTGCCGGACAACATTAACGAATTGACCAAAACATGCCGGCCAGCGAAAAGACTGTTCAACAGTTTTAATTTTAAGCCTGTGTTCTGAAATGTAATCAGAACATGGATCTGTGCTTTCCGGATCAGTGTACCCATCTTCTCAGAAGAAGGATTGGCTTCGATCCGGATCTGAGGGTACGGTTCTGCTGCACGAATTAACCGAGGTGAAGGATTCATACCTGCAATGATACAGGTGTGTTTTAATTGGCTGAATATCTTTTTTATTAGGTATAGAGCTGCTTTTTCATTTTCAGCGACAGAGAGTTTCGCATGGTAAAGAACAAAGTCGGAAAGTCCTTCTCTCGAAATTACTTCGTCGTTCGGATGAAAAGCCGGAACGAATTCTACCTGTTTTTCCGGATAGCGGAATTGAAGTGACTGAGCGTCATTTCTCGAAATCGCCAGGATCAGTGATGCTTGCCGAATTTGTTTTTCGTATTCGTCAAACCGCCAACTTTCGATTTGTAAAAACAGACGCTTGAACAGGTTTTTCTCTGCTCGGGATAACTGATGATAGTAATCGTGTTCAATGTTGCTGGTGCGGACAATCTTTTTTCTTTCTTTTAA
>JAQVZS010000051.1:10624-19525 GCA_028708075.1 Massilibacteroides sp.
CGTCAAACCGCCAACTTTCGATTTGTAAAAACAGACGCTTGAACAGGTTTTTCTCTGCTCGGGATAACTGATGATAGTAATCGTGTTCAATGTTGCTGGTGCGGACAATCTTTTTTCTTTCTTTTAATCGTGGATCGGATAAATAGTAGCAAGAATGCAAACCTTCGAATAGAATCGGATGATCGTCTTTAAGCAGACGGTCGAGTAATTCCGGATCTTTACGGCTGACAACATTGTAGGGTAGAAGAGAGAGGTTGGAACGCCACCCTATTTTCCGTTTATAATAATAAACTTTTTCGCAATAAAGGGCCAGCTCAGGCGCTTGTGAACGGTCGTATTCAAACGCGTGCAGAATAATCTTTATGCCTAACCGATGTAGGGCTTTCAGCTTGTAGAAAATATCGATCACTCCACCGTAATTAGGTGGCCAAGGGATATTCAATGATATGATATGCAAATATTTATCCATTTCGTTGACTCAAAACTCCTTCGAAGATACGAATAAATTGCAAGGCCTGTTCTTTACGCGAATAACGAACTAATTGATCATTTCCAGTATCCGATTGTGTGAACCCTTCTTTTTCCCAACGCTCAAGATAGTTTTTGATGAAATCGTATACTTCTTCTTCCCGTCTGGCCGCAAGTCCGGCGTTCGTTTCCTGGATGAATTTTTCTAGGCAATCTTCGTCGCTGCGGACACACAGGATTGGTTTTTGAACCGCTAAATATTCGAATGTTTTCGTACCCATGATTCCATTTGGGCCTTTTTCGCCCGCCACATTTGTTAGTAATAACAGAATCGAACTACGATTCAATATTTTAGGAATGCATTCGGCAGGAACATAATTTCGGATATCCATGTATTCGTCCAGTCCGTATTTTTTGCCTTGGACTTTTAATAATTCCGCAGAATGAGCATCCACATACCATACTAGCCGGCATCGTTCGGGTGTAATGATTTTATCATCGGTAAGTCGTTTGACCGCTTTGAAGAATAAGCAGGGATCCTGCATTTCCAGACTATGTAATCGGCCGGTATACGTGATCAGGAATTGTGAAGCCGGAGTTGGTGTAGGATAAAACAATTCCGGATCGAAACCGTTATAAATTAAAGATACGTTCGGGTTATATTGACAGAGCAACTGTTTGTGCCATTCGGATACGGTCGTGACCCAGTCAGAGGCTTTCAAGACCCGGTTTCGTTCCTGGATGCTTAATTTCTTAAACAAGGCGATAAACCAATCCTTGATAATAGGGATTGGGGGAATGTAAGATGTGAAAAATTCATTTCGTGGATATTGCTCAATAATATCCCGAAGATCCGTTACTAAAGGCAGGCCTGCTTTTCGGGCTGTCATTAATGCGGCCGGAAGTGGAAACGTCCGGTAACTGCTGCATAAAATCAGGTCGAAAGAATCCTTTTTCAGAATACGTATAGCCTCTCGATAAACGATCCTGCTTTTGTATTTAAAGAAAAGATCGGACAGAAACACAAATAGCCATTTTATTTTTTTGAAGCGGTTGTTTTTATAAAAATCTATATCATGCGTCTTTCCCGCGTCGATCATAAATGAATAGGTACTGTCCTTAATTTTCTCTGTAATCACCACCGAATCCCATCCGAAAGCAGTCAGGTACTTTACCAGATAGCCCATACGCGGCCCGAAGGCCGGTGGAAAGAGGTCACAAATTATAAGCACTTTCTTATTCATCGGCTTTTGATGGAGTTGACGATTCCTGAAGAGTTACTCTGTTCAAAAGGTCGAAATATAATTGTTTTAGATAGCCCGTTTGCAAAGACGTGTTATGCCACAAAAGTGTTAAATCACCTCTGAATCGCGCTGTTTGCGAAATAAGTTTTTCGCAATAGGCTAACGCTTCTTCGTACGACAGATTCATATACTTTTTTTCGCTCAAACTGCAATCCATGATAGTCAACGGGTGAAGGACGAGAGACGTAAGATTTCGCGTTGCCGGATTTATCCAGCGTACGGCTCGGCAGGTACCTAACCGGAACCCGGCGATATCGGCATAACCTAATGAGAAGTCGTGTTCAATGCCTGCTTTTTGAATAAACGTCAAATGTTCTGGTTCACGGCAAGATAGGAAATGATGCCTGTTCAACCGGATTTTCTTTCCGGTCGCTGTTTCCAGGTGCTTCTTTTCTTTGATGATCAGTTCAGGTGTCATTCCTGCCTGATAACTGCTGTGTAGTCCCGTTTCAACGCCATAAGTATTGGCTAACGAAAATAAGCTTTTCATATCGCAGCTGGTCAAACGGAAGGAAGGCTTGTCTTGTTTCGTGTTTCCGCCGGCTTTGAAGAAACAAATAGTTTTACAGCGTTTCTTTCCCGTTCTTTTCCGTATTTTTTCATTCTCCTCAAAAATCCAGGGAAATATATAATACTGGTCGTCCGTTAAATTTCCGGTTTTTAGCCGGACGGTTTCCACCAGACTTTTTTTATTGATTACCACTTCTCGCAACACCTGCTTCCACGTTCGACAATAAAATGGAACGTCTACATCGTGTGTGAGGTAGATTTTTCGGAAGCGCAACTTTTCTTTCGGCAAATTGGCGCCCAATTGCCGTAATTTATTCCGCAAATATAGGCCGTATTCTTCCACTAAAGGACGCTGAATGAATCTGCCGCGTCCGGGCAATGATTCTTTTCCCGGAAAACGCCCGTGTTCATCCCGCACACTTCGCTTTACCATTTCTTCGTAGCGCGTGATTAAAAAAAACGTACTTGCTACAATGTCGGCGTGCAATACCAGCGTGTCGTTTACCATTTCTTCTTCCGAATTTCCGAAAAGAAGCGGAATCTTGTCAATTTCTTTTAACGGTAACGCGGGAATAGAAGCAGGTTTACCGTAAATCGAACTATCGAAGAATCCGGACGGATAAATTACGATACTATATTTGTTATAAAGACGCGGATCGTCTGTGTAGCCGACGGCCGTAATCAATTCGCCCGGGATCTCGTCACCGAGTAAAAACCGAATGATATATTGAATAAAATCCTTCATTTGAAGCGTGCACACAATTTCATCCTAACTTTATCTAATAAACTCAAATTTCCTTTCCTTATTGTAAAAAAAGGCATTTGTTTTCCTCCGAATTCTCTGAAAAAACGTTCTACTCCCGGAAGCATCGATCCTTCGAAATCGAAGGTGGATGTGTATTGGGATACGTATTGTATGGCTTCCCACAAGACTAAGCTGTGGGCGCCGGATTCGCGATGTTCCGGGTTACCGCCCCCTGCAATGTAATATGCTGAGCGTGTTTGCCAGACGACAAACGCAGCGGCATGTAGTTTCCCTGTTTCGTCATATCCTCCCCACAAATCGCCCTGATTGCGCTGGCGGCAGATTTTGATCAACCGCTCCAGTACGGCTAAATCTTTTGGAGGCGACTGCCGTTGTCGGTGGTACGTCGCCCTGATCACGTTGAAAAACGCTTCACTGTCGATTCCCTTTCTAACGGTAATATGATATTTCTCCTTTGCTTTGAGGATGTTTCGCCGGATATTGGTTGTCATGTTTTCCCACAAAAGCGCTTTGTCGGCGATCGATTGCAAAATATACGTGTAGCGCGTAGTTTGCCGGTAACCTTTCCAATAAAACGGTAACCAGTCGGTGAAAGTATACGGAAATAACTGGTAAAATGAAGAATACGGTTTCAATTCATCGATGATTTTTTTACAGGTGGATTGTCTTTTTCCGAGCACGGTCGTGTATTTGGTGTCCGGTGCTTTCTGACAGAACCAAAGCCCCATCGTTTGGGTGTAAGGCGGCATAGAGACTACGTGTTGTAAGGGTTTGTATAGAGGTAAAGCTCCCACGATTTGGTTGTTTTCTTCAATCAGGATCACCTCCCAGCCCGACGCTCCGCATACCGCATCCAACCACCAACTTCGCGAAAAGAGTGGGATGCTTTCTTCCGTATCACTGAGTCTGCGATATTTTTCTTTGGCTGTCATTTTTGCCAGTTAGTGGAATAAAAAAGAAAGCAGGAACGTCTTTTATTGGCGGTATTGCTTCCTTTTTGACCAGATTATTTTAGCCCTTCAAAAATCTGGGTAGCTAATTCTTCCGCCAGCTCCGGGTTGTCGCTGACACATTGTTTGGCCGCGTCGCGTCCCTGCCCCAGTTTCGTGTCGTTATAACTGTACCACGAACCGCTCTTCTTGATGATGCCCAATTCGGCACCCAGATCGACGATCTCGCCGGAACGGGAAATACCTTCGCCGAACATGACGTCGAATTCCGCTTTACGGAAAGGTGGAGCGACTTTGTTTTTGACAACTTTTACGCGTACCTGGTTCCCTTTTACTTCATCACCGTCTTTTAATTGGGTTATGCGACGTATATCGAGACGTACAGAAGCATAAAATTTTAGGGCGTTACCTCCGGTCGTCGTTTCCGGATTACCAAACATGACACCGATCTTGTCGCGTAACTGGTTAATAAAGATACAAGTCGTGTTCGTTTTGTTGATTGTTGCAGTTAATTTACGAAGCGCTTGCGACATCAACCGGGCTTGCAAGCCCATTTTACTGTCGCCCATTTCGCCTTCCAATTCCGCTTTGGGTGTCAGCGCGGCAACCGAGTCGATCACGATAATATCGACCGCCGCCGAACGGATTAATTGTTCGGTAATTTCCAGGGCCTGTTCACCGGAATCTGGTTGTGAAATCCAAAGATTGTCGATATCTACCCCTAATTTAGCGGCATAAAAACGGTCGAACGCGTGCTCTGCATCTATAAAAGCTGCGATACCGCCTGCTTTTTGTGCTTCTGCGATCGCATGGATCGCCAGCGTCGTTTTACCGGACGATTCCGGTCCGTAAATTTCGATAACGCGTCCTCTTGGATATCCCCCTACACCCAATGCAGCGTCGAGCGCGATAGATCCCGAATGAATGACTTCTATATTTTCAACAATATCGTCACCCAATTTCATGATTGAGCCTTTACCATAATTTTTTTCTATTTTTTCAGTTGCAGCACGAAGCGCTTTCAACTTTTCTGAGTTGACGGCTGTCCGCTGTTCCTGTATTTCTTTTTCTTCTTTTGGCATGGTTTATGTATTTAAGATTTGATTTGCATGATCTTTTGTGTTTACTTCTTTCGGTGTGATAATTCGTTCCACAATTCCTTCTTCATTAATAATAAAGGTGGTGCGCAACGTCCCCATGTATTTTCTCCCGTACATGCTTTTTTCTGCCCATACGCCGAATTGCTCCTGCAATTTGGTCTCGGTGTCGGCAATCAGGTTGAAAGGAAGGTTTTGTTTGCTGATAAAACCTTGGTGTGATTTTGCGCTGTCTTTACTTACGCCAACCACTTCGTAGCCTGCCGCCCGCAGTTGCTCATACCCATCCCGCAGGCTACACGCTTCGGCGGTACATCCGCTGGTATTGTCTTTCGGATAGAAATAAAGCGCCAACTTATGACCTTTAAAATCGCTCATCTTTATTTCTTTTCCATTTTGATCCGTCCCCAAAAGCTCAGGAACCTTATTTCCGACTTGTATTGCCATAAATTTTATAATTCAAGATCTACATTAAACAATTCGTGCCAGGGTAATCTCTGTTCATTTAATTCTTTCATGAAAGGATCCGGATCGAACTCTTCCACGTTCCAGACTCCCGGTTTTTTCCAAATGCCCTTCACAAACAACTTTGCTCCAATCATCGCCGGTACGCCGGTGGTGTAGCTGACTCCTTGTGCGCCGGTTTCTTTATAAGCCGCTTCATGGCTGCAATTATTGTACACATAATAGGTTAATTCTTTGCCGTTTTTTAGTCCGCGTATGCGGCAGCCAATGGATGTTTCTCCCGTATAATTTTCACCCAAGTCGCCCGGATTAGGTAATACGGCTTTTAGAAATTGAATCGGTACGATTTCCATTCCGTTGTACATGATCGGTTTAATGCTGGCCATTCCGATATTTTGGATTACTCGCAGATGAGTCAGATATTCTTGTCCGAAAGTCATCCAGAAACGGGCGCGTTTGATCGTCGGAAAATTTTTAATTAGACTTTCCAACTCTTCGTGATACAACAGATACGACTCTTTTGATCCCACGTTCGGGTAATTCAAAGGTTTGTGCACGGAAAGTGGATCCGTTTCCTTCCATTCTCCATTCTCGTAAAATTTTCCTCTTTGCGTAATTTCGCGAATGTTTATTTCTGGATTAAAATTAGTCGCGAATGCCTTATGATGATCTCCCGCATTACAATCGACAATGTCTAAATATTGTATTTCATCGAAATGATGTTTTGCCGCGTAGGCTGTATAAACACCCGTAACTCCCGGGTCGAAACCACAACCAAGGATAGCGGTCAGTCCGGCCTCTTCAAAATGTTTTTTGTAGGCCCATTGCCAGCTATATTGATATTTCGCTTCGTCTAATGGTTCGTAATTGGCCGTATCCAAATAACTTACGCCGTAAGTTAAACAAGCATCCATGATAGAAAGGTCCTGGTAAGGCAGCGCAAGATTGACCACTAGGTCCGGTTTAAAGGAATTGAACAATTCGACCAGTTCATCCACATTATCCGCGTCGACTTGTGCTGTCTGAACTTTTACATTTTTAATATCCGCTGCAATTGCGTCACATTTACTTTTTGTGCGGCTTGCCACCATAATGCTCGTAAATACATCCGCGTTCATCGCAATTTTTTTGACAGCAACAGTGCTGACCCCTCCTGCACCGATAACTAATACTTTTCCCATTTAAAAAATAGAATTAATCTTGTTAATACACAGTTGAAAAGGTAATAAACCAATAGACAAATATACGGTTTTTTTGAGAGAATCATTCTTGTACGCGGACGAAGTGTCTGTTATTTTTATTCTTCTCGCATTCTCTTGTTGTACTTTTACCTGTGGAGCAGCATAATGTTCTATCCAGTAATTCCCGGGCAGAATAAAGGTTACGACAGAAACATATCCCGCTTTCTGCATTTGGGCAACCTTGTTCGGAATTGTGTTAATGCTGGGCTTAGCCTTTTATAGAATTTATTTTCGAAAGGGAGAGTGTCTAACATCGAGCCGATTATGCCTTTTACCTCGCTGTGCAAGCCAAGTTGTTTTACATTACGGTTGAATATATTAGTGAAATCACGGAACAAATCAAGTTCAGTAATTTGTTTTGGAGCATTCTGTGCCAAAGTGATAGTCTGTTTGCCCATGCCGCAACCGAGGTCGCCGATGCGGGATTCATCTGTTAGATTGTCTATAAATACTAACGTTTTGAGGGTTACTTCGGAACTTTCTGGAACTTGTCGTTTTACACTTGCAAAGTATTTGCAGATTTAGTTTAGATCGAATTGGTCGTTTATTTTATTTTTGTTATTCATTGTCTTAAATCACTAGTGCCACATTAAAGTTGGGACGAATTTAAAATTAAATAAACTTGCCCCAATTGGTTCAAATTGTTCTTTGTCATTTTGAAATTTAATTTTGTCAAGGAGGTTTCTAAGATGAGTTTTATCAGTCAATGAGATACTTAGTATTTGCAGCACTTCGTATGTATTTCTATCAAGTTGCATATTATGTTGACCGAAAGACACAGGTCAATAGTTGTCGAATCGAAAGCGTAAACGTTACCACCAAGTTTGAAAATATGAGTGATCGCTTTTCCTTCCTGGTACAAGCTTGCCGAAGATGATGATCCGCCGACAGATACACGGAATGTCCCGGACCGGCTGCTGGTCGAATTATTGGATATATAGCTTACCGTATTTCCACTTATTGAAAAGCCACAGCCGGATACAGAGGTTGAATAAGATATTTCCGTTCGGGTTTGACTTTGCAAGCATTTAGTATTTCACACACCCTATTTTAAAATTAAACCCTACAATCCTCTCTCATTCTTTTGTTATTTCAAAAACATTCTCTATATTTATAACAGTTGAAAGATCACTATTTTCAAGTAGTATCCTTAAATCTTTATATGAGATAGGGTTACAATGCTAATTACGATGGTTGGTTTGGATATGGAAACTTTAGCGCGGGAAACAGCAGCTTTAACTATGATAATAGAATATTTATGGAGTATACCTAAATTGAACATTATGAAAAAAACTTATATATTATGCCTTGTCTGTAGCCTACTTTCATGTTCTTATGAGAAAATATCGGATTTTACATTTCCCGATATAAGCATTGAATTTTATCTAAAAGCCTCAGATGGAACAGACTTATTGAATCCAGAAAACGAACAAGCACTCACGGAAAAAGATATATCCATTTACTATTTGGATAATATAGACGGCGATAACAAGGTGAAAGTGGATCAAAGCGTTTATTCTATTTCTTATATTGATACAACTCATTTGTATAGATTTAGAACTTTAGTAAATGAAAAAACTTCAAATAACTTTCCTATACAACTATTAAATGGGGGAATAGAGGTGAAGATACTATTAAATGCAGCATAAAACAGCCTTATAGAATTAGACAAATCGACACAGTATGGATTAACAACAAACTTATATGGGAATTTCAGAAAGGCCCCAAAATTTTCAATCTTATTAAATAATTTTGCATAAAAAGTGCACTTTTTATTGTTGTCTGGCAGCTTGCTAATACCACAGTTGCCGGATAAGTGAAATACTTTACGTATTCGTCACCCTTGTACTTGGGCACAATATGATTTCATATAATTGCGTTTTGTGTACATTATATATAAAGTATTTGACAAAAATAATTTAAAAAATACTATTCTGTATCGCTAGAAATGGTTACGCTGGGAGAGTGTTTTTTGTCGTATATAAAAAATGGGAATCATAATTGCGCGAATGGAATAGAAATTTTATCTTTGTCTTTATGTTAAGATTGGTGACTCATATCGAACGATTGTTGTGGGTGCATGATTGTGTGATTGTACCT
>JAQVZS010000052.1 GCA_028708075.1 Massilibacteroides sp.
TTAAGATATTTTCTTTGTTGCTATGAAAATTCTTTTTTTAAGTTTTTTACCCAAGCTAAAATTCGAGAAGATGTTAAGTCTTTCTGGTTTTCTTCATCTAGAACAAGACCGAGGAATTTCCCTTCACAAAAATGTAAACGGAAAAATCAATAATTCTTTTTTTAATGATATATTTGGAGTGATTTGAAAAAAATATAATAAAAATTACAAAAAATAATGGTGGAATAAAATTTTTATTATATTTTTGTATTGTTGTTTTAAGAAAACAAAATGATAGTTGAAAAAAAAGATTTTTTTTATTAACCAAAACTTTAATTAAGAATTATCTTAATTATTTCAAACGTAGTCAGGTGACGTTTTTCCATTTATAGGATAAATGCTGACTACGTTTTTTTATGGATAAGAAGAGATTTGGATAAAGAGGAGTTTTTGGGGATCATACGGCATTTAGTGGGGCTAAGCGTAAATTTTTGTTAGTCTAAATAAAAAATAAGGTATATGTTTTACTCCTCTAAGGATTGCCCTAAAAGCTTTGATCTTGGCATTGAATGATTCCGCAGGTGCATTCGTAGACTTGTTGTCAAAATAATTAAGAGTGCTGTTTCATCAGTACTTAAACAAGTACCTATATTTTCCGGGTAAATCAAAGCCTCTTAGGCATGATCTAAATCTTCCTATTCATGAAATCCGGATAAAAAGCAGCGATACTGTTCTTCCAATCGCTTCCCATTCTGGCAATAGAATTTGGTATGAGTCTTGTATTTTTCTTTTTTATACTTTAACACACTATAATCGAGAAACAAACTTTTTTGTGTTATCGAAACCCCGTTTATTACATAAATAGCAATACATTTGTTCTTTCGTGTACATGGTATAAGAGAGAGGCCAATGTATGTTTATAGGTATTTTTTTATTTTTTTGTATACATGTTAAATGGTGATTTAATCCGGGAAAAAGGTAATTTCCAAATAGTTTTGTTTTTTCTGTTGGTGTTTTTATCCATTGTCCCGAATGCTGTGTTTTTCTTTACTGAACAGTTTTCTTTGTTAACCGGTTTTGCTTCCGTTTTGCTTCCGTTATCAATATGGATGTGTGTCTTTCTTTGTTTTCCCAAACCAGGGGTTATGGTTTTGATTTTGTTACCTAAATTAATTTTAGATGGTGGTCAATTGGTGTTGTTGTATCTTTTCGGAGAATCGGTTATTGCCGTGGATATGTTTCTGAATCTTACTAGTTCGAATGCGTCCGAAGCTAGTGAACTACTCTCTAATATCCTTCTCGTTATCGGGTGTGTTTTCTTTTTTTATTTACTTCCAACTTTGATTTTGGCATTTCGTTCTGTCCGGCACAAAGAACAGTTGAGTATTTTTTTTCGCAAAAAATGGAGGAAGCGCAGTCTTGTTCTATTTTTAATTGGTGTTTTGTTGAGTATTGTTTCCATTTTGTCTGGATCTTCTTTTTCGATAAAAAAAGATGTTTATCCTGCCAATGCATTGTATAATCTTTATTTTGCGATTTGGAAGTCTGGTAAAAACACGAACTATAAAAAAACATCTGCTGATTTTTCGTTTCATTCCGTGAAAAAAAAACAGGTGAAAGGAAGAAGAGAAGTTTATGTACTGGTTGTCGGTGAAACTGGGCGCGCCATGGAATGGGGATTATATGGCTATGAACGGGAAACGACTCCCAATTTGCAAAAAAGATCGAATATTGTCTACTATAAAGATGCGATTACTCAGTCGAATAATACACATAAGAGTGTGCCGATCATTCTCTCGGCTGCAAGCGCAGAAAATTATGGAATCATTTACGAACAAAAAAGTATTGTAACCGCTTTTAAAGAAGCCGGTTTTAGGACGGTGGTTATAGCTAACCAAAAACTGACGACTTCAATGATTGGCTGTTTTTATAGGGAAGCCGACCAATTTATTGATATGAGTTGTTTTAATACCACATCTTCGTTGAAATCATTGCCGGATGGTGCTTTGCTTCCTTATTTGAAAGAAGAATTGGAGCGTTCAGATGAAAATCTTTTTATTGTGCTTCATACGTATGGTTCACATTTCAATTATCATGAACGTTATCCCAAAGATTTTTCTATATTTATACCAGATAAAGTAGATGGTATACGATTATCATTGAAAAACAAATTGCGTAATGCGTATGATAATACGATCTGTTATACCGATTATGTGTTGAACGAAATAATTAAATTGTTGGATCAGTCCAATACCTGTGCTGTTTTAACCTATCTGAGTGATCATGGAGAAGATATATTTGATGATAACCGTCATCGGTACTTGCATGCTTCTCCTATTCCTACTTATTATCAATTGCATATTCCGTATGTCTTTTGGTTTTCAGATAATTATATCGCTTATTATCCGGATAAATATGAAGAGGTACGAAGACACGCCAGCCTGCCGGTTAGTACAAACAGTGTATTTCATACGATGTTGGATATCGCCGACATTGATGCAGACGCCTTAGATTTGCATTATTCTCTCGCTTCTGATGTTTTTAAAGTGCGGGATCGCATGTATTTAGGTGATCACGACGACCCGATTCCCTTTTGGCAAATCGGATTAAAAAAACAAGATTTTGAAATGCTGGATAAATGGAAAATAGTGTATGATAAAGACGGATTTTAAAACAGGAGAAAAAAATAAGCATGTGACCTTAAAAGTTATATTGGGATATTTTTTTTTCGCGATCGTAGCTTTTGGCTCTATTTTTTACATTTTGACGGTAATTAAAGAAATGACGATTGATGACGGTAGTGAGCAGGATGAGCGGGAAAAAGCTTTTTTAATTACTCGTGCCATAACTCTGTTGAACGAAAGCGCGGCGATAGGACTGCCTATCGGAATGACGGAGGAACATTTCAATCTGTTTAATCAAAAAATGGACGAAACGCATCAATATCTGGAACAGTTGCGATCGATGTTGACCGACTCTGCTCACATACTGGGAATCGATACTATCGAAATATTTCTAGAGGATAAACGACTGAATACATTACAGCTCTATACGATTTGGAAAGATATGAATACGGAACGACTGTATACGAAGGATGTGAAGAAACTGGTATCGGATACATTGGTTACCCAGGTGGAGATTAAAGAACAGGCTCAGACGAAAAAAGATTCGGTATTACTGCTCCCTCGGACTAAAAAAAGTTTCTTCCGGAGACTTGCTGATGCGTTTGTTTCCCCCAAGGACGATGTCGAGATTGTTGTGAATACGAAAAGGAATGTGCAGATCGATACACTGGTCAACGTATATAATCCGGTGGATACGATTTCATCGGTGTTAAAAGAACGGCAAAAGCAAATGGCCAAAGAGCGGAAACAACTGGTTTATCAATTGTATGATAAAGCGGCAGAGTTAAGACATAACAACGTGTTGATCAATACCCGGATTAATCAAATCTTGTATGCGATAGAAGAGGAAGAAATGAGTTCTTCCGTGGAGCGGATGGTTGGCAAGCAAAAACTTTACAGCGAGATTTTACGTAATTTAGGGATTGTGGTGATTGTTGCCATTTTGATTATTTTGGCTTTTACGTGGGTTATCAGTCGGGATATTGCAAAAAGTAAATATTATAGGCGTCAATTAGAAAAGGCGAAACAGTATGCAGAGGAAATACTTGTGAAACAGGAGAAGTTTATGCTAGCTGTGAGTCATGATATCCGTGCCCCGATGTCGTCGATATTGGGCTATGTGGAGCTACTCTTGCGTCGGAAACCGGACGAACGGCAGCGTTATTATTTGGAAAACATGATAGGTTCTTCTAACCATATTCTTTCTTTGGTAAACGATCTGCTGGACTTTCATCGCTTGGATTCAGGGAAGATGGAGTTGCAGAATGTGCCTTTTACGTTCAAGCCGCTCATGGAAGATATTTTCCATAGTTTCAAACCGATGGCTGAAGCGAAAGAACTTAAGTTTCGTCTTTCGGTACAAGACGACGGTCTGGAGACTGCTTATTTGGGAGATACAATCCGTATTCGTCAGATCATTAATAATCTGTTGTCTAACGCGATTAAGTTTACGCAGGAAGGGAGCGTCACCCTTTCTGCCTCTATCGTGAACACTGAATTGAATGTGTTTGTAAAAGATACCGGACCAGGCATTGCAAAAGAAGATCAGATACATTTGTTTGAAGAATTTATACGCTCGAAGAACGAAAAAGAAGAGGGCTTTGGTTTGGGACTTTCTATTACCCGTAAGTTGGTGGATTTAATGGGTGGTACGATTTCATTTGAGAGTGAATTGGGGGAAGGTAGTCTTTTTCAGATGCGGATTCCTTTGGGGAAAATAAAGAATTCGAAAGAAAATAAGGGGAATTTTCGGGATACGGGTACCGACGGACTCGAGACGGCCGGCCGGGTAATCAAATGTCTTTTGGTAGATGATGATGCTTTACAGTTGATTTTGACGAAAGAACTGCTAAGACAGAGTTTGGTGCGGGTCGATACATGTACGGATCCACATCAGGTAATATGTTTACTTAAAGAAAATTTGTATGACGTGGTTATTACGGATATTCAAATGCCGGGTTTGGATGGTTTTGAATTAGTGAAACAGATACGTTCGTCTGATCTTCCTAATGCGGCCTCGTTGCCGATTGTCGCGCTTTCGGCGAGTGTAGCTAATGAAAAGGAAGATTATTTAAAAGCCGGATTTACCGGTTTCTTGAATAAACCGTTTACGGCGGTCGAACTGGTTTCGGTATTTAATAATTTACTTGCGGTTGATTTGCAGTTGGATGTAAAATTAGATTTTTCTTCCTTGTCCGATTTTGTTGGAGAGGATGACGCCGCTTTGGCCTCGATTCTGAAGACCTTTAAAGAAGAGAGTTCTCAAAACCGGATGCGTTTAAAGTCGGCTTTACAACAAAATGACCGGGTAAAATCTTCTCGGGTGGCGCATAAGATGATTCCGGTGTTTTCTATGATCGGAGCAAATCATTTGGTGCAGGGACTGAGATTATTAGAAAAAAACGATTCCGAAATGTCCGACGATACTTGGCGTTCGTTGTTGGCCAGTTTGGATCTTCAAGTGACGGAGATTCTGGAAGAAGTGGAAACACGCATTGGGGAATGTGGTGTGGAATAATTCTACATTTCCACACCTCATTCTACACAAATAACGGAGAATATCTCGATTCCCCGTTTGATAAATGAAATTTACAGATCTGAATATCAGTGTTTTTTGTTTTAGTTTTTTTGATATGCCTGTTTTGGCATACTATTGGGATTAAATAGAATATCGAAACAAAGACGTTTCTACATTTACACACTGTTTTACACACAAAAAGAAAGATTAGGTTAGTCCGAGTATTTATTTACGTCTGCGAGTGAAAAGAAAGTACCTACCTCAAATGGTGCTTTCTTTTTTAGTGTCAATCAAAGAAAAGAATGAATAAAGTTATTTGGAGAACATGTTTCCTTTTCCTCTAGATTTGTTATAGAAATTCATCACGAACGCAGAAAAGGTTCGAATGTCTTCCAATGAAAATATTTTATACCTTTGCACAGCTTAAATATTATCCTATATAGGACGTTATTATTAAAAATAAAAAGGAATGGCAAAGGAATTGAAAGAACTAACCAAGCGGAGTGATAATTATTCGCAGTGGTACCAGGATCTGGTGATCAAGGCTGATTTAGCTGAAAATTCGGCAGTGCGGGGATGTATGGTGATTAAACCTTACGGATACGCGATCTGGGAGAAAATGCAACGTATTCTGGATGATAAATTCAAAGAAACGGGGCATGTGAATGCTTATTTTCCTTTGCTGATTCCCAAGTCATTTCTTAGTAAAGAAGCGGAACATGTGGAAGGTTTTGCGAAAGAATGCGCGGTGGTAACGCATTATCGGTTGAGAATGAACGCAGACAAAACGGGAGTGGAAGTCGACCCGAACGCAAAGCTGGAGGAAGAATTGATCATTCGTCCGACGTCCGAAACCATAATATGGAATACGTATCGTAATTGGATCCAGTCGTATCGCGACCTGCCGATCCTGTGTAACCAATGGGCGAACGTGATGCGTTGGGAGATGCGTACCCGTCTTTTCCTGCGTACTGCGGAATTTCTGTGGCAGGAAGGACACACGGCACATGCGACGAAGGAAGAAGCGGAACAGGAAGCTCGGATGATTCAGGATTTGTATGCCGATTTCGCAGAGAATTATATGGCGATGCCGGTAATCAAAGGTGTGAAGACGGTAAGCGAACGTTTTGCGGGTGCGGTCGATACGTTTACGATCGAGGCGATGATGCAGGATGGAAAGGCTTTACAGGCTGGGACCTCTCACTTTTTGGGACAGAATTTCGGAAAGGCATTCGACGTGACGTTTATCGACAAGAATGGAAAAACGGAATATGCCTGGGCAACTTCATGGGGTGTTTCTACCCGACTCATTGGCGCTTTAATTATGGCGCATTCCGATGATAACGGACTTGTGCTGCCGCCACATTTGGCGCCTATTCAGGTGGTGATCGTTCCGATCTACCGCAACGAAGAGCAATTGGGGCGAATCAGCGCTAAGGTAAGCGGATTGGTGGCGAATCTGAAAAAGGTGGGTGTTTCGGTCAAATACGATGATTCCGACAATAAGAAACCGGGATGGAAATTCGCTGAGTACGAATTGAAAGGGGTGCCTGTCCGTTTGGCGATGGGTGGACGTGATCTTGAAAATAATACGATCGAGGTGATGCGCCGGGATACTTTGGAAAAGGAAACGGTCTCGTTCGAAGGGATTGAAGAACGTGTTCAGGCGTTGTTGGCAGAGATCCAAAAGAATATTTATCAGAAAGCGTATGATTATCGTGCCGTTCATATTGTGGAAGCCGATACGTATGACGATTTCAAAGCCAAACTGGATGAAGGTAATTTCATTTTGGCACATTGGGACGGAACGCTCGAAACGGAAGAACAGATCAAGGACGAGACGAAGGCGACGATTCGTTGTATTCCTGCCGAAGGCGATACGACGCCGGGCAAATGTATTCTTACCGGAAAGCCTTCCGCGCGCCGGGTTTTGTTTGCCCGTTCATATTAATATAGGAATAATATTTAAAAGGCGAACATTCCCGTTCGCCTTTATACATAATCTAACTAATGTATAAGATGAAAAAACTGAGTAGCCTTTTGTTTTTGTTTGCTTGTAGTGTGTATACGCTTTATGCGGCAAAGGTAGATACTGTAATGGTACATAGTGATTCCATGAATAAGGGAGTCGAAGCCATAGTCGTTATGCCTTCAGGGATTAAAGCGAATATTCCGGTGATTTACCTGCTTCACGGATATAGCGGCGATGCCCGTTCGTGGATCGGACTTAAGCCGAATTTGCCCGAGATCGCCGATCAGATGGGGATCGCTTTTGTTTGTCCGGACGGAAAGAACAGTTGGTATTGGGATAGTCCTAAAGACCCTTCTTCGTGTTACGAAACGTTTGTAGCAAAGGAGTTGGTCAGCTATGTGGACGCAAATTATCCGGTGAAAAAGGATCGTAGCGGACGCGCAATTACTGGATTAAGCATGGGTGGACACGGTGCGATGTGGCTTGGTTTGCGTCATAAGGATGTGTTCGGCGCTGCCGGCAGTACGAGCGGTGGAGTAGATATCCGTCCATTTCCGAATAATTGGGAAATGAGTACGCTTTTGGGTGACGAAAGTAGTAACCGTGATTTGTGGGAACAATATACGGTGATTAATCAGATCGATCGGTTGAAAAATGGGGATTTGGCGATTATTATCGATTGTGGATATGGAGATTTCTTTTATGAGGTGAATCAGGATTTGCATAAGAAATTGTGCAAATACCAGATCGATCATGAGTTTCAGGTACGTCCCGGTGTTCATAATGCTGATTACTGGCGCAATTCCATCGATTTTCAAATCTTGTTTTTTAAGAAATTTTTTGACAGAAAGAAATAGAGGTATTCTATAAATAACCCGAAACGTTCCGGCAAAAGAAAAGGCAATTGCTGTGCTGCGATTGCCCTTTCTTACTAATGTTTCGTTGAGGGTTAACTTAACCCTTCGATTAGTCCGTCTACAACATCTATTCTTTTCGCTTGTGGTACTTTGGGTAATCCCGGCATACGCATAATGTCGCCCATAATCGGAACGATCATTTCAGAACCGCTGTTAATGGCTACGTCGCGCACTTCGAGTTCAAATCCTTTCATTATTCCGTATGCTTTGGGATCGGCAGAGAAGGAGTATTGCGTTTTGGCAATACAGATGGGATAAGGCGACAGTCCCATTTCTTCTGCTTGCCGAATCTTTTTTTCAGCGAGTGGGGAGTAAATGACTTCGGACGCGCCATAGATGTTTTGAGCTATTTTTCGGACTTTTTCCTTGATCGTATCCGTGTCTTCGTAGGTGTATTTTAAAGGTGCTGAAGGTGTACGTTCGATGGTGTCTACGACTAAGCGGGCCAGCTCTTCTCCTCCTTTGCCGCCTTCGGCAAAAACGGTATTTACGGCGAAACCGACTCCTTGTTCCTTACAATGTTCAGCGACAAGTGCGATTTCTTCGTCTGTGTCGGTTGCGAAACGGTTGAATGTGACGATGACTTGCTGGCCGAAGCTTTTCATATTTTCAATGTGTTTGTCTAAGTTGCCCAATCCGTTTCTCAATCCTTCTATATTGGATTCTTTGATTTTGTTTTCGGCTACTCCGCCATGCATTTTTAAACTCTGGGCGGTGGCGACGATGATGGTTAGGCTGGGCGATAGCCCGCTTTTCCGGCATTTGATGTTAAAGAATTTCTCTGCACCGAGATCGGCACCGAAGCCGGCTTCAGTGATTGCGTAATCCCCATAGGTTAGCGCCATTTGTGTGGCGAGAATGGAATTGCAACCATGGGCGATGTTGGCAAATGGGCCACCGTGTACGAACGCCGGTGTGTTTTCAGTCGTTTGTACGAGGTTCGGAAGTAAAGCGTCTTTCAACAAAGCTGTGATGGCGCCTGCGATCCCCAGATCGTTTACTGTAAACGGGTGGTTGTCGAACGTGTACCCTAACAGGATATTCCCGATCCGTCTTCGCAGATCGTCCAAACTGGTGGACAGACAAAATACTGCCATGATTTCAGATGCGGGAGTGATATCGAAACCAGACTCGGAAGGAATACCGTTTGCCGTGCCTCCCAATCCGGTTACGATATTTCGCAGACTGCGGTCATTGATGTCTAAGACTCGTTTCCACTTAATCTCTTTTAATCCGGGACCGGTCTTTCGGTTTTGATAGATATAATTATCCAAGAGCGCGGCGATCATGTTATGTGCTGAAGTGATGGCATGGAAATCTCCGGTGAAATGTAGATTGATGTTTTCCATCGGCAAAACTTGTGCGTATCCTCCTCCCGCTGCTCCGCCTTTCATGCCGAAACAGGGGCCAAGAGAGGGTTCACGAAGTGCTACGATAGCTTTCTTGCCGATCTTGTTTAATCCTAACGCCAGACCAATCGATACGGTTGTTTTACCAATTCCTGCTTTCGTGGGAGTGATGGCGGTGACGAGGATCAGTTTGCTTTTGCGGATTTTCTCTTCGTCGATTAAGTGAATAGGTATTTTGGCGATATGCTTGCCGTACGGTTGTATTTCTTCCTGTGGAATTCCTGCTTTTTCTGCTATTTCATTGATTTTATAAAGAGAAACGCTTCTGGCTATTTCGATGTCTGATTTCATGCGTATTTTTTGTTTAATAAGATGTAATGAGATAACAAAACGATTTGTGATTCGGTTTTTGTTTAAGAGTATTTAAAGTATACGTAAGATTTCTTCTGCTTTATCGACGATGTGCTTTGGGGCATATGCTTCTAGTTCTTTTTGAGGGCGGAATCCCCAGGTAACACCTATTCCGTCTATTTTGCTGTTGAGGATTGTTTGCATGTCGACTCCGGAATCACCTACATAAATAGCGTCTTCTTTGGCTATACCTGTGTGATGAAGTATTTCTCGTACAATTGTCGGATCTGGTTTGGGCGGAACACCTTCCCGCTGTCCGAGAACAATAGTGAAACGGATTTCAGGGAAAAAATGCCGGATGAGTTGTTCGGAGGCCGCCTGATATTTGTTTGAGGCAACCGCCAGAAGGATATTCTTTTGTTGAAGTGCCGCGAGCAATTCCGGAATGCCTGGATACGGACGGCTATGGTCGTTAAGATGTTTGTCATAATAAGGTAAAAATGTTTCCCGTATCAAACGGATGTTTGCTTCTGTTTTTTCTCCTTCAGGTAAAGCACGTTCAAAGAGTTTGTTGATACCATTTCCCACAAAAAAGTTGTAGGAAGAGGTTTCGTGTGTAGGAAAACCATGTTGGGATAAAGCATAATTGGTACTTGCAGCAAGATCGGCAATGGTATTCAGAAGAGTTCCGTCTAAGTCGAAGATCACTAATCGCTTCATGCATTTTGTAATTTAGTTTGAGCCCGCAAAGTTACCTATTTTCTTTGAGAAAAAAGCGGCTCCAGAAGGATTGTAATACGCCTCTGGAAAACAGGTAAACAATAAAGGCTGCCCAAAGCGCGTGGTTTCCAATGCTTTTGGTTAGGGAATAATAGACGGCGAAGAATAAAACGGCCGCTATGATCATGGTGTACAGCATTTTTCGCGTGTGTGTTGTGCCGATATAAATCCCGTCCCAGAGAAAAGCAGCGAATCCGGCGAAGGGAATCGCTAATACCCAGAAATAGTATGTGCCGGAGGTGTCGACGACGTTTTTGTCGTTTGTTAGGAGATGAAGAATAGCTTTTCCCCCGAATCCGTAGAGTAAAGTGAAGAAGAGGGCAAGCATACCGCCCCAACAGAACAGAGCACGGATCGTTTTTTGAAGTGCCGGACGGTCTTTGGAGCCGATGAAACGTCCGCTCATAGCTTCACCGGCATAGGCGAAACCGTCCATAAAATAAGAAAAAAGTGTGAAAAGCTGCATTAGCAGTGTGTTTACAGCCAATATTAGATCACCCTGCCGGGCTCCTGTGACGGTGAAAAAGGTGGTGACGGTGATTAGGCAGAGCGTACGGAAAAATATATCGCTGTTGACAGAGAAGAATTGTTTCATGTCCGGGGAGGAAAAACTCTTTTTTATCCGAATGAATTGTTGGAGGTTGCTGTATTTACGCCGCCAGAAAAAAATGGCCAGCAAAATACCGCTGTATTGAGCGGTCAGGGTGGCGGCAGCGACGCCTTGTATGCCCCAGTGGAAAAGATAAACGAAACAGAGACTCCCGATGATGTTGATGATGTTTTGTGAGATAGCGATGAACATGGGGATACGGGCGTTTTGCATACCGATGAACCAGCCGGCGAAACAGTATAAACCGAGCGTGGCGGGAGCGCCCCAGATACAGATCCGGAAATAGATCTGTGCATAGATAGCAACTTCGGTACTGCTTTCTACGAGATGAAAAGTAACCCATTGGATTGGATATTGAAATAATAGAAGGAATAGCGCAATACCAAAGGCTACAGAAAGGGAACGTATCAACAGTTTTCCGATTTCTTCTCTGTTTTGTTTTCCGTAGGCTTGAGCGACTAATCCTCCTGTTCCCATACGCAGGAAACCGAAAGCCCAATAGATAATATTGAACATCATTGTGCCTATGGCGATGGCGCCGATGTACGCTGTAGAGCCAAGATGACCGACGATGGCCAGGTCGACCAAACCTAACAGGGGAACTGTAATATTAGAAACAATGGAGGGGATCGCCAGCTTCAGTATCTGTTTATTCATATCCGTCATATGAAAAACAAAGGTACGGTTATTCGTATGCTATTTCTAAGGGTTGTTTGATTTGTTCGCAGAATAATTGAATATATTCGAACCAGTCGACAGATGTTTCAAATCCCCATTTGCTCCATCCGGCACCGGTATAATACGTGAATTCACTTCCCGGTTTGTATTCCGAAATGCCTAACACATGTCCGTTTGCACCGCGTTCTGCTTTTTCTTTTTCTGAGAAAAGCACGACTTTAGCTTCTTGCAGTGGGGCGGTGAAAACCGCTCCGAGATAGGTCTGTCCGTTTTGTGGGTCGGCAGGGTCCGCATATGCGATGTAGCCGTTCTTTTGGTCTGCTTTATATTCGTTGCCGGAATCATGCAGAACGATTCCCACAGCGACAGGAAGTGACTTTTCCAGGTTTTCGTACGAAATGGTGATTTTGTTCAGTTGATTCCCGGCGTCGAGCGAAATGGTACGTTGTTCGACGATGGAATTGTTTTGCCCGATCGTCAACGGGTTATACGTAAGTTTTACGGTGAAACGAAGTGGCCCGTTGTCGACGATTTGGTATGTTTTGTAGCAATACGGGTAAACGAGGGTGTCGTTGGATAATAAAGCCGGAGTTCCGGCACCCAACGTCGGGCCTACTTTGTAATAATCCAGTCCGTTGCCGTTGTCGTTATGGTAGGATATGCCCTCTTCCAATTCTTTGCGGTAACGTTCTTTTACAATTAATTCCGGAACTCGTTTTACCCAAACGTCGATTCCGTAGGCTTTCTCGCCTGTTGCTTGAAGTGCCGGACCGTATGTTCGGAAGGCGATGCGATCGTTTTCCCAGGCGATATCGTCTACTCGTTTGGGGTATCGTTGCCCGTATACAACCGGCGTATATGCTTGCGGTTTACCTTCTTTGATTCGATAGGTCGTTTTTTTATTGGCAGAAACATGAACCGGGAAAATGATTTTTTGGTCATATGTTATCTGGTAGGGGATCTGTTTCCCATCGTTGTCGGCGATAAAAAAACACTTGCCTTGCATTTTCAGGTTGATTACCGGAAAAGGTAACTCCACGATTTCGTTCGTTCTGTCGAACGGTGAAGGATTAGTTACCGAAATAATCACTTTGTTTTTGTGTATACAGCTCATTAATGTGATACATAAAAACAGGCTAAAAAGTTTTTTCATATTATTTTATGGATGATTAGGATGGATTTATACAATTGATTATTCATCGATACAAATTAGCAGATTAAAAATGAAAACTAAAAATTTCACAGAAGGAAATGTCTCTGTTCTCTGATATTCTTTTTCCTGTGTATAGGTTCAAAATAAATAAAATGTACTTTTGTTGTCGATTAATGAAATGTGTTTATGGCGTGTATATTATGTATTGAAACATCAACGAAGGTCTGTTCGGTTGCTCTGGCTGTGGATGGTGAGATTGTGTACAGCGAACTTTCGACGGAAGGGCCCTCTCATGCTGTGTTGTTAGGTGTTTTTGCGGAAAAGGGTCTTGAAGAAGCGAAAAAAAGAAATCTTATTCCGGATGCAGTGGCGGTGAGTTGCGGTCCGGGTTCTTATACCGGCTTGCGTATCGGCGTTTCGCTGGCAAAAGGGATATGTTTTGGTTACGATATTCCAATTATTGGTATACCTACTCTGAAGATCATGACTTTTTGGGCTATTTCCCGGCAAGGGAATGCCACAGGAATCTATTATCCCATGTTGGATGCGCGCCGGATGGAAGTTTATTCTGCTTTGTATGATCAAGAAGGTCGCGAAATTAGGGAAACCTGCGCTGAAATTATTGAACCGCGCTTTCTGGAGAAAGTTCCCGGTGTTGGCACTGTTTTTCTGTTCGGTAATGGAGCGGAGAAATGTAAATTGTTGGCCGATTCTTCCCGTGCAGTCTTTTTGGAGGATATTTTCCCTGTGGCGACAGAAATGGTTGGTTTGGCTGAAGAACGTTTTAGACACGGATTGATGGAAAAGGCGGCTTATTTCGAACCTTTTTATTTAAAAGAATTTCAGGCGACAATAGCCAGAAATAAAGTGTTGGGACAGGTTTAAAAGCCTAATTCGTTTTTTTTGTGCCCGAAACAATTTGTATCTTTACCCTATCCTTGTAATATTAGTCATGCATAAGTATGAGATTGATAAGCCTGTTTCGAAGAAAGGGATTGAAACGCTTGTTGAATAGGAGAGTTCTTTGTAAACAAAAAAGGATGAGTAGTTATTGTGATAAAATAAGTTATGCTTTGTTGACCACGTCAAAGGCTGATTTTTCGGCAATGGTTGACGATTTGCTCGCGCAATTACCGGCGCATGAAACAATTCTTCGGCTGGTTTTTTTTGGTAGGCCGGTTGATAACGAAATGTATTTGGAACAGCGTTCGGTTTTGCATAAGAAAGTCGAGCGTTTTTTTGGAATAAACCGCCCGTCGCTTAGTTATGTTTCGCAACCGCCGCTTAATACGCCGTTGTTATTGGAAGTACACGGTTATTTGCCGGATAAAGAAGATGCGGTTGTGTATGGAAAAACGGGAGAATATTCGTATGTTATTATTGAAAATCAGGAAGGAAAGTTCCTTTTTGCGGGAGGATTTCAGGGGGATGTAACTGGCTCTTCAATCGATGAGCAGTCTCGTGCAGTGTTTTGTTGCGTGGAAAAATTACTGCGCAAAGAAGGATTTCCGGTTAATAGTATTGTCCGGCAGTGGAATTACATTGAACGGATCACATCGTTCGATGATAATGACCAGCATTATCAATCTTTCAATAATGTGCGCGCGGCTTTTTATAAACAGGTAGAATGGCCCTACGGATATCCAGCGGCGACAGGAATAGGTGCAAATCCGGGCGGGGTATTGGTCGATTTTGATGCTGTACTTTTAAAACGGATAGAAGACCGGATCAGGCCTATTGATAACCGACTTCAAATAGCGGCTCACTCGTATTCGACGAAGGTATTGAAAAAATCGTCAGATCAAAAACAAACACCTAAATTTGAACGGGCGAAGAGCCTGGACATTACGGGAAAGCGATTGATTTATGTCTCGGGTACGGCTGCCATACGTGGAGAGGAAAGTCTGAAAGATGTAGGTGTCGGACAACAATTGGCGATTACGCTGGAGAATATTAACGAATTGACGGGACGTTCAAGGTTGTTGATGCTGCGTGTTTATTTGAAACACAAAGATGATTTTGCGATTTGCGCTGAATTGATGAGGCGCAAGTTCCCGGATTTACCGGTTTCGTATATGTGGGCGGATGTTTGCCGGGACGAGTTGTTGATAGAAATTGAGGGTATAGCTGTGATTTAAAATAGTATTTAGAGTGATCATTGAAGACTATAAGTTCTGAATTAACACAAATAAATTGAATGAAAGCAAAGATTGAACGAGTCCTTTCTTCTTATGTGACGACCATTGTTTTGTTGGTTGTCTATGCCTTTGGCTTGGCGTTGGCCACTTTTATAGAAAAATATCACGGAACGGCCGCGGCCAAGGGGATGATTTATTATTCCCCGGTGTTCATTTTCTTGCAGATGTTGATGGTTGTGAATTTTATCTATGAGGTTGTTGAATACCAACTGTTAAAAAAGAAGAAATGGGGATTTATGCTTATTCATATGGCTTTTATTGTTATTCTGGCCGGAGCATTGGTGACCCATATTTTCGGGAAAGAGGGCGTGTTGCATATCCGTGAAGGTGCCCGGGAAGACCGGATGATGATCCAAAGTTCGGAAGGTACACGGTATCAGTTGCTGCCTTTTTCCGTCGAATTGATAAACTTTAGGCTGACCCGTTATCCGGGTTCGGTGAGCCCCTCTTCCTATGAAAGCGATTTGATTATTCATGTTGACGGTCAAAAGCGGGAGGATCGCGTGTTTATGAATAACGTGATCGATATAAAGGGTTACCGTTTGTTTCAGGCTTCTTATGATAAAGATGAACAAGGAACGATTTTATCGGTAAATCAGGACGTGGCGGGGCGTTTGATTACCTACACCGGTTACGCGTTGTTGTTGCTCGGCTTTGTGTTTGCCTTTACGGGGCATAATTCCCGTTTCCGCCAGTTAAGTCGTCAGTTAAAGGAATTGAGGGCATCATCAAAAGTCGCATTTCTTTTGCTTTGCTGTTCCGCCATTTTTACGGCGAATGCCAAGGGAAATGCGAATCCTATGGTCGACGCTGTTCTAAAGTATGCCGTTGTGCCTGAGCATGCGGCTAAATTCGGCGCTTTGCCGGTACAGTCGGGTAACGGAAGAATGATTCCGGTCAATACCTTTTCGTCTGAAATATTAAGGAAAATATATAGAAAAAATCATTTTGATCAGTTGAATCCAGATCAGGTTCTGTTGGGATTGCTGGCTATGCCGGATATGTGGATGCGGGTTCCGGTAATAACTCATAATAACAAAGAACTGGCAGACTTTTACGATTTGTCAGAACCTTCCTGTGCCTACGTTGAGTTGTTTGATAGTAATGGGCAATACAAATTACAGAAACGGTTGGAAGAGGTTTATCTCAAGATGCCATCCGAACGGGATCGCTTCGACAAGGATGTGATTAAATTGGATGAACAGGTCAATATTATGCATCAGCTGTTTAATCAGCAACTATTGAATCTTTTCCCTAAAGAAAACGACCCCAATCATAAATGGTATGCGCCGGGTGATGATCTGTCTGTTTTCAGTGGTAAGGATTCGCTTTTTGTTTCCCGTATCACGGAGTGGTATCTTGGGGAAGTGAAAAACTCGCTGCAAAGCCGGGACTGGAGTAAAGCGGATGAAGTATTGGGTATGATCGTAACATATCAAAATGCGAAAAATAAGACGGTGGTTGTCGATTCGAAAAAGATAGAATTGGAGATGATGTATAATCGCCTGGATATTTTTCGTTCTTGTAAAATGTTTTATCTCGTTTTGGGTGGACTTTCGCTTGTGCTTGCTTTTTTGTCTTTATTTAAGTCGTATAAATGGACGGTTGGAAGTAAATATTTGTTGGCAACTGCGGTGATTATTGTGTTTCTTTATCATACGGCAGGGATGGGGCTGCGTTGGTATATCGCTGGATACGCACCGTGGAGTAATTCCTACGAAACAATGGTTTATGTGGCTTGGGCAACGGTTATGGGTGGTTTGTGCTTTATGCGAAAAAGTACGATGACATTTGCATTGGCGACGATCTTCGGAGGAATTATTTTGTTTGTGTCGGGCCTGAACTGGATGGATCCGCAGATCAATCCATTGGTTCCGGTACTTAAGTCGCCTTGGCTGATGTTTCATGTGGCTGTCATTGTCGCTGCTTATGGATTTTTCGGAATCAGTAGTCTTATCGGCATAACAAACCTTGTGTTGATGAGTTTTGGGCGTATTAAACAAATGGATGTGTTGATCTCGCGGGTGAAAGAGTTGAGTCTGGTCAACGAGATGTCGTTGCAGGTGGGTATTGCATTGATGACGATTGGCACTTTTCTGGGAGCGATTTGGGCAAATGAATCCTGGGGGCGCTATTGGGGATGGGATCCGAAAGAGACGTGGGCTTTAATTACGGTAGTCGTTTACGCGGTGGTGACACATCTTCGGTTAATTAAGAAATATCAAAGCTACTGGTTGTTTAATCTTAATTCCGTACTTGCCATTGCATCGGTGTTGATGACTTTTTTCGGTGTAAATTATTTCCTAAGCGGCATGCATTCGTATGGCGCCAACGAAGCAATGGGGGGAATATTTGTGTATTCGTATATGGCTTTGGGAATTATTTTGGTTTTGGCTGTGATTTCTCGATTGGGATGGGCGACATGGCCGACGGATAAAAAGAGATTTATTCAATGAATTAATAACGGTTTAATCAGCTGTTATATAATAAATTTTGCTAATTTTAGCCTCGGAGAACATAGCGATATTTGTTTGTAAATCTTATGATTAGTGCTATAAAATACGACTTTCATCGCAGTTCCACTAATAATCAGTAATTTATTTTATTCTTTTATATTGAACTAACGTTAAATTAAAGAAAGGTTTGTACAAAGGAGCGTACGTAGAATAAAAAGATTGATGAAAAAATAGCCTTTGTTTTAGTAGCCTTAATATTATAAATTGTAAACACAATATTAAAGCAGATATGAATATCCTGATATTTATAAGTTTGATAATAGTTTCTGCTATTGCAGATATTATTATTACCAGAAGAAACAAAGGCAAATACCTTTTTGCCGTTCTGAGGTCTGTTATACTGTATCCTTTGCTGAGTTTATTTATCACAAGTTATGTTGATATTAGTCTCAGCCAGCCTAAAGTTTATATACAAAACGGCAAATACGGATTCAAAACTAAAAAGAATATTGTCGTTCCTGCGGAATATGTTTCGTTAGATACCGTAACCCGAATTTTTACTTACCATCTCGAATTTGGTCCGTTTGGACATGAAATTAATGTCGGCAGGAAAGAGCTTTACTTAGCTGGAGATTCTTTGGAGCGTATTGATGTGTATGCATTGAAATACAAAGGTTTTAAAGATGTTATGGATGAGGTGATTCACCAATGTGATTCCTTGAAATTTGTTGTAGATACTGCGGTTTACTGTTCTCCGCATTCCCCAAAAGGGAGCAAATACCCTGTTAATATGATCGTGTATTTTACCGGAGCAGACATAGATACAATATCATACCAAGGAAGCAAAACACTACCTGAACTTGTAAAAAGTCCGTGGATCAATATGCAGACACTTACTTATACAGAAAGAAACTGAAGCAAAAGATAGAATTAACCGATACAATTCAAATCATTCGTTATGAAACTTTCTAATTACATGAGATACGTTTGCTTGCTACTTGCAGCAGGTCTTTCTGTAGCGTTGAATGCGCAGAACTCAAACAGTAATGTGGGAATTGTTATTAACGGTGTTACGTGGGCTCACAATAACGTGGGTGCGCCAGGAACTTTTGTGGAAAATTGGTGGGAACCCGGCATGTATTACCAATGGAACAGCAAAGTGGGATGGAGTTACGAAAGCGATGAAAACGGTTGTCCTTATTATTCTATTCCTGACGGAGTAGCATGGAATGATGAATGGGGCGGTGGCAATACAAGTGAATGGGAAACGATAAATGACCCCTGTCCGGTAGGATGGCGTATTCCTACAGAGTCGGAATTTAAGTCCTTAATTGAAGCATATGAAGTTTGCTGGACTGATAATCAATGGCATAAGCGTGCTGGAGCAGGAATTTATGTATGTATTTCATTCGCTAAATCTCTATTTTTCCCTGCCGGAGGACAAGGCGGAGGAAATATAAACCCAGATCCATCATATCGTTATTGCCAAGGCAGCATAGGTAAGTATTGGACCAAAGATCGGGGACGATATGTCAATCCCTTCACATTCTCTTTTCATGAAGATTATCATGGCGTTTCTTATGAATGGCCGTCTCAGTGCTTAAATGTCCGTTGCGTGAAAAA
>JAQVZS010000053.1 GCA_028708075.1 Massilibacteroides sp.
CAATTTTTTATATGCTATCCCCATCTGTGTTTCAACTGTATTAATCGAAATATTTAACTTTTGTGCTATTTCTTTTTGTTTTTTACCTTCCAGTTTACTAAGCATAAATATTTCACGACATTTTTCGGGGAGGGCGTCAATCGCTTTTAATAAAATCGTTTCAATATCTTCTTCCGAGAGCATATTCGAATCAAAAGCTTCCAACGAATTCAGACTCATCTGTAATGCAATAGCATATTCTTCTTTAAATTCCTCAGCTGTACGCTGTTTTAGAGATTGTTTCCGTAAATAATCTATACATTTATTTTTAACGGAAGTAAAAAGAATCGCAAGCATATTTACCGGAGAATGATACATTTCTTTTCTTTCAAAAAGATCGAGAAATACATCCTGAACTATATTTTCCGCATCCTCTTCGAAGATTACATATCTACGCGCAAAACGTCGCATCCGGGCATAATAAGACACGTAAATAGATTTAAACCAACTATCAAATTCTTGTTCTTTCAATAGAATGTCCTTACATTACGGACAAATATAAATATTTTAAAAGGAATTCATCTGCTCTTAAAGAAAGAGTATAAATATTTTAACGGCAAGCAGAATTTTGCTAAAGTCATTCAAACCGTTTATTTTTGTTCGAACACAAACAATGAATGAATGAAAAAAATCCTTTGTGTTTTTTTATGTATACTCATGACTTTGCAGTTAAACGCCGGCGAACGGAAAAAGGTTGCCGTAGTTCTGGGAGGAGGAGGTGCAAAAGGCGTCGCACATATCGGTGTATTAAAAGTACTTGAAGAGGCGGGTATCCCAATCGATTATGTTGTCGGAACAAGTATGGGCGCCATTGTCGGCGGATTGTATTCGATCGGTTATACACCGGCTGATATAGACAGTATTGTTAAGGCACAAGACTGGACCATGTTGTTAAGTGATCGGATCGCACGAAGTAGCCAGTCTTTCCCGGAAAAAGAAAATTCTGAACGTTATATTCTTTCCCTCCCCTTCGGAACAGAGAAGAAAGACCGTATGATCAAAGGTATGATCAAAGGACAGAATCTTCAGAATCTTTTTTCCAACCTAACGATAGGCTACCACGACGCGGTCGATTTCAATGCTTTCAGAAATGCGTTTGCTTGTGTGGCCGTAAATGTTGTTGATGGAAAAGATTATGTTTTCCGGCGCGGAAGCCTACCGGTAGCCATGCGGGCAAGTATGGCTATCCCGGCTGTATTCGCACCGGTTAGAATAGACAGCATGGTGTTGGTTGACGGTGGATTGAACAATAACTATCCGGCTGATGTCGCCCGTGAGATGGGTGCAGATATCATTATCGGTGTAGACCTCGGGACAAGCGACTTGAAAGAATTGAAGGGATTAAACAGCCCGGGGGACGTGATTGGACAGATTATTGCTTTGCACGGAATAGAAAAATACATAAACAACAAAAGGATAACGGATTTATTACTACGTCCGAATATGTCTCCTTATAATGCCGCCAGCTTTACTCCGGCAGCGCTCGATACGTTGATCAACCGGGGAGAACGGGAAGCGCGTGCGAGATGGGACGACCTAATCGCCCTAAAAGGGAGAATAGGTTTTGCTCCTAATGAAAAGCCTTCTTCAAAATCTTTAAGAAAAGATTCGATCCCCGGTTGCGATAAACAGATTTATATCCGGACAATCCGTTTTAACGGAATAGATCCCCGGGACGAAAAATGGCTGTTACAACTCAGCAAACTAAAAGAAGACAGTTACGTGACAATCATGGAACTAAAAAAGGCTATGGACATCATCATCGGAACGGATCTATATTCCAATGTAAGTTATAAATTATCCGGCATTAATCAGGACGAACTTACACTCTCCACCGAACCTAAGGCAATGAGTTCGCTAAATCTCGGTTTACGATTCGATAATGAAGAAATCATAGCTGTACTTTTAAATGCGACATTAGATTACCGTTCTCGTTTTCGCTCCGGTTTTTCCCTTACGGGACGCATCAGTGAGAGTTCTTATGCCCGGTTAGATTATACAATTGAAAATAATCCATTACGCCATTTTAATATCGGATATCTTTTTGAATATAAAGATCTGGACATATATAATAAGGGGAAAAAACAATACAACTCCACATATTTACATCATCTGGTCGAATTTGGTTATACCGATATGAACTGGCTGAATTTCAAGTTTCAAACAGGAATAAGATATGAGTTTTACGATTATAACTCCTTTCTTTACTCAGGAGAAACACAGGATTATCAAGTAAAACCTGAATATTTTATCAACTATTTTGCATTAGCGCATTTCGAAACATTAGACCGGGCTTACTTCCCCAACAAAGGAGTCTCTGTACGCGCTCAATACGAAATTTATACAGATAATTTTATCAAATACAAAGGGAACAATCCTTTTTCCGCATTTTCAACATGTATATCTACCATTGTGCCGTTCAGTTCTCAATTTAGTCTATTGCCTTCAATATACGGACGTGCTTTGTTCGGATCAAATCCCGCTTATCCGTTTTTCAACGTACTCGGAGGTGAAGTGTTCGGAAAATACCTCTCCCAGCAATTACCTTTTTCGGGAATAAACCAACTCGAAATCACCTCAAATGCGATTGTCATCGGGAAAATTCATTTAAGACAACGCATAGGGCATAACCATTATATTTCGTTAATCGGGAACTTCGGATTACATCACTCTTCACCAAATAAAATTCTCAGTGGTAAACAGATTTGGGGAGGAAGTATCGGATATGGATTCAACAGTGTTGCCGGACCTTTAAACGTAAATTTCGGTTTATCCGACCAAACAGACAGGGTTCAATTCTATATGAATTTAGGATACTATTTCTAATAAAAACAAGTATGTTTGTAAAAACACAAAAACATGATAAATGTACAGATTCTCCAATTTCTATCGGAATTAAAAGAAAACAATTACCGCGAGTGGTTCCAGGAAAACAAAGAACGTTATGAAACGTTGAAAGCCGGTTTTTTGGAAGAACTGCAACAATTGATTAACCGAATAGCCCTTTTCGACCCGGAGATTACTGGTCTGGAAGCAAAAAACTGTTTGTTTCGGATCTATCGAGATATCCGTTTTTCGCCGGATAAGACGCCATACAAAACCCATTTTGCTGCTTATATTGCGCAAGGAGGGCGTTCCAGTGAACGGGCTGGGTATTATATTCATTTGGAGCCCGGCAACTGTTTACTCTCGGGTGGCATCTGGATGCCCCCTACGCCTCTATTAAAAAAACTTCGTCAGGAAATTTATAGTCAGATCGATGAATTCATGGAAATATTGAAAGAACCCTCCTTCAAAAAAACATTTCCTGAATTAGAGGGCGAAGTGCTTAAACGTAATCCCACCGGATTTCCTGAATCTCCCCACGATCACATCATCCGCCACAAAGATTTTTCTGTTGTATCCGGTAAATCCGACTCGTTTTTTACCAAGGAATGCTGGTTGGAAAAAAGTACGGAAGATTTCCAAAAACTATTTTCTTTCAATAAATTTCTGAATTATATTGTCGATGAATATTGGGGAAGAATTTAAATGAAAGCAACAAGAAAAACTAATTCAACTTACAATTTAAAACTAAATTGTTAAAATAATTACATACTGAAAAACATAGCTAAAAAGCTAAATTTTGTAAATTAAAAGCTATTATTATTGATACACAGTCTTTTCTTCTAAAAAATTAAAACAAAAAAATCTATTTTCAAAACCTGCACAACCCGAATTTTCGTTAAATATAGATAAACTTCTTACATTTTGAAAGTATTATGTTGTAGATATCGAAAGTAAGGCGTACGTTTGCATTACAAATTATCAAAAACAAATCGTCATGAAAAAGTCTGTATTAACAAAAGGTGTTCTTGCTCTTGTCGTCCTGTTCGTGTGCAGTCTTGCGATAAGCGCCTCTTCTCCTCGCAATTATATCTATGATACAAAAGAAGAAAACGGGAAAATTGTTTCTAAAGTGATTTTCCTTCAAGAAGAAGGGCTTCTGAATAAAGAAGTAAAATATGAATTTGCGTATAACGAAGCCGGAAAAGTAACAGAAAAAAAAGCTTTCCGCTGGGATAAGAAAGGTGAAAGCTGGGAACCGTTCTATCTGACAACTTATACATACAACACAGACAACAACGAAATTCATTCTGTTTATGCCATGTGGAATAAAACAACAAAGGATTTCAGTGTGAATGTTCAGGAAATGAATCTGCCTGCATTAAATTACGATAGTATCTTTCAATAAATAAACAATAAACACACACAAAATCTCAAAAGGGGTAGCCGTGAGGCAACCCCTTTTTACTTTTTATGTCCGGCACGATTTCATTGAACAACGAAATCTTGAATTTCCCCAAATAGCAGACTTTTTATTTCCATTCCTCTCTTTCATTCTATTCTCTCAGTAGTAAGATTTACTAAAACTTCGATTTAAAAAACTTGTTTGAAGTACCTTAATCTGTTTGCCGAAGCGCTTCGATCGAATTTACGTTGGACCTGAATAAAAAAAGAAACAAAATATATATATTTACCGTTTATCAATAAATAATGACAAAAAAACTTCCATGAAGATCCGATTAACTATTTTGGGCATACTCCTTGTCGCCGTTTTCATCTTTGCCGTCGGACATAAAATATACTTGGGCAGTGTTGATTTTAGACAAGGCATGAAAAAAAGATATAATGGGCAAACGGAAGAACAGGAGTTAACAATATAATTTAGAAACAACACTAAAAATTGAGCGTTATGAAACAATTCTTTAAAAATGTCTTTGCCTCTGCTTTCGGGGTATTAATCGGAGTCGCCATTCTTTTTACAATCGGCACATTTGCTCTTATGGCGATGATCGCTAACAGTTCCGGTGAATCAGAATACAAGCCGAAGAATAATACTGTATTCAAATTGGTTTTGGACGGTTCGATCGTCGAGAATAATGTATCCAATCCTTTTTTGGAATTATTCGGCGAAAAGGAGCCGTTGTCTTTATCCCGTATATTACGTTCCATCCGTCTGGCAAAGGAGAGTGAGAATATCAAGGGAATCTATTTGGAAACAAACAATACCTCTTCTTCGCCGGCCACATTAACAGCCATCCGGAATGCGCTCTCTGAATTTAAAGAAAGCGGAAAATTCATTATATCTTACGCTGATACGTACTCACAAGGGGGATATTATGTCGCTAGTGTTGCGGATTCTGTTTTCGTCAATCCGATCGGTGGCGTTTTTATGACCGGACTTGCATCTGTCGGCATATTTCATAGCGGATTAACTGATAAATTGGGAATTGAATACAATATATTTAAAGTAGGAACTTTTAAAGGTGCTGTTGAGCCTTATTATTTAAAGAAATACAGCGACGCAAACCGCGAACAAATCACTTCTTACCAGCAAAGCATTTGGAAAAACCTGACTTCTGCCATTCTGAAAAGCCGCTCGATTTCGCGGGAAGACTTCGACCGTTTTGTAAATGAGGGTCTCTTTTTTGACGACGCACAAAAAACCGTAGAGATGAAACTAACAGACGGAGTTCGTTACCGGTATGAAGTTGAAAACTCAGTAAAACTGATTGCCGAACAGGATGTAAATGAGAAACTGATCGCCGCTGACGTCAATAAAATGTCGCGCGTAAAAGATAAAAAACAGATCAAAAAAGATAAAATCGCCATTCTCTATGCGGAAGGCATCATCGCGGAAAGTTCATCTCTTTACAGTATGGATGAACTGGTGATCAATGAAGACTTGATCGGCGAATTTCGTAAATTAATCAAAGACGACGAAATCAAAGCCGTTGTCTTTCGGGTGAACTCTCCAGGAGGAAGTGCTTACATTTCCGAACAGATTTGGAAACAAGTTATAGAACTTAAAAAAACAAAACCTGTTGTCGTATCGATGGGTACCTATGCTGCTTCGGGTGGTTATTATATTTCATGCGGAGCAAGTAAAATTGTCGCCGAACCGACTACTTTAACCGGCTCAATTGGCGTTTTCGGGGTATTTCCCAACATGACGGGATTATTCGATAAAGTTGGGTTAAGTACTGATGTTGTGAAGACAAATCCTTTAGCTGATCTTGGAAATGTGTCCCGACCTATGACAGAAAACGAAAAAGCAATTTTACAAGCCTATGTGGAACGAACTTATGATCTTTTTCTCAGCCGTTGTGCGGAAGGACGAAAAATGACGAAAGAAGCGATCGACACGATCGGACAAGGACGTGTATGGACTGGTGAACAAGCCCTTGAAAAAGGACTCGTCGATAAACTGGGCGGAATAAACACAGCGGTAGAAGAAGCTGCAGCATTAGCAGAAATAGAAGACTACAGTGTGATTGCTTATAATTCGAACAAGGACTTTTTTACGAAATTGTTGGAAAGTAAATTGGATGAAATGAAGATAAGTATCATCAAGAATATGCTGGGAAAACAATTCGAAGCATTCCGGGTTTTATCCTCCAACAGACCATTAACTGGAATACAAGCACGTATGCCGGTTGAACTCGAAGGGATTTAACAACAACACAATCAAAAAATACAATGGCGATTATTGTAAACTTGGACGTCATGATGGCAAAACAGAAGATTCATAAGATACACTCTATTTTCTTAAGATTTTAACAAACAAAGGACTGATTTCGAAAAAAGAAATCAGTCCTTTGTTTGTTAAAATTATGTTTTACAGCATTTTCGCTTGTTTTTTTAAAATTAATGCTTTTATTTGTCAGACAAATAATATAATAATGACAAATGGATGATCTTAAAATACAAAACCAACCACTGACTTTGGTCGATCAGGTAGAAGACAAACTGCTCAATTATTTCAAAATGCACGACTTACGTGCCGGAAGTGCAATCCCAAACGAACAAGAATTGGCTAATGCGCTAGGTGTAGCACGCAGTGTTCTGCGGGAAGCACTTAGCCGTTTAAAGATGATGGGAATGATTGAATCTCGCACACGCCGGGGAATGATCCTAACCGAACCTTCCATTTTAGGAGGAATGAAACGAGTCGTTGATCCGAGAATTTTGAGTGAAGAAACGCTATTCGACATTTTAGGCTTTCGAATCGCCTTGGAAATCGGAATCAGCCCTGATTTATTCGAAAACGTCACTCCAAAGGATATTGAAGAACTGGAAGAAATCGTACGGATGAGCGAAATGTTTGAAAATAACGCTTATGCACCTTATAGTGAATTTTCGTTCCACGCGAAATTGTACAAAATTACCGGCAACAAAACGATTTCTCAATTCCAGGAAATCATTCATCCGGTGATGACTTTTGTAAAAGATAAGTTCAAAGACTTGCTCGAACCAATCAACGTGGAGATTAAAAAAAATGGAGACATCGTTACTCACGAAGATCTGTTAGGATATATCAAACGAAACGATGAAACAGGTTATCGGAAAGCTCTCGAAAAACATTTTCTCGTTTACAAAATCTTCATGAAAAATAATCTTAAAGGATAAAAATGAAACGAACCTTTACCACAATACTATTATACAGCATGTGCATATCTTCACTCTTTTCTGAGAATCAGGCATGCCGGACATTCGTCTGGGACATAAAACTGATACTTCCTCCCTTGACGGAAGAAACAAAAAATCCCGGATTGGCCGGCGTATTCTCCGGAATGGTTCAAAAGCATTTACTCCTTATTGGAGGAGCCAATTTCCCCGACAAAAAACCTTGGGAAGGCGGACAAAAACAATGGTGGGCGACGCTTTACGATTATGATTTAGCCAACAAGCGATGGGAAGTAATTCCGGATTTTCTTCCAATTCCTTTAGCTTACGGTATTTCTATTCAACTACAGGACACGCTCCTGTGTATAGGCGGTTGCGATAGAGAGGTATGCTATTCGGAAGTATGGAGCCTTTCGCACTCACAAGGGAAATGGGCGATGGATACGGACTGGCCTTCATTACCTGTACCCTTAGCTTGCGGAACAGGTGTTTTATGTCGGGACAAAGTCTATGTCTTCGGCGGACAAAGCAACATGCAACATCCAATCGCCACCTCGCTTGCTTTCGTCCTCAATTTGAAAGCAAAAGAAAAAGGCTGGCTGAAAATTCCGTCATGGCCGGGAGCGCCCAAAGGATATGCAGTAAGTGTTGCCTTGAACGGAAAAGTATATCTTTTCGGAGGACGGGATTATGACGACAACGGAAAGTCAAATGTTTACACAGACGGGTTCGTTTTCGATCCGGCAACAACAACCTGGGAAAAACTGCCCGGAGTTTTTCCGGTAATGGCAGGAACTGCTTTTTCAGACGATACGGAAACAATATACTTCATAGGAGGAGTTGAAAAAACTTTGCCCACAACCCCCGATCATCCCGGGTTCAGCCGGGAAATAAGAGGATATAATATAAATGACAAAAAAATAGAAAATCTGGGAACCGTACCCTATGCTGTACCCGTAACGACACATCTCGTACAACAGGATGACACGATTTTCATCACCAGTGGGGAAGTAAACCCCGGCATACGTACACCTTATATTTTAAGAGGAGTCATACAATAAATAACTACGTTTTAATTATTATAAAATTTATGTACATGAGAAATTATCAACGATTGGAAGGAATGGTCGCTGCGACCTTCACCCCCATGGATGCCGCAGGCAACTTAAATCTACAAGCGATCGCTCCTTACGCGGAACACATGGCCAGTTCCGGTGTAATCGGTGTTTTCGTTTGCGGGACTACAGGAGAAGCCAGTTCGCTGACCACCGATGAACGAAAAGAAATACTTGTTCATTGGGTAAAAGCAGCAAAGGATCGTTTTAAAGTTATCGTCCACGTCGGAAGCAACTGCCAGCGAGATGCCGTCGAACTCTCCCGTCACGCCGCAGAAAACGGAGCTTGGGGGATCGGAGCCATCGCCCCCAGTTTTTTTAAACCAACTTCGGTAGACGAATTGATTCGTTTTTTTAAACCAATAGCAACCGCAGCTCCAAAAATTCCATTCTACTATTACAACATGCCTGCCATGACAGGCGTGGATTTGTCAGTGCCCCGGTTCCTACACGAAGGGAAAAAAGAAATCCCCAACCTGGCAGGCACAAAGTTTACACATAACAATCTAATGGAAATGGCTGAATGCCTCAACTTAGACGGAGGAGCATTCGAAGTACTCCATGGTTACGATGAAATTCTGACCTGCGGCACAGCGTTAGGCGCCATAGCCGGTGTCGGCAGTACGTACAACTATATTCCATCCGTTTACGCCGGAATTTTCGAAGCCATGAAAAAAAACGATTTGGTTACAGCCCGCTCTTTACAAATGAAATCGATCGAAATAGTCGAAGTCATTATCAAATATGGAGGTGGTGTACGGGGCGGAAAAGCCATCATGAACCTGATCGGTATCGAATGTGGAGATTGCCGATCACCCATCGCTTCATTCTCGGATGAAGAATACCACTCTCTTAAGGAAGATCTGGAAAAGATCGGATTTTTTTCAAAAAAATAAGCAATGCGGAGCGTATAAATTGAAACGGAACGCCCCAGCATTGCCTAAACCATTAAGTTGAAACTTAAATGTAATACAAAGATGATCAAAAATTATTTAAGAAGTGTATTCTTGTGCCTTCTATTCTTTACTTCTTCCCTCTACGCACAAGAAATACAAGTAACAGGAACCGTCGTAGACGAAACCGGCATCTCTCTACCGGGGGTTTCCATCATTGAGAAAGGGAGTTCAAAAGGAACGATAACCGACATAGACGGGAAGTTTTCCTTGAAGGTTAATGGGGACAAAATTCTCATCTTCTCCTACATCGGCTACACCTCACAAGAATTAAAAACGTCACCCACCATGCACGTAAAAATGGCACAAGCCATGCTTGGTTTGGACGAGGTCGTAGTGGTTGGATACGGAACTCAATCTAAAAGAACGGTGACTTCAGCCATCACGAAAGTCGACGGTGAAGAGTTACGAAATATTCCGATCAGCACCATTGGAGAAGGTCTAAAAGGGAAGATTGCAGGAGCTCGTCTATATTCGAACAACAATACACCAGGTGCAGATGCGATCATTCGTATCCGTGGAGGGTCATCAATTAACAAAAGCAACGATCCACTCATCTTAGTCGATGGAGTAGAAAGAGCTTTCAGCGGGATTAACCCAAACGACATCCAATCCATAGAAGTCTTAAAAGACGCCGCATCCACGGCCATCTACGGATCAAGAGCGTCCAACGGTGTTGTTCTGATTACAACGAAAAAAGGAACGGTAAGCAAAGCTCCAAACATTACTTTTGAAGCAAATATTGCACTACAGGAAGCCGAAACGCTTTATGATTTCATGAGTGCAGCGGATTATCTCAACATCGTTCGTCCGGCTGTTGCTTTAGGGCCTAACGCAAAATATAATTGGATGGACGGATATTCCGCCAGCTCGGGAAATACCGAATCCTCTATTTATTCCACTCGTTATTTAAAAGAAGGTGAGTCGGTTCCTGCAGGTTATAAATCCATGCCGGATCCGTTAGATCCCACAAAAACCTTGATTTTTGAAGATAATAATTTCCAAGACGAGATTTACAAACAGTCCATCTGGCAAAACTACTATGTAGGTCTTGACGGAGGAAGCGAAGATGTAAAATATAACGTCAGCTTAGGATATGTAGATGATGCGGGCGTCGCAATTTCCACTGGCTTTTCTCGATTGAACATGCGTAGCAATATTGATGTAAATATCAATAAAAACCTGTCTTTAATTGCCGGTTTTGATTATTCACAAACCGAATCAGAAGAATATGCCAATCAAATGAATGTAATTTCCCGCGGTTTAGCGACTCCTCCCACACAAAAGAAATACAATGCAGACGGAACTCCAACAAAAGGATATAATGCAACGTCTCCCAATCCGCTATGGTATGCTTATTATAACGACCAGAGCCAAACAGATAAAAGGCTTTCTGCTTTTGGCAAACTTACCTACCGTATTATGGAAGGACTAAAAGCAGAAGCTCAGCTTTCAAAATACAATCATCACTATACGAACGACAGCTTCCAAAAAGCGAATGTTTTTAATGGACTTAGGCCTACCTCCTCTTCTTTTAACGAATTATCGAGAGAAAAACTGGAAACCTATATCACTTATTCAAAAAGCATAAACGATCATTTTTTTTCAGCAATGGGTGGTTATTCGTATCAGAAAGATAAAAATAAAGCTTTAGCTGCAGAGGTTGACGGCGCTAGTTCGGATAAAGTACCGACACTTACTGCCGGTCCCAACAAAAAGAACGCAACCAGTAATCTGACGGAAGACGTCACTATTGGTTATTTCGGACGTTTATCTTACGATTTTCAGAAGAAATATTTATTTTCCGCTACTTTCCGTGAAGACGCATCTTCTCGTTTTGCTTCCGGAAATCAATGGGGATTCTTTCCCGGAGCATCCATTGGTTGGGTCATATCTGATGAAAGTTTCATGAGAGGAATAAAAAACCTAAACAACTTAAAATTAAGAGTCAGCTACGGTCAAACCGGAAATAATTCCATTGGATTATATGATGCGTATGGCCTTTATTCCACCAATGCTAAATATGATGGGACAGCGGGTATCACGACCTCTACCATGCCGAATCTGGATTTAACGTGGGAAACTTCAACTCAATTAGATGCCGGATTCGATTTGAGTATGTTCAACAATCGATTAACACTCAACGCAGACTATTTTGATAAAAGAACCGAAAATCTTCTTTTCAGCAAAGAACTTCCTAATACTTCCGGCTATAGTAATGTGCAAACAAACATTGGAGAAGTTAAATTTTATGGATTCGATATTGAAATCGGTTCGACAAATATCCAAACGAAAGATTTTGAGTGGACATCTAAATTTACTTGGAGTTTCGTTAAAAATAAAGTCCTTAAATTGCCTGACAATGGACGTGACCGTAACCGAATCGGAGGAATTACTCTGGCGGATGGGACAGCTTTCGGTGGAACAGCAGAAGGAGAATCGCTTTACCGATATTACGGGTTTGTTGTCGATCGGATTTTAGAAACGCAAGAAGACGCGGATAACGCTTTATACGACAGTAAAGCAAAAGGGTATCGTCATTCTGATGGGAAAAAAATCGCAGGAAGGAAAGAAGTAGGCGATTATGAGTGGAAAAATAGAGATGGCAGTTTGACGAAAGACAGCAAAGATTACATAGACAATCAAGACCAGTTCTTTTTAGGATATACCGTTCCGCATTCTACCGGTGGGTTAACAAACAATTTTTCGTATAAAAATTTCAGTTTTTCCATCTTCTTAGATTGGGCATTAGGGCATTCAATCAATAATAATTCCGAAATGCGTTATTTTATGAATACGTTCGCCAACAATTATACTCTAATCGATGAGGTTAAACAATGTTGGACGCAACCCGGGGATAAAACAAAATATGCCCGGTTTACCGCAAATGATCCAGACGACGGAAATGCGAATTTCAGCCGGACATCGAATATATTCAACTATAAAGGAGACTATTTATGCATAAGGGAAATTGTATTCCAATATACTGTTCCAACACAAATAATTTCCAAATTCGGTATTCATAATTTAGCATTCACATTATCGGGAAATAACTTACATTATTTTACCGCCGTAAAAGGCGTATCACCGGAAGTGGGTGCGTCAACCACATACAATTCGTCTTATTATAATTATCCACCAATCCGTAAATACGCAATTGGCGTAAAAGTAACATTCTAACTTTAATAAACGAAAGTAATATGAAATTCAAACATATAATATCCTTATTTGCCGGCATCTTGATTCTTTCGTCTTGTCACGGGGATCTGGATATCAAACAAAAGAGCGGAATCACAGCTTCTTCCATGTGGGAAGATGAGAATGATGCAGAATCCGCGATGTATGGACTATACAACAAATTCCGTTCAACATTCTCTACAAACTATATTTACTGGGGTGAATATCGGACAGGTCTATGGGGAGAAGGAATGACAACCCAAACAGCTCGTGATCAAGTTTATCAAAACGAAATTGGCCCGGACCATGCGCAAACGAATTGGGGCGATATCTATACCACAATCAATAATGCCAATTTGATTATCAAATATACCCCTAATATCTCTTTTTCCAGCGAAGATAATAAAAACAAAGTTTTGGCAAATGCATATTATGTACGTGCCTTCTGCTATTACTGGATCGGACGTATCTGGGGAGATGCTCCCGTTCTAACAGAAGGCTTTGAATCCGACCAACAAGAAGGTCTCTTCCCGACTAAAGACTCCGCAGACAAAGTCTTTGGACAAGTAGGCAACGATGTTGAAACAGCCTTATCTCTTATGCCGGAAAGTGTATCGGATCGCAATTTAGCATCAAAAGGTGCTATAAATATGTTGAAAGCTGATTATAATTTATGGCTATACAAAGTTAGGAATGGCGGACAAATCGCTCTGGATGCAGCCAACGTGGCTGTAACGGCAGTGCTTAGCAACAATCTCTACGAATTAGAAGATAATTATGCCGATATTTTCGAAAATGAACAGGGAAAAGAAATCATTTTTGCCTGGAGTTACATCAAAGATGAATATACGGGAGGTTACCCCTCAGATTACCTTGTACCGTCACAATATGTTTCTGACGACGCAATAGAAAATCCAGTAAAAGTAGGAAGCCATCAACAATGGTGTTTTTACACAGAAGAATACAAAGCTATCTTATCCGAAGTCATAAGCGACCAACGAACAAAAGTCAGTTTTGAGACCTATTTTGACGAACCCAAAAACGCAACTTTCCAATGGATCAATAAATTCGCCGGAGAATGGACTAACGGAACACGGGTTTTTGATTCGGATATTATCGTTTATCGTTATGCCGATGCCTTATTATTTGATGCTGAAATAAAATTAGCAAAACAAGATTTGTTCGGTGCATTAGCCTCTTTGAATAAAATAGCGGAACGAGCTTACGGTGTAAAAAGTTATTATAACGCCGGATTATCTATCTTTACTCTTGAAGAAGGAATTCTAAACGAACGCCTTAAAGAATTTGCTGCAGAAGGAAAACTTTGGTGGGATTATATTCGTTTTGGCGTTGCTTTTGAAAAAAATCCCTATTTAAAAGGACGTGAAAATGAATTGAATGTTTTGTTGTGGCCTGTATCTTCTACATCAATCAACAAAAATCCAAACATTACTCAAACGCCGGGATACGATAAATAAATACCCATTCAGGGATAGTTTAATAGCTATCCCTGAAAAAACAAGTAAAAACTTCCAATGTCAAAAAACAAAAAACGGATTAAGAAAAATATAACCTCATTGCCTGATGAAAATTAAAAAACTATCGTTAAAAATATATACGCTATGGATATTGAGTTTAGCATTTATGTCTTGTTCAAATTATACAACAAAAATTAGACTGTCAAACGAACAACCAATACTCCCTGTTTTAACGTGGAAAGAAACAAATCCCATTTTGAAAATCACACTTATAAAAAACAGTGAAACAAAAAATTACACGTTAGACGAAGTCTTTGTCTCTTTACAAGGGACAAGCGATATAAACGACATCGAAAGTATCTGTCTGTTTGCGAACGGGGAAAAGGAAATGATTTCCGTAGAGAATCCTTTAACATCTCCACTACCTCCCGCCAATCCTGTCATATTTAAAGAAAAAGTTGCAATAGAAACGGATACTTTTTCTTTCTGGTTATCCGTCAAACTCAAGGAAAAAGTTGATTTAACGCACCGTATCTGCGCTTCCTGTATTCATATTAAAACAAATTTGGGACGAATCCGAGTCGGCGAAGCAGCGTCTTCAAAACCGCTTCGGGTCGGAGTAGCTGTTCGTCAACATGGGCAAGACGGGATGCATACTTCCCGTATTCCGGGATTGGCAACATCGAAAAAGGGGACATTACTAGCTATTTATGATGCCCGGTACGAAAGTGCACGCGACTTGCAGGGAAATATGGATATCGCGTTAAACCGGAGTATGGATGGCGGACAGGCTTGGCAGCCGAGACAGATTGTACTGGATCGCAAGGAATGGGGCAGCCTGCCGGAAAAATATAACGGCGTGAGCGATGCTTGTATCTTGGTGGACGAAAATAGCGGAAATATTTATGTCGCCGGTCTTTGGATGCATGGCGTGCTGGACCAAGAAACGGGGAAGTGGGTAAAAGGACTAACGAAAGACAGTACCCGCTGGATTCATCAATGGCGGGAGAAAGGATCTCAACCGGGCTTCGGGGTGAAAGAGACGTCTCAATTTTTGATTACAAAAAGTACGGACGACGGGGCGACTTGGAGCGAACCGATTAACATCACAACGTGTAAGAAGAGAGAATGGTGGCTGTTTGCGCCGGCACCCGGACATGGAATTACGTTAAAAGACGGTACGCTGGTTTTCCCAACTCAAGGAAGGGATAAAAACGGACAGCCTTTTTCAAATATCACCTGGAGTAAAGACGGGGGAAAAACTTGGACGACATCCGAACCGGCTTATCATAACACAACGGAATGTATGGCTGTGGAATTATCCGACGGTTCCGTCATGCTGAACATGCGGGATAACCGTAACCGTGGAAACGCAGAGAACAACGGACGGCGAATCTGTACGACGAACGATTTGGGTAAAACCTGGACGGAACATCCTACTTCACGTAAAGCGTTGATCGAACCGACCTGCATGGCAAGCATCCACCGTCATGAATATACGGAGAACGGAGAAAAGAAAAGTCTGCTGCTGTTTGTTAATCCGAGCTCTATCTCGAAAAGAGATCATATCACGTTAAAAGTTAGTTTTGACGATGGAATTTCCTGGCCGGAAGATCACTGGATTGTGTTAGATGAATATTCCGGACGGGGGTATTCCTGTATTACGTCGGTCGACGAAAAGACAATCGGCATTCTGTATGAAAGCAGTCAGGCAGACTTGGTGTTCCAGCAGATTAAAATGGAGGAAGTGAAATGACCAATAAGAAAATTTATCCCTGGATTGTCGTCGCGCTGCTTTGGATGGTCGCTTTGTTGAATTACATGGATCGACAGATGTTGTCGACCATGCGTAACGCGATGATGACGGATATTTCCGAGTTGGAATCGGCGGCGAACTTCGGCCGACTGATGGCGATCTTTCTCTGGATCTACGGATTTATGAGTCCGCTCTCCGGAATGATCGCCGACAGGCTTAGCCGGAAATGGCTGATCGTCTGCAGTCTCTTTGTCTGGTCGGCGGTCACCTGGCGCATGGGCTACGCAGGCAGTTTTACCGAATTGTACCTTTTGCGCGCAGTCATGGGAATAAGCGAGGCTTTATACATTCCTTCGGCCCTATCGCTAATCGCCGATTTCCACAGCGACAAGACTCGTTCGCTGGCCGTAGGGATCCATATGACTGGACTTTACGCCGGACAAGCTATCGGCGGATTCGGTGCGACAGTCGCCGATAGGATTTCGTGGGAGACCACGTTTCATTATTTTGGGATTGTCGGCGTAGTATACAGTATCGTATTGATTCTTTTCCTGCACGAAAAGAAAGACCGCAACGCTCCCAAAAGCACCTCGCAACCGACTGAAAAGATTCCTTTGGGAAAAGGGTTGTCCATGTTGTTCACTAACATCGCATTCTGGGTTATTCTTTTCTATTTCGCGATACCCAGCTTACCGGGATGGGCAACAAAAAACTGGCTGCCCACACTCTTTGCAGAGAATCTCTCGGTCGACATGACCCAAGCAGGCCCGTTATCGACAATCACAATTGCTGCCGCCTCATTTATCGGCGTCATTTTCGGCGGAATACTCTCGGATAAATGGATACAACACAGCTTACGCGGACGCGTATATACCGGCGCGATCGGGCTCGGACTAACCATCCCTGCTCTACTTCTGTTAGGCGTAGGACACACGTTGCTGCCTATTATTGCCGGAGCCATTTGTTTCGGGATCGGATTTGGAATGTTCGACGCCAACAATATGCCTATCCTTTGCCAGTTTGTCCCTGCCAGACTACGAGCGACAGCCTACGGGATCATGAATATGACCGGTGTTTTTGCCGGCGCGTTAATCACCTCGTTGTTAGGAAAATCCATGGACAGCGGACATTTAGCCCGCGATTTTATGCTGATGGCCGGGATCGTTGCCCTCGTCCTGCTTCTACAACTCACCCTTCTTCGCCCGAAAACGAACGAAATGAAATAAAAAACACCTTCTAGGGGGCTGTCCTATTTCGAAGACAGCCCATTTTCAAAAAAAAGCCTCTTTTCTCTTTCCATATTTTCTTTTTTTCTACCTTTATGTCCGTATTGGTTCGCTGTCTTTTTTCAAAGACGACGATTAAAAGGGAACCGGGTGAAAATCCCGGACAGACCCGCTGCTGTAAGCCCGTTCAAGGCTTTAGACAACACTCATCACCACTGTTTTTTCAAGGGAAAACGGGAAGGTAGTTCTAAAGCCGGGTAAGTCAGAAGACCTGCCATACAAGATTGATTATTCTTCTCTACCGGGATTTAGGAAAGAATAAACCTGTTATCATCAGGACGTTTGAGCTTTTGAACATTTCGTAGATTCGGATAAGTTTATCCGATTATTCGCGTATGTTGGAATGTTGATATTGATCCGGAAAAGAATTTTTTATTTATTAATCATATGAAGCCATTTCTATTGTTGGCGGCAGTTGTATGGCTGCCTGTCTTTATTTCCGCGCAATCTCCCTATATCCATAAAGTGTACGACTTTGTGCCTGCTCCCGGACAATTCACCAATGCGCTTCCTCAATATAACCCGGGCGATACGAAGGAGGACATGATCCGCAAGGTGGAGACGGCAATCGCGAACAACGCCAAAGAGATGATTTCTTTAGGAGGTTTCGGCGGCTATGTCGTCTTCGGCTTCGATCACCTGGTGGAAAATATTTCTGGAAAATACGATTTCAAAATTCTGGGTAACGCTTTCTATTCGACCTCTAATCCGAACGGAGAAGCGAAAAAAGAAGGAGGGAGCTGTGAACCGGGAATTGTAATGGTGTCTTATGACGCAAACGACAACGGAGAGCCGGACGACGCCTGGTACGAACTGGCGGGAAGTGAATACAACCGCTCCGGAACGATTAAAAATTACGACATAACCTATCACAAACCCGACGAAAATAAAACGCCGGCGCCCGACAACACCTATACGGATGGTTCGAGTACTCCTTACCTCACAGACACCACGTATATAAAATGGACGGACAATCATGGTGGACAAGGTTATATTTCCCGCAATATGTTTCACACGCAATCGTATTATCCTCAATGGATCGACGCTTCGCAGATGATGTTCCGGGGCACGCGACTCACAGATAATTATGTGGATGAAAGCGGGAAAAGAAAATATTACGTCGGCTACGCTTATCATTGGGGATATACAGACAATCATCCGGACAATGACGACCGTTCGGGATTTAATATCGAATGGGCGGTAGACGAGAACGGCAACCAGGTTTCGCTGCCGGGTATTCATTTC
>JAQVZS010000105.1 GCA_028708075.1 Massilibacteroides sp.
AACGGTTTGTGTATGTGCCGTAAGGGATCGCGTAGTAGTTTCCTGTCCATGTACACGAAAATTTGAGCGGGCTACAACGCTTGAATACCCACTGAAACCCTTATGGCATATACACTTTGTTGTGCGTTCGTGCATTTTATAACTCTTTCCCTTTTTCAATATTGTCATATAAAATTACTTACATCACATTGGCTTCAGATTTCTATTAAGTCTGTCAATAATCTTTTCCAGTCGGTCTTGGCGGGTTTTGTCAGATTTGGCATCAAGATAAAATCCGGTATATGTACGCTGTATCGAATGCGACATAGCCAGTAAATTGGTACATGCAAGCTCATATGGCTGAATGATTTCCTTAAACATCTCTATTTGTTCATCATTAATAAGGATACGTTTAGCATTATCCCATGAACCGTTTTTCTTGGCACGTTCTATGGCTTCTAAACCCTGTTGGGTCATTAAACCCTTTTCCATAAGAGTTTGTGCCAGTTCTTTGTTTTTAACAGACCACTTGCTTTTAGGTAAACGTCGCGCAAAATATTTTTTATAAGTATTTTCGTCAAGAGATTGCATTTGTCCGTCTATCCATCCGTGACAAAGTGCCTCTTCCAAAGCATCGGCGGCAGAGAGTGTGACAAGTTTTCCTTTTTTACTAAAAAGTAGCCACATGCCATCGCTCCCTGTCCCGTACTTGCCAAGCCATTCCCGAAATGCTTGTCTATCAGTAAATGTCAATATTTTATCCATAAGCAATCTAATAGGTGAATGGTGTATTAAACAATAGAAGGTTTAGTAAACGACCAATGGCTGTGGATGATTTTCCACTCGCTATTTGTTTCAAGCCTATACACTTCGGTGCAATTCTCTTTCCATAGCGTTTCACCTGAGTATGAGTGCAGGTTGTAAGTCAGGACTGCCATTGTATCGGTTTGTTGCACAACTGGATTTATTATTTCGAATTTATCCATTTTTACCTTTCCACGCATGTTTTCATACAACGCTTTTACCTTGGCCCTACCGTCAAGCCGCTTTTCGTGGGCAGGATCAAAATAAGTAAAATCTTCCGAATAAAGTTCGAGATAGGGAGAGGGATTTCCTTTGTGCCAAGCATCGAGAGCGGCTGTTTCCAAAGCAATGATTTTTTCAGTTATAGAAGACTTATCCATGATATGCTATATTAAATTGCTAATTAAGTCGATTTCTGTATGGCAAGTTCTAAATCTTGAATTCGATGACTATTGATTAATTTCTGATAATCATCTTCTTTTGCCGGGATTTTTCTCTCCCGTATTAACTTGAGGTTTTCCAGATTGTGTTGCCATCGTTCAATCACTTCATCCGAGACTTTGAAGTTATTGAATGGTACAAACATACGTTCTGGTATTTGAGCTTTAAATCCTAAGACTTCTAATTGACGCCTAATCTGTGGTATGTGATCGCTGCCAAAAACAAAAACAATCCTTTGCGCATTTTTAGCAGTAGCCAACCCATTTTCTACAATGCGTCTATTGCGTTCATTCCAATTGCCATGTGCTATTTCTGCAATCTGATTAGCACCTATTATTTTTTCAAATACTGAATCGATAATTGCTATGTTCATTTCGCTATGAATGTCGTCATATACGGATTGGCTGTCAGATTCTTTGAATTTGGCAAAATAGGCGTTACCAAAGGAGGATACTTTTTCCATTACCGATTTAGGATATTCCTTTTCAGCTTTTGACTGAGTAGCATAATCGAGGCGCCAATCAACAGGTTCGAAACGATAATTTAGTTTTGACGCCATTTGTGCTAGAAATGCGGCTTCCGGAGGAAAATACCCTTCCATTGCCTGTCCATATGCTTCTGGTGTAATTTCTCCACAAACCAGATCTGGCTTCAAAGCACAAATCTGTGCCTGAATATCGATAATGGAATAATGATATTCGGGATCAAAATGCATTGAATGAATTGTACCGATAATATAAATCTCCGGTTTGCCATTAAATTCGTTTTCGCATACCCCTTGCGAAAAAAAGGTAATTGCCCAGAGACTAAGAATACAGTGCGCAACTTTTATAAACATATGTCATCTTATTTAAGTTTAATCTCCTGTTATTCCAATATCCTTTTCCAACTTGATTCCATTATTGGCTGTTCTGTTTCATCCAATTTTATCTTTGCATTCCAGACATAGCTCTTTGGCCATTCTTTAAATACTTTTACAGCCAGGAACAAAATTTTAAGTATCCATCTTCCCTCATTTGGTTGCCAACCTTTATTTGGCTGAAGTTGTAAATTTATCTCATTTTTTAATTTATGCAGATGGTATCCACCAGATATTCTTCCTGTTGATTTGTCTGTAGTGATAATGAAATCTCCATCAACAATCATTTCATCTCTTAGGCATATAATATCAGGTATTGGTGGGGAAAAGCTAATATTAATCTGATGTTTCTTATTCTTTGCATTCAGACCTTTTATTTCGCAATGGCCATCATTGTTAATTAATTCATAATTTACCCCCTTGTTTTCTATACTGTTATTCTTACCGGGTTTCAATGGTAACAACGTACCGTGAAAATTTTTATTCAAATCTACATTGAATGTTTCTGCCGAATATCGGGTGAAGTAATTTTTTGCACAGTCTATCGGTAGTGGAAAAGTATCTGGCTTATGTTTTACTTTATCAATTTCTATTTCTATGGTAGAATATTTTTGCTTCGTAAATGACATTTTATATAACGAATAGACTGGTAGAGCCATTGGCTTCTTGGGAACCACCCCTATGGGTGCAAGCAAGAAAAAGGGTTTTTTCTTAAGCCTGTTAGTTTCTTTGACCTTAACTTTTATTTCACGATGAGTTTTGTCCTCAAATGCAAAGAGAACCTCTAAATGATCAGCACTTACCTCGAATTTTGCATTCTCCATGGATCTCACAAAGAAGCTAACATCATTTAAAATACTCGATTGTGAGCCAAAAGGAAATCCATCCTGATGATAAACATCAGTATAACCATCCATTCGGTAAGCGATTACCAAAAAACGCTTTTCACCGTTCTTATCACGTGCTTGCTGAAGTTCGAAGATATTATAAAACTCATCAGGATCCTTTTCAAAATTAACCAGAATCAAGTGTTCCATATTATCAATACTTAAGCTGAAAGGTGAATAAAATATTCCCTCAGAGCGTTTTGAGTAAACATCCGTTTTCTTTAAAAGTTTCCTTGTTTTCATTTCAAAATATTTTTGTTTTCAAGTTCGAAAGAATTTTCTTTAAAATTTTCACATGTACAGCTTTTGAAAGAACTCCTATTTTCTGAAAGTTTAAGTTATATATTTATGATTATTTTGTAACCATTGTCATTATCTCTATACTCGTCCAAAATATTGCATAATCGCACATTTATTTCTTAAAACCATTTTTACCATAGAAGTGGAATCAATTTATATTTTACCTGTGTGGAGTATTCTTTGTATCCAGATAATTCTAAGGAAAGTGTTTTATCTTCTAATTCGGTCCGAATAATAAACAATATACACACGAAGAAAGACATTGTTAATGCATATAACGAACCTAGTGCAATAGGTGTTGCTATACTCATTATAATAAAACCCATATAACCGGGATGTCTTACATATTGATAAGGCCCTTTAGTAGCAACCTTATGATTCCGATCATCTTGAATTCTAACCATTGTCGAAAAAAACATATTTGATATCATCGACCAGGTAAAGATTATCGAACCTAAAAGAACAAGCGTTAGTCCTATAGTGTGAATTCCCGAACTAAAGCTATTAGACCAGTGAAATCTATAGTCCAATCCAGATAGAATGTAAATACCTAAAAATGGAATAATATTGATTGTGGTAAGAATTTTATCCCATTTTTTAACATTCTTCTTTTTTTTACCTCTCTCTTCAATAACTTCCTTTGGAAGTACCATTGCATTAATAATCAGTATAATCAATCCTACTGAAATGAAAACCCATGCCCATGTCCATTTAAACGACCATGCTGTAACAAACAATATTGCACCTTGTAGAAACAAAGTTAGAAACGTCTGGATAATTCTTAATAAAACATTGTTTTTCATGCGATTTTAATTTATAATTTTAATATGCTTTCCATCACTACAATTTGTCCTTGCATGACGCACAAC
>JAQVZS010000054.1 GCA_028708075.1 Massilibacteroides sp.
GCGGTATGGACGGGACTCGAACCCGCGACCCCCTGCGTGACAGGCAGGTATTCTAACCAGCTGAACTACCACACCAATTTTGTTCTTTTTTGCTCTTCCGCTGAATGGCGATGCAAAGATAGTGCTTTCTTTAAAACATACAATAGTCCGATGTGAATTTTCCGTTTTTTCTGTGTTTTAAAGGGTCTTGGAAACGCGTTCTACAAGATCATCTATTTGAGCGATAGATTCTAAACCAATGGTCATGCAGTGTATATTGGCTTCGTGGATGGCAAAATGAAGTGAGCGTTCTCTTTCTTCCACACTTACGTTTTTCCCTTCACCAAAGATTTTCATGCCGATAACGCCTTTCCCATTTTTTACCGCTTTACCCAACAGTTTGTTGACAGCATCCGGGGTTCCGTCCATATTACTTTGGAACGGATTGATGCGTGCCAGAATAACATCTACCCAAGGGGAATCTACCGCTTCTACCATGGCTTCCCAATTGTGGCAGGATACGCCGACTGCTTTGACTATGCCGTCTTGTTTGGCTTTAGATAATGCGTCGATATAATAGCTTCGGCTCTGAGTCCAGCCAGGTTCCATCAAACAATGCATTAAAAGGATGTCGATGTAGTCTGTTCCGATTTCTTTACGGAAGCGGTCGAGACTTTGTTCTACAGGAACAATCTTATCGGATCCGTTCGGGTACGTCCAGATTTTGGAACATAATTCTACTTTTTCCCGGCTCATATGTTTTAACGCATTTGCCATGTAAGTATGTGAGCCGTAGGAATCTGCTAAATCAAAATAACATAATCCGCGTTCGTAAGCATGACGGGCCAATTTGACGAATTGTTCCATCCCTAATCTTGTTTGATTAGATGATTTATTGTAGGCTACAGAGCCGGTACCAAGTCCAATTTGTGAGATTTTAATTCCTGTTTGACCTAACGATACCTGCGGTATTTTGTGGTTTTCGGGAGGTAGAGCACTGTTTGCAAATGTAATTTGTCCGGACAGGGCTGCCCCAGTGATTCCGGCAATTCCAGATTTGATAAATTGTCTTCTATTTAGTGGAGCCATAAGAAAATCTGTTTTAACGAGTTGTAATATAGTTACTTTCTTTAAAATATACGATATGATGACGACAAATAATGAAAAGAAAATGATATCTTTATTTTTTGTTGTTATGTGGAAATGAATTATGTATTTGATTTTTATTAAAAGAGGGGATTTATGAACAGGCAAATTGTATCACTTGGCTTTTTATTTTTTTTGTTGTTTGTTCCGATGGCATGTGCTTGGGGACAGGTTACTGCGCCGGGAGCGAAAGTCGAGAAGTTGGCCGGGAATTTTAGTTTTACGGAGGGCCCTACGGTTGACCGATTAGGAAACGTATATTTTACGGATCAACCAAATAATTTGATTTTAAAATGGTCTGTGGATGGAGTTTTAACGACATTCACCACCAATTCCGGACGAGCAAACGGACTTTATTTTGACCGTTCGGGGAATTTACTTTCCTGTTCCGATATGGACAATGAGATTTGGAGTTTTGATCCACAAGGAAATACCTCTGTGCTTGTGGATGGTTATAACGGAACGAAATTGAATGGTCCGAACGATCTTTGGGTGGCTCCGGACGGTGGTGTTTATTTTACGGATCCGCTTTATAAACGAGAGTATTGGTTGCGCGATCCGGCAATGCAACAAGACGGCGAACATGTGTATTATTTATCGCCCGACCGGAAAGTGTTGAGACGGGTTGCCTCTGATTTGGAAAAACCTAACGGCATAATCGGGACACCGGACGGGAAGTTTTTGTATGTAGCCGATATTAAGGGAGGGAAGACCTATATGTATGCTATTTCTTCTGACGGTTCTCTATGTGATAAACGTTTGTTTGTGGAGATGGGTTCGGATGGTATGACGATCGATACAGAAGGAAATGTTTATCTGACCGGGAAAGGAGTGACTGTTTTTAATAAAAAGGGTGAGCTGATAGAACATATTCCCGTAGTGGCCGATTGGACGGCTAATGTTTGTTTCGGAGGTAAAGACATGAGAACCCTTTTTATTACGGCTTCGCAGAATTTTTATCAAATACGTATGCGCGTTGGAGGAGTGGTAAATTCGGATATTTGATATAGTTTTGTATCCATAAATATATCTACATGGACAATAAAGTGGTTTTTCCGGCGGAATGGCACTCGCAAAGTGCCGTTCAACTGACCTGGCCGCACGAAGATACGGACTGGGTGGATATGATGGAGGAAGTGTTGCCTTGTTTTGTCGCTATTGCTAAAGAGGTAATGAAACGTGAAAAGTTATTGATTGTGTGCCGGGATGCAGATAAGGTAAAAGAACAGTTGGGAGTAATCGATGAGAGTCGTGTTCTGTTTCGCGAGATGGAGACGAACGATACCTGGGCTCGCGATCATGGGGGGATCTCTGTTTTTGACGGAGATGTTCCGATGGTTTATGATTTTGTTTTTAACGGTTGGGGTATGAAATTTGCAGCTGGCTATGATAATCTGATCACTCGTCTTCTTTTTCACACCGATACATTTTTGGAAGAGGTAGTTCCTGTTAATATGCAACCGTTTGTGTTGGAAGGTGGCAGTCTGGAGTCGGATGGAAAAGGAACTCTGCTGACAACGGCTGAATGCCTGCTTTCCGTCAACCGTAACGAGTATTTGGATCGTTCGCGTATTGAGCAGTATTTGAAAGAAATATTCGGGTTGGAGCGGGTACTTTGGTTGGAAAGCGGTTACTTAGTGGGCGACGATACAGACAGTCATGTGGATACGCTTGCTCGTTTTTGTTCGGAAGATACGATTGCTTATGTTCAATGCATGGATGAAGAGGATGAACATTATGAGGAATTACGGCTGATGGAGGAAGAATTGAACGATTTTCGCCAGTTGAATGATGAACCTTATAGGTTGATTCCGTTGCCGATGGCCGATACGGTTGAATGGAAGGGTGAACGGCTTCCGGCTACCTATGCCAATTTTCTGATACTGAACGGTGCGGTGTTAGTGCCATTTTATAATTCGCCGAAAGACAAAAAGGCGAGAGCTCTTTTGCAGCAGGCTTTTCCGGACAGGGAAGTGATCGGAATTAATTGTCTGCCTTTGATTAAACAGCATGGTTCGCTGCATTGTGTGACGATGCAATATCCGGAAGGTTTTATCGTCTAAATGTTTAAGGAATAGGAAATGAAAGTTGGAATTATACAACAAAAAAACACATCGGATACGTCGGCTAATCAGGAGAAATTGAGTGGTGGTATCCGTTCCTGCGCTGCTCAGGGTGCGGAATTGATTGTCTTGCAGGAATTGCATAACAGTCTTTATTTTTGTCAGACGGAAGATATTTCGGTTTTTGATTTGGCTGAGCCGATTCCCGGACCATCGACGGAACGTTTTGGTGCCTTGGCGAAGGAGTTGGGTGTGGTATTGGTTTTGTCTTTGTTCGAAAAACGTGCTCCCGGGCTTTATCATAATACGGCTGTGGTTTTGGAAAAGGACGGTTCTATAACCGGTAAATATCGTAAAATGCATATTCCGGATGATCCGGCCTATTATGAGAAATTTTACTTTACACCCGGTGATTTAGGATTTCAACCGATAGATACCTCTGTAGGGAGGCTCGGAGTATTGGTTTGTTGGGATCAATGGTATCCCGAAGCCGCCCGATTGATGGCGTTGGCTGGAGCAGAACTTTTGATTTATCCAACGGCAATTGGTTGGGAAAGTACGGATACGCAAGAAGAAAAACAACGTCAGTTAGATGCTTGGGTAACTGTTCAACGTGGACATGCTGTGGCAAACGGATTGCCGGTAATTGCTGTTAACCGGACTGGACACGAGTCTGATCCTTCCGAACAGACGAATGGAATCCGTTTTTGGGGAAACAGTTTCGTAGCTGGGCCTCAAGGCGAATTGATCGCGGTCTTGCCCAATGAAGAAGAGGCTGTGATAGTTGTAGAAGTCGATCAAAAAAGGACAGAAAATGTTCGTCGTTGGTGGCCTTTCTTTCGCGACCGGAGGATTGATGCGTTTGATGGATTGACCCGGCGTTTCCTGCATTGATTTTTGTTTGTTTATGCCGTTGTCTTTTCGCAGTGTGGAGGAACAACTTCCTGGCGAAGTGGAGTTGTCTGTTTCCGCAATCGTTGATTGATCAATTTATTTGAATCCTGCCAGTATTTTTTCAGGTTTTAATCCTTTCTGTCTTAAGAAACCGATAAAAGCCGTATATTCTTCTTTTCGTTGGCGAAAAGAAGACAGGTAAATTTTTTCGATAGAATTAAGAGGGAATTTCCACGACGTATAGCTTGTAAATACCCCATCTTCGAAACGATAAGACGTCTTTTCAGGCATTAGGTATCGGGCGATAACCCATTCTTTTTGGTAGGCGAGGCGAGGTTCGCGGATTTCCATGCAGGCTTTATGCAATAGAGTGAAAAAAATCGAATCGACTGTAAAACCGGTATATTCTTCATGAGAGAAGATATTTTCATATTCTATTTCCATTTTTTTTCAAAAAAGAGGAGGTTTTGATTCTCATCAAGGCATAACCTACACAATTCACAAAGTTTTTTAATGAAACAGGTGTGTATAATTTCATAAATATAACATTTTCGATTTGTAAAAATATTTATTTTTAAATTGATATAAACTATCTTTGTCTTTGAGCTAAGTATAATTTAATCATCTAATGAAATGAAACGACGCGATTTTCTAAAGACCAGTGTTATTGCCGGAGCTGCTATTTCTTTAAATTTTGAAAGTTTGCAAGCCGCTCTTTCGACAAATACTATTGCCGTAGAAAAAGTACCGGATCTGGTTGCTGTAATGGGTGGTGAACCTGAAGTGATGCTGGATAAGGCGCTTGAAGCCTTAGGCGGAATCGGAAAATACATTAAAAAAGGGCAAAAAGTAGTGATTAAACCGAATATCGGTTGGGATAGGACACCGGAACTGGCAGGAAATACGAATCCGAAGTTGGTAAAAGCTTTGGTGAAGAAGTGCTTGGATGCAGGAGCTTCGAAAGTGACTGTTTTTGATCATACCTGTGATAATTGGCAGAAATGTTATGCTTCGAGCGGTATAGCGGACGCTGTTAAAGAAGCCGGAGGAATTATTATGCCCGGCAATGATGAGAAATATTATAAACCGGTTGATTTGCCGCAAGGGAAAAGCCTGAAAAATGCACAGATACACGAAGCTTTATTGGAGGCCGATGCATGGATTAATGTCCCTGTGCTGAAAAACCACGGCGGAGCAAAACTGACCTGCGCGATGAAGAACTATATGGGGATTGTTTGGGATCGCCGTGTTTTCCATCAAAATGATTTGCAACAATGTATAGCCGATATTTGTACGTGGTCTAAAAAACCTGTTTTAAATATAGTGGATGCTTATCGTATGATGCATCAAAATGGGCCGCAGGGAAAAAGTGCAGCGGATGTGGCAACGTTGAAATCGTTAATAATTTCGCCGAATATAGTGGCAATCGATACCGCTGCTCTGGGGCTATTCAATCAGGTAAAGAAATTGGATATGGCGGCTGTAGGACATATTAAAAAAGGTGAAGAGTTTAATCTTGGAACAACCAGTCTGGATAAACTGACGATCAAACGGATTAAATTATAATGAAACGAGTACCTTTATTGAAATGGTCGCGGGTATTTTTCGCGATCCTTTTCTTTTTGCCGGTAACTTTATTTTTTATTGATTTTCGAGATATGTTTCCCGATCGCGTAAGTGCATTGCTCGAATATCAATTAGTTCCCGCATTATTAGGTGGTTTTGCCGGAATTCTTTTGTTTCAGTTTGTTTTGGCCTTGCTTTTTGGAAGGATTTATTGTTCAGTGTTATGTCCGGCTGGTATTTTACAAGACGTGATTAATCGTTTATATTGTATCGGGAAAAAGAAGAAAAAAGGAACGCGGCGTTTTTCTTATCATAGCCCCATGAATGTATTGCGCTACGGATTATTGGGGGTAACTATTCTCTTTGCTTTGTTTGGTTTTACAGGGCTACTGATGTTGTTAGATCCGTATAGTAATTTCGGAAGAATTGCAACGAATTTGTTCCGTCCGGTGACGATGTGGATAAATAATTTGGCGGCCGATTTCCTGATGCGTGTGGATAATTATTCTCTTTATCACGTGACGGTAACTACCGTAACAACGGCTGCCTTGATCGCTGCTTTGGTTGCATTGATCCTGTTTATTGTTTTGGTCGCATGGCGTGGGCGTTTGTTCTGTAATACGTTATGCCCCGTTGGTTCTTTGCTGGGTCTAATTTCCCGTTATTCACTTTTTCGTGTCAGTTTTGATAAAAACAATTGTATTCAGTGTGGGTTATGTGCACAGAGTTGTAAGGCGGAAGCTATTGATGCTAAGCAGATGACCGTCGATACTTCGCGTTGTGTGGATTGCTTCAATTGTATCGGATCTTGTTCGAAAAACAGTTTAACTTACCGTTTTAATCCGGTTTGGAAACGCGATCGAGTCGTGTTGCCTGTGGAACTCTCGGTTGATTCGTCTGCGACCCCTCATCCGAATGGGCGAAGGTCTTTCTTGGCGACAACTGTCGCAATTGCCGGATCTGTTTCTTCAGTTTCTACTTTGGCAAATAAAATCGTTCCAATTGAAGATCCGAAAATAGAAAAATGGCCGCCCGTAACGCCTCCAGGTTCGTTAAGTCTGGAACGGTTTAAAGATAAATGTACCGCCTGTCATCTTTGTGTAGTGCAATGCCCGAGTCATGTACTTCGTCCTGCCGGGTTGGAATACGGTTTTGACTTTTTGCTTCGTCCGCATCTGGCTTATATCGACAGTTATTGCAATTATGAATGTACGGTTTGCTCGGATGTTTGTCCGACCGGCGCGATTCGTCCATTAACGAAAGAAGAGAAAATCACGACGCAGGTGGGCGTAGCTAAATTTATGATTGAACGTTGTATTGTTCATACGGAAAAAACCGATTGCGGTGCTTGTTCGGAACACTGTCCAACACAAGCAGTGCACATGGTACCTTATGAAGGAACACTAACGATTCCCGCGGTGACGGAAGAACTTTGTATCGGTTGTGGAGGATGCGAATCAATTTGTCCGGTACGTCCGGTGAGAGCAATTATCGTAAAATCCAATATTGAACATATTTTTGTGGAACCTCCGAAAGAAGAGAAAGTAAAAGAGGTGCAAATTGATGACTTCGGTTTCTAACGGAAAAAGACTACCTTTGCCGCAAATTTTGACGAATGAAGTTCAAATTAGAAAGTAAGGATCTGCTGTCGAATGCACGTGCGGGAGTGATGTCTACTGATCATGGGGAAATAGAAACACCTATTTTTATGCCGGTGGGGACACAGGGTGCGGTAAAGGCGGTTCATATGACTGAATTGGAGGAAGAAGTGAAGGCTCAGATTATTTTGGGAAACACGTATCACCTTTATTTACGTCCTGGGTTGGAAATTTTGGAAAAGGCGGGAGGACTTCATCGTTTTAATAGTTGGGATAAACCCATCTTGACTGATAGTGGTGGTTTCCAGGTTTTTTCGTTGGCTGATATTCGCAAGATTCGGGAAGAAGGAGCTGAATTCCGTTCGCACATTGATGGCTCGAAACATCTGTTTACGCCTGAAAAGGTGATGGATATACAAAGGATAATTGGTGCAGATATAATTATGGCTTTCGATGAGTGTTGTCCAGGTGACGCAGATTATGGATATGCTAAGAGATCGTTGGATTTGACGGAGCGTTGGCTGGATCGCTGTTTGGATCGATTTTATTCTACAGAGCCAAAATACGGTTATCAACAGAGTCTGTTCCCGATCGTACAAGGATGTGTTTATCCGGATTTGCGAAAACGTGCGGCGGAAAATGTAGCTTCCAAGAAGGCCGATGGAAATGCTATCGGTGGTTTAGCCGTTGGTGAACCGGTTGATAAAATGTACGAAATGATTGAATTGGTGAATGAAATACTGCCGGAAGATAAACCTCGTTATCTTATGGGAGTGGGTACGCCGGTTAACCTGCTGGAAGCGATTGAACGGGGTGTGGATATGTTTGACTGTATTATGCCGACACGCAATGGGCGCAACGGACAACTATTTACACGTTTCGGCACAATGAATATGCGCAATCGAAAATGGGCGGACGATTTTTCTCCGATTGATCCGGACGGGTATTGTTTTGTGGATACGCTGTATACGAAGGCTTATTTGCATCATCTGGTTAAAGTGGAAGAAATTTTAGGATTACAAATCGCTTCTGTTCATAATCTGGCTTTTTATCTCTGGTTAGTAAAAGAAGCACGTAGACATATTTTGAAAGGCGATTTTTCTTCTTGGAAAGGCGGAATGGTTAAACAACTTTCAAATCGATTATAAGTATGAAACTGGGCTTGAAACGGATAGATTGGTATATTATCAAACAATTCCTGGGTACATATTTTTTTGCGATTATTCTGCTTATCGCGATATCAGTGGTGTTCGATATCAACGAGAAAATCGATAAGTTTCTTCGTCCTGAGGTGCCATTAAAAGCAATAATACTTGATTATTATCTGAACTTTATCCCTTATTTTGCAAGTATGCTAAGTGCGTTAATCACCTTTGTGGCGGTTATTTTCTTTACGTCCAAATTGGCGGATGATTCGGAAATTATTGCTATGTTGGCAAGCGGCATGAGTTTTAAACGGCTTATGTATCCTTACACCATTTCAGCAGCCGTGATTACTGTTTTTACGTTTGCGTTGAACGCGTATATTATTCCTCCGGCCAATGCTACGCGTATTGATTTCCAGAATAAGTATATCAAAAACAAAAAAGAGACTTCGGCGCAAAATGTACAATTGGAGGTAGAGCCGGGAGTAGTGGCTTATTTTAGCACTTTTGATTCGAAATCCAATATGGGATATCGTTTTTCGTTGGAACATTTTGACGGGAAAAAAATGATTTCTCGTCTGACTGCGAAATCTATTAAATACGATTCCTTGTATCAGTGGACGGTAATCGATTATCTAATTCGTGATTTTGATGAAAAACGTGAATACATCACTTCCGGTACAAGAAAGGATACAACATTGACGATTGTTCCGGCAGATTTTCTTATTTCCGTTAATGATTGCGAAACGATGACGACGCCGCAGTTGAAGACGTATATAGACCGGCAAAAGAGAAGAGGTATTGGTAATATTCAGACGTTTCAGATTGAATATCACAGGCGGTATGCCTCGATTATGACCGCATTTATTCTTACTTTTATCGGTGTTTCTCTTTCTTCACGCAAGATAAAAGGAGGAATGGGGTTAAATATCGGTATTGGATTGGCGCTTAGCTTTTCTTATATTTTGTTTATGACCGTTACATCTACCTTTGCCGTAAATGGACTGGTTAGTCCCATGATTGCCGCATGGATCCCGAATATTTTGTATTCCTTTATTGCTATTTATCTTTATACGAAAGCACCTCGCTAATTTTTTATTCGCTGTCTTTTTTCAAAATAAAGCGGATAAGAGAGACGAAGACTTTGCCATACTTTTCCTGTTTGATTTGTCCTACTCCTTTTATTTCTCCGAAGTTTTCGAGGGTTAACGGTTTTTTGTCCGCCATATCATGCAGCGCTGCATCTGAAAAAATGATGTATGCTGCTTTCTTCTCTTTTTCGGCTAGCTGTTTCCGTAATTGTTTTAAGGCGTCCAATAAGGTTTCTTCAATGGTGGCTGCTTCGACAGGCCGGATGGGGCGTGCCTTAAATCCCCCTTTATTGTCTTTTTTACTAGATGGTTTTTCCATTCGTTCAGGCTCTTTATAAATCGCAAGCCGGGCTGTGCTTTGCCCGTAAAGCACCTTTCTTCCGAATGGTGTAATTCGTAAAATATTACTTGAGCTATAATCGATTTCTATATAGCCCAACTGGATCATTTGATAAATATATTCACGCCACATCTTATAAGACAGATCTCTGCCTGCTCCATAGGTTTTCAACAAGTGATATCCCTTGACTGTCAATTCGGCGCGACCGGAAGCACGCAGAATATCGATCAACATTTGCATGCCTATGCTTTCTTCCGTACGCGCAATCGCGCTGAGCGCTTTTTGCACTAAGACTGTTCCGTCAAAGCGTTCCGGTGGGTTTTTACACACATCGCAATTACCGCAGTCTTTTTCATAGGGCTCGGAGAAATAACTGAGTAAAATACGGCGGCGGCAGATGTCTGCTTCGCAATACCGTTGCATACTGTTTAGTTTTTCTAAATTGATGTTGGTTTGTCCACTTTCTTCTGCAAAACGTCGGCGGACGATTAAATCGGCTAATGAATAGAACAGAAGGGTATCGCCCGGCAAACCGTCTCTTCCGGCTCGACCGATTTCCTGATAATAGTTTTCAATACTGCCGGGCGTGTTGTAATGAATTATCCAACGGACATTACTTTTGTCTATTCCCATCCCAAAAGCGATTGTTGCGCAGATCACCTGAATGCGGTCGTTTGTGAAATCGTTCTGCGTTTTCTCCCGTAGTGGTGCATTCATTCCTGCGTGATAAGCGGCCGCAGTTATTCCATATGAAGTTAACGTTTCGGCAACAGCTGTCGTGTCGTCTCTTTTCGTACAATAAATAATGCCGCATTGTTCTTTATGTTCACGAATGAAATGCAGAATAGCCGTCAATTTGTCTTTCTTGGTCAACCCCCTCCGGACGGTTAACGAGAGGTTAGGACGGTCGAATGAGGAAATAAAGATTCTGGGGGAAGACAAATTTAATTGACTGATAATATCTTGCCGGGTTAGTTTGTCGGCTGTAGCGGTTAAGGCTACAATCGGAATAGACGGATATTCTTTTTTGAGAATGGATAGTTGTGTGTATTCCGGGCGAAAATCGTGTCCCCAATGCGAGATACAATGCGCCTCATCAATAGCGACTAACGAGATTTCCATTCGTGGAAATAACCCGTTCAGTTCGCTCATTAATCCTTCGGGCGACAAATAAAGCAATTTGATTTTCCCCTGCATACAAAGTTGTTTCACCTTTTGTCGTTCTTCTTCTCGCATTGTACTATTTAAGGCGGCAGCCGGAATTCCGTTCGAAACAAGACTTTCCACCTGGTCTTTCATCAAAGCGATTAGGGGGGATATGACAATAGTCGTCCCAGGTAAATAGATGGCCGGTAATTGATAACAGATGGATTTGCCACCTCCCGTAGGCATCAAAACAAGAGTATCTTGCTTATTTAAGATGGTTTGGATGATTTCTTCCTGATCGGGGCGAAAAGAAGTATATCCGAAAAACTTTTTCAATAAAGCATTCAGCTCTTTCATGGCGGTTATGGTGATTTTATTTTAGAAACTTCGAAGATAGTGAAAAAAAAGGATTAAGAAGTTCGTTTATTTTTCCTTTTATTTGGTTTGAGTCGAAAGATTGGTGTCGGGAACAAAAATCTTTTTATATCTTTATCAAAGATACAGTAAATGGCTAATAAATAGAGAGTATGAAAGCTATAAATAATTTAATATTACAAGGTTTGTTTTCTGTTATTTTAGGTTTGGTTTTGATTATTTGGCCGGAACAAGCCATTCATTATTTGATGATCGCAATCGGGGTCTTCTTTTTGCTGCCCGGGATAATTTCTCTGTTAAACTATTTAGTAAGTGATAAAGACGCTCGTTCAGCGTTTCCCGTTGAAGCTATAGGTAGTGTATTGTTAGGAATTGTATTATTGCTTTTCCCTACTTTTTTCATTAGTATTATAATGTATTTACTGGGGATTTTGGCGATTATAGGAGGGGGTAGTTTAATTTATCGTTTACTTTCCGCCCGGAAAAATAGGCCTGTGTCTTTTTGGTATTATGTTTTGCCGGTTCTGATTTTATTAGTAGGCGTGTTGATTCTGATGAATCCCGAACAAGTTGCCGCAAATACGTTTGTCATATTTGGAGTTGTTTGTATCCTTTTCGGTATTTCTCTTTTGATTAATAGGAATTCTTTCCGTAGAATACAAATTGATTAAGATTTCCGGTATTCCAATGGAGACATTTTTTTGTGTTTTTTGAAAAACTTGCCGAAGGTGGACTGATCGGAAAAATTTAACTCATTTGCCACTTGTTGTATAGTTGTGTTCGGCAACTTGAGTAGTATTTTTGCTTCGGTCATCAGCGCGTCGTCAATCCATTTGCTGGCTGAACGCCCGGTTTGTTCATTTAAGATTAACGATAGATATTGAGGGGATATACATAACTTATCGGCATAGAAAGCAACTTGGTGTTCTGCTTTGCAGTGAATGAACAACAGTTCAAGAAATTTATTAAGCAATTCTTCTTTCCGGGAAAAACTGGGAGGAATCATTCCGTCTTTTTTACTCATAAATATATTGCCCAGTTCGACGATAAAACCGAGCAGCCCGACCTGGATCGCTTCGCGCTGAAAAAAATGATTTCGGTTTTTTATTTTGTTCCGTAAAGCAATAATCAGATCAGCCAACAATATCCCTTCTTTTGCTTCGAGAGCAGTACAGGGGTTTCTTACTAATTTTAAATAGTTCAGCATGGAAGGTGTTCGTTTTTCTATCCATCCATCCATAAAGGATTTGGATACGACCAGCGTTTTAGCCTGAAAGTCGGGACTTACATAAGATAATTGTATCGTGTGGGAAGGGAATATAGTCACTAATTGATTTTTTCCTATTTCATACGACACATAATCCAGACAAAAGCGCGAAGTTCCTTGCATGGTAATTACTACTAACATGGCATTCATCCGCACCGGATTAGAATACTCCGTATCTTCAGAGGTCTTCTCAATAACTGTTCCATCCAACTCGCCAATTATAAACTCGTCATGAAAAGAATCCACATTTGTTAGCGCGTTTAACGCTTCCATTTCGATCAATGGCAATTTTTCCATAATCTTTTTTACTTGTTTTTTTTGCAAATATAATGTCTTAAGTAATATGCCATTTCGATTTAGACCAAAAAAAATAAAAAAAGGCCTTTAAAATAGGATGATTTATTATTGTTATTTCGTTTTTAACCAATCATGTAACAGAATAAACCATTTAAGTTTTCTCTATTTGTTTGATCTTTGTAAAGAAAATAAAAAACAAGATTTAGTGAGTAAAAAAGACCTGACTATAATTGCCCTCGATCTTTTTTCCCGTTACGGCATTAAAAGCGTAAGTATGGATTCTATCGCGAAGAAAGCGAATATATCCAAACGAACGTTGTACGAATATTTTGATGATAAGGAAACCTTATTGTCGAATGCATTGGAGTACGATTGTAAAGGTCATGTTGAGTTGGTAAAACGTTTGGAGGAGAATTTAGAATCTGTTATTGATATATTGATCTATTTATACGACGAAATTATGCAGATGCCGCGATGGTATAACCGGAAGTTTTATGATGATTTGATGAAATTTCCTCGTGCGCAAGAGGTTAGACAGAAATATTTCGATCAGTTTCTTCAAACATTAATGAAATGGTTTATTCGGGGGGTCGAAGAGGGCGTTTTTAAGGATGATATCAATTTTGAGATTGTTGTTTTATTGGCGAAGGGGTATGCTAAAATGATACGTCCGTCCCATACTTTTTCCCGGTTTTCTTCCAGAGACGTATATAATACGATCCTTCAAGTTTTTATGCGTGGTATATGCACTGAAAAAGGCGTTCAGATTTTGGATCGGCATATTCGGAAAAAAAGGTATGAATTGAGTAATAATTAACGGTTTTGTGACACATAAAAATCAAATGAATTTATAAATGGAACAATTATTAGTTGGTAAAAAGAGGAGGTTATCGATAATTTTGTTTTTGTCTGTTTCACTTTTCCTTCCGGGCAAAGCGCAGACAGAGGCTGTATTATCATTGAATTTGGACGAAGCAATTGAATTTGCTTTAAGCGAAAGCCCTACTGTAAAAGTTGCCGATCGGGAAGTTGAAAAGAAGAAGTATGCGAAAAAAGGTGCTTATGCGGCTTTGTTTCCTCAAATCGATTTTGGGGGAGATTATAGTCGTACATTAAAAAAGCAAATAATGTATATGGATGGTGCTTTTGATGTTACGAGTATGATGGCGCCGACTTTTAACGGGATTGAGAATACGTTTACCGGCTCTGTCCCAGGTTATGTCCCCGGTACTTTAGGAAAAGAAATTCAGGCTGAAAACGAGAAAGTAGCAGCGGCGACGAGTTCAGAAGAGGGTATTTCGGTAGGACGTGATAATAATTGGAGTTTTGGTTTTACTGCGGGTATGCCATTGGTTAATATGTCGCTTTGGAAGAGTTTATCGATTTCGGGGATAGATGTCGAAATGGCTATCGAGCAGGCACGTTCTTCCAAAATCGATATGGTGAATCAAATACGCAAGAGTTTTTATGCCGTGCTTTTAGCAAACGACTCGTATAGCGTATTTAAAGAAAGTTACGACAATGCTATGGAAAACTTCACGGATATTAAAAAGAAATATGATCAGGGTTTAGTTGCTGAATATGATTTGATCCGTGCGGATGTTACTGTAAAAAATGTTGTGCCGAACATGTTGCAGGCGCAAAATGCGCTTGTTTTGTCTAAATGGCAGTTAAAGGCGTTGATGGGAATGGATCTGGAGCAGGAAATAGATTGTAAAGGTGCTTTGACCGATTACCAATCGGAACTTTTTGCGGATTATTTGGCTGCAGATACTATGTTGGTCGATAATACGAATTTACGACAATTGGATATTCAGGGAAAACAATTGGATGCTAAATTAAAAATGGAACAATATGATTATTTGCCGACATTATCACTTTCGGGTTTATACCAATGGAACGCGATGAATAACGATTTTAAGTTCAGCGATTATAAATGGAATCCCTATTCAATGGTTGGATTGAAGCTGACGATTCCAGTTTTTTCCGGAGGTCTGAGAGCAAGTAAGGTTAAACAAACACGCCTGACAATTGATCAATTGAGTATTCAGCGTGAAGATCTGGAACGTAATTTGCGTTTGGCTATAAAACAGTCGTTGGATAATATGGCGACTTGTGTAAAACGTTTTGACGCTTCCCGTAAAGGAGTTAAACAAGCTGAAAAAGGATATGCAATCGCACAGAAAAGATATGAAACGGGAGCAGGGACTTTACTCGAGTTGAATGATTCGGAATTAGCTTTAACCCAATCCAAATTGAATTTTAATCAGGCAATTTATGATTATATGGTTGCTAAGGCAGAAATGGATAAAGTGCTTGGAAAGACAACTAACAAAGTTAACTAATTGAAAAAAAACAGAATAAAAAGATAGCAATATGAAAGCGTATAAAAGATTGTTTTTGTTTCCTATGGTGGTGGTACTATTTCTGACATCCTGCTCGGGTGAAAAGAAAGAGGTCACAACAGAAGATGAAAAACCAAGAGTGAAGATCGAAACGGTTACCGTACAGTCTGTAGATCAGATTCAGGAGTTTACGGCGACTGTTGAAGCGAATATTTCAAATAATATTGCCCCTCAGGCACACGGACGTATTCAAAAATTGTTGGTCGAAGTCGGCGATCATGTAAAGGTCGGGCAAATTTTGGCGACGATGGATGAGACGGTGTTGAAACAAACTAAAATACAATTGGACAATCAAGAACTGGAATTTAAACGTATTGATGAATTGTACAAAGTGGGTGGTGCTTCTAAATCGAATTGGGATGCTTTGAAAACACAGTTGGAAGTGACACGTGCTTCTTATAATAATTTGAAAGAAAACAGTCGGTTGGAGAGTCCGATCTCTGGAATTGTTACAGCCCGTAATTATGATAGTGGGGATATGTATTCCGGAGCGAATCCGATTTATACGGTCGAACAGATACGTCCGGTGAAATTGATGGTGAATGTGTCCGAATCTTATTTTACTTATGTTAAGAAAGGGCAGGAAGTTGAAGTGACAATGGATGTGTATCCGGGAGAAAAGTTTTCGGGCAAAGTAACGCTGGTTTATCCGACAATCGACGCCTCCACCCGTACGTTCCCCGTAGAATTGAAGATTGATAATTCGAATGAGAAAGTTCGTCCGGGGATGTTCGCTCGTGTTACGCTCAGTTTTGGGACGCTGGATCACGTTGTTGTACCCGATTTAGCTGTTGTCAAGCAAGCCGGTTCCGGAGATAGATATGTCTATGTCTATAAAAACGGGAAAGTTTCGTTTGAAAAAGTAGTTTTGGGCAGACGGATGGGAGATCGTTATGAAATTATTTCCGGATTATCCGACGGAGATCAGGTTGTTGTTTCCGGACAAACCCGTTTGGTGAATGGAATTGATGTTGAAGTTGTAAAATAAGAAATATTAAGTAAAGATGAGTTTATATTCAACTGCCGTACGGAAGCCTGTGTCAACTGCGTTGATGTTTGTGGCTGTCGTCATTTTCGGTATTTTTTCTTTGAACAGGCTTGCCGTGGATTTATTGCCTAATATCGAGACAAATACCATTTTGGTGATGACCTCTTATCAAGGCGCCAGTGCTTCCGATATTGAAATGAACGTTACGAAACCGATGGAAAACGTATTGAACACGGTTAGTGACTTGAAGCATATTTCGTCTCAATCGAGGGAAAACATATCTGTTATTACTTTGGAATTTGAGTATGGAACAAATATCGATGTCGCGACAAATGATGTACGGGATAAATTAGATATGGTACAATCTTCATTGCCGGATGAAGTAGGTACTCCTGTTATTTTTAAATTCGGAACAGATGATATCCCTGTACTTATTCTATCCGTGACTGCGGAAGAAAGCATGAACGCTTTGTACAAAATCTTGGATGATAAAGTCGCTAACCCATTGGCTCGCGTTAGTGGAGTGGGGGCTGTTTCAATTGCGGGTACTCCGATTCGTGAAGTACAGGTCTATTGCGATCCGAATAAAATGGAGGGCTATGATGTCACGATTGAAGGGATTGCCTCTTTGATCGCCGCGGAGAATAAAAATACTCCTGGAGGAAGTATAGATATTGGGTCGAACACGTATTCGTTGCGTGTGCAGGGCGAATTTGATGACGCTTCTGAAATGTTAAATATTGTTGTGGGTAGTAAAGACGGCAGAGTGGTTTATCTT
>JAQVZS010000055.1 GCA_028708075.1 Massilibacteroides sp.
CTTGAAGAGCAGAAAAACTATTTATGCTTTAACTTATTGAATGCGGCGGCATCTTATTTGAGTGATGATTTTGTGACTGCATCGTTCGATTTTTATGGGAAGACGCTTTCTGGGAAACAGGAACAACAACCGCGTTGGAAGCGTGCGCTTAATACGGTAAACGGTTCTTTGGGAGAAGCTGTTGGCCAGATATATGTCGCAAAATACTTCCCGGCGACTTCGAAAGAAAAGATGTTGACTTTGGTACATAATCTCCAACAGGCTTTGGGTGAACGTATTCAGAATGTAGCATGGATGGGAGAAGAGACGAAAGCTAAGGCAGAAGAAAAACTGGCTTCGTTCATCATAAAGATCGGTTATCCCGACAAATGGAGAGATTATGGCGCTCTTGAAATCAACAACGATTCGTATTGGGCAAATGTCTGCCGTTCCAATATATTCGATATGGAATATCAGTTAGCAGATATCAATAAACCTGTCGACAAGAGCCGTTGGTATATGAGTCCGCAGACGGTGAATGCCTATTATAATCCGACCTCAAACGAAATTTGTTTCCCAGCGGCAATTTTGCAGCCACCCTTTTTTAATCCGGATGCCGACGATGCTGTGAATTATGGTGCGATTGGTGTTGTGATCGGTCACGAAATGACGCATGGTTTCGATGATCAGGGACGTAACTATGATAAAGACGGTAATTTGACCGACTGGTGGACAACTGAAGATGCTGCCCGTTTTACAGAACGTGCGGAAGTCTTGGTAAAACAGTATAATGATATTATTGTTTTGGATACGGTACAGGCTAATGGACGTTTTACTTTGGGTGAAAACATTGCAGACCACGGCGGTTTACTGGTTGCTTTCCAAGCTTACCAAAACTCGCTGAAAGGGAGAGAAATACCGGCTCCGATCGACGGATTTACGGATGTACAACGTTTTTATTTGGGATATGCTACCCTGTGGGGACAAAACATTCGGGATGAAGAAATCCTGCGTCTTACAAAAGTCGATCCGCACTCTTTAGGAAAATGGCGGGTAAATGCCGCTTTGCGGAATATCGATTCGTTTTATAAAGCGTTTGGAATCAAAGAATCAGATCCTATGTTCCTACCTCCGGCAGAGCGCGTCGTGATTTGGTGAAATAACTTACAAAAAAGGGAACTCCCGGTGATGTATGTAAATACGTCTCCGGGAGTTCCCTTTTTTGGGGGGATGTCGTCTGATGAATGAACCGAAGAAATTATTCTTTTTGCGCTTCTTCGGTTAGTAAATTGCCTTCGTCGTCCCAAGTTCGCCAGATGCCGGATTTGCGTCCGAGGGTGTAGTGCATTTCATAACGTAGTATGCCTTTATCATTCCACACTCGCCACGGGCCGTCCTTTTGTCCTTCTTTGTAGGTCGCCATACTCGTCAGGTTTCCTTCTTCATTGTAAGTGCGCCATTCTCCATGAAAGATTCCTTTGTAGTAGGCACGTACTTCGGCAATCTTGCCGTTCGGATAGTAGATCACATACGTCCCTTCCGGTCGGCCATCTTTCAGGTACAGTTCCATTTTGAGCATACCATCTTCGTAAAATTCCGTATACCGGCCGGTGTATAGCATGCTTTGACTTTCGTCTGTATAGTATTGACCTTCACTTAGCACAAGGTCCTGCGCTTGCAATGCAAGCGAGGCCCCTGATACGATAATAGATGTCAATAAAATTCGTTTGATCATAAATTCATTCTTTTATTAGATTGGCAGTGGCTGCTTATTTCGACCAACTTTTTGTCCAGTCGTTGTCGCTTGGCACAGCTCCTTTGTATTCCGCCTTGACAAAGAATGCGTCCGTACTCAAATCCGTACCTCCGCCTACTGTCCCGATAACGTTGTTCGTTAATTCGAATGTTTGATTCTGATTATTTCCTCCAGCCGCATTAAACTTTTCGGTAGTGAAAATACCTTCTTTTCCGCTGAAAGCTGTTGCCAGCCAAATATTGTTCAGGATAGAAGTTCCGTTGTCCAGAGCTGTTTCTGTTTCGGTTGTCTCCGTCGTCAACGTGTTTGCTTTACCGGCTACTAACGCGTTGTATATTTTTACTTGTGTCCCAGCGCGTAGACGAATGCCTCGTTTGTTTATGTCGGAATTGTTACCTACAAATGTTAAGTTAGCTAAAACAGGAGCTGATACGGGTGTAGCAGAGAAGTTTTTACTGTCGTTGTCCGCTTCGATCAAGCAGTCGCAGTCGTAGCCCAGTGTCGATTGATTTTCCTGATAAGCGATTAAAAACTGTCCTTTACCTCTCCAGCCCTGTGTCCAGTCAAACGAATCGTCGCTGCAACTCGTAGCGATTAAATGTTTTATATTAACCGTGCCGCCGAACCATTCGAAACCATCGTCCGAACCCTTATAAGCTTGTAGATATTCCACAGTTGTGCCGTTCCCCACGCCGTAGAACGTAACTCCGTTGGCTTCATGTTCTTCGTCGAATGCATAGCCCGTATATTCCAGACGGATATAGCGTAAAACACCCGAATTGTCCGCATCATTATCACCTCCATAGGTCGCGTCGCCGATTTCCGATTTCGCGGTTCCGCCGGACACGTTGATGGTTGCTTTCCCGCAAATATGAAGTCCGCCCCAAGCACCTGCTTCTGCTTTTTCTGAAGTCATCACGATCGGATTTGAAGCTGTTCCTTCGGCGTTGATTTTTGCGTCTTGTTCAATCAATATATAATCCACCATATCATCATCTTTGGCAATCAGGCGCACACCCGGTTCAATCGTTAGCGTTGCTCCCGATTTTACATGATAACCACCTGTCAGATAATAGGTAAGTCCACTTTTTAAGGTCAAATCTGTTGTCAGCTCACCTTCTAATTCCACGCTAGTTTCAGAAATGCCCGGTTTTGTTGTCCAGCCCGTTGTCCAATCATTGGCCGCGTCAACAGCACCCGTGTAAGGAGCGGAAACAAAGAATGGATCAATTTTGCTGACATCCGTACCGCCGGTTTCAGTACCCACATACCCATTCGTAAGCGCAATAATCTGGTTTTCTTTATTCGTCCCATTTTCTGTAAACATAGCTGTTGTATAAACACCTTCTTTACTGCTGAATGTCGTTTCAAGTAGAACATTGTTCAAAAGAGAACTTCCGTTTGCTAATGCCGTTTCCGTTTCCGTCGTTTCAGTGGTCAACGTGTTAAGTTTGCCTTTTACCAGCGCATTGTATATTTTTACTTGTGTTCCGGCGCGTAGACGTATGCCCCGCGTATTTGTGTCGGAGTTATTGCCTATTAAAGTCAGGTTAGCTAATACTGGTGCCGATATCGGCGTACTCGTGAAGTTTTTGCTGTCGTTGTCCGCTTCGATTAGGCAATCGCAATCATAACTCAGTGTAGATTTATTTTCTTGATAAGCAACTAAGAACTGACCTTTACCTCTCCAACCCTGTGTCCAGTCGAACGAGTCGTCGCTGCAGTTCGTTACTACTAAATATTTCACATTGACCGTACCACCGAACCATTCGAAACCGTCGTCAGAACCCTTATAGGCCTGCAAGTATTCCACAGTTGTGCCATTCCCCACGCCATAAAACGTAACCCCATTGGCTTCATGCTCTTCGTTGAACGCGTAACCAGTATATTCCAGACGGATATAACGTAGTTTTCCGGAATTATCTGCGTCGTCGTTTCCGCCGTACGTTGCGTCACCGATTTCCGATTTCGCAGTTCCGCCGGATACATTGATGGTTGCTTTACCACAAATATGAAGTCCGCCCCAGGCGCCCGCTTCTTTCTTTTCGGAAGTCATGATAATAGGATTCGATGCGGTACCTTCTGCGAGGATTTTCCCGCTCTGCTCAACCAATATATAATCGACTACATCATCGTCTTTCGCTAAAATAGTGACACCCGGTTCAATTGTGAGCGTAGCCCCTGCTTTTATCGTATATCCTCCCGTTAGGTTGTACGTCTGCCCGCTTTTCAAGGTCAGCTCTCCGGTTAATTCCCCTTTGAGTTCCGTTTCGTCCGTTTCGTCTCCACCGTTGTTGTTCGGTTCATCGTCGTCACTACATGACGTGATGGACAACAAGGCCATGAATGTAAAAGCAATTGAACTAAGTTTCCAAAAATTCTTTTTCATAACTGTTATTATTAATAGAATAATTAAATATGTTCGTGATTAAAAATTTATTTTATTCGGATAAATCTTTTTTTTTGTCCCTAATGGTTCTTATTTTTACAATTGTGGTAATATATTATGATATTTGTAAAACACCTTTACGACAACTGTGGAAAAATAAAATCAACCCAATCAAAAAAAGATCACCCCGAGGATTTATTAAAATTGATACGATGCCCCAATTTCCAGCACCGTATGCGTTTTATAACTCTCTACTTCCTCCTCTACACCGCTAGAAGCGACTTCCTGACGGAACTTAATAGTGGAACTTAACAGATTTTTCGCCTGAAACTTTATATGAAGTTTCGAATTGACCGCATACCCCGCATTAAAATCCAGCGTATGGCGACTTGTTTCTTTTACATTGCCCAGACCGTTAATGCCGACAGTATGGATACGTGGTCCCTGCAAGTTGTAAAGCAATGTAAGCATTAGCTTATTTCCACTTTCAAAAGAGGGAGACCAAGTGACATCGGCGTTTGCCAGGAAAGGTGAAGCACCCTGCAAAGCTCTTTTCTTGTCGGTGTAAACGCCGTCTTCAGGTAATTCCACCTGCGTGTACATCCAGGAAATGTTGGCACCAGCACGCCATGCGGAAGAAAATGATCGCCGTAGTTCCGCTTCCAGTCCAAAAGCCGTACCGCTTCCGGCGTTGAGGAACGAATGGACGGCTGAACCGCCGGAGATTTCCTGAATCCGTTCGATTGGAGAATCCAGATATTTGTAATAAGCGGTTACTGAAAGCATATCGCCTGATGCGGAAATAGATTCATAACGCAAGTCTAAGTTCAAATCATATCCGTTTTTCAATTCGTCGTTACCCCGTACGGCCGCGCTTCCGTAAGATTCCTGATAAAGAAAAGGTGCCATTTCGACAAACTGCGGACGAGTTACCGTGCGCGACAGGCCGAAGCGCAATGCCTGTGTGTTGTTGATCATATATTTCATGTTCAGCGCAGGTAGAATATCATCGGTATTTAATTCTGTATATTTCTCTTGAGCGGCATCGTTCCAATAACGTACCCATTGGTTTGAACGCTCATATCGGATCCCAGCATTAATAAGCCATTGTCCTATGGGGTAATAATCCGTTTCCGCAAAAGCTGCAAAAATTTCGCTACCGGCATAATAACTGAATTTCGGTTGTTGATTTTTGTCGATAACAATGTTTCCGTTGGTGATGTTTTCTTGATTCAGAAAACCATCTGTATCGTAAATATTGTCGATTTCGGGATTCAGCTTATTCAGGTTATAAAAGAAACGGGTAGAAAAATAATCTCTGTCTCGGTTTAGGTAAGCTCCACCGAAACGAATAAGGTTCGATTCTGGCAGATGATAGGTGAAACGCAGGTCGCCTGTTCCCGCTTTTTCGTCTAATTCGCCGAAGAAACGCATCGTTTCTTGTCGGTTTAATTTAAACAAAGCCAATTCACCGTCGTCTTTACGTAAAAACATTACTTGCTTTCTGTCCGGTTCGTCGCTGGCCGTTATACCATATCCTCCGTTCCACTTAAACGTCCAGTTTCCGAAACTATGTTCGCCTTCCAATTGGTTGCTGATCAAACTGTATAGATGATACACACTATTGCTCCCTTCTAACTTGTTTCCTTCCGAATCGAACCCGATGCGTGAGCGGTAGGTATCGTCCGTTAGTCTGGAATAAAAGAAACTATAACGGATATGATTCGTGTTGGCAAATTGATACCCCAAACCGATCATGGCAGAAGCTTTTGTCTGATACGAGAAATTATCTGAGGTAAATTCATTTAGCTGCGTTCCCTGTGCGGTAAGAGTCGTTACATACGAGTCCAGTTGCGTTTCGTAGTCATTGCTGACGCCTAAGGATCCGATCAAATTCAATCTATTGGTTTTAATATCCCATGTTTTCCCGAAAGACAAACCGACGTTTAATTCCGGCAATGCCTGCTTTTTATCGATCGAAAAACCGCTATCGAACGGATCTTGTTGTTTCACGTATTCTGAGAAATCTTTCGACGTCATGTCTTTAATCGATTGCGGGAGATTCGCGATTCGTAATCCGCCCGATTTGTTTGAAGATCGGAAATCGTTGAACGTCGTATTCAGTCGTCCACCGGTAGCTATACTAACCGTCAGGTACTCTTTTCCCGGATTTTCTTTAGTCGCGATATCGATATGTGCGCCGGCGTAATCCGCAAAAGATGACACTTGGAACACCTTACTGACCGTAATGTTTTGCACAATGGAAGCCGGAAACAAATCGAGTGGAATTAATTTGTTGTCCGGATTAGGCGAAGCGATGATCAAGCCGTTTAACGTTGTGATGCTGTAACGGTCGCCCAAACCACGCACAAATAACTGTCCTGTTCCTGCCATGGAAATACCCGATAGTTTCTTAACACCCTCTGCTACATTTGAAATACCTTTTACGCTCATTTCGCGTGCTCCGAGATGTTCTACAGAAACACTCGCTTTCTGACGTTCCATCAACAAAACATTTTCACTTTCCATGTTTTTTCGTCCGACGACGACTACATTTTCCAGTTCCAGACTCGCGTCGCTTAGTTCGAAGCGAAGTACTGCTTCCTGATTTGCTATTACAGGAACGTCATTTTGCGTTTCTGTTTGATATGATACATAAGAAGCCGACACCTTGTATTTCCCCGGCTTTACCCCTTCAATCCTGAAATAACCATCCAAATTCGTAATTGCGCCGATGGTTGTTCCTTCGATCAACACTGAAGCTCCGATCAAAGGTTCTTTTAATTTCCGGTCGAAGACCGTACCGCAGATTACGCCCGATTGTGCATAAGAAGAAAAGGCAAAGACAAGTCCTGTAATTAATAAAAGAAGTTTTTTTAAACCGTTTTTTCTGTAAATCATTCTCATTCCTTACTTAATATTAGGGTTGATCCTACTGTCAGAATCCGAAACAAAAGTAGAGTGGAGATATTTCAAGGTGGTTTAATGAGTATCACATTTCCATGTAACCTGTATTTCTTTTCTATTACAAAGTGTGAAAAAAAAACATAAATTAGGAAAAATAAAAGGTTACGATTGACTTTTAAGATAAAGTATACTAAATTCGCATACAAAATGAAATAAGATGGTCGAACTCGTTTGTAATCCATTACTTTTGTATCAGGAACGAATCTCGGTGGTTTATGAATCATAAGACAATAAATTATATCATTAACGGGGTTTTGGCTGTGGGAATAATCAGTTTGTTTATTTTGCAGTTAGGTGAAAAGCAATGTGCATCTCTTTATCCGGCTGCATCTGACACATCGCAGGATTCTGTTTCCCGGCTTTCTTTTGCTTATATAAATGTAGATTCTTTGGTGTTGAATTATTATCTGGCGATGGATTTGCGGGGGCAGATCGTTGTGAAAGAAGAAAATTCACGTTCCATAATTACGCAACGAGTCCGGAGTTTGGAACTACAAATGCGGAAATATAAACAGAAACTGGAAGAAAATCCGTTCCTGCCGCATGAACAGTCCGACGCGGAATATCGACATTTGCAAAGACAGCAGCAGGAGATATTCGTGTTGGAAAATCAATTGACGCAGGAGTTGAAAGCGGAGCAGGATCGAGTATATCAACAATTGTATGATTCGATCATCCAACAGTTGAAACGATATAACGAAGTGAAAAAGGTCAGTATTATTTTCAGTAATACTACGGGAGATAACATCCTGTATGCGAAAGAATCGTATAACATGACGCAAGAAGTGATCGATTTTCTGAACGCAAGTTTCACAAGCCCTTCCCTGAAGGAATAATTCACGCGAATGAGTTTCCGACAATATCTAATAATTCGGAGGTAATGGTTTGTTGACGTATCTTATTATAGATGATTTGAAGTTCGGAAATCATTTCGTTTGCGTTTTCGCTGGCCAATTGCATCGCGATTGTCCGAGCGGCATATTCGGCTGTCAGGCTGTCAATGATAATGGTATGAAAAGCTGCTTTCAGGCTTCTTTCCAATAATTTTTTCCTGATTTTTTCAGCACAAGGTTCGATAATGAAATTCGTCTTTGGGGGAGTCGAATCGACCTGATAGGGTAGGAGTGTTGTATGTACCACCTCTTGCGAGCCTACGGACTTGAAATGGGTGTGTACGACGATGATCTGCTTTAATTGACACGAGAGGAACAACTCGGTAAAAAAACGTACTACTACGGCCGATTTGTTGAATTCCGGTTTTTCGATCAGCTCGTCCATATCGATATTCTCAATCGAACCGATCGGTTTTCCTGCATTTAACAAAACTTCCCGTATTTTCTTTCCGATAGGATAGAATACCAGTTCTTCATTCGGATACCGTTCTTTTAACAGAGCCGCTTCTTTGACGATATTGAGGTTGTATGAACCGCACATCCCGCTATTCGAAGCAATCAGGATAATTCCGGTTTTCCCTTTTCCGATATTTTTGTAGTAACAATGACAATTCTCTTCCGGTGTTACTTTTGCGTATAACTCGTCCACCGCCTTTTTGTACGTTTTTATATGGGCAAGTTTATCCTGGCTTTTATGCAATAATGCTGATGAAATCATTTGTCTGGCAACGGTAATCTTTTGAGTCCCCTCGATCGTTAGGATCCGTCTTTTTACTTCTTTTAATGAGATCATAATTATTCCTTAATTGATAAGCTGTTTACAAACATCGTCTGCTGTTTTTACGATCGCGGCTTCTATTTCTGCGTTGATCATTCCTTTTTCCAAGGCACCAAGCACCGCCTCTTTTTGCGTCAGATTGAGTTGCTCAAGAAACTTTTTCTCGAATGCGTGTACTTTTTCTAAAGGAATTTGCTTTAATAATCCGTGCGTACCGCAATAAAGGATAGCGATTTGTTCGCTTGTTCTGAGTGGATTATTTTGTGGTTGGATAAGCAAAATCGCATTTTTTCGTCCTTTGTCGATAACTTGTTCCGTCATCTTATCCATTTCACCGCCGAAGCGAATGAAGGACTCCAATTCGCGGTATTGTGCCTGCGCAGTTTTTAAGGTTCCGGCAACGCGCTTCATGGCTGGAATTTGTGCTTTTCCGCCGACACGCGACACTGATATTCCGATGTTGATGGCCGGCCGATTTCCCTGGTTGAACAAGTCCGTGTCGAGGAAGATCTGTCCGTCTGTGATTGAAATCACATTCGTCGGAATATAGGCGGATACATCTCCGGCCTGCGTTTCAATGATCGGTAATGCGGTTAATGAGCCGCCTCCTTTTACCCGTCCCGCAAGACTTTCCGGCAGGTCGTTCATTTGTGCTGCCATTTCGTCTTGATTGATGATGCGTGCGGCACGTTCCAAAAGACGGGAATGTAAATAGAAGATATCGCCCGGATAAGCTTCTCGTCCCGAAGGACGGCGCAAAATCAAAGATACTTCACGGTAGGCAATAGCCTGTTTGGAAAGGTCGTCGTACACGACTAGCGCGTGCCGTCCCGTATCACGGAAATATTCGCCGATTGCGGCACCCGCGAACGGAGCAAAATATTGTAATGCAGCCGGGTCGGACGATGTAGACATGACGACGGTCGTGTAATCCATCGCACCTTTTTCGCGCAAAAGATTGACTAAAGCGGCGATGGTCGAAGCTTTCTGTCCGATGGCAACGTAAATACAATAGATCGGCTTTCCTTCTTCGTAATTTCTGCGTTGATTCAGGATGGTGTCGATGGCAATACTTGTTTTTCCCGTTTGACGGTCGCCGATGATTAACTCACGTTGCCCCCGTCCGATAGGAATCATGGCATCAATGGCTTTGATTCCCGTCTGCATGGGCTCTTGAACCGGTTGACGGAAGATGACGCCGGGCGCCTTTCTTTCCAGTGGCATATCAATGAGTTCACCGAGGACAGTTCCTTTTCCGTCCAGTACTGTGCCCATCGGATTTATGACACGTCCGATTAATCCTTCGCCGACCATGATAGAAGCAATCTCACCAGTACGTTTGGCGATGTCTCCTTCCCGTACTTTTTCCGACGAATCCAGTAAGACGGCTCCCACATTATCTACTTCCAGGTTCATAACGATAGCTTTCACCCCGTTGTCGAACACCAATAATTCATTTGCTTCCGCATTTTTCAGTCCGTAAATACGTACAACCCCATCATGTACCTGAATGACGGTGCCGACTTCTTCCAGATTTTTGTCCGGATCCATTTGATCCAGCAATTGGTAAATTACTTCTGATATTTCGCTAACCTTACTATTTTCCGACATTTTCTTTTAAATAATATTGTTCATTTTTTCATTGATTTTGTTTTTGATCGATCGAATGCGGGAGGTAATGCTCGCGTCCCAACGATACGTATCCCAGTAAAGGACGTAGCCACCCTGTATTTCCGGGTCAACGGTTGTCACTAAGCGAATTTGTTCCCGCGTAAGTTTACCCATTTGGGCAATAATCCTGTTTTTTGTATTATCGGGAATCGGTGATACAGTAACTAATTCTACTTGTAATATATTGTTTGCTTCGCGGTAATATTCCTGATACATAAAACAAATGGCTTGCAATATTTCTTCCCGTTTTTTTTCTAAGACCAATTGAATGAATCGGCGTATTTCTTTGCTTGGAGGAGTAGCAAACAACTGCTCCAGCATGGACTGTTTTTTAGATTGGGGTATGATCGGACTGGACAATATCCGTTTCACTTGCGGATATCGGGTCATGCTTTTTGCCAACCATCGTGTTTCCTGATAAATCTCATGTTCTTTTCCACGTTTACCAGCGTACTTGAAAAGCGCTTTTGCGTACCTTCCGGCAATAATCCCTCTGTCCATTGATTAGTTTTTATACAGGATCTCTTCATCTAACAGATGATCGATCAATTGCTGTTGTTTTTCTTCTTTCCTCAGTTCTTCTCTGACTACCTTTTCGGCAATTCGGAGAGAAATGTCGGCGATCTCGTTTCTAACTTCACTCAACGCTTTGCGTTTTAACTCTTCAATTTCGGATGTCGTTTTGTTGATTCGGATCTGTCTGCCTTTTTCGGCTTCTTCTTTGGCGTCGTCCAGAATCCGGTTGCGCAATTCACCAGCTTCATTTAGTATTTTTGCGCGTTCTTCCTGCGCCCGCCGTATGATTGTTTCGGCCTCTTGCTGAATGTTTGCCAGTTTCTCTTCGGCTTTTGCTGCTGTTTCCAATGAATTGTTAATATAAGCCGTACGTTTGTCGACAGCTTTCAAAATCACAGGGAATCCGTATTTGGCCAGAATGAAAAAGACAATGCCGAATGAGAGTGTCATCCAGAAAAGAAGTCCTATGTCCGGTGTTAATAATGACATGATTTTCCGAGGTTAAAGAGCTAACAGACAAAGCACGATGGCGAAAAGAGCAACTCCTTCGACCAATGCGGCTACAATAAACATGTTCATCCGAATCTTATTGGTTTCTTCCGGTTGACGTGCGATTGCTTTCATAGCGGACGAGCCGATATTTCCGATTCCGATACCCGCTCCGACGGCAGCCAAGCCCGCACCGAGCGCTGCTCCCATTTTACTGATGCTTCCTGTTGTAGCTACTGCTAAGATTGTTGATAGTAACATAATGTAACAATTTAAATGTTTATAATTAAGATTCACTATTTTCTTCTTCACTATCTTCTGCTTTTTGACGGGACATCCCGATGAAAACAGAAGAAAGTAAAACAAAGACATATGCTTGTATCACCGATATCAAAAGTTCGATGAATCCGATGAATGTGCTGAAGAGGATCGAGGCGACCGATAAACCGGCATTGGCTGCCGGCCCCATGGCGGCGGAGATGAAGATCAGACTGATTAGCCCTAAAGTCATCGAATGACCTGCCATAATGTTGGCGAAAAGACGAACCATTAAGGCTGCCGGTTTCATCAAAACACTCCAGAGTTCGATAATTGGCATAAGAGGCACAGGAAACTTTAACCAAGTCGGCGTGTCCGGCCAGAAAATTTCTTTCCAATAATGTTTGTTCCCGTTGATGTTGATCAATAAAAAAACAATCAAAGACAAGAAAAAAGTGATGGTGATATTTCCGGTTACATTCGCGCCTCCAGGGAACAGCGGAATCAACCCCATCAAGTTATTGATCAAAACAAAAAAGAATGTGGTCAACAGAAACGGAGCGTATCGTTCGTATTCTTTGCCGATACTGGGCTTGATGACTTCATCTTGAATTGACAGAATAACAATTTCGAGCATGCCGAGGAATCCTCCCGGTGGTTGCAACCGATCTTTTTTATACCATCGGGCTAAAGCCAGAAAAGAGGTAAGCATAATGCCGATACTGATAAAAATCGCCAATACATTTTTTGTGATCGAAAAATCCCAGGGTCTGATTTCTTCTCCTGCTGAATTTGTGGTCACGATTTTATGTTTGTAATTTCCTTCTTGAGCGATATAAAATCCTTTATATATCTTCCCTTTCTCCAGATGGGAAGAAGAAAACACGACCCATTCACCTCTCGGCGATTGGACGATGACGGGAAGATATAAACTAACGTCCGTTTCTTTCCAGGTAAAGAAATACCATTTATATGCGTCTTCCAAGTGTTCGAAAATTAAATCTTTGATTTGGAATTCCTGTTTTTCTTCTGCCCAAGCGGGTTGCGACAGCAATGTGCAGAAGAACAGGATCGCGATTGTATAGTGTTTAAGGACGTTTTTTTTGTCTCTTTTCATGTTTCGCTAATCTTTTATTGTATAAAGAATAGATATATAATTCCAATCCCGAAAAGATGAAGTAATTGGCGATCGTAGTAAGCACGAAGGCTACTTTTTGCGGATGAAGAAAATAGATGTATAAAACTAAGAACAGAACGGTCAAAGCCAACTTAATGATTCTTCCGCTCATATAAATGTTTAATAGCTTTAATTGAGTTGTATTCCTATAATAGAATAAGGAAAAATTGACGATTATACCGGTAACTAAATAAAATAGTCCGATAATTGGGCAGAATCGATAGGTCCGCACCGGAACAAAATAGTAGAAAATAAGTTCCGAAAGAATATTGATGGTTAAATAGACGATGATCAGTAATAAAAGTAGCCGGAGCCATAATTTTAGATTGATTCTACGCATTTGTTTATCTCCTTATTCAACAGTTATTCAATGAATACACGTACCTGGTTTTTTTCGACGATGGCAATGCCCCCCTTGATTTCGTATTTTTTTGTTTTTTTATCCTGCACATAAATAACGTCTCCTTCGTGTAAAGTTGATATCAAAGGTGCATGGTTTTTTAAAACCGAAAAAGGCCCTTCATCTCCCGGCAGTGTAATCCGTTCTGCCGTTTCCGTAAGCAATATTCCCTCGGGTGAAACAACGATCAGTTCCATAAATTTTTATATTTCTTGTTTCATCTGTTCGCCTTTTTTGATCACGTCTTCAATGGTGCCCGCGTTTAAAAAGGCTTGTTCGGGAATTGTATCCAGTTCTCCGTTTAAGATCATTTTAAATCCGCGGATCGTGTCTTTGATATCCACTGTAACTCCTTCGATTCCGGAAAATTGTTCTGCTACGGCAAAAGGTTGTGAGAGGAATCGTTGTACCCGACGGGCGCGGTTGACGACTGTTTTGTCTTCATCAGAGAGCTCTTCCATTCCCAAAATGGAAATAATATCCTGTAATTCCTTGTAACGTTGCAAAATCTGTTTGACATGCTGTGCTGTTTCATAATGCTCTTCCCCCACGATTAGAGGATCCAGGTAGCGTGAGGTCGATTCCAACGGATCGACAGCCGGATAAATACCTAATTCCGTAATCTTTCTGCTTAATACGGTTGTCGCGTCCAAGTGAGAGAACGTTGTTGCCGGGGCGGGATCTGTCAAATCATCCGCCGGCACATAGACCGCCTGTACCGAGGTGATCGAACCGTATTTTGTGGATGTGATCCGTTCCTGCATGGCACCCATCTCGGAGGCCAGCGTCGGTTGGTAACCTACAGCTGATGGCATACGTCCTAACAAGGCGGAAACTTCCGAGCCGGCTTGAGTAAAGCGGAAGATATTGTCAATAAAGAAAAGAATATCTTTTGGCGAATTTTTTTCGTTGTTGTCGCGGAATGTTTCAGCCAATGTTAGTCCGGAAAGTGCTACCGACGACCGGGCGCCTGGAGGTTCATTCATTTGTCCGAAGACGAGCGTCGCTTGTGATTTTGCCACTTCCTCGTAGTCGATCTTGCTTAAATCCCAATGCCCTTCTTCCATGCTTTTTTTGAACTTTTCGCCATAACGGATTACACCGCTTTCGATCATTTCTCGTAGCAGGTCGTTCCCTTCTCGGGTACGTTCACCTACACCGGCGAAAACGGAAAACCCGTTGTGCTTTTTGGCAATATTGTTGATCAGTTCCATAATAAGAACTGTTTTGCCAACGCCGGCTCCTCCGAAAAGCCCTATTTTTCCGCCCTTCGGATAAGGCTCTAACAAGTCGATTATTTTGATTCCGGTATACAGTACTTCTTGTGTGATTGTGAGATCCTCAAATTTTGGCGGCTGACGATGGATCGGAGCACCTTCGTTTTTGATTAACGGACGCATTCCGTCGATCGGTTGACCAACAACATTTAACAAACGTCCTTTTACCTGTTCTCCGAAAGGAACTGTAATCGGATGATCGGTTGCAATAGCTTCCATACCGCGCCTTAATCCGTCCGTGCTATCCATCGCGATAGTTCGTACCGTATTCTCTCCGATATGCTGCTGGACTTCGAGAACCAATGGGTCGTGCTCCGGACGTTGAACAAGAATAGCTTCGTGAATGGCTGGAAGTTCAATTCGTTCCTTGTCAATTTCATTAAAATGAATATCTACTACAGGTCCGATGATCTGAGTGATAACCCCCTTTTTTTCTACCTTCATTTCATTACTCACGATTACTTCGATTTTGATAAATTGGTTGTAAAGGTTTAAGAACAATTCTTATAGTGTCGTAAATGTAACAACAAAAGTAAAACGTTTGTTGTTTTGTTTTATTGAATTGTAAGATGTTAACTTTGTTTTTTTTGTGTAGATCGCTTATAACTACAAGATTTCCAAAGGAAAATATTTCGAAATTCGGGAATTAAGGGCGTTTGTTGAGGAAAAAAATTAATAAAGTTTTTATTTTTATTCCTCGTTCGCTACATCTTTTAACAGTAAAGGTAAGCCGATAAAATGCGATAAGCATTTTTGTCTTTTTGATGAAGAAAGAGCTTGTTCATTAAAAATAAGAACACCTTCCGTTCAAATAATTTTTTATTACTACCTTTGCGCGACTCAATTAAATACTGTACATTGCATGCACGAGAAAATTATCATTCTTGATTTTGGCTCGCAAACAACGCAACTTATCGGACGGCGGATTCGTGAGTTGAATACGTATTGCGAGATTATTCCCTTCAATAAATTTCCGCATGATGCGACCGATATTAAGGGAGTAATCCTGTCGGGGAGTCCTTATTCTGTTTATGATGAAAATGCATTTAAGACAGATCTTCGGGCTATTCGAGGTAAATATCCGGTATTAGGAATTTGTTATGGAGCTCAGTTTATGGCATATACTTCGGGGGGAAGTGTGGAATCTGCTAATTCACGGGAATACGGACGCGCGAAATTAACGTTTGTAGATGATCGGGATCGTTTGTTGAAAGGTATTACTTCCGGGACTCAGATTTGGATGTCGCACGGGGATTCGATCACATTGCTTCCTGAATCTTTTCAGGTGATAGCAAGTACGGAAGATGTGAAAGCGGCGGCTTATAAAGTCGCCGATGAGGAGACTTGGGGGGTACAGTTCCATCCGGAGGTGTATCATACGACCGATGGCGTGAAACTTTTGGATAACTTTTTGTCGATTTGTGGATGCTCGAAAGACTGGTCGCCGGCTTCATTTATTGAAGCGACAGTGGCTGAATTGAAAGAGCAATTGAAGGAGGATAAAGTTATTCTCGCGCTTTCCGGGGGCGTTGATTCTTCGGTGACGGCTATGCTTTTGAATAAAGCAATTGGTAAGAATCTGACTTGTATCTTTGTCGATCACGGATTGCTTCGTAAAAATGAGTTTGAGAATGTATTGCGCGACTATGAACATTTGGGATTAAATGTGATTGGGGTGAATGCACGCGATAAGTTTTATTCCCGATTAGCGGGTGTATCGGAACCGGAAGAAAAAAGAAAGATTATCGGAAAAGGGTTTATCGATGTTTTTGATGAAGAAGCCGGAAAACTGAAAGATATTAAATGGTTAGGGCAGGGGACGATCTATCCGGATGTCATCGAGTCGTTGTCTATTACCGGAACAGTCATTAAGAGTCATCATAATGTTGGTGGCTTACCGGAAAAGATGAATCTGAGATTAGTAGAACCGCTTCGCCTTTTATTTAAAGATGAGGTTCGTCGTGTTGGTACGGAATTGGGAATGATGCCGCATTTGATCAAACGTCATCCTTTCCCCGGTCCGGGTTTGGGTATCCGTATTTTGGGTGATATTACTGCTGAAAAAGTCTGCATTTTGCAAGATGCAGACGATATTTATATTTCGCTGATGCGTGAATGGGGCCTTTATGATAAAGTCTGGCAAGCGGGAGCGATTTTATTACCTATTCATTCGGTAGGTGTTATGGGTGATGAACGTACTTATGAGAATACGATTGCATTGCGTGCAGTAACTTCTACGGATGCGATGACAGCCGATTGGGCTCAATTGCCGTATGAATTTCTTGCAAAAGTATCGAATGAAATCATTAATAAAGTGAAAGGTGTGAATCGTGTTGTATACGATATCAGTTCAAAACCGCCTGCGACAATTGAATGGGAGTAATTTTCTCCTTTGGAAAAAGAAAACCTCGATCTTT
>JAQVZS010000106.1 GCA_028708075.1 Massilibacteroides sp.
CTTATTTCCCCAGTTGCTTGTTTCATATCCGGCAAGAGCCGACAACCCGAAGGACAAAAAGAACGTTTTCCGGCGGTCGGAAAGGATTTTGACATAATACCCACCTTCGCCTGTAAACTGGCTTACAGGAACGGTTACATCCTTATACTCATACTCCTTATTGAGGAACTCCGCACCGGCTACCCAACGGTTTCCGTTTTTAGTATAAGTTGCAAGAGCAGCACCGAAATAATACGCTGATTCCGGTTTGCCGGGTTTTTTAAAGCCGTCTGCCATCCCGCCCGTCAGTAGGATTCCCTTTTGTCCGGGCAGGTAACGTTGTGCGTGTGCCAGGTTAAAAGTCAGGCACAAACACGATACTGCTATAACACAGATTAACTTTTTGCATAAATTTCTCCCGTTCGGCAGAACACAAAACAAGTTTTGCTTCTGCTCTCTCTTACTCGAAATTTTCATCTTATTTGATTTTAAGTTCGTTAATCACTTTAGCGTTCACAATATCCGAACTTTCGATACGGATATTTTGGTGACGGCCACCGTTCTTTTCGACCAGCTCTACCACCAGTATTTTATCATCCGGGATAGTGAACTTTGGTAAGGCATAAACTGTGCGGATGGTGGACTTTCCTCCTATGGTAATCACTTCGTTAAAACTGCGTACAGGATACAAAACCGATTCCTGAATGGCGGTACGTTTTGCCACTTGCTTATCGACAATCTTAAACTTGATGAAGTCAGTATCAAACGGTATGTTGGAAGAGTTCTTTACCTGCGTATGGAAATAGAACATTCCGTTATGCACATAAATCCCCTTGACTAAGAACTGTATCCCGAAACGCTTGCATCCCAAATGCCGTATCTCCCGGTCATTGTTTTTGTAGATGGACTGCATTATCAACTTCACCAGCAAAGGCGATTCGTTTCCCAGTTCCCGAAAATAAATGTTCATCCGGGTTTGGGAGTAATCGGTTATGCTTTCATTTTCAAGGAAATCTTTCATTTCGATGTTTAGCATTTCCGGCTCTTTGGCATATTTGGCGTTGAAAGAATAAAAACTGCCGTCCTCACATATCACCGAAAAGTTGGTTTCACCCGGAAAACCTTCGGTAGCAGCTTTTACACGGATTACATTTTCCGCCCCATCCGCTTTTCCCGCGATAATGTGGTTGGAACCTAAATCCACATATTTCACAGCCGAAGGGAAAATAATATGTACTGTTTTGGCAAATGTTACCTGAACTCCATAAGGCGTAACCATTTGTCCGTAGGGAAGCTTTTGGGGGATGCCCTGAAACAAATCGTTGCTTTGTGCTTTGATCGTCAATACACAGAAAATCAGGGCGAACATGATAATTATCTTTTTCATTATAAATTGATTATTAGTTGCCGTTGGCAGATCGATAGCTACTTCCCGGCTGATTAGTAATTGATTTTTTAGTGATTGTCATTGTTTGGAATATAACATTACCTGATAATTGGCTTTCAAGTTTATTTTTACCGTCCTGAATTTTTTCGACAGGTATTGAGATCCACCTTGCAATATCCCCCTTGTAAGATCAGAAACAATGGCAGCTCCGGCATTTTGATTGAAGGTAAAACTTGAGCCAAGTCCCGCACCGATGTTCGCCATGCCTTCGTTCAAGGCTTGCATTTCCAATGAAGATGGAACAGATATGCCCTTTTGTCCGTCCGAATCATATACCGCCAATTCTACCGGAATGATATTGCCATTATACTCCATCGAAGAAATAGAAATATCCATTCGCTCGCCTTGAACCCTTGCATTCCCAGACAAAAGTGTATTTTTGGGTACAATGATATTCCCGGCCTGCAAAGGCTCTAACAGGCGAAGCCGCACACTCTGCCCGTCCATTACAGACTGGTTTTCATGAATACAGGCAAGGATGGTATTTTTTCCCATGGACAATCCACTTCCCACTGCCGTATTAAATCCGAAATTTCGTGGCTGGCTGTATGCTGTAATAAATTCCTTATCGGTCATAGATGTTTGCAGCCCCGATACTGTTGTTTCTGTAACAGCTTTTACGGGTAAAGCTTGAACCTTTCCCTGCATGGGTACGGTCGGCGTGATTTGCTTTATTGTTTTTTCTTGGGTCTGGCCGTTGCTCATGTATTTTGCAGCCAGTTGATAAGACTTTTCAAGTAGAGCCAATTGTTCATCTGTTGTATTTGTGGCCTTGTTTTCTTTTTCGTATAGCCTGTTTTCCAGTTCTTCGATTTTCCGGGTAAGTACCTCTTTCTCTTTATCTTCTTTGGGCGTTTCATAAAAACTCCCCAACTGACGGTTTATGCCCTGATACGCATAAGCTGAAGACTGGACATAAGAATTTCGAGGCGAAGAACCGCCCGAATAATTTCGACCGGCAGTGAGCGGTTGCTTATCCGACAAATCCGGATTCATGCCCGGATTATCCACTGTTTTACTTTCATCGCCCAGTATAAAGCCAAAATCTTGCAGAGAGCGCATTCGTTCATTCTGTTTGTTTTGCATTTGTTCTTGTTCATAAGCCGTTTTTTTATCTCTGATAATACCGTCTTTTTGGGGTAAGGGTATATCCGCATTGAAACCACTTATCTCATCCGGTTTCACTTCATTATTCGGTGAAGGTGCAAATATCAACCACATACAGCCGGCAAATGCAATTCCCATCAATGGAAAAATGATAAGCTTCCTCCGCTTTTGCATCTCCTGAGGGGAAAGCGGTCTCTTTTCCTCCTCTTCATGTTTATTCAAATTCTGATTTTGTTCCATATTCTTTTAATTGATACTGGTTAATATTGTCTTTGCGTTGAAGTTTCAAGCGTTCAATATGCTTAATCTCCATAAAATCTTTTTCGGCACTCTTTTTACCCATATTGTATATGGACGAAATCGTCCAGTAAATCGAGAGGATACTACCCCCGATAATGAAAATCACAATAATGACAATTCGGGTATCTTTTGACAACCTTTCACAAGCATGGCGGAGCTTATGATCCAACGAGCCTCTAAGATTCGTGAATGTTTTCTTTACCATAGCTTACCGTTTTAATACCTGTAAATCCTTGTTTTCCGTAATTTCGAAAGCTTCAATAGTAAAACCATGCGGGTTATTATCGCTCCTGACAGAGTTCAACAACCTGCACCGGGTAACGAGGCTTCTTTCGGTAACACTACTCTCCCTGACAATCATTTGCCTGGCGTACGTCGCCACTTGATATGGGTATCGATCGAAGTTGCAAACCACACTGTCCACTTGAACCGCCTGATTGATATTCCCGGAAATAATTCGGTTATAGTACCCCTTCTCGGATAAATCCTTATAGTAGTTGAAGGCACTTTTATCAGCCAGAAAAAATGAACGTTGAATATTTGATTCAATAGCGTTCTTATCCGGCGAAAGGGTAAAGAAGAGTTCATGGAAACGCTTTACGTGTTCCCTGGCTTCTACCGGGCGGTTCTGCGATAAGTCCTGTGAAAGTGCCAGCATAAGAGATTTGCCTCCATCAAGGACATATATCTTTTCACGTTGTTTTTCTGCAAAACTGTATGATTTCCAAAGGGCATATCCTACAATTCCAGTGCATACACAGACAAATACAATTCCAAACAAGCGTATTTGTCTAAAACTACTTTCTATATTCTTTAAACTTTTAAATTCCATTTATTTACTGTTTTATTTCTTGATTAGTTTTCCTGAGATATTTCCGGTGGCTGCCCCTGCTGCTGCCCCTGCAAGGTTTCCTCCCGTAGTTGCTGTCTTAGAGAGATTCCGGTTCATACCACCCAGTCCTCCAGCCTGAATAATCCAGCCTGCTACTGTTGGAATGGTAAAGTATCCCACAATTCCGATAATCATAAAGATGATATAAACCGTATTGGAACTATCAGGGATGAAATTCGGATCGGAAAGGGCTTCTATGTCCTGTTGAAGCATCAGCACCTGAA
>JAQVZS010000013.1 GCA_028708075.1 Massilibacteroides sp.
GCGATGCTTTGTATTTTGTCTGTCAACTGAAAGATTCAAAGAAGAAAGAATCGTTGTTGGAACGGTTGAAATAAGAGAAGGTTGAAAACCCCGAACAGTTCTTTCCTGTATAATTGGGTATTCCTAATCCGTATTATTATCTTTGCACCCGTCGATATAATAAGTAATAAATAAATATGGAAACAGTAGTTAGTGGTATCCGTCCGACAGGGAACTTGCACCTGGGGAATTACTTCGGTGCGGTAAAGAGTTTTTTGCAAATGCAAAATGAGTATAATTGTTTTTTCTTTATCGCTGACTGGCATTCCTTGACTACGCATCCTCATCCTGCAAACATCCGCAAAAGTGTAAAAACGATTCTGGCGGAATATTTGGCTTGCGGTATAGATCCGGAAAAGGCGACAATCTATATTCAAAGTGATGTGCGCGAAGTAGCCGAACTTTATCTTTACCTGAATATGAATGCTTATTTAGGAGAACTGGAACGGGTGACATCTTTTAAGGATAAGGTACGTTCGCAACCCAATAATGTGAATGCCGGACTGTTGACTTATCCATCTTTGATGGCCGCGGATATTATTATCCATAAAGCGGCGAAAGTGCCGGTGGGTAAAGACCAGGAACAAAATATGGAAATGGCGCGTAAATTTGCGCGTCGGTTTAATAATATTTATGAAGTGGAATACTTTCCCGAACCAGCATCTTTCCATTTGTCGGAAAAAGCGGTGAAAGTTCCGGGATTAGACGGCTCAGGGAAAATGGGGAAAAGCGAAGGAAATGCGATTTATCTGATTGACGATGAGAAAACGATTAAAAGCAAGGTGATGAAAGCGGTAACCGATTCGGGGCCAACGGAGCCGAATAGTGTAAAACCGGAACCGATCGCCAATCTGTTCACAATGATGGAGATTGTTTCTTCGGAAGAGACGTATACTTTTTTCAATGAGAAATATAATGCCTGTGAAATTCGTTACGGTGACATGAAAAAGCAGTTGGCGGAAGATATTAATCTGTTTTGTAAACCGATTCGGGAACGAATTAACGATATTATGGCAGACGATACTTATTTAGAAAAAATAGCGCGTGCAGGCGCAGAGAAATCCCGCGAAAGCGCTTCCCGTACTTTGCGGGAAGTCCGAGGAATCATTGGCTTCCGTCCGTAAAGAATAACACACAAAAATGACTCAGTCAATCTTTGGGTTCAGATCAGATTGACGGAGGTGTTTTTTTTTGTGTTAGCGGGACAAAAAGAAGTGATAGAGATCTTGAAATGCTATTTGAGTAGAAAGAAAAAGTGTTTCATAGGAGTAATAGATGATAACAGAATTTATGAGCGGTATGACATCCTAGGATTTTGAACAGAACTTTTAATCCTTATACAGACCTTTATGTTTGTATTCTTTGGATATCTTATCCATCCAAGAAGAACATATCAATAAAAAATAGGGAAAAGTAAAAATTGACGTTCCCATTTGTTCCGCATTGGATTGAATTCGTATTGTATGCCGGTTCCCACGCCGAAATTTTCGTTCAACTTGAATTCCAAAGACGTTCCTACACTGTTATGATAGAAATAAGGACTTAACAACATATGTGGATTCTTACGTTCATTGTTATTATAACCAGCATATTGTCCCCACATATTTACCTTCAACCAATCCGTCGCTTGAAAACCGGTATGCAGATTTACGCCGGAGACAAACTCCGGACTTGCATTAAAGGGCGTGTAATAACGAGCAGCAAATCCGCCTCCGCCGATTTCCCATGCACCGCTTTGCCAGATCAATGCAGGATTGATAGATGTGAGACCGCCCATTCCGGGCCATGTCTGCTGTTGACCGGTAACGGCAAAAGTCAGATTCTCATTGATTGGCAAAAGTTCCGTTTCCTTAAAATCGAAAGCCATTGGAGAAACCCTTCGAAGCATAGGGGCATATTCATTAAAAAACGGTTTATAAGCACCCGATAGCACCTGCATATCCATTGGACGTTCGTCCAAATTTGAAACTGTCACAGGGTTGTATGCATTCAACAAATCATCAACCATGCGGGTAGATGCAGGGGTATACGATTTATAAAAAAAAATCGGAATATTCAGTTCTATACGATCTTTGCGCGGTAAAGCAATTAACTTTCCCTCTTTATTTAACATAAAGGTAAAATCGGCCTGTGCTTTAAGCCCATTCCCTAACGCCAGAAAAAAAAGAATAATAATAATCTGTTTCATTCTCTTTCTTATTATGTGGGCAAGATAAAAAAAAACATATAGTCGCACAAGCTAATATTTCATAAAGATAAAATAGGTGAAAAATCCTTCCATCAAATTAAAGTTTTGCTGAAAAGAATAAACTATCTTTGTTCAGATATCGGTTCTCCGATTTGTGAAAACGATGGAGATTAAAAGGGAATCCTGTGGAAGTCAGGAACTATCCCCGTAGCTGTAAGTTCCGTTACATGGTTGCATCTTTATGCCACTGGTTCGAAAAACCGGGAAGGCGGCGCTGCCTGGAATAAGTCAGAAGACCTGCCATATCCAAAAAAAGATCCGGTGCTTTCGGGTGAAAGGCGGCAGGACGAGTTTTGATTCTACGAATGGACAAATTAAAACGACTTCCTTTTCTTTTCCCGTTTCCGATCGAATTTATTTTTCCTGAAAAAGAAGGACAAATTTTTAATTAATTAAAACGGTATGGACTTATTCATTATTAAAAGAGATGGGACGAAAGAAGCTTTTTCCATTGAAAAAATTAAAAATGCTGTATCAAAAGCGTTTCTTTCGGTTGGTAGTTTTGCTACACAAGAGGTAATTACAAACATTTTAAGTCGGGTGAGTATTACAAACGAGATGATGGTGGAAGAAATCCAAAATCAGGTTGAAATCGCATTAATGGCTGAAAGGTATTACGTGGTAGCCAAATCGTATATGCTATACCGACAAAAACATTGGGAAGACCGGGAAGTACGTGATAAGCTAAAATTCCTCATCGATTATTGCGATGCTCGGAATGCGGCTTCAGGTAGTAAGTACGATGCGAATGCCAATGTGGAAAATAAAAACATGGCGACATTGATCGGGGAACTTCCCAAATCGAATTTTATTCGTCTTAACCGGCGTATGCTTACCGACAAACTAAAAGATATGTACGGAAAAGAAATCGCCGACCGTTATATCAAGCTACTGAACAGTCATTATATTTATAAAAACGATGAGACCAGCCTCGCAAATTATTGCGCCAGTATTACCATGTATCCCTGGCTGATTGGGGGAACAACTTCTATTGGAGGGAATTCGAAAGCGCCGACCAACCTGAAATCTTTTTGCGGAGGATTTATTAATATGGTTTTTATTGTTTCCAGTATGTTGAGTGGCGCTTGTGCTACGCCCGAATTTCTTATGTATATGAATTATTTCATTGAGCTGGAATATGGTGAGGATTATTATCAGCACGCAGATAAAGTTGTGGATCTGTCTAAAAGACAACGCACGCTGGATAAAATACTTACAGACTATTTTGAACAGATCGTCTATTCAATTAATCAACCGACAGGAGCCCGAAACTTTCAGGCCGTATTTTGGAATATCTCTTATTACGATCGGTATTATTTCGAGAGTTTGTTTGATAATTTCGTTTTCCCGAATGGTAGCAAACCGCATTGGGAATCGCTTAGCTGGCTTCAGAAACGCTTTATGAAATGGTTTAACGCCGAGCGAACCCGCGCTGTATTGACTTTCCCAGTAGAGACGATGGCCCTTTTGACGGAAAATGGAGATACGAAAGACAAGGAATACGGAGATTTTACTGCCGAGATGTATGGCGAAGGGCATTCTTTTTTTACTTATATGAGCGACAACGCCGATTCGCTTAGCAGTTGTTGTCGTCTACGCAATGAGATACAGGATAACGGATTCAGTTATACCTTAGGGGCCGGAGGGGTTTCCACCGGATCGAAAAGTGTGTTGACTATAAACCTGAATCGTTGTGTACAACAAGCAGCACGGGAAGGAATTCCTTATCAATTTTTTTTGGAGGATATAGTAGACTTGGTTCATAAAGTTCAACTTGCTTATAACGAAAACCTGAAATATATGCAGGCAAAAGGAATGCTACCTTTATTTGATGCCGGCTATATTAATATGGGACGCCAATACCTTACGATAGGTGTAAACGGCTTAGTAGAAGCCGCCGAATCTCTGGGAATAGAGATTACGGATAATCCTCGTTATGCGAAATTCGTGCAACAGGTTTTGGGGCTCGTCGAAGATTACAATAAACGGTACCGTACGAAAGAAAATCTGTTCAACTGCGAAATGATTCCCGCGGAGAATGTAGGAGTCAAACATGCCCAATGGGATAAGCGGGACGGATACGTTGTTAAACGGGATTGCTATAACAGTTATTTCTACATTGTGGAAGACGAACAGACGAATATTTTGGATAAATTCCGGTTACATGGGAAAAAATATATCGAGCATCTAACTGGCGGTTCCGCATTACATCTTAACCTGGAAGAGCATTTGAGCAAGGAGCAATATCGGCAATTACTTCGTGTGGCGACACAGGAGGGTTGCAATTATTTTACATTTAATATACCTAATACAGTCTGCAACGACTGTGGACATATTGATAAACGAAACTTGAAAGTATGTCCGATATGCAACAGTACAAACTTGGATTATCTGACACGCGTAATTGGTTATATGAAACGGGTCAGTAATTTTTCAGAACCCCGGCAGAAGGAGGCCGAAAAACGTCATTATGCTTCGGTACGTCAATTATGATATCGTTTTTCAGGAGGTTCCGGGCGAAGTTACACTGTCTATCAACTTGTCCAATTGTCCGAATCACTGCAAAGGTTGTCACAGCCCGTATTTATGGGAAAACATCGGAGAGATTTTAGACGAGCATGCCCTTGTTCAACTTCTTGAGAGGTACGGACAATCTATCACTTGTATCTGTTTCATGGGGGGCGATGCTAATCCCCATGAAGTAGAAGCTTCTTCGGTTTTCGTGCGTGAACAAACAAACGGACGGATAAAGACTGCTTGGTATTCCGGTAAAAATAAATTGCCGGAAACTTGTTCGCCTCAAAACTTTGATTATATCAAGTTGGGGCCTTATATGGAAAAGTTGGGGGGCTTAGACTCGGCGACAACTAACCAGCATTTTTATCGTGTAGATCAGGGAAAGATGACAGATATTACCTATGTTTTTTTGCGATCGAACCGAAAATTTCCGGGATAGATTATATAAATAGGAAGAGACTGAGTGCCATAACGATCATTCCCGCGATCAATCCTATAATCGACAAATGATGCTCGCCGTACTTCTGGGCGCTGGGAAGCAGTTCGTCCATGGAAATAAATACCATGATACCTGAAACGGCAGCCAAAATAAATCCGTTTAAGGCCGGCGTCCAGAAAGGCATCAGAAGAAGAAAACCGAATAAAGCCCCCACAGGTTCTGCCATGCCGGAAAGGAAAGACAACCAAAAAGCTTTTTTCTTGTTCCCCGTGGCATGATAAATAGGTACGGAAACAGCAATTCCTTCCGGGATATTATGGATCGCGATTGCGAAAGTAATTGGAAGGGCTACTTCCATGCTGTTCAACGCCGAGGTAAAGGTTGCAATTCCTTCTGGAAAGTTGTGTATCCCGATGGAAAGTGCTACCATCATTCCTGTTTTTTTCAATCCCGTCTGTTTCTTATCCAATTCTTCTACCCGATGCATTTCGTGTGGGTTCTTATCTTCCGGCACTAAAAAGTCGATCAAACTGATTAGCGCCATTCCACCGAAAAAGGCTAATAATAAAGATAAAGTTCCCCAACGTTCACCGTAGTTTTCGGTCAGACCGACCTTGGCTTGAGGCATCATTTCCATAAAAGAGACGTAAATCATTACACCGGCGGAAAATCCGAGTGCAGTCGACAGAAATTTTGTGTTCGTCCGCTTGGTGAAAAAAGCCAAAACACTACCAATTCCCGTAGATAATCCCGCGAAAAGCGTTAATCCGAAAGCCAACCATATTGTTTGTGTATCCATGAATTTATTCGTTTTAGCAAAAATAGAAAGTTTTTTAATATATTTACTTCAAAATAGAAAGTATGCAGCAAAACAGGGAGGATGAAATACTGAGGCGGCTGAAATCACCGGACACACAACGCAGCGCATTTACTCAGTTAGTGAATCTTTATAGTGAAAAGTTGTATTGGCATATTCGAAAACTGGTGTTGAATCATGATGACGCGAACGATATTCTGCAAAACACCTTTCTGAAAGCGTGGCTTAACATTGAATCGTTTCGGGGAGATTCGTTATTGTCTACCTGGTTATACAAAATTGCCGTCAATGAATGCATTACTTTTCTAAATAAACAACGAACTCAGAACAATATGTCTTTAGACGACACAGATGTTTTTTTACTGGAACGAATAAAAGGGGATACGTTTTTTGATGGCGATGCCGCACAAATAAAGTTACAGGAAGCGATTTTGACTTTGCCGGAAAAACAACGGATCGTTTTTGTGATGAAATACTTCGATGACATGAAATACGAAGACATGTCGCAGATCTTGGAGACGTCGGTTGGTGCATTGAAAGCTTCATATCACCATGCTGTAAAGAAAGTCGAGGAGTTTTTAACAAAAGACGTTTAAACCATTCCGGAGAAATAGAGTCAAAAGACAATAAAAAGAATAGCATTATGGGAGAAAAGCAACATGAATTAAACCACCTGAAAAGACAGAATCCGTTTCGTGTGCCGGAAGGCTACATGGTAGGGCTGACAGACCAAATCATGCGTCAGTTGCCGGAAAAAAACATTTGCAAGAAGAAGATTTCTCTAATCATTCGTCTTCGCCCATGGGTCGCAGCTGCTGCAGTGGTTGTCGGCTTAGGTTTTTTTATTAATATATTTATTGGTTTAGACAAGCAAACAACATCGTCTTCCACGGATTCTTTGTGGATACAGGCGCAAATGCCTCCTGCGGCGATATCCAAAGCGCAGGCTGCTATTGATGACGAATATCTGGAATATCTGGAAGCTCGATATTCTAATTATATTTTGGAAGAAGAGTTTGCTGATTCCGAATAAAGTGAGCATTTTTTTTATCATTTAGAACATTTTTGTAATTTCATTTGTATGTATAAAATATTTATTATTACATTTGCCACGTTCTCGTTCTTACTAACCGGACCGCTATCGGCCACGGACAGGCAACAAGGACGTCAGTTTGATAGGAAGGCATTCATAGAAAAGAGGAACGCGTTCTTAATTGCAGAAGTGGAACTAACGCCTGAAGAAGCCGCTAAATTCCTCCCTCTTTATGAAGAATTCCAACGAAAGAAATTTGAAGCCGGAAACCGTTGCCGAAGACTTTCCCGTGAGATTCGGGAGAAAAGAAAAGTCAGGGAGACGGATTATGCCCATGTAGTGGATGAATGTGTGGGGGTTAAACTAAGAGAAGCCAAATTGGAGAAAGAGTATTATGATAAATTTAAAAAAATACTTCCTCCGCGAAAGGTTTATAGATTGACGGAAGCAGAATACAAATTTGCCCGTGAATTTATGAGAGGTTCGAGATATAAAAAATAAAGGATATTTTAAAAGAGAAAAAATATCATTATTTGTGTTTTTTGTTTAGATTTAGTTTTGGCGTTTAAGTTAAGGGAGGGGTGGCGACGTGATGTCGGTTCCCCTTTGTATTTTATTCTCGGTCATCTCTTTAATTATTTAAGAAATGAAGCCTAGTTGAAGCGCTTCGGCAAACAGATTCGAGCTCCTCAAACGAATTTGAAACAAATAACTTTTCAAAAGTATATACGAATAATAGATAAAATAATGGAGAAGTTAATAAAAAACTGCGGAGAAACGGGTCAATTAGTTATAATCCTTTGGATTTCGCTTCGTCCCAAATTTTGTCCATCTCTTCCAGCGACATTTCTTTCAGCGAACGTCCTTCCCGCAGTGTGTGTTCTTCCAAATAATTAAAGCGGCGGATAAATTTTTGATTGGTACGTTCCAGCGCATTGTCCGGATTGATTTTATATAGGCGGGCAGCATTGATCAAACTGAAGAAAAGATCACCGAATTCAGCTTCCATTTGGTCTTTGTTCATCTGAGCTATTTCGGCCTTTAGTTCGGTGAACTCTTCATGCACCTTATCCCAAACCTGCTCCCGCTTTTCCCAGTCGAAGCCGACGTTTCGAGCTTTATCCTGAATCCGATGCGCTTTCACTAACGAAGGAAGTGAAGCGGGTACTCCCTCGAGCACGGTCTTGTTTCCTCCTTTTTCCTTTAATTTTAATTCCTCCCAACTTTGTTCCACTTTCTGGCTCGTTTCGGCGACAGCATCACCAAAAACGTGCGGATGACGGTAAATTAATTTTTGGCACAACGTGTCGCAAACATCTTTAATATCAAACACGCCTTTTTCTGAACCAATTTTGGCGTAAAAAACCACATGAAGTAGCAGATCGCCCAATTCTTTTTTTATGCCGATATCGTCGTTACGCATAATAGCATCGCATAGCTCATAGGTTTCTTCGATTGTGTTCGTACGCAAGCTCTCATTGGTCTGTTTTCGGTCCCAAGGGCATTTTATTCTCAGTTCGTCTAAGATATCCAAAAGTCGCCCGAAGGCAGCCATCTGTTCTTTTCTGTTATTCATCTCTTTTTGAAATTAGTCAATCCACTCTGTAAGAATTTAATGTATTTGTTTACATCCTCATCGTATGCGTACGAGGGTGCCAAGGGTTTTCCTTTCGTGTCCAATAAAACATAAAACGGTTGCGCATTTGCTCCAAACTTACTCCGTTGTAGATAGCTCCATTTGTCGCCAACGGTTTTCAACTTACGTTTTTTCCCGTATTCTTCTATTTCGATTACCTCCGGCAATTTTGTCTTATCATCAACCATCAACGTGATTAACACATAGTCGTTTTCGATGATTTGTTTTACTTTCGGATCTGTCCAGACCGCAGCTTCCATTTTCCGACAATTCACACAACCATAACCTGAAAAATCGATCATGACCGGTTTGTTTATTAATTTGGCATGCGCCATTCCCGTTTCGTAATTATCATAATGGGCATGTACTTCGTTTTTATATAAATTAAAATCCTGCGTAAACAATGGAGGAGCGAAAGCGCTGATCGATTTTAGCGGAGCTCCCCACAAACCGGGAATCATATAGACGGCGAAAGCCAGTGAAATAATGGCCATAAACAAACGGGGAACCGATACGTATTTCATTTCGCTGTCGTGGCTGAAACGGATCTTGCCTAACAGGTAAAGGCCTAGCAGCGCGAAAATTACGATCCAAAGGACTAAGAATACTTCCCGATCCAAGAGACGCCAGCCGTAAGCCAGATCCGCAACCGATAAAAATTTTAGAGCAAGCGCCAATTCTAAGAATCCGAGGACGACTTTTACCGAATTCAACCATCCGCCGGACTTTGGCATATTCTGTAACATATTCGGGAAAATTGCAAATAGTGAAAACGGAATAGACAAGGCTAAAGCAAACCCGAACATACCGACTGCCGGACCAATAGCCGTTCCCATGGAAGCCGCTTGTACTAATAAAGTCCCGATGATCGGGCCGGTACAAGAGAAAGACACCAATACCAGTGTGAACGACATAAAGAAAATACTTAATATGCCAGTTGTTGAATCGGCTTTACTGTCCATTTTGCTTGTCCACGACGCCGGAAGTACCATTTCGAACGCTCCGAAGAACGAAATAGCAAAGACTACCAATAGCAAACAGAACAGAATATTAAAAATAGCGTTAGTGGAAAGATCATTCAATGCACTTGCACCGAAAATACCGGTAATCAACAAGCCCATAACCAAGTAAATCACGATAATAGATGCGCCGTAAGTCAACGCGTCACGGATCGCTTTTTTCCGGTCTTTCGTTCGTTTCAAAAAGAAACTGACTGTCATCGGAATCATTGGCCAGACGCATGGCGTCAGTAAAGCGATCAACCCGCCCAGAAAGCCCGCGAAGAAAATAAAGAGCCAGGAAGTGTCCGGAGCTGACACAACTACGTCACCGTAAGCTTTTAATTCGTCAATGACCGGAATCCACAAAGCATTATCCACCGTTCCCTGCAATTTGTTCATTTCTTCCGTATTCATTAAAGGAATAGTCGGTACAACTTCAGTTTCTCTTGTTTCAGAAAGCATTGTTCCTTCTTCTGTTTCGGAAACGGGTCTGCTATCCTGATTTTCCGATTCAGCGTTTGCCGGCATGTCTGCTGCTGTCAGGGATATGTTTTTTTTATCGAAACTAAATTCAATCCGTTCGGGCGGAAGACAGGTTTCATCGTTACAAACCATAAATTCCACTTCGCCTTGGATCCGGAACTTCACCGGATCAGTGATTTTGAATTTTTGTCGGAAGGTTACATTATTCGCATACCATTTAAGATCCATGGCAAATTGTTCGTCGTACACTACTGCAGGAGCAACAGAAGGTTCAGGTTTACCGATCAATTCAGCGCCAATGATTTTTTCGAAAGAAAAAGAAGTGGAGACCGGGCCACCCGCCGGCAGGTCCATATCATATAAATGCCAACCGGGTTCCAGCTCGGCGGAAAAAAGAATTTCTTTTTCGGGTTTTCCGTTTTTTCCTAATTGGATATTCCATTTTGTTGGCGTCAGGATTTGTGCCTGAACAACTACTGACAGAATAATGAACAGAAAAGTCGAATATATTTTCTTCATAATCATTTATAATTTCTTTTTATTTCTTCACGAGTGTAACAAAAGACGAAGGAATAGGCATTTCAAAGCGCATTTCTTCATTAGTAACAGGATGAATAAAAAAAAGTTTATTTGCATGCAATGCTACGCGCCCGATCGGATCGGTTTGCGCTCCATATTTAAAATCACCCGCAATAGGTGTTCCTAGCTCTCTCATCTGTTCGCGGATATAATTCTTATGTCCTGATTCCATCATCAATTCAAGTAAAGAATAAGTTTCGTTCGAACGCAATCGGCGATAGCGTAAAATAGTTTCTGAGCCACTGTCTGCAGAAGTAATATACGTGGTCGACTGCACTTCGTCAGTGCCAAAAGAAGTCAGTAATCCCTGTTCTTTTCTCGGACGTCCTTCAACAACCGCGATAAATGTCCGGTTTGTCACTAATTGATTCCAATGGGCATGCAAATCGACCTGAATCGCTTTTTGTTTGGCAAAAATCATCAACCCGGAAACATCCTTTTCCAAACGATGGAGGATAAAAATCTTATTCTGGGGATCGATCTGTTTTACATAATCGCTCAATAATTGATAAGCCGTTCTGTCCTTGACTTTAGGATTTGCAACAGAAAGTAGTCCCTGTTTTTTTTGCACTACCATCAACTCGTCGTCTTCCCAGATAATTTTTAACAAAGGATGAGAAAATACGACTCTTCTGATCCCGTAATAAATTGTTACGAGATCATTCGGAGACAGCGGTCTGTCGAATTGCGTCGTTACTTCGTTATTTACCGAAACCTGTCCATTTTTCAAAAACGATTTTATTGAGGTTTTACTCTGTTCATTAATTAACGCTTTAAGAAGAAAAGCGAGTAATTGATCTTCTTCCTTAACCGTAAGACGGCGTTCTCCTGCAGAGGAGGGTTTTTTGGCGTTCTTTCTATCTGAGCGTATTCCCATTTTTATTATTATACAATTCCATACAAAGATAGAGGCATTTAGGGAACGCGACAAAAGAAATAACATTCTTTATTATTGCATGGCGTATGAAAAAAGAGCATTCATCCTTTTTTTATTTATGTTTGTAAGTAAGCTTAGGAAAAAATACCAAATGAAAATAAGGAATTTAGCGATTGTAAGTTGTGCCATTTTTGTGCTGTCTTGTTCTTCGGTTGACAGAGATACAGACTGGCCGGAAGTAACGGTAGAAGCCAGACCTTGGACGCGCTGGTGGTGGATGGGCAACGCGGTCGACAAAGAAAACCTGACGTGGCAATTGGAAGAGATGAATAAAGCCGGTATTGGTGGGGTGGAAATAACACCGATCTACGGCGTGAAGGGCGAGGAAAAGCGCCGGATAGATTTTCTTTCGCCGGAGTGGATGGCCGTTTTTAACCACACTTGTTCCGAAGCGAAACGTCTGGGTATGGAAGTGGATATGAATATGGGAACAGGCTGGCCGTTCGGAGGCCCTTCTGTTTCGATTTCGGACGCTGCTACTTGTGCTATTTTTCAGGAATATATGGTCATGGGAGGAAAGTCGTTAACCGAATTGCTGCGCGTTCACGATATGAAACAAAAAAAAATTGCTTGTTTTAGTCGCTTGATGGCTTATTCTCCGGGAAAGAATTGTTTAGATATTACCTCGCGGGTGAAGCCTGACGGAACGGTGGATTGGGTTGCCCCTTCGGGTAATAACTGGCGGTTGATCGCACTCTTTACCGGCAAGACTTTTCAAAAAGTAAAACGAGCGGCACCCGGCGGAGAAGGTTATGTGCTTGACCATTTTAGTTATCAGGCCGTCGCTCGTTATCTGGCGTATTTTGATAAAGTTTTTAAAGAACACGGAACGCCTTTTCCGTATGCCTTCTTTAACGATTCGTATGAAGTATACGGGGCTGACTGGACGCCTGATTTTTTAGAGCAGTTCGAACGCCGCCGCGGATATAAACTGGAAGAACATTTCCCGGAATTTCTGTCGGCAGGAGAAACATCGGCATCTGTGCGTATTGTCTCTGATTATCGGGAGACGCTGGGCGAATTATTAAAAGAAAATTTTACCGATCAATGGATCGAATGGGCGCATGAAAGAGGAATAGTTGTCCGGAATCAGTCGCATGGTTCACCCGCCAATTTAATAGATTTGTATGCTACCGTTGATATCCCGGAATGTGAAACTTTCGGAATTACTGATTTTGATATTCCCGGATTGCGCAAAGACTCGGTTCGAAAAACGAACGACGGAGACCCGGCGACACTGAAATTTGCTTCATCTGCAGCGCATATATCGGGCAAGAAGTATGTTTCCGCCGAAACATTTACATGGCTGACGGAACATTTCAGAACGTCGCTGTCGCAATGTAAACCGGAAATAGATCAAATGTTTCTTTCCGGTGTTAATCATGTCATTTTTCATGGGACAACCTATTCTCCCCAAGATGTCGACTGGCCCGGTTGGAAGTTTTACGCTTCGGTCGATATGTCTCCGACGAATACAATTTGGCGAGATGCTCCTTTTTTTTTCAATTACATTACGCGGGTTCAGTCTTTTCTTCAGGCCGGCCGGCCGGATAATGATTTTTTACTTTATTTCCCGGTTTACGATGTCTGGAAAGAAGAAAGAGGAATGAATTTTATGACTTTCGCTATTCATGGTATGCGCGATCGGCTTCCAAAGTTTTACGACATAGTATCTCAAATAAAAAATAACGGTTATGATCTGGATTATATTTCGGATCAGTTTGTTTGTTCGACGATTGTGGAGAGCGGAAAACTAACGACTAAAGGGAGGGCGGTTTATAAGGCGCTTATTCTTCCGTCGGTAAAATGTATTCCCCCGCAAACGTTGTCTCATTTGCTCCAACTGGCGGAACAGGGGGCTACGTTGGTTTTTGTGGATAATTATCCGAAAGAGATACCGGGCTTTATTCCTACGAAAGAGGAACGGAATACGTATGAAGCATGCATAAGTAAATTACCCGTTATTCAAGATTGGACGAACACGAGTCGGTCAGCTTTCGGCAAAGGGGAAATTATAACGGGGACAGACTATGCCTCTTTGTTAAGTGCCTGTGGAGTTCGAAACGAACCGTTCAAAACATGTTTCGGTGGGGAATTTGTCCGTCGTCAACATGATAAAGGATATTTCTACTTTCTGTCTATGCTTCAAAATAAGATAATAGACGGTTGGATCCCTTTTTCCGTAAATGCAGTTTCCGCTTTACTATACGATCCGTTGACCGGCGAAAGGGGAGAGGCTGCTTTACGCAAACGGAATGGAATGACGGAAATTTATCTTCAGTTGAGACCAGGACAGTCATTGATTCTTAAAACATTTTGTGTGAAACAGGCCGGAGTTCCCTCTTGGAAGTACTTTCGTGAAACAGGAGAAGAATGGAGGTTAGATTCCGAATGGGAACTGTCTTTCCTGGAAAGTGTTCCCGAAATAAAAGATACGTTTCGTTTGTCGTCACTCTGTTTCTGGACTGCGCTGCCGGACGAACGTTTGTCGAAAAACAGAGGTACGGCTTGCTATCGTACTTCCTTAGAAATCCAAAAAGATCCACAAAAAGAATATATGTTGGATTTGGGCGATGTGCGGGAGAGTGCGCGGGTTTATGTCAACGGAAAAGCAGCGGGAACGGTATTTGCCGTTCCGTTCCGGATACCAATCGGGGCGTTATTAAGTGACGGTTCGAATACAATTGATATTGAAGTTACCAATTTGCCGGCCAACAGTATTGCTGATTATGATAGGCGAGGGGTAATGTGGCGAAACTTCGAAGAGATTAACTTTGTCAACATCAATTACGAAAATGCCCGGTTTGATGCATGGGGAACAATCCCTTCCGGATTACTTGGTCCGGTCGTTCTAAAAGAAATTACCCTACTGCGGGTGAATAAAAGGGGACTTTAATTATTTTCTTTTGCGAAGTGAAAAGATTGGGAGAGTAAAATCCGTCCCGTTTCCTTGTAACCGGTGAATAAAATAAAAGATCGGGATTTATATTTTAAAAGATCAATATGAATTTTTTCCTGACTTCGTCGCTCCCTTTTTCTCCATTTCATAACAATCTCATATATAGAGATATATTAATTTCGCATACCCTATTTTGGGGTACGCAATCTTTAGATTGTTATATTTGAGGATGTTTGTAAAGAAGAAAAAGAATCGCTCGGGCAGCACAAGTGTGGTAGTTGCTTCTAAACACAAAGGGATTAATAAGGAACATCTCACTATTGGCATCAGTTCTGATCCGTCAGAGATAAATCGCCTTGTTGAACAAGGTCGTGATTGGGTTCGTAAGCAACAATCCGTATCACAACCTACCCTTGATCTGTTCGGAGAAGAATCTGAGCAGAAGCAAGGCGAAATAGCCGAAGTAGAACGAGTGCTTTCTCAAGTGAGCAATGTTCTGATTAATGGAGCCGACTTGATCTTAAATCGTGTTTTTGATCGAATTGGCTTTAACGGCATTCAAGATGGTGTGTTGCGTACATTGGTTCTCTCCCGCCTCTCTTATCCTGCCAGCAAGGCGGCAACCGTAGAATACCTAAAGAATCACTTTGATGAAGATATTGATCTATCCAGGATATACCGCTATCTGGATAAGCTTGGAGACAAGCAGCATCAAATCGTACAACGTATCAGCGTTGAGCATACCCGGAAGCTACTCGGAGGATTTATAGGTGTCATGTTCTATGACGTTACCACGCTTTATTTTGAGACCGACCGGGAGGATGAATTGCGTAAGACAGGATTCTCTAAAGAAGGCAGACACAGCAATCCTCAGATTATTCTTGGACTTTTAGTTAGCTTGGATGGCTATCCGTTAGCCTACTGTATCCACGAAGGTAACAAATACGAGGGACAGACAATGTTACCTGTTGTAGAGGCGTTTGTGAAAGAATATCATCTGGAGGAGTTCATCGTTGTAGCCGATTCCGGGTTGATGAATAATGACAACGTTGAAGAGTTGGAGCGTTTAGGCTACAAATATATCATTGGAGCAAAGATAAAGACTGAAAAGAAAGCGGTACAGCAAGATATCCTTTCTCGCTCCAAAGAAGATCGTAGGATGTTCGAGATAGAAAAAGGAAACGGTAGGCGTTTGCTGGTCGGTTATACTGATGACCGGGCAAAGAAGGATGCTTACAATAGGGACAAGGGTGTTCGTCGATTAGAGAGAGCATACCGCAAGGGGTCTTTGACCAAAGCGCAAATAAATAAACGGGGATATAACAAATTCTTGGATATTGCCGCCGGAGTTGATGTTAAGATCAATTATGAGAAGATAGCCCAGGATGCTGCTTGGGACGGATTGAAAGGCTACCTAACCAATACAACAATACCAACGGATCAGGTGTATGCGGCTTATCACAATTTATGGAATGTAGAACGGGCGTTTCGTATAGCCAAGTCCAAAATTGAAATACGCCCTATGTTTCACTTTACCCGTCGCCGAATAGAAGCGCACGTTTGTATTTGCTTTGTTGCTTTAAAGGTATATAAGGAGTTAGAGCGGATATTAAAAATCGCGACTATTGGATTAAGCGTAGATAAGGTGCTGGCAATGGCTAAAACCATTACGACAATACAAATTAAATTACCCATAAATAAATCTGTCATATCCAAGACGCTCATTATGAAAAGGCACAAGGTTATCGAACCATTGTTTGAGGAGGAATTCTGGGGTACGCATTGACGAAGTCAGGAGTAAAATCCGTCCCGTTTCCTTGTAACCGGTGAATAAAATAAAAGATCGGGATTTATATTTTAAAAGATCAATATGAATTTTTTTTATCATCAGTAAACATCCTTATTTTTATAACTGTGGAAATATATTACTACAATTGTCATAATATTTTTTCACAGTTGTCATAATTATTTTCCACAGTTATAAAAATAAAGATTGTTCTCGAACAAAAAAATTATTTTTCGGGAAGGTAAAAAAGAAATATAAGGATGTTTTAATGAATGGTTCTATATTATCTTTTTATGTTGAGTCGACAGATCGTGTTTTTTTGCTTCTTTCTTCTTAAAAAAACGTTTAGGGTTTATCTATAATCAATTAAACTGATAAATAAAGAATAAATTATCTCTTTATATTTGTAAAAACTTGTAGTATACAGTTCATATCTTTGTAATAATCATTAACAAATAAAAAAAATACTTTTGCACTGCTTGTAGAAAGCATGTTAACTGGGAGCAAATAACATGAATAAAGATGATGGCATAGTATGGAGCCTTTGCAGAGGGGGAGATCGTAAAGCTTTTGAAATTTTATATCGAAAATATTATCCGGTATTCTTTAATTATGGGAAATTATTTTTACGAGATTCGGATCTTATTCAAAATTGTATTCAAAATTTCTTTGTCAAACTAATTTCTAATCACAAAGGATTATCTGATACGGTATATGTACGAAGTTATTTGTTAAAGGCTTTCCGGCATACGATATATAATGAGTTAAAAGCAGAACAAATACGAAATGGAGTCGTTGTATGTTGTCCCGACGAAATATTGGGGAATATCGACCAGCTTATTGATGATGAAGAAACAACTTATCAAAATGAACTGATTGCCTCAGCGTTGAAAAAATTATCGTTCAGGCAACGGGAAATTTTGTATTTATTTTATATCCGGGAATTAAGTCACGAGGAAATTTCAACTATACTAAACATCAATTACCAATCGAGTAAGAACTTGCTATTCCGTTCCATCGCTAAATTAAGAGATTTGCTTCTTTCTGATCCTTCCTGGAATAGAAATAAATAATTTACCGGCTAAATGTTAAAAACATGCGGAAACGAGTACCATCTTGTACCTGTAATTGTATTATTTATAAAATGTATCGAAATATGATCGAAAAAAACAAAAATATTGACAAAAGGATGAAACAGTTTATTTTATTTGTCAAGAAACAGGAAAAAATCGACGATGCGGAAATTGCGCTCTCATGGGCTTCTGTTGAAAGGGCGGTTGATACATCCAGAAAAAACAAACAGAAAAAACGTATTCGCTATTTTATCACTGGAATTTCCGCGGTAGCATCTATTGCTGCTCTTGTGTGCGCTTCACTTTATTTTTTTTACCCCACGGTCGATTCGTCTTTTATCAGTCAACTGGATCGTGAAATTATACCTGCAGACAGTTTAAATCAGATATGTTTAGTTATCTCAAAAGATCATAAAGTGGAATTGGAAAATGAATCCGTTGTCCGGTATAACGATGAAGGAGACATTACCGTGAACAGTCAATCAAGTCCGATTATAGAAAACGTACCTCAAAAAGAAGGTCAATTAAACCACATTATCGTACCTAAAGGAAAACGTACGCATTTAACGTTGTCTGACGGAACAAAAATGTATATTAATGCAGACAGCCACGTTATTTTTCCTTCTGTTTTCAACCACGGCAAACGGGAAATTGCAGTGGAAGGAGAAATCTATCTGGAAGTAGCCCACAATCCGAAATCTCCGTTTATTGTAAAGGTGAAAGGATTGGATGTCAGAGTTTTGGGAACCACGTTTAATGTGTCGGCATATAAGGAGCAACCCATTTCTGTTGTCTTAGTCGATGGCCGCGTTGAGGTGAGATCTACTATAAAAGAAAAGATGGTTCTGGAGCCGTCGCAGATGATTAGTTTACGAGATGGTGTTCTAAGAAAAGAAGATGTCGATGTACAAAAATACATTTGCTGGAAGGATAACGTCATGCTTCTGGATAACGATTCGGTAGGGGGCGTTCTTGACAAATTGGCGCGTTATTACGGCATTTCCATAGCGTATGATAAAGACATTGCGGATCGAAAACTTTCCGGGAAACTCGACCTTTGTGAAACGGTGGATGATGTTTTGGATATTGTACGCGAATCGGCGACTTTGCGGATCGACAAAACGGTAGTAGGTGAGTATCACTTTATGAAAGAATAGAAAGTATTAACAAATAACAGATTAGCCTATGTAAAAAGAAGAAAAACAACAAAAAAGATCGGATATCGTTGGCGCAATAATCCGATCTAATTTAAGAGAAAATCCTTATTACTAAAGAATTAACGTGTAAAGATATGGAAAATATCATAACAATTAAACGAAAAAAGATTAATTACTTCAAATTGTTCTGTTTGTTGGCTTTTTTGATGCCTTTCTTTTTTCTTTCTGCCAAAACAGATGAAATGAAACAGGAAGTTCTGAGTATAGCATTACAGAACAAAACGATAGGAGAAGTTTTTTCCTATATTGAAAAAAATAGTAACTATGTGTTTATTTACGAAGGTTCTGTCGACCTTAATCGTAAAGTTGACGTGAATATCGCGAATAAACCTGTTGAAGAAATTATTAAAGAAGTTTTTTCTTCCAATGGGTTTACGTATGTTATTAAAGGGAGACAAATTATCGTTAAGAAACAAAACGTTTCCGAACCTTCTACAAAAGTATCAACTCCTATTTCTACGCAGAAGGAACTGGTTGTCCACGGTACGGTCACCGATCATTCAGGTTTACCGCTGGTTGGTGTCAATGTTATTGCAAAAGGAACGACGACAGGGACTGTAACCGATATAGATGGGAACTTCGAACTTCAGGTTTCTGAGGAAGCGGTTTTACAGTTTTCGTATATCGGTTACAAAAACCACGAAATGAAAGCCCGGGGACAAATGACCATTGTGTTGAATGAAGATAACGAATTGTTGGATGAGGTAGTTGTTGTTGGTTATGGTACTCAGAAAAAGGTAAATATGACCGGTGCTGTATCATCGGTCAAGATGGGTGCACTTAACGATCGTCCCGTGACGAATGCGACCAATGCCTTGGCCGGTTTGGCGGCCGGATTAGCAGTAACCAATAATGGTGGAAATACGCCCGGATATGAATCGCAGACGATCCGGATTCGAGGCCAGGGAACATTGAACGACTCGAGTCCGCTTGTTGTAATCGATGGCATGGCCGGCGCTTCGATCAGCGACATTAATCCGCAGGACATCGAAAATATTTCGATCCTAAAAGATGCGGCTTCATCGGCAATCTATGGTTCCCGTGCTGCAAACGGAGTGATATTGATCACAACCAAAAAAGGGGCGGAGGGGAATGCAAGAATCACATATAGCGGTAATGTTTCCTTTGAAACCGTAGCTAAACGGCTTAACTTAGTCACCGATTACGCTGATTTTATGGAAATTCAAAATGCCGGTTTACTTGCCAACGGACAAGCTGCCCGTTTTTCGCAAGGAAAAATAGACGAATGGCGTAATGACGCCGGGAAAAATCCTACGGTATATCCGAATACCGACTGGCAGGATCATATCTACCGTAACCCTTCAGTGGTACAAAACCACACTCTCTCAGCCATCGGTGGGTCAAAAACCACTCGTTATAATCTTTCTTTCGGCTATATAAACAATCCGGGTATGATTTATCACACCAATTACGAACGTTATCAATTGCGGACTAACGTAGATGTTGATATCAAGCCTTGGTTGAGTGTTGGTACCAATATCTTCGGTTATCTTGATACAAACGATCCTTCCAGCGACAATGCCGCAGCTGGTGGGGATGTTATTTGGGGGTATGGGGCTTTCGGTACCGTGCCGGGTATGACGCTTTATGATTCTAAAACAGGCTTTTATGGCGGCATTCAAAACCCTGAAGAGGAGAATGTCAGCAATGCGAATCCGTATCGCCGCATGTGGTTCTATAAAGATGATTTCCCGATTAGAACCCGCCGCGCCGTAAGTAAACTATATGCTCGCTTGAAACCGGTTAAAGGGTTGACCATCGAAGGCTCTTATTCCTATAATTACTGGGAACGGAACATCGAACATCAATTGATGGATCGTAATTTGTATCGTTTTACATTGGATGGCCCGGTTTTACTTCGTGAAGGGGTTGTGCGTACTTATATCAGAAAATATAACTACCGTAACACTTTCCGTACCTCGGATTTGACTGCTCGTTATGAATTTAAGATCGACAAACTCGACGCCTCTGCAATGGTCGGGGGCAGTCAGGAATATAATAAGTATGAAAATGAATACTTCAGAAGATATGATCTCATCGACGAATCGTTGACTGCGATCGATGCGGGTGCTACTAATGGGCCTGTCGGTGGAAACTACAATGAATGGGCGATGCGTTCTTATTTCGGTCGTGTCAATCTAGGTTGGGACAATAAATATTTGTTGGAAGTCAATTTTCGTACCGACGGATCCTCAAAATTTTCACCGAACAAACGTTGGGGGTACTTTCCCTCTGTTTCTGCAGGTTGGCGTATTTCCGAAGAGAAATTTATGCAAGAAAACCGCGACTGGCTGAATTCGTTAAAACTCCGTGTTTCTTATGGTTCGCTTGGGAACAATGCTACATCTACCTATTACATGTATCAATCGCTCTATTCTGCGAACAATTATATTTTGAATGGAACCATTACCGGCGGTCTCGCACAAACCGTGCTTTCCAATGCCAACCTGACTTGGGAAACTACCTATATGACGAATGCTGGGGTAGATTACGGTTTCTTGAATAACCGTTTGACCGGGTCGGTCGAATGGTTTAATAAAGACACCAAGGGAATTTTGATTTCTCTACCTGTACCGCTAGAGCACGGAACGAGTACGGTTCCCAACCAAAATGCAGGTGAGGTAAATAACCAGGGACTTGATCTGGACATCAACTGGAGTGATAACTTTGGAAAAGTAAGTTATACTGCCGGATTTAACATCAGTTATGTTCGAAACAAGGTAACCAAATTCCAAGGTGATGTTTCTTCAATTAACGGGGTCTACAAAATTCAGGAAGGTAAACCGATCAATCAACTTTATGTTATTACTGTAGACCGTATCGTACGTGACCAAACGGATTTGGATTATGTTCAATCGTTGGTGGACAAAGATCCGAACTACTTTGCCACCTATCAACGTCCGGAACTCGGCGATTTTCTTTATGCGGATGCCAATGACGACGGCAAGCTGAATACCGCTGACCGCGTCGAGATAGGACATGGTAACAGTCCGAGAATCTCGTATGGTGCAAATTTGGGTTTGACTTGGAATAACTTTGACTTTAGTATGCTTCTTCAGGGAGTTGGAGATTATCAGGTTTACTATAATAACCAAGCGTTCCGCTTTGTCACGGTTATGGGACAGTCGCTTATAAAAGATATAACAGATAATGCTTGGACACCCGAAAACCCATACAACTCGAAATATCCCAAATTGCGCAACAATGCGAATAGCAAAAACAATCAGGCTAGTGACGCCTTCGTACACAACGCAGCCTATCTTCGTTGCAAGAATATTCAATTGGGTTATCTAATTCCTCAAAAGATTACGCAGAAGTTTTATGTTGAATCATTGAAAGTATACACTAGTATCGATAATCTGTTTACTATCACCAGTTTTCCGGGGTTTGATCCGGAAATCGGCGCCAATGTCGGATATCCATCAATCCGTCAATTCTCTGTAGGAGTTAATGTATCGTTTTAAAACAGTAAGACAATAAAATTTGAAAACAATGAAGAGTATCAAAATATTTTCCGTATTTTTAGGTTCTGTCCTCTTGCTTGGCGGTTGTGAAAGTTTGGACTATATTCCGGCCGACCAAATGTCAAGTGGAACATTCTGGAAGACAGAAGCGCATGCTAAACAGGCTGCTGTCGGTCTGTATGCCGCTATGAAAGCGCAATGGTGCTTTGGCATGGAATTTACTTTCGACATGTGTACAGATTTGGCAGATGGTACGAACCCTTGGTCTGACGTCTCACGCGGTACCTCGTTTTCTTCGAATAGCGGGGGCGTACAGAATCATTGGCAGTATCTTTACGAATTGGTTCATCGCTCGAACACGGTGATTCGGAACGTGGCGAATATGGATATTAGCCAGACAACGATCGACCAGGTAACGGGAGAAGCAAAATTTCTTCGCGCCATGGCTTATTTCCGTATGCTTAATGGTTGGGGGGGCGTGCCTTATTATGACGAGACTTGCGATATTAACAATGAATTTGCAACTGTGATCAATCCGCGCAGTTCGGCCGAAGAAATTCGCCAGCACATTCTCGAAGATCTAAATGAGGCAATTGCCAAATTGCCAGTGAGTTGGGAAACAAACAACTATGGACGGGCAACTAAAGGTGCGGCTTATGCACTTCGTGGCAAAGTATATCTGTTTAACAAGGAATGGAGTAAGGCTATTGCTGATTTCGAAGAGATTGTTTATAATAAGAGCAATAATTACGGTTATGCTTTGCATCCGAATTATGAAGACCTGTTCCGTATTTATAATGGAAAACGTAGCAACGAAATGATCTTTTCCATACAATCTATCGATAACAATACCGCGGGATATGCTTTGGATATTGTTTCCTATTTCGGTAATAAATCTACTATGCGTCTTATTGCAGGCAACCAAATAGTTCCCTCAACGACCTTGGTCGATATGTATGAAAATTTGGATGGATCAAAATTCAACTGGGATAAGATATACCCCGGCTTTAATTCCGGTGATTCTCAATTTCGCCGCAACCTTTTAAGTGTTGCGATTGATCAGGGGAGTACAACAGTTATCAATACATTAGATTGCGATACGACAAAGGTGTTGGATGTCTACCGCAAACGTGATCCGCGTTTATGCTGGAATGTAATCACCCCGTATTCACACTATTTAGGTACGGACGCCGGTTCTAATCCGCGCGACAAACAATTCGTCCTTGCGGATCCGTCGAAGGGCGGTTCGCCAATGGAAGCTTTTGCCTTTATTCGCAATTCAGAAGGCTGGAACTCTTATTTCTGGCGTAAATGGATTCCTACAGGTAATCTTGGCGGTTATTGGGGAGAATATACCCGTACCCCTTATGAATTCCCGCTAATCCGTTTGGGTGATGTCCTTTTAATGCTGGCTGAAGCATACAACGAAAACGGAGAAACGGATAAGGCTGTTATCGAAGTGAACAAGGTTCGTGCACGGGTAGAAATGCCTGGATTAAATTCAGGGGCTGCCTGGCTCGCCGTTAACGGAAAAGAAGAAATGGCACAACGTATTCGCGACGAACGTGCCTACGAACTGGCCGGGGAAGGACAACGTTATTGGGATATCCGTCGTTGGGGTATGCTTCAATCTACTGTTAAAAATGCAACGGATATTTTCGGAGATTTGATGTATGAACGAAAATATCAATCGCGTCACGAAATTTGGCCGATTCCTTTGGTCGAAATGGAAAGAAATACGAACTTGACACAAAATTCAGGTTGGTGAAATTGAAAGTGGGGCAGGAAACAATCCTGACCCACTTTTGATGCGTATAAGGTTTTTAATTTACAATTTTCAGAACATGAAAAGATTTGTTTATATCGTATTTGCTGCAAGTAGCATATGCCTGTTTACTTTCAATTGTATACACGCCCAGGAGAAAAGTGCTTTTTGGGGAAATGTGGAAGCTTATCTTCAAAAACAGGCTTTCCATATGTTTGAACTGGTCGATCAAGCTTTGACGGAAAATCCGCCGGTGACAGGCGATCCAATGGTAAGAAAACTGGCGTTGTACAATTTAGACGCCATGCTTCACGAAACGAAATACGACAATAGTGAAGCCTTTAACAACTTCCTGAACTCCCGCATTAATCAGGCTATAGCCAATCTTCTTAATCCTGCTGGAGAGGGATTGAAAATCTATAAAATTTATAATGATGGTTTCATTGCCCGGACAAATTCGGTTACAATCGCATTTGATTTGGTACGGGGCAGTTGCAATAATCAAACACTTATTCCGGATGTTTTAATCCAACAACTCGTCGACGAGTGTGATGTGTTGTTCATTACGCATAATCATGGCGATCATGCCGATCCGGTTGTGGCCGAAATGTTTATTAAGGCCGGGAAACCTGTGATCGGCCCAACAAATTTATGGATAGAAAATAAGGAAATACAGCATATTCGTTCTGAAAAAACTATTGATCAATCCGTCAAATTGAAAAATAATAAAAAACTTCAGGTGAAGATATTGCCCGGACATCAGGACGAGTTGATGAATAATATTTATGTTGTGACAACGGAAGAGAAAAAAACGATTGCGCATATCGGTGATCAATATAATAAAAAGGATATAGAATGGATTGCCGGCATAAATAAAGAAATTCCTTTAGTAGATGCGCTGGTCGTTAATTGCTGGACACATCGGATGCACGACCTCGTTGAAGGATTTGCCCCACGTTTGGTGGTTACGGGACATGAAAATGAAATGGGACATACGATAGACCACCGGGAAGCCTTTTGGTTGACATTTCAAAAAATGAAAAACATCTCCCGCGATTATGTTGTGATGGGATGGGGCGAATGCTTCCAATGCCGTTAGAAACGTTCCGCGATATCTTTTATCAAAGAATTCGATTGAGTCGATAAAATGCTTGGTCAAGCATTTTATCGTATCTTTGTTCCTTCGAAAAAAAAGAACGGGTACAGGCTATGGCAAAAGAAAACAATATCCTGATTAAAGGAGCGCGAGTAAATAATCTGAAAAATATTGATGTAGAAATACCCCGGAATAAGTTGGTCGTCATCACCGGCCTTTCGGGGAGCGGTAAATCGTCTTTGGCATTCGACACGTTATATGCGGAGGGGCAGCGCCGTTACGTGGAGAGCCTTTCCGCGTACGCCCGCCAATTTCTCGGACGAATGAGTAAGCCGGAATGCGATTACATCAAGGGGATACCTCCCGCTATCGCTATCGAACAGAAAGTAAATACCCGTAATCCGCGTTCTACGGTGGGTACATCCACAGAGATTTATGAATATCTCCGGCTGTTATACGCCCGTGTCGGGAAAACCATTTCTCCTATTTCGGGAACGGAAGTGAAGAAGCACCAGGTGAGCGACATTCGCGACGAAGTCCTTACGTATTCGGAAGGCACACGTTTTGCGGTTTTTGCTCCTGTTATTTTGCCGGAAGGACGTTTGATGAAGGAACAATTGGCGATTTTACAAAAGGAAGGGTATAGCCGTTTGTTTATTCAAGATACGGTATATCGTATTCCGGAAGTGTTGGATAACGAAACGCTTCTGGCGGGAAAAGAGATAGAGCTCGTGATCGACCGGCTCACGGTGTCGAACGACAAAATAATGAAAAGCCGGCTTGCCGATTCCGTCGAGACCGCTTTTTTTGAAGGGCATGGCACTTGTCGGATTCGGATTTATGGAGAGGACGCGGTTGTAAAAGATTATTCCAAGAAATTTGAGGCCGATGGTCTCACGTTTATGGAGCCGACAGACATGATGTTTAGTTTTAACAATCCGTTGGGTGCCTGTCCAAAATGTGAAGGTTATGGAAAGGTGCTGGGAATCGATGAAAACTTGGTCATCCCGGATAAGGAACTGTCGGTTTACGAAGGCGCGGTAGTTTGTTGGAAGGGCGAAGTCATGGGGGAATGGTTGAAGGATTTTGTGAAAAAGGCAGTGGATTTTCCCATCCATCGTCCGTATTATGCTTTGACGGAGGAAGAAAAAGCGTTTTTATGGGACGGAAACGGTGAAGTGCACGGTATTTATGACTTTTTTAAGTTCGTAGAAGAAAATCAATATAAAATACAATATCGTGTCATGCTTGCACGGTATCGCGGGAAAACAGTTTGTCCGGTTTGTAAGGGCAGCCGCCTCAAACCCGAAGCGCTTTATGTGCAGGTGGGAGGGGTCAGTATCGCGGCTTTGGTGCGCCTCCCGGTCACGGAAGTAAAGAAATTCTTTGACGAACTGAAGTTAGACAGAACGGATGCGGCAATTGCTAAACGTTTGCTGATGGAAATCAACAGTCGACTGCAATTTTTGATTGATGTGGGATTGGGTTATCTTACGCTCGACCGGCTGTCGTCATCTCTTTCCGGAGGGGAAAGTCAGCGAATCAATTTGGCAACGTCGTTGGGTAGCAGTCTTGTGGGTTCGTTGTATATTTTGGATGAGCCGAGCATCGGACTTCATTCGCGCGACACGGATTTGTTAATCAAAGTGCTAAGGCAATTACAGCATCTGGGGAATACGGTCGTTATCGTTGAACATGACGAGGAAATAATCCGGGCTGCCGATTATATCATTGATATTGGCCCTAAGGCGGGTCGGTTGGGAGGTGAAGTGGTTTATCAGGGGGCCGTCGACCAACTGCAAATGAATAGCGATAGTTATACGGTAAGATACCTTACGGGAGAAGACCGGATTGAAGTTCCATCCTATCGTCGTCCGTGGAATAACTATATCGAGGTGAAAGGCGCCCGTAAAAACAACTTGAATGGCATCGACGTTCGTTTTCCGTTGAACTGCATGGTCGTGGTGACGGGCGTAAGCGGTTCGGGGAAAAGTACGCTGGTGCGGGATATTTTCTATGCCGGCGTGCGGAACGCTATTGAACGGAACGAACGAGCGTACGTGGACTGTTCAGGTATCGAGGGTGACCTTAAGTTGATTAAGCAAGTGGAATTTGTAGATCAAAACTCGATCGGGAAAAGTTCCCGTTCTAATCCGGTGACGTATATCGGCGCGTACGACGAGATTCGCAAACTGTACGCAGAACAGGCTTTATCTAAACAGATGGGATATACGCCGGCTTATTTTTCTTTTAATAAGGAAGGAGGACGGTGCGAAGAATGTAAGGGTGAAGGACGTATTACTGTGGAAATGCAGTTTATGGCTGATATTACGCTGATTTGCGAGGCCTGCCACGGAAAACGTTTCCGTTCGGATTTGCTGGAAGTAGAATACCATGGCGCAAATATTTACGATGTTTTGGAAATGACGATTAATCAGGCTATTGAGTTTTTCGGAAAATATCCGAATGCGCAGGAGAAGAAAATCGTGCGGAAATTAAAACCTTTACAGGACGTCGGATTAGGTTATCTTAAAATGGGGCAGACATCGTCTACTCTTTCCGGAGGAGAGAACCAACGGGTTAAGCTTGCTTATTATTTGGGACAGGAGAAGCAGGAAGCAACCTTGTTTATTTTTGACGAACCGACGACCGGATTACATTTCCACGATATAAAAACTTTATTGAAAGCGTTTAACGCCTTGCTGGAAAGCGGACATTCCATCGTCATCATTGAACATAATTTAGACGTCGTCAAATGTGCTGACCATGTGATCGATCTCGGGCCGGAAGGCGGAAATGAAGGTGGGAATTTAGTCTGCGCCGGGACCCCCGAAATCTTATCCCAATGTTCCGGATCTTATACCGGCCGTTATTTGAAAGAGAAATTAAAGAAAGAAAGAGAAAAATGATTTGTTTATCGTTCGTTTTCCTTTTTCCATTTATTCCGAATTTTCAGACGTTTGATCTGAATGTAGCGCAGAATAAGAATGATCAGGAAAGTACCCCCTAGAACAAGCGCGTATTTTGTGTATTCTTCTTGGTGTTTCGGCCAGAAGAGTAGGCTTATTGCGATTAGGTAAATCATCAAAAAGGCGGTTGTTAAGTTTATTTTCTTCATTCAAAAACAGATTTGATTCTTTATAAGCGAAAATAGTAATTTCTTTTTGATCGGAGATCAACCTTTTATTTTAATCTAAAAATTGGATCGTTCTGTGTTTATTTCCGGCTTAATTGTATTAATGCGGATTTGATGTAGGCTGGATTATAATAAAATTGACTTCGGTTTTCATCCGGACGGGTTTCGTAATCGCGGCCTAAACGTTTAGCGACGTATTCGTTGCCAGACTGTGCTTCGTATTCCCAGTCGAAATAGCGGGGCAGTCGGATTTGTATGGTGCCGCGTTTTTTTCTTTTTTCCGGAAACAGCGGAATGGCAAAATGAAACCCTCCGTTGTATTCTCCGCCGGTATGCATCGCGTAAACACCGACGGCTACTTCCCCAAAATGACGGGTAATGTCCATACGCGCGCCGTAATCGCCGTAAATATAGCGGTTGGCCGCCAGACGGATGTCTAAATTGTAATAAGGTAAATAATATTCCGCGTAAGCACTACCGAAGAAATGTTTCCAATAGGCAACTTCCCATTTTCCTTCGTGAAAAGTGGAAGCACCGGTTAGTCCCCCGCGTGCGCCGATCATCCAATGTCCCTGTACTGGACGATAGCGAAAATCGATATCCGCTCCCATACGGCTGCCGTTGAAGTTACCGATGCTGAACGTTGTCTGTAGCCGGGATACGAGATCCGCCTGTTGGCGGAAAACGAGCATACCCGGACGTATATAATCCATTTCACCTTTCATATTATTCCATATCGGAAAAATGACTTGTCCTGTAAAAGACGCTCCTTTCCAAAGTCCGACTTCTATTGCAGGTGCAATGTTTACGATCGCGCCGTATAATTTGTCCATCCAGGCGTTATTCAGACTGATTTGCGGATAAAGTACGAGATCGATCTTTCCAAAAGAAGAATTCTCTCGTTTTCGGTTTTTAAAGACAGATTGGTCTGCTTTTGTTTCATGACGCACTGTCAAAGTTTGCATGACGCCTTCCAGCGAAAGCTGTCGATTGCGATAAGCTCGAATCGCCGATTCCGGAATTTGAACAACTAACCGGGGCATTTGTTCCTCCATAAGAAGGATTTGAATATTACGGTTGCTATCGTTTTTTTCTAAAAACATGCAGATCACCTCGAATAATCCCTGATAATTATTGCGGTATACCGGAGCGTCGAACGAAAGGTGCAAAACTTCCGGTTCTTCTACGACAGCGATATTTTCCATTCCCATTTGTATAAGCGACATGGAGACAGCCTGCTCGGTCTTCGTTTTTTGTCCATAGGCGAACGAAAAAGAGAAACAGCCGACGAGTAAAAGAAAAATTGATCTCATAGGATTTAACGAATTAAAATAAATTCATACCTGAGTCCGCCAGAGACCGCTTTAAAGTCGTGACAAAAAGTATAAAGCGAAAAATGATAAAAAATTTTTCCTACAATACCTACATTAAAAGCATTTGCGTCATATTCCGCAATCAGCGAACAGTTATTACAGAAAGAGGGGGTGTAATTGATCCCTGCGAAAAGACCTTTTCGGCGGGAGTTTTTGGGAGTGAACATATTCATCCCGACTGTTAGTCCCAAGTCATGTCTGCTGATTTGTACATGCTTTGTGGTTACGGCAAAGATAGAAGAAAAGAAACGGTTGCTCCCGTCGTATTCATTTAAAGCGTTTATTTCGCCGGTGGTAAAGGCATCGTTCGAACCGACTACCAGGGCCGGCCAATACCTTCCTTCGTTGAGGGGACGTAGGCGGACAGATACCGAGCGATCTTGTTGCAGCTTGTTGCCGGCTTTAAATTCTCCACGCAGAAGCGTGCAGCGATATGCCAGTTCGACAAAAGGAAGGAAGGTGAGGTTGACAAAATAATTCCCCGAATTGTAGTTCCAGTTCTCCGGCAATATTTCTTTCGGCAGATAATTCCCCCCGGCCATGAATGTTCCGTCATTTTGCATGTCGGCCGTCGGAATATTCCACCCTCCCGTAACTCCCATGGCATACTGAGATTTTAAAGGGGGAATATGTAGCCAGATGCCACATATCACCCCTATAATATAGATGAAATAACGGCTTTTATTCACGTGTAGGTTTCGTCAATTATTTGCCACTACCTCCCGAATGATCCGGATAGCTATTTCCTCTTTCGTAGGTGGCAGACGATGATACGCCGGAATATGTTTTGACCGGAACAGAGATTTCTTTCTGCGTATTGTTGGCAGTTACACTGAATGCGACATTTGTTTTAATGATCAACGAGGTAAATACAACGGTATATTTCATGTCTCCACTGATTTTTGCTGTTCCGCAATTCAATTGTGTTTCCGAAATACCCGGTTTAGAACCTTTCAATGTTTCAATAGTCGTCAACGCCATGGGTACCAGGTTTGAAGCGTCGTCGTCACTTAATTCGGGGATAGCCGTTTTCAGGATGCTGGCAAGATCGCCTTCGATTTCCCAACCGTATTTCTGGGTAATACTGATTTCTTGTTCTTTCACAGTCATCACTCCAAGGTTATCAATTACAACAGTCGTCAAGGCTTCCGTTGATGTGCTGGACTCGGACTGCGTTGCGACAATACTAATTGAGTGATTGGAAAAACTGTTCAATTCGAAAGAATAGACGTTCTCCGCAGGATTGAAAACAGCGTCGTCGACGTATTCCCATTTTCCGTTCTTTTCTACATTGTGTTTTGTATTGGAGAAGAAGATATTATTACTTACCGGGTTTTTTAATGCCACTTTTACCGGTTTTTCGAAAACGATGCCGTCCGGTTCACAGTTGAAGGAGGCTAAACTCAAACGTACTTCACCGCTGGATATTTTTTTAGCACCTTCCGTATATTTAGTGATCGAAACGTCAGTCGGCTGACTTACTGCTTCAGCCGGAAAAGTAAATGTTATTTTTTCTTCGGTTGGTTCGGTGATAACCGTTTCTTCGGTGTTAGAAACAGTTTCCGGAATACTTTTTTTCGTTAATTCCTGTGAGACCGAAACGCTGCTGTTGCTTGCTGCATTGGAAGGAATGGTAACGTCGGAAGTTACGGTTATATAATCATCCTTCGAGAAGGTTACGGTAAGGTCTCCTTTTTGTGTTACTTTCAATAAGAAAGAACCGTCTTGTGCACTTGTCGTTTCTGCACCGGATGTTTTTACCGTTACATCAGCTAATGCAACGTTCTTTTCAGTCACTTTTCCAATAACATAATAGGCTGTTTCGTCTAAAGGATTGGTAACGATCTCGGGCTCAGGATCATCTTTCTTACATGAAACGCTGCCAAATGTTATCAATACGATAAGTGCTGTGAACATCCCAAAATTTAAAAACTTCTTCATACTACACGTCATATTTATTTGATTAATAGAGAAAATTTGGTTTGGTATATCCCGATTCATAAAACAAATGAATATGTTTTAGCCGGGAACTCTCTCGGATTTTAAGTGTTATCTAATCGTTTTTTAAGTTATTAATAAAGCTCTCAATCATTTTATTCAACAAACTTAAATAAAAATACATAATAGTATGGAACGATCATGTTAATTTTTGTTACGTATTAAAAAACAAGCCTTTGTGAATCATTTGTTATAGATATAACAAATCCCGTTGGATTTTTGTTTGTTTGCTTTATGAAAGGAAAATATGTTTATTTTAACAATTTTTTTTGTGCTACAGAAATTAAGTCGGGAAACAGGAAAAGATTATCTTTGTGTAAATCTATGAAACGAGGATTCAAATGAAACAAACAAGTCTGTTTATTCTATTTACTTATATTTTATTTACGGCATGTGCCGGCAGGCAAACTGAGGAAAAACTTGTTTCCGTCACCATTGAGCCGCAGCGTTATTTTGCAGAGAAGATTGCGGGAGATAAATTTGTTATTCATACGGTTGTTCCTGCCGGTCAAAATCCGGAAATATATGATCCTACGCCGCAACAAATGGTGAAAGTGAGCAAGAGTGAAGCGTATTTGCGTGTTGGACATTTGGGCTTGGAGGAAGTTTGGGTGTCGAAACTGCTGGAAAATAATAGTCATATGAAGGTTTTCGATCTTTCTGAAGGTTTTTCTCTGATTGAAAATGAAGAAGAATACGAACATGAGCACCAATCCGGCGAAGTGTACAATCATGCGCATCACGGCGTCGATCCGCATATTTGGAGTTCCGTTGCCGGAGCTAAAAAGATGGCTTGGAATGTTTTGTACGCCTTTATTGACTTGGATAAGGACAATACGTCGTATTATTGGGAGAATTATAATCGTTTGATGTCGGAAATAGAAGAGACTGAGCAACAGATTGCCCGGTTGTTGGAATCGCTTGATAACCGCACTTTTATTATCTATCATCCGGCGTTGACTTATTTTTCGCATGAGTATGGGTTAACACAATTGAGTATTGAGATGGAAGGTAAAGAGCCTTCGCCGGCACAATTGAAACAACTGATTGATACGGCCCGGACATCCGGAGCGAAGGTCGTTTTTATCCAGCAGGAATTCGATCAGAAAAATGCGGAGTTGATTGCTAAGGAAACGAATTGTAAGTTGGTGGTCATTAATCCGCTGGCTTACGACTGGAAAAAAGAAATGATACATATTGCTCAAGCATTGGCTGATGGAGAAACGTATTGAAATAAGGAATGTGTCCGCGGCGTATGGCGCAAAAACGGTTTTGCATAATATTTCGCTGGATATTTTTGAAAAAGATTTTCTGGGTATTATCGGACCGAATGGAGGGGGAAAAACGACTTTGTTAAAAGTAATCCTGGGTTTGCTCTCGCCTCGAACCGGACAGGTCACTTTCTATAAATCCGGACAAGCGGTATCTTCGTTGAAGATTGGCTATCTTCCCCAGATTAATCATATAGATAAGAAATTCCCCATTTCTGTCTGGGAGGTTGTGGCCTCCGGTCTGGCGGAACAAAAACCTTTTCTCCGTGCATATACTAAAGTGCAGGAACAGCGTGTCGAAGAAGTCCTTGAACAAATGGGGGTAAATGAATTTGTAAAACGCCCGATCGGAGAATTATCCGGCGGTCAGTTACAGCGCGTTTTGCTGGGAAGGGCGATTGTTTCGTGTCCGGAGGTCTTGATTTTAGATGAACCGAACTCGTATGTAGATAAGCGTTTTGAATCGCATTTTTATGATTTGTTGGAAGGGATAAACAAAGAGAGTGCTATTGTACTGGTTTCTCACGATATCGGCACGGTGGTTAGCATGGTGAAAAATATCGCTTGTGTGAACGAGACACTGCATTACCATCCCGGTACGGATGTGACGGAAGACTGGCTGACGCATGTATACAACTGTCCGATCGATTTAGTGGGGCACGGTAATTTGCCACATCGTGTGTTGAAAACACATGAAGATTAATATTCTGGAATGAACGGGTTATGTTGTTGACGATATTTTGTCTGATGGGATTGCCCGAATTGGGCGTTATCGTTTGGATTGCGGTACTTTTATTCGGGATCAAAGCGGTGTCTCAAAATCCGGTGATTAGCCGTGGACAAAAGATTTTGTGGATGTTGACGATTTTGGTGTTGAATTGGATTGGTTTGCTTTGGTATTATTATACCTTTTATATGAACGATAAAAAAAAATAAAATGAGGATATTGATCACGGGAGCGAGTGGTTTTATTGGCGGTTTTTTGGTGAAAGAGGCGCTGAACCGTGGACATGAAGTTTGGGCTGGTGTACGGAAGGGGAGCAATCGTTCTAATTTGAAAGATGAACGAATTTGTTTTTTGGATCTTGCTTACGATGATTTTTCTGTTTTGAAGAAACAATTGGTGGATGTGAAAGATCGGTATGGTCTGTTTGACTTCGTTCTCCACAACGCCGGATTGACCAAAACATCGGACAAAAAGAATTTTTACCGTGTCAATGCGGGCTATACCCAAAACCTGCTTGAGGCACTTTATGCGTCCGGCCACGCATTACGGAAATTTTTGCTGATGAGCAGCTTGAGCAGTTACGGTAAAGGTGATGAAAAGACCTTTCGTCCGATTCGTTTGGACGATCCGCAACGTCCTGATACGGCTTATGGAAAAAGTAAATTAGAAGCAGAAAACATGGTTCGTTCGCAATCTTATTTTCCATATGTAATTTTTCGTCCGACGGGCGTTTATGGCCCCGGTGATAAGGATTATTATATGGAAGTCAAAAGCATACAGTCGGGTGTTGATTTTGCGGCTGGTCGCATTCCTCAGCGGATCACGTTTATTTATGTCAAAGATCTGGCGCGTGTCGCGTTGATGGCATTGGAAAAAGAAACGATACGCAATAAGGCCTATTTTGTGGCAGATGGAGATGTCTACACAGACGTTTCTTTTGCCCGGATGATTCAGGAGGTTTTAAAGAAAAAGTTTGTTTTGCGAGGACGTATTCCCCTGCCGTTCGTCTATCTGGCTTGTGTCTGTTCGGAATGGATCGGTAGGTTGACGGGTAAAAGCATGACATTAAATACCGATAAGTATATCATCCTGAAACAACGCAACTGGATTTGTGACGTTACGCCGCTTCAAGATGATTTGAGTTTTGTTCCTGAGTATCCTTTAAGAAAAGGTTTGGAAGAAGTGATTGACTGGTATCAAAAGGAAGGCTGGCTCTGATCAGTCGACTTTCTTGATCGAGCCTGAACCGGCAATACTCTTTTTGATTTCGATAGGATTACCTTTGTAACGGATGTTACCGCTTCCGGCAATTTCCACGTCAATCTTGTTGCTCACACTTGTTTCCACATATCCGCTTCCCGCTATCGAACAATATATCTCTTTGGTATTGAAGTCGAACGCTTTCATTTTTCCGCTTCCGGCGACCGAAAGTTTCGTTTTTGTCGCTTCACCACCTAAATTCAACGTTCCGCTTCCAGCGATTTCGGCATCGAATACAGAGCAAATGATTTCTGGTGCATTCAACGTCCCACTTCCGGCTATTTCCGTTTCAAAGGTTTGAATATCAGCTCTCCCCGGTATATTTATATATCCGCTGCCTGCAATGTTGAATTTCAGTTTTTCCGAAGTCAAAGGACTGTCGATATTAAGTGTATTACTTCCTGCTATGTCAAAATTTTTGATTTTTGCCGAATGGGTGATAATTGTAAATTCAGTCGGTTTAATTCGGTACATCTTTTCATATTTCTTTTTTGGCTTGATGATTAACTTTCCGTTTTCTTCCCTGAACTCGTACAAGTCGAAAATATTTTGATCCATTATGACTTTTAATTCGGATTTATCTTCGGATTGTATATAATGGATTACCATCTTACCTCCGGATGCGGAGAGCATTTCGTAATTCCCGATTTCAATTTCTTTTGTGATAATATTCCCATCGCCTTCGATTGTCCGCAAAGGGAAGCATCCACTAAATCCTAAAAACAAGGAAATACAAATAGATAAAATCAAGTTTGTTTTCATAATCAGATTGTTTATAATTGTTTCTTGTTTATTCGACAAGAGAAAGAGCGATATGGTTACAAAATAATAAAATTAATTTTCTTTTTGTATAGAACCGAGACCGGATTTGTGACGGTTGACTTTCGCGTTTCCTTTATATGAGATGTCGCCGATCCCAGAAACAGACGCATCAAGCGTCTCGCTGGTGTATACTTCAACATCGCCTGCGCCTGAAACGGATACTGTTGCGTTTTTAACATGAAAAAGATACGCGTTGACATCGCCTGCGCCAGAGACGGAAAATCTAGCCTTGTCGGCTTTTCCTTTTAAGTCAAAGTCGCCGACACCGGAAATTTTCCCTTCGAATTCTTTACAGATAAGATTGCCTGCTTTAGCATCTCCGGCTCCGCTGATTGAAAATCGAACAATACCTAACTCTGCTTGCTTTTCCATGATGATATCACCGGCTCCGCTGACTGAAATATTCAACTCGTCCGAGTGTAACGGACTGTCAATGATGAAATCCAGTGCTCCGGAAATGGAAACTTTCCGTAATTTATCAGAAGAGGTTAGTATGAGTAATTGAGTTGGGACAATTTTATTCCGGTTCTTTGTCCTGATGAATAATGTTCCGTTTGAGGAACGAATATCTAAATACGGGAACAGATTTTCGTCTAGGGTAATTTTTAGCGTACTTGTCCCGGATTGTTGGCTGTATTTTATTTTTTTACTGTCTTGTTTTTTAAAACCGAAAAGTTTGTTTTCTGTTGAAATATTTCCTCCGACTTCGATCGATTCGTAATTGTCGATTTTAAACTCCTGAGTTGTTGTATTTCCATTTCCTTTTATTGTGGCAGCCTTTGTTACGAATACTACCAGTAAACACAATGTCAAAATTAATCCTTTAGTTTTCATGTTTCATTATTTTTGTAGTTGATATTGTCATTTATTAATAAGACGAACAAAATGGAAAAGGGTTGCATTTTTTATGCAAAATCTTTTGATCTTAAATGTTCTATAAAAACGAATTTGTCAGACAGTTTTTTATTAAAAAGAGAATGGAATGGAGAAAATAATGAAAACGAATGCCGCCCGTTTACTGGATAAGGCGAAAATATCGTACGATTTGATTCCTTATGAAGTAGATGAGTCGGATTTGAGTGCGATCCATGTGGCTGAACAATTGAACGAACCCGTGGAGTCGGTTTTTAAAACGCTTGTATTAAAAGGAGATAAGAGCGGCTATTTTGTTTGTATAATTCCCGGAGCGGAAGAACTGGATTTAAAAAAAACGGCGAAAGTGTCGGGTAACAAACGTTGTGATATGATTCCCATGAAGGAATTGCTCCCAACGACCGGTTATATCCGCGGAGCTTGCAGTCCGATTGGGATGAAAAAACATTTTCCGACTTATATTCATCATTCCTGTATGGATTTTGAACAGATTTATATCAGTGCCGGACAACGGGGACTACAAATTCATGTTTCGCCTGACGATCTGATCCGTGAAGTGAAAGCGGATGTCGCCGATTTGATTATTTGCTAATTTCGTTGAACTGTATTTTTTTGTTTTTACCTAATAGTAAAATCTGATTTTTTTCTATTAGTTTATTTGTTTTTCGATATGCTACTTGTTGTAGATAGAATTATGAATCAAAAGAATATATGGATAAACACGAAGATTCTTTTTTATGGGATCTAATTATTTAGTTAATGCGTTTGAATACAAAATAAATAATTTTACAAACCAATAAAAGATAGCTTTTTTAGAAATCGACGCATAAAAGAACGTTGAATCGGGAAGAAAACAACACAAAAGGAATGGATGTCACGAATAAAATAATTTTTCTTTTGGGAAGTCTTTGAATATTTGTATATTTGCGACCGGAAACGAGATGAGGATGAGGAGGGGGCGGTAAGTCCCCTTCTTTGTTCTCTTAATGATGGTTTATGATTGATAAAAATGAAATAATCCGGCTGGCCGAGGAACAATTGGCTTCAACGTCGAATTATCTGGTAGATGTTCAGGTCAACCCAGGTAATTTGATCGTTGTGGAAATTGATAATGATGAAGCTGTAGGAATTGACGATTGTGTTGCGCTAAGCCGTCATATAGAGAACGGGTTGAACAGAGAAGTGGAAGATTTCGAATTGGAAGTCGGTTCTGCCGGGATTACGTTGCCACTGAAGGTTTTGCGTCAGTATAAGAAATATGTCGGGAAAGAGGTGGAACTTTTATTGACTAAAGGCGTTAAAGTCATCGGTAAACTCAAATTCGCCGACGAAATCGGTGTTGTTGTAGTGGTGGAGAAAAAAGTCAAGCCGGAAGGTGCGAAAAGAAAAGTGCTTGTTGAAGAAGAGCAAGCGTATGCATTCGAAGAAATAAAATATACGAAATACTTATTAAGATTCAAGTAAGATTATGGCCAAGAAAGAGGAAACAGTCAGCATGATTGATACCCTTGCGGAATTCAAGGAATTGAAAAATATTGATAAGGACACGATGATCAGTGTATTGGAGGAATCGTTCCGTAACGTGATCGCCAAGATGTTCGGAACAGATGAGAATTATGACGTGATCATTAATCCTGAAAAAGGAGACTTTGAGATTTGGAGAAACCGCGTAGTGGTTGCGGACGACCAGTTGGAAAATCCGAACTTACAGTTAACGTTGACGCAAGCTCGCGAGATTGACCCGGATTGCGAGGTCGGAGAAGAAGTGACCGATGAAGTGCATTTCGCGAATTTCGGAAGACGTGCTATTTTAAATCTGCGGCAAACATTGGCATCCAAAATACTTGAATTGCAAAAGGATAGTTTGTATGCAAAATATAAGGACAGAATAGGTACGATTATCGCTGCTGATGTGTATCAAGTGTGGAAAAAGGAAATTTTATTGCTGGACGACGAGGGCAATGAATTGTTGCTTCCGAAGTCGGAACAGATCCCGACAGATTTTTACCGCAAAGGGGAAACTGTGCGTGCGGTTGTTCAACGGGTGGATAACCTGAATAACAATCCGAAGATTATTCTCTCGCGTACGGATAAGGTTTTTTTGCAACGGCTGTTTGAATTGGAAGTTCCGGAGATTAATGACGGTTTGATTACCATTAAAGCGATCGCGCGTATTCCGGGAGAACGGGCAAAGGTGGCCGTTGAATCGTACGACGACCGCATCGATCCGGTTGGAGCTTGTGTGGGGATGAAGGGATCCCGTATTCATGGGATTGTTCGCGAATTGAGAAATGAAAATATCGATGTGATTAATTACACTTCCAATATTTCACTTTTTATTCAACGATCACTAAGTCCGGCAAAGATATCTTCCATTCGCGTGAATGAGGAAGATCGGAAAGCTGAAGTTTTTTTGCGTCCGGAGGAAGTTTCATTGGCGATCGGGAAAGGTGGACTGAATATTAAATTGGCCAGCATGTTGACCGAATATACGATTGATGTGTTCAGGGATATTGACAATGCGGACGAAGAAGATATTTATTTGGATGAATTCTCTGACGAGATTGATAGTTGGGTGATCGATATTTTGAAAAACTGCGGATGCTATACCGCGAAGAATGTGTTGGCTCTGGATCGCGCCGAACTTATCGAGCGTACTGATTTGGAAGAATCTACTATTGATGATGTATTAGCTGTTTTAGCAGCAGAATTTGAAGACGAGGAAAAAGCATAAAGTATTACGATAAAGATAGATATGCCTATAAAATTAATAAAAGTAACGCGAGATTTGAACGTAGGGATCACCACGGTAGTGGAGTTTCTGCATAAGAAAGGTCATCTTGTTGAGAGCAATCCTAACACGAAGATCAGTGACGAACAATATGCTTTACTCGTAAACGAGTTTGGGAAACCTTCGCCTGCCGCAGGCCGTGAACGCCCTGCTTTTGAGCGCCCTGTTAAAAAAGTGCATATCGCCAAGAAAGAAGTTTCGGATGTGATCAAAACCGAAATACCAGAAGAATATAAACCTCGGATAGTTACAAAAGGAAAGATTGACTTGGATGAAGTGAATAAAGGTATGGAACCTTTAATTTCGAGCGATTCGGAAGAGAAACAAGCACCTGTGATGAAAGAATCACCGGTCGAACCCGTGTCTGTCTTTGTCTCGAAGACTGACAATCTGGAAGAGAGACATTCGAATGAGGCGCAGCCGTTGCAAAAGAATCCAAACGATAAAAAAGAAATAATTGTGGAATCCAAGATTGTCAAACGAGTACAACCTGAAGATGCTGGTGTTCCTAAAGTGAAAGATGCTGAAAAGCAAGTCCCGGAAAAGGTAGCAGAGAAAGCTCCGGAGGTGAAAATTTCGGAAAAACATGTGGAGAAGGAAAGTGAAGCAGGTGGAGAAAAACCGGAATCCGTATTCCGTATTAATACGTCTAAATTCGAATCGAATATAAAAGTAACCGGAAAAATTGATTTGGATACATTGAATCAATCTACCCGGCCGAAGAAAAAGACGAAAGAAGAACGGCGGAAGGAGAGAGAAGAGAAACGGGAAAAGTTCAATCATCCGAAAGTTCAGAATGTGCCTCAAGGAGGGAAAGCGAGTGCTGATGCTTCTCCTAAAACAGTGGATGATCCAAGAAAGAAACGTAAACGGATCAAAAAAGATCGTGTGGATGTTAATAACACACCGGGTGTTAACGCTCCTCATGGTGGACATAGTACCCACGGAAAGGATTTCCGCAAACCACGTCTGAAGAAGCCTGTTAAAGCAGAAATCAACGAAGAGGATGTCCAGAAACAAGTGAAAGAAACGCTGGCCCGACTGACCAATCGTGGGAACAAGGGGAATAAAGCGGCTAAATACAGGAAGGATAAACGTGACGCGGCAGTTAAGCGTGAACACGAATTGATGGAGCAGGAGGAACTGGAAAGCAAGGTGTTGAAATTGACGGAATTTGTGACTGCGAACGACCTTGCGAATATGATGGATGTTCCTGTGACACAAGTAATAGCGACTTGTATGAGTATAGGGATGATGGTTTCTATCAACCAGCGTTTGGATGCGGAAACGATTAATATTGTTGTAGAAGAATTCGGTTTTAAAACGGAATATGTGAGTGCGGATGTGGTGGAAGCCATCAATGCCGACGAAGAAATAGATGATGAGGAAGACTTGGTGCCGCGTCCACCGATTGTGACCGTCATGGGACATGTGGATCACGGAAAAACTTCTTTGTTGGATGGTATTCGGAATGCGAACGTAATTGCTGGTGAGGCCGGAGGTATTACGCAGCATATTGGTGCATATAATGTAAAGTTGCCGAGAAGTGGGCGTCGCATTACCTTCTTAGATACGCCTGGGCATGAAGCGTTTACGGCTATGCGTGCACGTGGAGCGAAAGTGACTGATATTGCGATCATCATTGTGGCTGCCGACGATAATGTAATGCCGCAGACGGTGGAAGCGATTAATCATGCAGCAGCAGCAGGAGTCCCTATTGTTTTTGCGATTAACAAGATCGATAAACCGCATGCGAACCCGGAAAAGATCAAAGAAGAGCTTGCAAACATGAATTACCTGGTTGAGGATTGGGGCGGAAAATATCAAAGTCAGGAGATTTCCGCGAAAAAAGGAACTGGAGTCGAAGAATTACTTGAAAAGGTGCTATTGGAGGCTGATTTACTTGATCTGAAAGCGAATCCGAAACGCCGGGCAGTCGGCTCGATTATTGAATCGTCTTTGGATAAGGGACGGGGATATGTGTCGACGGTATTGGTAGAAAACGGAACGTTGAAAATGGGAGATATTGTTCTAGCGGGAACGCATTACGGACGTGTAAAGGCGATGTTTAACGAACGAAATCAGCGAATTGAGGAAGCAGGCCCTTCTGAACCGGCTTTGATACTGGGGCTAAATGGAGCACCTCAGGCCGGAGACACTTTTAATGTATTGGAAACAGAGCAGGAAGCTCGCGACATCGCGACTCGTCGTGAACAATTACAGCGTGAACTTAGTTTGCGTACGCAGAAGATGCTTACGCTGGATGATATTGGACGACGGATTGCAATCGGCAATTTCCAGGAGTTGAATGTTATAGTGAAAGGTGATGTGGACGGTTCGGTCGAAGCTTTATCCGATTCTTTAATTCGTTTGTCAACGGAGCAAATTCAGGTGAATGTCATCCATAAAGCTGTCGGACAGATTTCTGAGTCGGATGTGGTATTAGCGGCGGCTTCGGATGCGGTTATTATCGGATTTCAGGTACGTCCTTCGTTGGCGGCCAGACGTCAGGCAGAGCATGAAGGAGTAGAGATCCGTCTGTACTCGATAATTTATGATACGATTGCGGATGTCAAGAGTGCGATGGAAGGAATGCTTGCTCCTGAAATGAAAGAAGAAATTACTGCGAATCTGGAGGTGCGTGAAGTCTTTAAGATAACAAAAGTGGGAACAGTTGCCGGTTGTATGGTGAAAGAAGGAAAGATCAAGCGTTCGAACAAGATCCGGTTAATCCGTGATGGTATTGTGATTTATAGTGGCGAGCTTGAATCGTTGAAACGGTTTAAGGAAGATGTGAAAGATGTTGCCTTTGGTTATGAATGCGGGTTGAATATCGTCAACTATAATGATATAAAAGTAGGCGATGTGATCGAAGCGTACGAAGAAGTTGAAGTAAAGAAAACATTATAATAAATTAAAAGACGTGAACTGGTTGGACATTTTAATTGTATGTCTAGCAGGAGTGGGATTTATGAAGGGCCTGTTTGATGGAATGATCAAACAGGTTGTTTCACTTTTGGCTTTACTGATCGCCATTTATTTTTGTTCTATGGCGGCAGACTGGTTAAAAGTGTATTTGGAGAATCTGGATTGGTTTTCGCCTGAAACGGTAACCATAATCAGTTATATCCTTGGTTTTATATTGATTCTCGGAGTTGTTTTGCTTGCAGGAGAAATTATTCATCGAATTGTGGGTGTAACGCCTCTTAGTATATTGAATCATCTTGGTGGTGGAGTATTCGGACTGGCCCTTATGCTCCTTTTTTTGAGTCTTTGTCTGAATCTTTTTGAATTTATTGATAAAAAGAACTCGCTTCTTTCGCCTGAAGTCAAGGTCGAATCCCGTTTTTACTATCCTATATACGAAATAATGCCAACTATTTATCGCGGTGAGTTGTTTAATAACGAGTAAATGATGGTTTTTTAAAATAAGTATAATGCAGGAATCAAATGATATATTAAATGAAGTAACGAACAATGATTATAAATACGGGTTTGTTACTGATATTGATACGGAAACGATTCACAGAGGCTTGGACGAAGAGACTGTTCGTATTATTTCCGCGAAGAAAAACGAACCCGAATGGTTGTTGGACTTTCGGCTGAAGGCTTTTCGTCATTGGCTGACTTTGGAAATGCCTGGATGGGCACATTTGTCTATTCCGCCGATAGATTATCAGGATATTATCTATTATGCGGCGCCGAAGAAAAAGGAAGGGCCGAAAAGTTTGGATGAGGTTGATCCGGAATTACTTAATACGTTCAATAAATTGGGCATTCCTTTAGAAGAACAGAAAATTTTGAGCGGAATGGCTGTAGATGCGGTGATGGACAGTGTTTCTGTCAAGACGACTTTTAAAGATACGCTGGCTGAAAAAGGAATTATTTTTTGTTCCTTTAGTGAGGCTGTGCTGCATCATCCGGATCTAGTGCAGCAGTATTTGGGCAGTGTAGTGAGTTACAGGGATAATTTTTTTGCGGCTTTGAATTCGGCTGTTTTTTCAGACGGTTCGTTTGTGTATATACCAAAAGGCGTTCGTTGTCCTATGGAACTGAGTACTTATTTCCGAATTAATGCTGCTAATACGGGGCAGTTCGAACGTACGCTTATTGTTGCGGATGAAGATTCGTATGTGAGTTATTTGGAGGGATGTACGGCGCCAATGCGTGACGAGAATCAGTTACACGCGGCGATTGTGGAGATTCTTGTGCAAAAGAATGCAGAAGTAAAATATTCGACGGTTCAGAATTGGTATCCCGGCGATAAAGAGGGAAAAGGCGGAATTTATAATTTTGTGACGAAACGCGGCCTCTGTAAAGGGGAGAATAGTAAAATTTCCTGGACGCAGGTGGAAACAGGTTCAGCAGTTACTTGGAAATATCCCAGTTGTATTTTATCCGGAGATAATTCTGTCGGCGAGTTTTATTCGGTTGCAGTAACGAACAATTATCAACAGGCGGATACGGGAACTAAAATGATTCATTTGGGTAAAAATACGAAAAGTCGCATTGTTTCAAAGGGTATATCGGCCGGATTCAGCCAGAACAGTTATCGTGGATTAGTAAAAATCTCGCCTCGTGCGGAAGGAGCTCGGAACCACAGTCAGTGCGACAGTTTGTTGTTAAGTTCGACGTGTGGAGCGCATACGTATCCATATGCAGATGTGCAGAATGAAACCGCGATAATAGAACACGAAGCGACGACCAGTAAGATCAGTGAAGAACAATTGTTCTACTGCCAGCAGCGAGGCATTTCAGTGGAAGAAGCCGTTGGCCTGATTGTAAACGGTTACGCAAAAGAAGTTATGAATAAATTACCGATGGAATTTGCCGTTGAGGCACAAAAATTGCTCAGTATTTCACTGGAAGGCAGTGTCGGATAATCTAAAGTTATATTAAACTATGTTAGTGATAAAGAACTTACATGCCAATGTTGATGGCAAAGAAATATTGAAAGGCATTAATTTGATGGTAAATGCCGGTGAAATTCATGCGATTATGGGGCCGAATGGTTCTGGTAAAAGTACGTTAAGCAGTGTCTTGGTCGGGAATCCAGCTTTCGAAGTGACAGAAGGAGAAATCTTCTTTAATGGGAAGAATTTGTTGGAGTTGGAACCTGAAGACCGCAGTCGTGAAGGTATTTTTTTAAGTTTTCAGTATCCTGTGGAGATTCCCGGGGTAAGTATGGTGAATTTTATGCGTGCGGCCTTGAATGAACATCGGAAATATAACGGCTTACCCGTGGTTTCGGCTACCGATTTTCTTAAATTAATGCGTGAAAAGCGCGCTATAGTGGAGTTAGATAATAAATTGACCAGTCGCAGTGTTAACGAAGGTTTTTCGGGAGGTGAAAAGAAACGGAACGAGATTTTCCAGATGGCGATGTTGGAACCGAAATTGTCTATCCTCGACGAGACAGACAGCGGGCTAGATATCGACGCGCTACGTATTGTGGCAAGAGGTGTCAATCAAATGCGGACGTCTGACAATGCCGCCATTGTGATCACCCACTATCAACGTTTACTGGAATACATTAAACCGGATTTCGTTCACGTTTTGTATGATGGGCGTATCGTAAAAAGCGCTGGTTCGGAGTTGGCCTTGGAATTGGAAGAAAAAGGATACGATTGGGTAAAGGAACTTGAAGCAGAGGCATGATATGGGAGTAGAAAAACAATATATCGATTTGTTCGCACAGCATGAGGCGTTGATCCGGAAATATTCGCCTGCGGTAATGAATGAATTTCGGCTTCGTGCTTTTGAAGGCTTTCAGCGTATTGGGTTTCCGTCTATGGAGAATGAGGATTATAAATATACGGATGTTCAAAAAGCTTTTTCACCGGATTACGGTGTTAATCTGAATCGGCTTGCGATTCCGTTTAAACCGGAAGACGTGTTTCGTTGTGATGTGCCGAATTTGAGCACCTGGCTTTATTTTATGGTGAACGATTCGTTTTACGAAAAGGGGAACTCTTGTCCAAAACTTCCGAAGTCTGTTTTCGTAGGAGGTTTTCGGCAATTTGAGGAAAAATATCCGGAGGTTGCTGCGCGATATTATGGCAAAGCCGCCGATTTTTCAAGCGAAGGAATTGTTGCTTTAAATACGATGCTTGCGCAGGACGCTTTCGTGCTTTATGTGCCGGAAGGTGTGGTTTTGGAAAAACCATTACAATTGATAAATATCCTTCGTGCAGATGTCGATCTGATGGTGAATCGTCGGATTCTAATTATTATGGAGCCTCGTTCGGAAGCTCGTTTGCTGGTTTGTGAACACAGTCTCGACAAGAAAAAGTTTCTGACGACACAAGTCGTTGAGATTTTTGTTGAGGAAGGGGCGCTTCTTGATTATTACGAATTGGAAGAAACTCATGATTTGAACACTCATTTCTCGTCTGTATATGTCGAACAGGAAGCCAAATCGAATGTATTAGTGAATGGCATCACATTAATGAATGGACTTAGCCGGAATAATTACTTCATTAAATTGAACGGGGAATATGCAGAATCTACGCTTTGTGGAATGAGTATTCTGGATAAACAAAAGCATGTGGATGTGTACAGCCATGTTACTCATTCGGTACCGAATTGCCACAGTACGGAATTATTTAAAAATGTGTTGAATGATCAATCGATCGGTTCTTTCTGTGCACGTATTCTTGTTAAAAAGGATGCGCAGAAAACGCGTGCCTATCAAAGTAACCGCAACTTGTGTACTTCGCGCGAAGCGCGTATGTATAGTAAACCTCAACTGGAGATTTATGCAGATGATGTGAAATGTTCGCACGGTATGACAACTGGGCAATTGGATGAGAACGCATTGTTTTATATGCGGAGCCGGGGGATTCCAGAATCTGAAGCGCGCATGATGTTGAGTGTGGCGTTTACGGCGGATGTGCTCGACCATATACGGCTTCGACCTTTGCAGGAGCGTTTGCATCAGTTGGTCGAAAAAAGGTTCCGTGGAGAATTGGCTACCTGCTCAGGTTGTCGAATTTGCCGTTAAAACGGATGAGTTATTTTGTTTTTTTGAATATCTGAAATAAATGATAGTGTCCCAGAAAGACGTCTCGAAACATTTCGTTGAATCTTTCGGGGCATTTTGTTTACCGATCTATTAAGATAAATAAAGACACGGAAAAAGTGTTGTTTTGATTATTAACTTTATCTTTGCGACAAGAGACAATTAGTGTATGGCAGATAAAGAAGATATTTGCAGGATAGATATCAAACAGATTTTGAAGCAAAAAGCGCCTTCGTATGCAGGAAAAATCCCGGATTTTATTGTCAATTATTTGATAAAAACGGTGCATCAGGATGAATTAAACGATATTTTAATGCGCTATCAGGATAAGCAAGGTGTAGAATTTATGCAGGAATTGATCGGGTATTTTGATCTTACGCTTACGCTTGTGCATGGAGAGAAAATACCGCAGAACGGTCGTTTTATCTTTGCGTCGAATCATCCTTTAGGCGGTTTGGACGGAATCTGTCTTTCAGCAGTGATCGGGCGAAAATTCAACGGTAAGATAAAATATCTCGTTAATGATCTATTACTTTATCTTACGAATTTGCGCTCCATCTTTGTGCCGGTAAATAAACATGGTGCGCAGGGCAAAGAAACTGCCCGTTTGATTGATGCTGCGTATGCATCCGATAATCAGATTGTCACTTTTCCGGCAGGTTTGTGTTCTCGTAAGATAAATGGCCGAATTGTCGACTTAGACTGGAGAAAATCGTTTATTCAAAAAGCGGTGGAATACCAGCGCGACATTGTGCCGATTCGTTTTGAAGGCCAAAATTCTTCTTTTTTTTATCGCTTGGCAACAATTCGTAAACATTTAGGCATAAAAATGAATTATGAAATGATTTATTTGCCGGACGAAATGTTTAAATCGAAACACAAAACGTTTCAAATACATTTCGGCGATCCTATTCCTTGGCGAACATTTGATGTTAGTAAAAAACCCGCGGAATGGGCCGAGTGGGTAAAAGATATTGTTTATAAACTTTAGTAAATAGCGTAGAATACCATGCAAATGCGAGAGATCATCAGTCCTGTTGATAAAGAAATGCTGAAAGCTGAATTAACCAAGGATAAACTCTTACGGAGAACCAATAAGTCGAATAATGAAATTTATATTATTACCGCGCACGATTCGCCGAATGTGATGCGGGAAATAGGACGTTTGCGAGAGATCGCTTTCCGTTATTATGGCGGAGGAACAGGGATGGACATGGACATTGACGAATACGATACGATGGATAATGCCTACCGTCAGCTTATTGTATGGAGTCCCGAAGATGACATGATTCTGGGCGGTTATCGATTTCTTTGCGGGCCTGATGTTTGCTTTGATGAGCAAGGCAAACCTTTGTTGGCGACGGCACATTTGTTTAATTTTTCAGAAACGTTTATTAAAGACTATTTACCTTATACGGTGGAATTGGGGCGTTCGTTTGTTACGCTTGAATACCAGTCCACCCGTGCCGGCTCAAAAGGATTGTTTGTTCTGGATAATTTATGGGATGGCTTAGGCGCTTTGTCTGTGATCGATCCGACGTTAAAATATTTTTTCGGGAAAGTGACGATGTATAATACGTATAATACAGAAGCGCGTAACATGATTCTCTATTTTTTGAATCTGCATTTTCCCGATAAAGATCAATTAATTACGCCCGTTTTTCCGCTTCAGACCGGTATGGATCTTAAAAAGATGGAAATTCTTTTTCCGCATAAAGATTTCAAAGAAAATTATAAGATTTTAAATATTGAAGTCCGTAAATTGGGTATAAATGTTCCGCCGCTTGTGAGTGCTTATATGAGCCTTTCACCGCGTATGCGTACGTTCGGTACTGCTATAAATCATGAATTTGGTGAAGTAGAAGAAACTGGGATCCTGATTGCCATCAACGAAATTTTGGAAGAAAAGAAGAAACGTCATATCGAAACTTATCTGAAAGAAGAGGCTCAAAGCAAGGATTTGATAAAAAATGCGGAATAAAACGGGAGGGTCCTATTTTTATTTTATATTCAGGTTGTCGGGATCGATGTCTACATTGTAAATGCTTAGTATAAGCACAAGCGCGATGAGCGCGAGAGTAGCTAAAACAGTGTAAAAAAGGATTTGGCTTAAAATACATTTGTAGATATTTTTCTTCCATGTGCCTCCTGTCAACTGTTTCATATCGTAACTCAGCAACAAAAGATAAGTGAGCGTTAATGTGCTGTCTTTGATGAGATAAGCCGGGAAAAGCTGGTTGTATACGACGACAGCTAATTCGACAATAATAATCTGAGAGAAAAAGTAGGCCGCGATAAAACAGGTTTCTACCCAAGTAAATCGGTAGCGGACTTCTTTATACAGAATGCGGAAAGCAAAGGCTTGAAATGGAATACAGAAGGCCCACATGATTCCTCGGTTGTTCTGGAAGAAACGTACGCTTTTTGTCAAGAACAAGTTTAACGCTGGAGATATGATATCCTGCAGAAGTTCCGGTGTCGTAAAATCGCTATTTCCCCCACTCCAGAAATAAATGATCATGTAAAGCGTTGCCATGATAAAGAGCAACTGAAACGGGGCGAAAAAAGTCACGCGTTTACCAGAAACATATTCTACCGACATACGTCCCGGATGGACAAAAAGATCAATCAACGTCCTGATTATTCCCCTGTCGATAGTGCCGAAACTCATCATCAGACTTTGCGCTAACGATTTGTAGGTTAATTGAGAGGTCGAACTTCTCTGTCCACAATAAGGACAGTACGGCGTATTTACTTCTGAATGACAATTTTTACATTTCATCCCTATGCTGTTTTTCCCATTCTGCAGCGACTAATTCGAGTTCAGCGTACCACGCTTCGCCGAACTTACGGATAAGAGGTTCTTTTAGGAACCGATATAATGGGACACCCGCTTTTTGTCCCAAAATTTCTGCCGCTTTACAAATTTTCCATTTATTGTAGTTCAGTGCACTGAATGTCTTATATTTTGCAACTCGTATCGGATAAAGGTGACAAGATATAGGTTTGTAAAAATCGATACGCCCTTCACGATATGCTTTTTCAATTGCACATTTACAGATATTGTTTTCGTCATAGAACGTAAAAACACAATCCCGCCCGTTCACTAAAGATGTGACTATTTCTCCGTCTTCATCCACATAGCCGATGCCTTGTTTTTCGATCACCGTTTTTGCTTCCGGCGAAAGATCTTCCCAAATTAAGGGAAGCAGTTTTTTTAAGAGATGATATTCCTGTTTTTCAAGCGGAGCTCCTGAATCGCCTTCTACGCAACAAGCTCCTTTGCATTGCGACAGATCACAGACAAAGGCCTTTTCGACAATGTCTAAACTTACCAGCGTCTCTTTAATTTGAATCATACACGTTGAATAGCGTTTTTTCTTTTAGAGACACTTTTGTGTCTCTAAAAGAAAGGTCTGTCATTTTATCAGTGAATGTCCGGTCATTTCCGTCGGTTTGGGCAATCCTATGATCTGCAGGATAGAAGGTGCCACATCTGCCAGAATTCCGTTTTCAACTTTTGCATCTTTACGTTTGGTTACATACACAAACGGTACCGGGTTTAATGAGTGCGCCGTATTCGGACTTCCATCCGCATTGACGGCATTGTCCGCATTTCCGTGGTCGGCGATGATAATCACTTCGTATCCATTGACTTTCGCAGCTTCTACCGTGTCGCGCAGACAAGCATCAACAGCGACAACTGCCTTTTCTATCGCTTCGTATACCCCGGTATGCCCTACCATGTCTCCGTTTGCGTAATTACAGATAATGCAGTCGTATTTCCCGGTTTTGATCGCTTCCACTAATTTATCTTTTACTTCGTAGGCGCTCATTTCCGGCTTCAGGTCGTATGTTGCTACTTTTGGAGAAGGAACGAGGATGCGGTCTTCCCCTTCGAAAGGAGCTTCCCTTCCGCCATTGAAGAAAAAGGTGACGTGTGCATACTTTTCTGTTTCGGCGATATGCAATTGTGTTTTCTTTTGTGCAGCTAAGCATTCTCCTAACGTGTTTTCTACATTCTCTTTATTGAAAAGAATATGTAAACCCTTGAACTTGGCGTCGTACGGCGTCATGCAAAAAAAGTGCAATCCGGGGATTGTTTTCATTCCGGCTTCCGGCATATCTTGTTGTGTCAGTACGACGGTCAACTCTTTCGCACGGTCGTTCCGGTAGTTGAAGAAGATTACGACGTCGCCTTCTTCGATTATTGCTATCGGTTTGCCGTTTTCGGTATGTACGATCGGCTTGATAAATTCGTCAGTTACTCCTTCAGCATACGAGTCTTCCACCGCTTTGATCATGCATTCCGCCGTTTTTCCCTTGCCGTAGACAAGCAGATTGTAGGCTTCTTTGACGCGTTCCCAACGTTTGTCCCGATCCATTGCGTAATACCGTCCGATGATAGAAGCTATTTTTCCTCCGGTCGTTTCTAAATGCTTTTCTAATTTTTCGATAAAGCTTTTACCACTTTTCGGATCTGTATCGCGACCGTCCATAAAACAATGAACATATGCTTTCGTGATTCCGTATGTTTTTGCTATCTCGGTCAATTTAAACAGATGTTCCAGAGAACTGTGTACGCCTCCGTCAGATACTAATCCGAGAAAATGGATGTTTTTATTATTTTCTTTTGCATAGCTGTAAGCACGTTTAATTTCCGGATTTTCCAGAATCGTATTTTCGCGGCAGGCAATGTTAATCTTTACCAAATCTTGATAGACAACACGTCCTGCGCCGATATTCAAATGACCCACTTCCGAGTTTCCCATTTGCCCGTCAGGCAGACCCACATTCTCGCCCGAAGCTTGTAACTGCGAATTTGGATAGTCTTTTAAAAGGCTGTCCCAGTAAGGCGTAGGCGTCGAAAAAACAACATCTCCCTTACTATGGTTGCCGATTCCCCAACCGTCGCAAATAATTAAGAGTGCTTTCTTGCTCATAATTCTGAATTCTATTTTAGTTTGCTATTCGTTTAATCGGCGCAAAGATAGAGATTTCCGGCGTATTAATTGTCGGGCATTTTCTATTACTTTTGTTTTTGTGATGGAACAGAAAATACAAGACCGGGAATTAGGACTTATTACGCTGCGTTGGAGTGTGAAAGCGAAATATTATGCGTTAAAAATTTCTAACGGGCAGATTATTGCTGTTCTTCCGGCTGGCGGAGATGAAAAGCAAATGCTCGCTTTTATTGAGGAAAAACGTCCGGAGTTGAAAAAGGCGTTGGAGAAACGTCCGCCGAAAGCGCTCTTGGACGAATCGACCGATTGGCTGACGAAGACATTTCGTCTGCATATTTTTCGTACGGATAGGCTTAATTATTATATGAAGCTCGAAACCGGCGTGTTGCATATCGCTTGCCCCCGCGAAACCGACTTCACAAAAGAATCTGTTCAGTGTGTGTTGCAGGATTTGCTGGGAAGAGCGTTATTGCATGAAGCAAATCGTGTTTTGCCGTTTAGGCTGCGTGAATTGGCCCGGATATATGGTCTTACGTTTTTATCCGTGCGGATTTCCAAAACAAAAAGTTGCTGGGGAAGCTGTAATCGGCGAAAAGAAATTGCTCTTTCCCGTTCGCTTATGCTTTTGCCGGATCATTTGATCGATTATGTGCTTCTACACGAACTTTGCCATACGATTGAGATGAGTCATAACGAACGCTTTTGGCGTCTGATGGACCGGGTAACCGACGGAAAGACGAAAGTATTACGGGTGGAATTAAAAAAATATCATACCGTTTGACCCGGAAGAACAATGAATCCCGTGTTTGGATTATGATTTCTGATATTTTGTAGGTGTTTTTCCGAATTCGGACTTTTTGTTTCTCTAATCCGGTTCGTTGGTGCTGGCTGCGATGCAGGATTTTTGCCGTTTTGTGCGCGTGTCTTTTGAAAATGGTGTTTTTTGTAATAAATTCACAATAAATATGCATACTTGCAGATAATTATATACTTTTGGGGGCTAATTTTTATCGTTTTAATAAAACAACATGGGAAACACTAATCAAAAGATCAAGTTTTACAGTGGCGAGAATATTCCGTTGGAATTGCATAAAGTACGTATAGTTCAAAAACTTCATTTAGTCCCCATCGAAAGACGGCTTGAGGCATTGTATGAAGCGGGTTTTAATACGTTTCGCCTGAGCACTAAGGATGTATTTCTGGATATGTTGACCGACAGTGGTACGAACGCGATGAGTGATCATCAGTTGGCTGCTATGATGGAGGCAGACGATGCGTACGCCGGTTCGCAGAGTTTTGACCGTTATCAGAAAGCGGTCGAGGAGGTCCTGGGTAAAAAATATTTGTTGCCGGTTCATCAGGGGCGTGCTGCGGAGAATGTTATCAGTAACGCATTGGTGAAAAAGGGGAGTGTGGTGCCGATGAACTACCATTTTACCACGGCGTTAGCGCACATCACACAGTATGGCGGGAAAATCGAAGAATTGCTTTATGACGAAGCGTATGTGATCAATAGCAAGCATCCGTTCAAGGGGAATATGAATATTGAGAAGTTGGAGGATTGTATTCAACGGCACGGAGTGTCGAAGATCCCTTATATCCGTGTGGAGGCGTCGACGAATCTGATCGGTGGACAGCCTTTTTCGATCGCGAACCTGAGGGAGGTGCGGGCGGTTGCCGACAAGTATGGAATTCGTTTGGTGCTTGACGCGAGTCTACTGGGCGAAAACGCCTGGCTGGTAAAACAGCGTGAGCCGGAGTTTAAGGACGCCTCGATGAAGGATATTATCCAACTCATGACAGGTATGGCTGATTTGGTTTATTTCTCAGCGCGCAAATTGAGTTCTGCACGGGGTGGAGGTATTTGTACGAACGACGTAGCATTATTTAAAGAGTTACAACCTCTGATTCCGTTGTTTGAGGGTTTCCTTACGTATGGTGGAATGTCGGTCCGCGAAGTGGAAGCGATCGCCGTCGGACTTTATGAGACGTTGGACGAAACGATGATTTGTCAGAGTCCGCAGTATATTGAATATTTGGTGAATGCATTAGATCGTAAAGGCATCCCGGTGGTAACGCCTGCTGGTGTATTGGGATGTCATGTCGATGCGATGCGCGTTTGCGAACATATTCCGCAGACGGCCTACCCGGCAGGAGCTTTGGCGGCTGCTTTCTTCCTGATTTCCGGTGTGAGAGGGATGGAGCGCGGCTCTGTGTCGAATCAACGGGACGAAGATGGAAACGAGACGTACGCTGATATGGAATTGTTGCGTCTGGCAGTTCCCCGTAGAGTTTTCACCCTTTCGCAAATTAAGTATGTGGAAGATCGTATGACTTGGTTGTATGAAAATCGTCACCTGATTGGCGGATTGAAGTTTGTTGACGAGCCGCCTGTCCTGCGTTTCTTTATGGGAGGACTTGCGCCGTTGACTGACTGGCCAGAGAAATTAATGTCGAAGTTTAGAGAAGATTTTGGAGATAGTCTGTAATAAAAAACAACGCCCGGTAACGGGCGTTGTTTTTTATTCTGCCGGATAACCGATACTCTTCAACTTCTCCACCAGTGCATCCTCTGTAATTTCTTCCGTATGATCCACCGAGATTACCTTATTCGCAAGATCTACACTCACTCCATAGACCCCCGGGATCACGCCAATTCCCTTACCTATCGCTCTCGCGCATCCTGCGCATTGAATACTCTTTACTTTAATTTCTGTTTTCATCATCCTAATTTATTGAGATTTATTCTTAGAACAAACGAAGTTATAACTTGTTCCGATAAAACAATCTTACCATTCTGAACAAATTTTTTAACCGTTCCGATCAAACTTATATTTTTTATCGATCAAACTTTTGTTAAACAGTTGTCGAAAATAATTACTACAATTGTCAAAAATAATTACTACAATTGTCAAAAATAATTACCATAGTTGTCAAAATAATAATCTTTCTCGAAGCAAAAAAAGTTTTCTCCTGATGATTAAAAAAATACGTCGCGATCAGTTGCCCATATTTTTCGTACCTTTGCATATTCAATAGGTAAATAACGAAAAAAAGCAGATGATAACAGTAAGTAATCTGGACGTTCAGTTCGGCAAAAGAATTCTTTTTCAAGACGTAAACTTAAAATTCACCCCCGGCAACTGCTACGGTATTATAGGCGCTAACGGAGCTGGGAAATCCACTTTCCTTCGCGTGATTAGCAAACAATTGGATCCGACGAGAGGATTGGTTACACTCGGGCCCGGCGAACGCTTGTCCGTATTAAGTCAGGATCACTTCGCTTTTGACGAACACACCGTGCTTGATACTGTGTTAATGGGGCACACCATCCTCTGGGAAGTTGTGAGTGAGAAAAACACCCTCTACGCCAAACCCGATTTCAGTGATGAAGACGGTATACGCGTTTCGGAGCTTGAAGAAAGATTTGCTGAAATGGAAGGCTGGAATGCCGAAAGTGATGCTGCCAGCCTCTTGAGCGGACTCGGGATCAGCGAAGAAATACATTATAGCCTGATGAAAGATTTGAGTGGGAAACAGAAAGTCCGCGTTTTGTTGGCACGTGCTTTGTTCGGACAGCCGGAAAACCTGTTGCTCGACGAGCCGACCAACGATCTCGATCTCGAAACTGTTGGTTGGTTGGAGCAATACCTTTCTAATTTCGAACATACCGTGTTAGTTGTCAGTCACGACCGTCACTTCCTTGATTCTGTCTGTACGCATACAGTGGACATCGACTTTGGGAAATTGCAGCTCTTTGCGGGTAACTACAGCTTTTGGTACGAATCCAGCCAGTTAGCGCTGCGCCAGCAACAACAACAAAACAAGAAGGCGGAAGAAAGGAAGAAAGAACTGGAGGAATTTATCCGTCGTTTTAGCGCAAACGTGTCTAAGTCGAAGCAAACTACCAGCCGTAAGAAGATGATAGAAAAGCTCAATATCGAAGAAATCAAACCCTCTTCGCGCCGCTATCCCGGCATCCTTTTCACGCCTTCGCGCGAACCAGGCAACCAGATTCTGGAAGTGAAGGGGCTGGCCAAGAGCATTGACGGGCAGGTGCTATTCAGAGATCTGAACTTTAACGTCGAAAAAGAGGACAAGATCGTGTTCATCAGTCGCGATCCGCGATCCATGACTACCCTGTTCCAAATTATCAATGAAGAAGAGAAACCAGATGAGGGGATGCTCCAGTGGGGTCAGACGATCACGACCGCCTATCTGCCACTTGATAACGCTTCTTATTTCAACTCCGACTATAACTTGATCGAATGGCTAAGCCAGTTTGCGCAAGACACTAATGAAGTTTATCTGAAAGGTTTTCTTGGGCGGATGTTGTTCTCCGGAGAAGAATTATTGAAAAAGGTTAGCGTGCTGTCGGGAGGCGAGAAGATGCGCTGCATGATTTCGCGTATGATGCTCAAAGATGCCAATGTATTGATTTTGGATACGCCAACGAACCACCTCGATTTGGAGTCTATCCAAGCGTTCAACAATACATTGAAAACATTTAAGGGAAATATATTGTTTTCCAGTCACGACCATGAATTTATTCAGACGGTGGCAAACCGGATCATCGAGTTAACGCCAAACGGCATTATTGACAAGATGATGGATTACGACGATTATATCACCGACCCGGCCGTCGCGGAACTGAGAGAAAAATTGTATAAAAAATAAACCCTTCCCGAATGTGGGTCGGCGATACATTTTGACGAATATGAAACAAAGACTGTTTTTTCTGTTCGGTGTTTTTCTATCCTGGATCTTGATTTTCGCTATTCAGAAACCGTTCTTTTTATTGTATAATCATGCGCTCGCTGCTCATCATTCGTTTGCCGAGTTTTTGCAGGTTATTGTGCACGGCTTGAAATTGGACGCGACGATGGCAGGTTATCTGACGGTGCTTCCGCTTTTACTCACGATTATATCGGTTTGGTATAGTGGAAAACGGTTACATACTGTGCTAAATGTGTATTTCGCGTTTGTGGGAGCGATTGTCGCTCTCATCTTTTCGGTCGACGAAGCTTTGTATGCTTATTGGAATTTCCGGCTCGACTCCACAGTCTTTTTTTATTTGGAATCTCCTACTAATGCGATGGCGAGTGTGCCTCTTCTCACTTTTTTCGTCCAGTCGGTGAAGATCGTGGGAGTCGCTATTTTGCTCTATTTCTGGTTTGGGCGTTTTATCGTGCCGCTTTTTCCGTTCGTGCCCGCGAAAGGCAAGCTGAGGGTGGTGGCTGTTCAGTTGTTGCTGGGCGGTTTGCTGTTTATCGTGATTCGGGGAGGCGTGACGACTTCGACCGCTAATGTGGGTATGGTTTATTTTAGTAAGGATCAGTTTTTGAACCATGCAGCGATCAATCCCTGTTTTAGCCTGCTGACCTCTCTCAGCAAGCCGCAGGATTTCTCGTCCGAGTTCCATTTTTTCGTGGAGGAAAAACGCCGGGCGTTGGTCGACCCCCTTTATCCGGAAGCTTCCGGGGAATCTTTTCCCGATAGTTGCCGTCTACTGAAGACGAATCGCCCGAATATCCTAATGGTGATTTTGGAAGGTTTCTCCGCTAATGTGGTAGAAGCCGTCGGTGGTGTGAGCGGTGTTACGCCGAATTTGAATCGCCTCGCCAAAGAGGGGGTTTTGTTTCGGAATATGTATGGTAATTCGTTTAGAACAGATCGTGGATTGGTGTCGGCACTCAACGGGTATCTGGCACAACCGACTACTTCCATCATGAAATACCCTGCCAAAAGTCAGACGCTTCCCTCCATTGCAAAAGAACTGCGCGGACGGGGATATCATACAGACGTGTTGTATGGTGGTGACATCAATTTCACGAACATGCGGAGTTTCTTTTTTAACTCGGGCTATGACCGTCTGACTTCCGATGTGGATTTTCCGCTTGCCAGTCGGCTGAGCAAATGGGGGGCTAACGACGATGTCACTTTCGAATGGTTGTATGGTGATATCATGACTAAAAAACAATCGCCGTGGTTTACCACTTTTCTGACGTTGAGCAGCCACGAACCCTTTAAAGTACCGTATCAACGGCTGGAACATCTGTACTTGAATTCAGTGGCCTTCACGGATAGTTGTTTAGGGCATTTTGTAGACGATCTGAAAGCGACCCCGGCCTGGGACGATCTGTTGATCGTGTTTGTCTCGGATCATGGCTTCCGCTATCCGGAAACCTTGAAAGAGTATGACCCCGGACGCTATCATATTCCCTGCATTTGGGTAGGAGGAGCGATCGAACGTCCGCGAGTGTTCGACGAATACATCAATCAGACGGATCTTGCGGCGACTCTGCTGGCGCAGTTGGGGCTTCGCAATCCGGGATTCCTTTTCAGTCGGAATTTCTTCGATCCTGCTTATCCCCGGTTCGCCTTTTACACCTTCAATAATGGTTTCGGCTTCATCGACAGTACCGGCGTTTCGGTGTACGACAATGCTGCCGGAATACCTTTGCTCGAAGCGCCCGAAGCTGGAAGCGCTTCCCGATTGGAAAAAGGGAAAGCGATTTTACAAACCTTATACGAAGATTTGGACAAGCGCTGAACTCAGAAACTTTGCATGTCGCAGAGTTTCTTGTAATAGCCGTCTAAAGCGACCAACTCGTCGTGTCTTCCTTTTTCGACAATCTGTCCTTCGTGCATGACGCAGATGACATCGGCGTTGCGGATAGTCGAGAGTCGATGGGCAATAACGATTGTCGTCCGGTTCTGCATGAGTTTTTCCAGAGCATCCTGTACCAAACGTTCTGATTCGGTGTCGAGTGCCGATGTGGCTTCGTCAAGTATCAATACCGGTGGATTCTTCAGAATGGCACGGGCGATGCTGATGCGCTGGCGTTGTCCGCCCGAGAGTTTGCCACCCCGGTCGCCGATATTGGTATGATAGCCGTCTTCCGTCTGTATGATAAACTCGTGGGCATTCGCGATTCGGGCAGCCTCTTCGACCTGCTCTTGCGTGGTGTTTTCCACACCGAAAGCGATGTTGTTGAAGAATGTGTCGTTGAACAGGATGGCTTCCTGGTTCACATTCCCCATCAGCGAGCGCAAGTCGTAAAGCCGGGCGTTACGGATATCTGTTCCATCGATGGTGATGCTTCCCTTGTCGATGTCGTAAAAACGCGGAAGCAGGTCGACCATTGTGCTTTTTCCTGAGCCTGACTGTCCCACGAGGGCGATAGTCTGCCCTTTTCTGATTTCCAGGTTGACATCCTTCAATACCCAGTCACTTTGGTATTTGAACCAGACGTTCGTATAGGCTATTTTATTTCTCAGCGCGATCTTTTCCGGAATGGCGGGGTCGTTGATCGTGCTTTCCGCCATCAGGATCTTATCGACCCGCTGCATCGACGCCAGTCCCTTCTGGATGGCATACGCTGCTTTACTCAAATCTTTTGCCGGATTGATGATGCTGTAAAAAATGACAAGGTAGTAGATAAATGTCGCCGCGTCGATCGAACTGTGGTTCCCTAAAATCAAGGTTCCCCCGTACCATAGGACGATGGCGATAGTGGCGGTGCCCAAGAATTCGCTCATTGGATGCGCCATTTGCTGGCGACGGTAAACTCGGTTCGTGATCCGGCGGAACTTGTCGTTGCTCTCCTCAAAGCGTTTTTGTATTTTTTTTTCCGCATTAAACGCCTTGATGATCCGCAATCCGCTCAATGTCTCTTCCACCTGGCTCATCAGAACGCCCCATTGTTCCTGCCCTTCGAAAGATTTGCGTTTCAGTTTCTTTCCGACTTGCCCCATGAGGTAACCGGCCACCGGTAACAACAATAGGACGAAAATGGTCAATTCCCAACTGATGGCAATCATACCGATCAGGTAGATGAAAATAAGGATTGGATTCTTAAACAGCATATCCAGCGAACTCATGATTGAGGTTTCGATCTCATTCACGTCTCCCGAAATGCGAGCGATGATGTCGCCTTTCCGTTCTTCCGAGAAAAAGCCCAGTGAGAGTTGGGTGATTTTCCGGTTGATTTGGTTGCGAATATCGCGTACGACGCCTGTTCGGATCGGGATCATGGAATAGAAAGCGAGGTACATAGTCAGAACTTTCAGGAACGTCATGACCACTAAGAAGACGCCCAGCATGATGAGGGTGGATGAACCGCCGTACGTGTCGATATAGTCGCGTATAAACCAGAAGAAATTGTTTTTCGCTACGCTGAACAGCTCTTTGATGGATTCGAATCCCGAAAAATGAAAAGACCAGTCTATATACTCGTACACTTTATCGTCTGTTTTGAAGAGTATGTTGAGGATGGGAATGATCAACATAAACGAGAACAGATTAAGTATGGCAGACAAGAAGTTGAACATAACGTTCAACGTCATGAATTTCTTATAAGGGGGCACGAAACGCTTCAGGACTTTGATAAATTCTTTCATGTATGCGACTCTACTTTGTGTTTAAGGGCGCAAGTTACGGAATATCCGGCGTTAAAGAACACTTCTGGCAAAACTTTCCTTTTCCGGAGAGGTTTCGTGGCGTTATTTCCGTCTTTTTCCTTTGTTAAAAGGGTATAAAAAAAGTTCTGCCGGATCTTATCCGGCAGAACTTCATGTATAATAGAGGAAGAATATATTACATCATTCCGCCCATTCCTCCACCCATACCCGGGTTCATT
>JAQVZS010000056.1 GCA_028708075.1 Massilibacteroides sp.
TGATAATGTATACAATGATCTGAAGCCGAATGGAGCGAGAGTGATCGATTTGACGGAGGGGGCGGAAGGATTCCGTTCTTGGATCAGATTATATGGTGGGGAAATTATTCAAGATCTGAATTATCCGACTGATGCTAGGAAAAAATAAATAACACATAGTATAAAAAAATGAAACAAATCATTGATTGGAAGCTAACTTTTATTTTCCCAATTGTACTTACATTTTTTACCCTGTCATCTTGTAGTCAGAAGGGGAAATACCCTAAAGGTATAAATCATGTCGTTGTTATAGGTGTTGACGGCATGAGCGTTCAGGGATTTCTTGAAGCATCAACTCCATGTATGGATAGTTTATTACATAATGGAGCTTACAACTATCATGTTCGTTCTGTTTTGCCAACAATTAGTAAACCAAATTGGAATGCCATGTTATGCGGAGCCGGACCTGAAGCCACTGGAGTGATTGACAATTCATGGAAAAGAAGTTTTGATAAATTTCCACCAGTTGCTATGTCTGAAAACAGAATATTTCCGAATATTTTCAGCGTAATCCGTCAACAATGGCCAGATGCTGAAATTGGGAGTCTATACCAGTGGGACGGTTTCGAAGATATGTTGGAAACAGAACTTCTGGACAAACATGAAACTTATCCTACACACAAGGAAACAGCCGAAAAGACTGCGGAATATATACTGAATAAAAAACCGAATTTTGTTTTTATACAATTAGACGAGGTTGACGGCGTGGGACATTCAAAAGGTCACATGTCACATGAATACATTCAAACGATTGAAGAAATAGATAAGAGTATCTGCGTCATTATAGATGCTATAAAAGAAGCTGGAATTGAAGAAAGTACGATGGTAATGATTGTATCGGATCACGGAGGAATTTTTTTCAGGCATGGAGAAAATACTTATGAAGAATTAACCACTCCCATTATATATGCGGGTAAAGGGATAAAGACGGGATACCAGATCAAACAACAAATATATAGATATGATGTTGCGGCAGATGTCGCTTTTGCTCTCGGATTAAAAATACCGCAGGTATGGACAGGACGTCCCGTAAAAGCGGCTTATCTTGGTTTTGACGAGCCGGAGAACATTTTTAAAGGGGCCGTTATCCTGCCTCCTCCTGTTTTTATTTCAGAAAAAATCAAAACCGTTTATGGCGGACTTTTTGTTGACACTGTGGCAGAAGTAAAACTAAAAACTCCGATTGGGATTGATGGTGAAATTCGTTATACCATTGACGGGACGACACCTACTCGAGTGTCTGCATTATACTCTGAACCTTTCAATCTTAAAGAATCCGCGATCGTCAATGCAAAGATATTTAATGATGAAGGAGAAAGTCCGATGATTTCATCGCAATACCGTATGGCATACAGTAATGCGGGAAACGGCATTAATTATTCGTTATTCAGTTTACCCGGAGAAAAAAATATGCCTTCATTCGTAAATAAGACTCCTGTCTGTAAAGGTATTTGTTATGAAATTGGATTGAATACCCCGGATATTATTTCTTTAAAGAATCAATGCAAAACGGATTATGGAATGACTTTTACCGGTTGGTTGAAAATCGACTTTGATGCGAAATACACATTCCGTATATGGTCTGACGGAGGATACCGATTATTTATTGACTATAGGTTAATAACTGAAAACAATAGCTTAGATGGTTCAAATAACGTGGGTTCAATTCAGTTAAAGAAAGGTGTATACCCATTTAAAGTTGAGTATTTTACGAATAAAAATGGTGGGTTGTTAGATGTCTATTATGAAGCTTCAGGAATGCCTATCCGGATTGTACCTGGTAACAAATTTTTCAGAATAAAAAAAGAGTTATAATTGTAAAACACGTTAGTAAGCGAAAATTAATAATATAAATGGATAAAAATAGAATGTTTTAATGGTCATAAAAAGAATCATTTCTTGTTCAAATATGCTTTGTTTTATGCTATTGTTCCGGCTTACTCTTATACCATGATACGGGTTCCGATAGTGGTACACAATTAAGGTGAAAGTAATAGCATAAAAAAAAACATATTTTGGAAAAAATAGCATTACTAATAATATTGCTTATATCTGTAACAAGTTATTTATCGGCTAAAGATATGCAGAAAGAATATATTGACCGGGGACTGATCGCATTGGTTCGTAGTGATACCTCTGTTTATATCGGGTGGCGTCTGCTTAAAGACGACCCGCGGGATATCGCCAAGCTTGATTATACTTCGGGGCACTTATGGTTTTCTCCGGGAGGAAGCATTGGACAAAGAGTTGAAACCCCGTTGGTCTTGGGAAAGCTCGGGAGAGAATGAAAAGTATTGTGGCCAAGGTTCTCATCGGATTGCGGTAGCGGATATTGACGAGGATGGAAAAGATGAGATACTTCCGGGTACTTTTGCTATAGATAATGACGGAAAATCCAAGTGGGGCACGGGATTATTTCATAATGACTGCGCGGTTATCGCGGATATCCATTCTGCGTGGCCAGGATTGGAAATCTTTTACAATATTGAAACCAGAATAGCCAGGAATGGTGTTTGTTTAGTGGATGCGGCAATGGATGGGTAGCGATGACATTCGCTAATACGTTACAAATCATGCCTGACTGGATGAAAGAGAAGGATTTGCTGAAATCAAAGTTTGTCAAAATGATGCGTACATTATCCAAGTTGCAGGATAAGAAGATAGGTCACTGGTATCAATTACCTGTTTCTCCTGGAGAAACAGGTAACTTTATTGAATGTTCTTGTACGGTTATGTTTTCTTACGCGATGAGTGTAGGTATTGATTTGAAGATTTTAGATTTAAGAAAATATTTGCTTATAATTCCAAAAGCCTTTCAGGGAATTGAAAAAAACAGTTTGAAACCGGTTGACGGCGCTTTGAAAATAACGAATGTTTGTTATGAAACTTGTATCGGTGATAAACCGTATTACTACGACAGGAAGGTCGTTGATGGGACTGCTTTTACATTAGGTACAGCCATTATGTTTTATGATAGATATCATAAAGTAAGCAGAAAGTAATATTAAACTTGACTCACTACAATAGATGAATAAACTAAAACATAAGATAATATAAAAATGAAACATAAAACAATCATAATAGTATATATTCTTACAATTTTTTGTTGTAATTCTTTTGCACAACAGAGTAGAGTTGAATCATTGTTATACGATATGAAGAATCACCCCGAACATATATGGGTCACAGCACATAGAGGCGCACATCAAAAATATCCTGAAAACACTTTGGCCTCTATGAGAGAAGCTATCCGGATGAATGTTGATATTATCGAAATAGATGTGCGTGAGACAAAAGATCATGAACTGGTTCTTATTCACGATGAAACAATCGATAGAGTTACGGGTGAAAATGGATACGTGAAGGACCTTACTTTAAAGGAAATTCAAAAAAAGAATCTTTTATTTAAAGGAGAGCAGACGAATTATAACATACCTACATTTAGTGAAGCTTTGGATGAGCTAAAAGGTAAGGCTATCATTAATATTGATTTTAAAGCTGGTTATGAGGAAGCTTTAAGCAAGGCTTGTCTATTAATAAAGGAAAAAGGTATGGAACAAGAGGCCTTTATTTATATTTATAACCATTATGAGATAATAACCTGCTTACAGAAAAAATATCCTTGGATAAACATTTGGCCCAGAGCATATTCAAGAGAAGACATAAATACGATACTCACTTTTTCCAATATAAAGATCATACAGATAGACTTCTCTTTTTATGATGATGATTGGACAAAAAAACTTATAAAACAGGGAATTAGGGTTTCCGCAAATGCACTTGGTAAATACGACGATATGCAGAGGCAAAATGTCAATGGGTTTGAAGAAATAATAAAAAAACAAGTCAATGTTATTGAAACAGATTTACCTGAAGAATTAGTATGGTTTCTTAAAAATAAGGGTTTAAGACTTTAGAGAATTTAAATAAAAAAGAATGCCTTATGAAAGTGAAAAATCGAAATACATATAGTATTATCTGTTTTATCTGTGTGTTTTTTGAATAAAAACTATATTGAAATGAATAAGTTTAATTTGGTTTTCGTTTTGTTATTTATTCTATTTCCGGCGAAAGGGTCGGCTCGAACTCAAGTAGGAACGAGCCAGCTAAAGGAGGATAGCTTAAAAAGTGAACTGTTGCATGTAACCCGGCAATATTCGGTTTATTTGCCTGAAAGTTACACGCAGTCAAAAAGCAAAGAATATCCGGTTTTGTATCTTTTACATGGTCACAGCCATACCAACCGTGATTGGGGTAAGGATTCCAAATTGCAGGAGATTGCCGATGGGTTAATCAATGCGGGAAAAGTTTGCGAGATGATTATCATCATGCCTGATGCCGGACGAATACAGAATGGCTATTTCGACATGAAAGGATGGGCTTACGAACAGTTCTTTTTTGAAGAATTTTTGCCGTCGGTTGAAAAGAAATATCGAATAAAGCGGGATAAGTCTTCGCGGGCTATCGCCGGTTTTTCCATGGGTGGCGGTGGTGCCACGGCTTACGCGCTCAAACATCCGGATTTGTTTTCTTCGGTTTACGCGATGAGTGCGTTGATGTCCTTGCCTGAACAGGAACGTCCGCAGGCGATGGACTCGACTTTTATGAGATTCGGCAGGTCTGTTTTAGCAAACGATTGTATCGTGTTGGTCAATTATACGGATTTGGCTACTTTGGAGAAACTGCGTACAATCCGCTGGTTTGTAGACTGTGGCGACGATGATTTTCTGTTGAATGTAAACTTCTTGTTTTATAAAGCTATGCAGGATGCGAAGATTCCTTGTGAATTACGTGTGCGCGACGGGAATCACAATTGGGATTACTGGTGTGGTTCCCTGTATCTTGCCTTGCCTTTTGTTTCCAAAAATTTTGGGAAATAGTCTGCTTTGGATAAAGTACATTCATTGAGAACAATGAACGTTTTAAAATAAAAATAATGTTATGAGTAGAATTCTTAAACTTAGGACTCTGAGATTAATTGCATTGATGACAACAAGTTCTGTTTGTTTATCGATTGCTCAGAAACAGCCGGCGGATTATGTTGATCCGTTTATTGGGACGGCTTTTACCGGCCATACTTATCCTGGGGCGACAACACCTTTCGGGATGGTTCAACTCGGGCCGGATAATGGAACAGACGGATGGAAGTTTTGTTCAGGCTATCATACGGATTCCAAGTCTATCATTGGTTTTTCGCATACGCACTTAAGTGGGACGGGAGCTTCCGAAATGGGAGATATTCTGTTTATGCCGGTTGTGGGCGATGTTTCGTTTGAGGCCGGAAAAGAAAGTGAACCTGCATCGGGATACCGGTCGACTTTTTCGAATGAGTCGGAAAAAGCCAGTCCGGGATATTACCGAGTAAAATTGGAGGACTACGGTGTTAAGGTTGAATTGACGGCTACGCCAAGAGCCGGTTTTCACCGTTATACGTATCCGCAAAGCGAAAAATCCGGAATTCTGATTGACTTGGGGCATGGGATCGGAGATCAGACGACTGAAAGTTATATCCGTGTGGTGGATTCGAAAACGATTGTGGGTATGCGTCGTTCGAGTGGTTTTGTCAGTGATCATCGTTACTATTTTTGTGCCCGTTTTTCCCAACCGTTTACGATAGCGAAGTCATTCGAAGATGGCAATATTGATGATGAAAACTTTATTTCGGGCAAGAATACCAAATTGTTAATTCGGTTTGCCACGGATGCAAATGAAATTATACAGGTAAAGGTCGGTCTGTCTACTGCTCATGAAAAGGGAGCGATCAAAAATCTGGATTCGGAAATACCTGGATGGGACTTTGATAAAGTATGTGCTCAGGTGAAGTCGGTTTGGAACCAGCATTTAGATAAAATAGAAATAGAGGCGCGTGACGAAGGGCAAAAAATTTCTTTTTATACGTCACTATATCATGCGTTGTTGATGCCTAATCTGGTTACGGACGTTGACGGCAGTTATTTCGGTTGGGATCATAAATTGCATAGAAGTACCACAGGAAATATGTATACGAACTTTTCGCTTTGGGATACCTATCGTGCTTTGCATCCTTTCCTGAACTTAATGTATCCGGCGGAAAACAGCCATTTCGTGAAATCCATGCTTGAAAGGCACCGTCAAACCGGCTTGCTGCCTACGAATGAATATGGCATGTGTGAAACCTGGTGTATGATCGGGAATCATGCGGTTCCGGTTATTGTCGATGCTTATTTGAAAGGCGATACGTCGTTCGACTCAGAATTTGCGTATCAGGCGATTCGGCATGCGCAAACTTTCGAACATAATAAAGCGGACTGGTCAAATTATGATAAATACGGCTATTTCCCATTTGATAAAAGTTCGGTAGAGTCGGTCTCACGTACTTTGGAATCGGTATACGATGATTATTGTGTGGCCCAAATGGCGAAAGCCCTGAAGAAGATGGACGACTATCACTTTTTTATGAAACGCTCTGTATATTATAAGAATATTTACGATAAAAGCCTGATGTTGGTGCGTGGACGTGACTCGAAGGGAAATTGGCGGACACCTTTCAATCCGTTTTCATTGACGAGCGAGTCGGCCGGCGGTGATTTTACGGAAGGAAATGCCTGGCAGTGGACGTGGCATGTGCAGCATGACGTACAAGGATTAATCGATTTGTTCGGAACAAAAGAGAATTTTGTTGAGAAACTGAATACGCTGTTCGAAACTAACCTGGAAGATCTGCCGGGGCATGAAGCGGTTCCGGATGTGACCGGATTGATCGGACTCTATGCACAGGGAAACGAGCCGAGTCATCATATCGCATATTTGTATACCTGTGCCGGACGGCCGGATCGTGCGGCGGAAATTGTACGCGAGGTGTTCGATCGATTTTATTTACCGAAACGAGACGGCCTATGCGGTAACGACGATTGCGGACAAATGTCTGCCTGGTATCTCTTTTCCGCGATGGGTTTTTATCCGATCGATCCGGTGTCCAGCAATTATGTTTTTGGCGCTCCTCAGGCACATAAGATAACGTTGAAGTTGCCGAACGGTAAAACCTTCGTGATGAAAGCTAACAAGTTGAATGAAAAGAACAAATACGTGAAATCCGTTCGGTGGAACGGAAAACCGCTCGAATTGGAAACAATAAACTATGCCGACATCATGGATGGAGGAGTTCTAGAATTTCAAATGAACAGTAATCCGAAATGAAACCTTTAAGTATCATATGGATTAGTTTGTATGGTGTAATGGCGTCCTGTTCGTTTTCGGGGCAGCAGGAAACAAGGTTGACACGATTTGTCGATCCGTTTATTGGGACGGCTTATGTGGGACATACGCATCCTGCTGCACAGATGCCTTTTGGAATGATTCAGGTAGGACCGGATACCGGGACGGATACTTGGGAACATTGTTCCGGCTATTATGATAAAGACTCTTCGATTATCGGTTTTTCGCACACGCATTTAAGTGGAACCGGATGTCCGGATATGGGAGATATTCTGTTTATGCCGGTAGTCGGTGATGTTTCTTTCTATCGAGGAGACAAATCCGACACATCGACCGGTTACCGTTCTACTTTTTCTCATGCTACCGAAGAGGCAACTCCCGGATATTATAAAGTTTTTTTGAAAGATTATTCCACATGGGTGGAATTGACGGCGACAGATAGAGTCGGCTATCATAAATATACGTTTCCCCGATCGGATTTATCCGGTGTGATGATCGATTTGAATCATGGAATTGGGGATATGCCGTTGGAGACGGAAATTTCGGTGTTGAACGATTCGACCGTTGCCGGAAAAAGACGTTCCACTGGATTTGTTGAAGATCATACGTATTATTTCTACGCCCGTTTTTCAAAACCGTTCGCACGAATCCGTTCTTTTTCGGATAGTATCGTGTCGGAAAATAAACAGGTGAATGGGAAAAATTCTAAAATGCACTTGTCTTTCGCGACGGGCGACAAGGAAGTCGTAACCGTAAAAGTCGCCCTTTCCACGACCGGGATCGAAGGAGCTGAAAAAAATCTGGAAAAAGAAGTGGGAATGCTTCGTTTTGAGGAGATACGTGAAAAAGCAGATAAAACCTGGAATGATTACCTCTCTAAAATAGAAGTCGTTCCTTTGAGTGAGGAGCAACGGATTTCTTTTTATACGGCGTTATACCATACGCTGGTCATGCCGAATGAAATAACGGATGTGGACGGCACGTATTCATTGCCGGATGGTACGCGGTTACACAGCGGAACGGACCGATATACTAATTTTTCTTTATGGGATACCTATCGTGCGACACATCCATTCTATGTATTGATGTATCCGGGAGAAAACAGCAAGTTTGTTGAATCGATGATCGATTTGTATAAACAGCGCGGCATTCTTTGTACCAATGAATACGGACAGAACGAGACTTGGTGCATGATTGGCAATCATGCGGTTCCGGTTGTCGCAGATGCTTATCTGAAGGGGTTGATTTCACCTGAGTATCGCCATCTTGCAGTGGAATCAATCAATGCATCGCTCACTCGTTCTCATCCGAAATCGGACTGGGGGATGTATAATATGTATGGTTATTATCCGTTCGATTTGCTGGATGTGGAATCGGTTTCAAGAACGTTGGAACATGGTTACGATGATTACTGCGCTGCATTGGTAGCCAAAGCAGAACAGGATTCTGTTAAACAGTCTTTTTTCTGTTGGCGGGCGGAGAGTTTTAAAAATCTTTTCGATCCTTCTTCCAAATTAATGCGTGGAAAAGATTCGAAAGGAAGATGGCGTGAGCCCTTTGATCCTTTTTTGCTCTCACATGCAGGAACAAGTGGTGGCGATTATACCGAAGGAAACGCCTGGCAATATACTTGGCATGTTCAGCACGCTATTCCTGCTTTAGTTCGTTTGATGGGGGGAAAGGAGAAGTTTGAAAATAAGTTGGATTCTCTTTTCTTTTTGGATATCCGATCGTTGGGCGGAGGTTTTCACGGAGATGTGACGGGAATAATTGGTCAATATGCGCATGGAAACGAGCCCAGTCATCATATCGCTTATTTATATGCGTATACCGACGGTACATATAAAACCCAGGAAATTATCCGACAGATTTGCGACCGGTTTTATTTGCCTACGCGTGACGGATTAAGCGGCAATGATGATTGTGGGCAGATGTCTGCCTGGTATATTTTTTCGGCGTTGGGGTTTTATCCGGTCGATCCGGTATCGGGCGAATATATCATCGGTGCACCTCAGGTGAAGGAACTGAGATTACATCTGCCTAACGGGAAAACTTTCGTAATGAAGGCACATGCTATTTCGACGGAAAATAAATATGTTAAGTCCGTTTGTTTGAATGGCGTTCCGCTGGATTCTTTTAAAATAACCTATGATAGAATTATTAAAGGCGGATTACTTGAATTTGAGATGATCAATACTAAATGAAGGTTGATTCAACCTTCTCTTTGGTTAATAAATACAATATATTACGATGAAAAATAGTGTTCAATTATTCTTTTTGTTTTTTTTATTCGCGTTTTCCGCATGTACGACAAGTTCGGATGGCTTGAGTTCATCACCATTTGGGGTCTGTGCGCATCTTCAGTCCGGATCGGAGCATCGCCAGATGCCAAAAAATCTTCAAATGATGCGCGACGCGGGAATTCGCTGGGTTAGAGTAGATTTTTCCTGGAGCGGGATTGAATCGCCTCGGGGAACCTGGACGTTTGACCATATTGATAGAGTCGTCGAAGAAACAGAAAAAGCGGGTCTTACTGTTTCAGCTCTTTTGCTTTATAATGTTGCGTGGGCAAATCCGGCTTACCAGCATCTTGACCTATGGTTGCAGTATGTTGAAAAAACCGTTACACGTTATAAAGATAAAGTACGCTATTGGGAAGTTTGGAATGAGCCTAACCTTTTTTGGGAGAATCCGAATGGAGCGGATTATGCGATTTTGCTTGAGGCGACTTATCGGAAAATAAAAGAGATCGACCCTGCTTTGACTGTTCTGTATGGAGGGACATCGGGAATTCCGATGACGTTTCTGGAAGAGTCGTTGAAGGCCGGCGTCGGTGCTTTTTTCGATGTTGTTAATATTCATCCATATCGTGGAAGGTTGAATACCATGGATAAATTGATTCATTATCAGGATGATCTGGTAAATTTGCGGAAATTGATGGAGCAATATCATATCGGGAGCAAAAAAATATGGATTACGGAAATGGGATGGTCTACATGGAGAACCCTTAATAGCTCAACGAAGGAATTATTTGGACAGGAACAGGGAAAAATAGACAAATCCGAAAAAAAAGGATCTTTCGCTGTGTTATTTGATACAACATATCAGTCGGATTCGAATTTGTCTGTTGATACGATTCGATCCTGGTTTTCTGATGATCAGGGAATAGATATCATTCAGATAGAAGATTTGAAACAGGGCGATTTGCAGAAATATCAGGCGTTGTTCGTTCCCCCCTGGGAAGAATACGAGGCCGGATGGCTTTTTGAGGCGATAATCCCCAATGTTTTCAGTTATATGCATAAAGGAGGGAAACTGTATTTTTATGGAGATGGTGCCATCACTGAAGAAGAACAAGCGTCTTACCTTTCGCAGTCCATTTTGCTTTCGCTTAGATTGGGTGTGGAACGTTATTTCTGGTACGAGTTTCAGTCGCCGGAAGATTCTCCTTTCGACAGAGAAGATCATTTCGGGCTTGTTTCCAGGCAGTTGAACCCCAAACCTTCGTATTTGGCTTATGCTGCTTTGTCGAACGTTTTTTCGGAAGGTTCAGTTGTCGATACGTCTTTAACATGGAATGAAGACGATTTTTGCCGGATAAAATGGAAGCAGAAAGACGGAACATGTGTTTGGGCTGTCTGGAGTCCGAAAGGCCATCGGGAAGTAAAGATAAAGATAGGAGGAGATTTCCAATATGCACTTGATCTTTACGGGAACAGACTTTCAATTACCCGTCAGACGTCGACTTTGTCGATTGGCTCCGGAACGATTTATCTTGTGGGGCCTGATAGCCTGACGTTTAAATGAGTATACGATTGAGTATGAAAAATCGCAAATACAGCTCGCTCATCTCGGTTTCCGATGCCCGTATATATCGGATACGGACATATCGACCCGGTTTGACTGGTGTGAACACAAAGGTAACTTTGAAATAGCTGTTCGACCATAAAATCTGGACTGGCGATTTTGTCGCGAATGAGATTAAAACATCACGGTATAATCAACGAGAAGTGAACCTTCTCGAAGAGTGAGCTTTTTTGAGGCGTCTTCCAGATGTAAAAATTAGAGTATCTATTTGTTGAAAATCAATTGTATTGGAGGCGTAAAAAAAACATAGGTATGATTTTTTTAAAACATAGGTATGATTTTTAAAAAAGATACCTAACGTTTTAAAAAATCATCGGGGTGAATTTATCTGATGAAAATCAATAATTACTATCATCTCGATGAGCGTTCAAAAAAGACCTTCCGTCGGTGTGGAGGGAAAAATGGCGATGATTTTCATTGTAAATTAAAATGGTTGAGTTATGATAAAGAAAATTGTTGTAATAAATTTATTCTTTGGTTTGTTAACTTTTTATGCGCAAGCTCAAAGCAATACACGGCTGTCTGTTCCAGCGGATGTTTCCACATGGATTACTTCTGCGTTCGCGAAAGGGAAAACGCCGCCGTTGTCTTTTGTATACGATGGGAAAGCGTCTGCATCGTTTCTGAAAAACTGGAACTACTCTTTGCAAAAAGAGAGAAGCGACGATTCGCAGATAGTTCGATATACAGTGACCTATGTCGATCCTGCTAGCGGATTAAAATTAGACTGCCATATTAAGGGATTCAAGGATTTTAAGGCTGTCGAATGGGTATTGAATTTTACGAATATATCCCGGGAAAACTCGGGGGTAATCGAACAGGTGAATGTCGTGGACTTTACCGCACAGAGCCGGGCAGAAGGTGATTTTACGCTGTATCACGCGAAAGGAAGCGACGCGAAGCGGTCGGATTTTCAACCGTTGGAAACTGTACTTGGATCGGGGGAAGCCATTCGTATGCAGCCCAACGGGGGACGTTCGTCTGACGATACCGGATTCCCATTTTTTACACTTGAGTCGCCCGACCATACCGGTATGGTTATCGGAATCGGATGGAGCGGAAACTGGTTTGCTGATATCCGCCAAACCGGCAGGAAAGCACTGAATCTGAAAACGGGGATGGTGAACATGAAATTGTTTTTGTATCCACAAGAAACGATTCGAACCCCAAGCACCTGTATACTTTTTTGGGAAAATGAAGACCGGATGGAAGGACAAAATCAATTCAGGCGCTTTATATTGACGCATCATTCCCGGAAAATCGATGGTAAGTTTTCCGAATATCCTGTTTCTGGAGGATTTAACTGGGGTGACCCGTATCCATGCAACGAATATTCCTGCCTGACGGAAGATTTTGCTTGCGCGTTGATCAACCGGTATAAGCAATTCGGAATAACACCGGAAGTTTTCTGGTTAGATGCCGGTTGGTATGAAGGAACAGGTTGGTATACAAATAGAGGCGATTGGTATACTAATGTGGGGAATTGGACAATCGACAGGGAACGCTTCCCGAACGGTTTGAAACCACTTTCCGACGTAGCTCATAAGGTAGGGGCTAAATTTATGGTGTGGTTTGAACCGGAACGTATTTATGCGAATACGCAATTCCTTACGGAGCATCCAGAATGGGTATTGAAGCATCCGGACGACGTGAATAATTTTTTGTTCGATTTGACTAATCCGGAGGCGTTACGCTGGTTTTGTAAGTATTTTGGCGATATAATCGAAAGAAACGGTATTGATTATTACCGTCAGGATTTTAATATCCGTCCTGAACCTTTTTGGAAGTTGAAAGACGAGCCGGGACGAATCGGAATGACGGAAATTCGGTATATTGAAGGACTATATACGTATTGGGACTATTTGTTGAACCGTTTTCCGAACTTGTTGATAGACAATTGCGCGAGTGGAGGCAGACGTCTCGATTTGGAAACGGTTTCGCGCAGTGCCCCACTGTGGCGGACGGACTATCAATATGGAGAGCCGAATGGGTATCAGTGTCATACGTACGGTTTGAACTTTTACTTACCATTGAGCGGTACGGGTATCAATAAACTTGACCCGTACAGTCTTCGTTCTAGCCTGGGCAGTGCGGTCGTATTGAATTGGAAATTAACGAATGCGGATGTCTCTATTTTAGATATGCAGAAGTATGTGGCGGAGTTTAAGGCCTTGCGTCCGTATTATTATGAAGATTATTATCCGTTGACGGGGGTAGGCGATTTAACCGGAGATGATATCTGGCTGGCTTATCAATTGAACAGACCTTCCGATCAGTCCGGGATAGTCGTTGCTTTCCGCAGAAAAGATTGCCGGGCGGAGACGTTGACGGTGAAACTGCGCGGGCTGGAGTTGGAAGCGACCTATACCGTTGTAAATGCCGACGATCAACGTTCGATAAATAAAATCGGGAAGGAACTCTCGGAAGGAATAACGCTGGAAGCCCCCGCTCGAGGTTCTGTTTTGCTGAAGTATCATAAAGTAAAAACAGGGGAATGAAAGGTGCTATAATAAGAATCGGACTTTTTATTGGATTATGGGGGTTCTTGGTTCTTGGTCTTGCCGCTGAGAATCGGCATCTACTGCAAAATGAGTTACGGAGAATTAATTTGGCACAATCGATGGTCGTAAATTTTCAAGAATTGGATTTTCCGACATATGCCGACCGTGATTTTTGGGATAATACGCCTGCTGAAATAAGAAAAAGCTATATCCGCAATGCAGAAGCGGCACTAAATTATAGTTGGCCATCAATAAAAGCGACTGACTATTTAGCGTTTGTCCAGTCCGGAGATCGGCGGGATAGTGTTTTTTGGGCGCCTCGCACAATTTTAACTTCTTTGGTCATGGGAGAACTCATTGAAGGTGAAGGACGATTTTTAGACCAAATTGTTAATGGTATCTGGTTTTATTGTGAACAGACCTGGTGGGGATGGTCTGCGCATCTTTATTTACAGAAAGCACCTCCCGGATTGCCTGATATTTATGGTCCTGTGATTGATCTGGGTGTTGCGGATGTTGCTAATCTGCTCTCATGGACATACTTTTTCTTGGAAGAACAACTGGATAATATCCATCCGTTAATTTCTGCCCGATTAAAAGATGAAATTAGAAAAAAGGTATTAATTCCTTATTATGAACGCCATGATTTTTGGTGGCAAGGGTTTGATCGGAGTCGCCCGTTGAATAATTGGAATCCATGGATCAATTATAATCTGCTTTCCGTGATCCTGCTTATGGAAGATAATCGGGAGAAGAAAATTGCCGGTGTAGAGAAAGTGATTGAATCTTTAGATTATTTTTTGACGGATTATGCGTTTGATGGAGGTTGTGATGAAGGTCCTTCGTATTGGGGACATGCGGGAGCTTCGCTTTTTCAATGCTTAGAGTTCGTCAAAATGGTTACAAAAGGGAAATTTAATGTTTTTCATGACACTCAAATCAAGAATATAGGTAGTTATATTTATAAAGTTTATATCAACTATCCTTATTTTGTGAATTTTTCGGATGCAGATGCGATTGTAACCACACGTTCCGATATTATTTATGCCTATGGAAATGAAACCGGAGATAGTTTGATGCGGGAATTTGGTGCGTATTTGGCACAAAGACAGAACTGGGGGAAAGAATTGTTTTCCGGAACTGTGGACGAGCAGATCGTTCAGTTAATGAAGTTGGACGAAATACGGAATTTCCAGGCAAACAATGTTTTGATCCGTGATTTCTGGTTCCCGGGAATTGAAGTTGGCGGAGGACGGGATGCGCCCAACTCGCCGGAGGGGTTTTTCTTTGCTGCGAAAGGCGGAAATAACGCCGAGAGTCATAATCATAATGATGTCGGCTCCTGCGTCATGTATTATAATGGTAAACCTTGTATTATCGATATTGGGCGCGAAAAGTATACGTCGAAAACATTTAGCTCAAACCGGTATGATATATGGACTTTCCAATCCCAATTCCATAACCTGCCGACTATAAATGGTTTCAATCAATCTCACGGACACGAATATAAAGCTAAAAACACTTTCTATGAAGCAGATGAAAAACAAATGATTTTTTCGACAGATATTGCCTCTGTTTATCCGAAAGAAGCAGGAATAGAAAAGTGGGAAAGAACATACCAACTGCAACGTGGAAAACGGTTTACTATAAAAGATTCTTATGAATTATCTGAAATAAAAGACACGACATCCATAAATTTGATCTTGTATTGCAAGGTACAACCGGTCAAGTCTGGAATTATTCATCTGACGGGATATCATGATGAATATCATCTTGTAATGAAATACAATTCAGCTCTTTTTATTCCGAAGATAGAATTTTATCCTGTGGCAGACAGTAAATTAAATTATTACTGGCCTGAAGGGATCACACGAATCGTATTAAAAGAACATTCTTTGAGTAAAAAGGGCAAAAGCGATATTTGTATAACGGCTATTGAAAAAAGGTGATGAAAACAATTTTTTTTTGATAAAATAGAATTAATATGAAAGCAGTAAAGAAAATCCGTTTTTTTTCAGGGAACAATGTCTGGACATTGTCCATACTAATGCGGTTGTTATTAACTGATTATCTATAGTAGAGACGTTTTGATTTTTTCAATTATAAATCAAATAATAAGCAAAACATTTTAAATAACTAACGGGTATGTATTTTTTCAATAAACTTAATATCTATGTCCTGCTTTGTTTTATTTCAATTGGAGCTCAGGCAAAAGAATATTCTGTTCTGGACTTCGGAGTTAAAGCCGACGGGCAAACGTTGAATACAAAAACTCTTCAGACGGCGATTGACCGGGTTTCGGAATCCGGAGGAGGAAAATTAATTTTTCCCGAGGGAACGTTCCTTACCGGCAGTTTACAATTGAAATCGAATGTTCATTTGTATTTTAAAAGCGGAGCAGTTTTGTTGGGCAGTACCAATCCTTATCATTATACGGAGCTGAAAATGCTGGGAAGGCCGGTGTCGGAGAAAAAAGACGACAACTCGCAAATGGCGCTTTTAGTTGCTTATAAAGCAGAGAATATTGCCGTGGAAGGGGAAGGGAAGATAGACGGACAGGGAAGAGTGTTAGCCTTAACTATTGATAGTTTGCATCATATTGGAGAGCGGATCGACCCGAACTACAACAAGTATAATTTACGCCCTAATGAAACG
>JAQVZS010000107.1 GCA_028708075.1 Massilibacteroides sp.
AATCATCGCCGTAAGCGCATACGCCTATGATCAAGAAAAAAAGAAAGCTTTTGAAGCTGGGTGTAACGATTTTATCAGTAAACCGGTAAACAAAACTATTTTGTTGGATACCATTAAAAGATATTTGAACAAGAAAAAGGAGTAAAGTATTACTTCACTCCTCCTCTTGTTCCTTTATATAAAGGTAATACAATAGTAAATGTAGTACCCAAACCTTCCCGGGAAACGAATTTCAGTTGGCCATTATTCAAGCTCAAAAATTCTTTTGCCAAAAGTAAACCAAGCCCGGACCCTTCTTCATGATCAGTACCGAAAGTAGTGTAATGCGTTGCGACATTCAATAATTTCGATTTATTTTCTTCACGAATACCACAGCCATGATCGATGATATCGACCGCTACCAGATCTCCTTGTAAACGGACAATCACTTCGATCTTACCTTCATGATAACTGTATTTGATCGCATTGCTCAAGAGATTTCGTATCGCGGTTTTAATCATATCGATATCAATACGGACAATAGCTTTTTCGGGCGCTTGGAAAGAAATATGAACGTCTTTTGAATAAGCAACCATTTCAAAAACAGACACTAATCCTTTAACTAATTCAACCAAATTGTATTCCTGCAACACTGGTTGCAACAACTTCAACTGAGTACGTGTCCATTTCAACAAATTATCTAATAAGGAAAAAAGCTCTTCTACTATTTTATTCGCCGCTTGTAACTGCTCTACCAAGTCTTTTCCGGCAGACGCTTCATTGATATTAAAATATACGGCATTCAAAATCATCTTCATTGATGACATGGGAGCTCGCAAGTCATGAGCAATAACGGAATATAATTTATCTCTGCCTACAATTGTATCTTGTAATTCTTTCGTTTGTTTCAAAATAATCCGTTGCGCTTCTATCAATGAAACCTGGTGTTTTACACGAGCTAATAATTCAATTTTATTAAATGGTTTTGATACAAAGTCAAAACCTCCGACTTTAAATCCCTGAGCAATTTCTGAAGGCTTATCCAACGCGGTTAAAAAAATAATCGGCAGATCTTGGTATTCAGGCTTACTTTTCAGTTTTTCCGTAAATTCAAACCCATCCATTTCGGGCATAAGAACATCCAACAGAATAATATCAGGTTTATTCTCGTACACTTTTTGAAAGGCCTCCTTACTTCCATCTGCTGTTAACACATTATAACCTTCCTGCTCCAGCATTACTTTTAACAATAACACATTAGCTGCAATATCGTCAACTACTAAAATCGTATAAGACGAATGTTCAAATATCATCCTCTCCTCCTCCCTCAATTTTTATGATTATACTTAACTTAATGTGAAAATCGGTTGTTTTTTTAAATAATCTATCACACGCAACAAGCCTTCATCCAAATCTATTTGCGGTTCCCAATTTAAACGGCTTTTAGCTAAACTGATATCCGGCTTACGTTGCTTCGGGTCATCTGAAGGCAACGGTTTATACACTATTTTTGATGGGGAATCGATCAAACGGATAATCTTTTCCGCAAGTTCTTTTATCGTAAACTCAACCGGATTACCGATATTAACCGGTCCGACAAATTCGTTTCCGCTATTCATCATCCTAACCATTCCTTCAATCAGATCATCAACATATTGAAAACTGCGGGTCTGACTTCCATCCCCATAAATTGTAATCTCTCTACCTTGCAAAGCCTGAATAATAAAATTGGAAACAACACGTCCGTCATTCGGCAACATACGGGGACCATACGTATTAAATATTCGTATAATCTTTATTTTTACCTTTTTCTCCCTATAATAATCCATAAATAATGTCTCGGCACAACGCTTTCCTTCATCATAACACGAACGTCTCCCGATAGGATTCACATTTCCCCAATATGCTTCATTTTGCGGATGGACAATCGGATCGCCGTAGACTTCACTTGTCGATGCTTGCAAAACTTTCGCTCCAGTTTTTCTTGCTAAATCAAGTACATTAATAGCACCCATAACGGATGTTTTTACCGTCTTAATCGGATCATACTGGTAATGAATAGGAGATGCCGGACAAGCCAGATTATATATTTCATCTACCTGTTTATCCATACAACAAGGAGTAATGATATCATGTTCAAGCAGTTCAAAATTAGGATTATCTAATAAATGAAAGACATTTGTTTTACTTCCCGTAAAATAATTGTCCAAACAAATCACATAATGTCCCTCATCAAGTAGACGAGTACATAGATGTGATCCAATAAAACCGGCTCCGCCAGTCACCAATATTTTTTTCATAAGTAGTTAAAAATAAGTTCTATTTTTTAATCCTAATACAATAAATACAGCAAGTATTAAATAAAAGTACTAATATATATAATTTTTTTAATCCCTTTTTGTACAAAAATACGAAAATGAATAAATTTTCATACTTGAACGCTCTTTTTTTGCAAAAAAATACATTATAAAATCCATTTTTTAAAGCATTCTTCGCTTTCACATAAGCAAACATTCTCCGTACGGTCAAATTGTATCGCATAAAATAACAAAAGATTGGCTATCTTTGTATCCGGAAATTTAGAAATAAATATTAAAAGCATAAATATACATGGCATTACAATGCGGTATAGTAGGTCTTCCAAACGTTGGAAAATCTACTCTTTTTAATTGCTTGTCAAACGCAAAAGCCCAATCGGCCAATTTCCCTTTTTGTACAATAGAGCCGAATGTCGGAGTGATTACCGTTCCTGACGAACGCCTAAATAAATTAGCAGAACTTGTTCATCCCCAACGTATCGTTCCTACAACAGTAGAAATCGTAGATATTGCCGGCTTGGTTAAAGGAGCCAGCAAGGGAGAGGGTTTAGGTAATAAATTTTTAGCGAATATTCGTGAAACAGACGCAATATTGCATGTCTTACGCTGTTTCGACGACGAAAACATCGTACATGTGGATGGAAAGGTAAATCCTGTCCGTGATAAAGAAATTATCGATGCAGAACTTCAAATCAAAGATTTGGAAACAATAGACATGCGAATATCAAAAGTTCATAAACAGGCACAAACAGGAGGGGATAAGCAGGCAAAGCAGGCATACGACGTCTTGATTAAATTCAAAGAAGCCCTGGAACAGGGAAAAAGCGCCCGTACTGTCAGTTTCGAAACAAAAGATGAACAGAAAATAGCACGCGATCTTTTCTTGCTTACCAACAAACCTGTTCTCTACGTCTGTAATGTTGATGAGGCGAGCGCGGTAAAGGGGAATAACTATGTGGAAGCCGTACGAGAAGCAATAAAAAATGAAAACGCAGAAATATTAGTTGTTGCCGCAAAAATTGAAAGTGAAATCGCCGAATTTGAAACATACGAAGAACGGCAACTCTTCCTTTCTGAAATAGGCCTGGAAGAATCCGGCGTTAACCGCCTGATCAAATCGGCCTATAAATTACTGAATCTGGAAACTTTCCTGACAGCCGGTGAACAGGAAGTGCGTGCCTGGACCTACTTAAAAGGCAGTAAAGCACCGCAATGTGCTGGAGTTATCCATACGGATTTCGAGAAAGGTTTTATCCGAGCAGAAGTGATTAAATACGACGATTACATCAAACATGGTTCTGAAGCAGCCATAAAAGAAGCGGGGAAAATGAACGTCGAAGGAAAAGAGTATATTGTTCAAGACGGTGATATTATGCATTTTCGTTTCAATGTCTGATTCCAATTCTTTTTCCTGTGGTTTTTTTCTATATTTGTGGTTAATACATCATTACTTAAATCATAAATAATCAATAAGATGAAAAACATTTCAAGAAGAACCGCGATTAAAAGTGTATTAGCGGGCGGAGCTGCTTTAGCTGTTTCCGGAAT
>JAQVZS010000108.1 GCA_028708075.1 Massilibacteroides sp.
CGGATAATTCAGATCTTGAATAATTTCCCCACCATATAATCTGATCCAAGAACGGAATCCTTCCGCCCCCTCCGTCAAATCGATCACTCTCGCTCCATTCGGCTTCAGATCATTGTATACATTATCACACCCGCTAAAACGTCCGTAAATGAAAAAGAAATTGTTCCAATATACAGCAAAATCACTGTTATGATCATGCCCCACAAAAACAGCTTCAACATCTTTCATCTCTTTCATTGAAACAAACATTCCCGAATTAATTTTAGGAGAAGCTACATTTTCTCCTCTAGTTCCTCTCATCCTTCCATTCTCATCGTCCCTGGATGCCTCTTTGTGTTCAGGTAAGGGAATATGGAAAAAGGCAAGTGACGGTATGGGAGCCCCCTGATTTAGCTTTGTAAAAAACTCGCTCTGCTGACGATACCAGGCGATTTGATCAAAATGGATATGACCGTATGTATTTGGTATATCTTCTATCGTAGCACCACGGTTCGAATCAAGAATATAAAAAACGCGCTTTATCTTGTTTTCATTAGACCCTAAAAGAGTAAGAACACAATTGGTCACTCCATAAATTCCCTCAGTTTTAGTGTTTAGATTATAGGGTATAGTCATCACTATATCCAACAGTTCTTCCCGCGTCTTATCGTATTCTTCGTCATGATTACCGAAAGCGACTACAAAAGGAATTTTACGTTTCGATATCGGATCGAGAATTTCACGAACAGAAGGCTCTGCCGGTTTACCAAAAATGACATCTCCGGTATGAACAACCAAATCCGGCTTCTCCAAATCAAGCATCTGTTCTACATTTTTTAATGCTCTCTCTGACTTTGGATTTCCATAAATATAGTGTGTATCCGTTAATTGTAATATCTTAAATTTACCTTGTTTATTAAATTTGAGTGTAATCTGCGTTGCTTCCTTATTCCCATACAAAGATGGTTCTTCTAAAACTGACTGGGGTTCATTTACACCCAGGGAAAAAGGGCCTGCTACTGAAGACTGGGCTGCAACCATTCCCGTTAACCCCGCCAAAGAGGCTTCTCTAAGAAAATGTCTTCGATTGATTTTGTTCTCCATTTGATTATATTTTATGTTTTCTATGGGAGGAGAGATTGTCCTACTAATCTCAAACTATTCTAATAATGAACAGATTTCCCTCACTCTTTTACACAATCTCTCCCCTCCAATTAGTTAATAATCACTTCCATTATTATCACTTAAATTCGAATTCTTGTTCTTTTCAGAAGCTGGGATTGGAAGATAATAATCTGCTTTTGTCGGACTATGATGTAGTTCGTATTCTCCTTCAGCACGATTGGAGCTCTTTTCTTCTACTTTTTCAAAACGAAGCAGATCTGCCCAGCGAGAACAATATTCAAATCCCGCAAATTCCCAACCGCGTTCGTCAAAACAAGCTTCCTGAAACTCTGATGCACTCATCCCTGCTGGAAGATCTTCCAGTCCCGCCCGCTGACGTACTCGGTTTATCGCTGAATAAGCAGAGGCATCCGCCCCATTATTGGCCATGGCTTGTGCCTCTGCATAAACCAAAAGTACCTCCGCATATCGAATAAAACGTTGTGTACGTCCTGAACGCCACATGTCTCCTGTAAGATAACGGTCACTCCAACTTGGGCTTCCATTACGAGACGAGCCAAAGCGTTGTTTAGCATAATACGGATGTTGCTTATACGTACGGGAATCATCCCATGGAACTTCAATCCACCAACTATCACTTCTTTTATCGTAAAAGGCACCTTCCTCAGAAACATCAACCGGTAACCATATATTCGTCTGGAATGTCGCATCTTTACGAGGCCCCTCCGGAAACTTCTTGAAAAAGTTTATTTCAGCCATATAACAAGCCCAACCGCCTTCTTCTATGGGAGATCCTGCTTTAGGTGTACGCATGGTATAATCGCCTGTCGGATAATTGTAAGGATGACCAAACACGGTTTCCGCATCCCATAGGGTTTCCCCAGCCCATAGCTCATCTTGAGCAACCAACCCATAGCCATATGTTGATTCATTATCAATAACTTCTTTTGCCTTTGCCGCAGCAAGCGCATATTTATCCGTTTGTTTTAAAGGCCACCCTGTCATTTGCAAATATACAGATGCAAGCAAACTTTTTGCGGTCCCTTGAGTCGGTATAATACTATAACCATTTTCAGTCCAATCCTCGCTTGTTTGATGAACTGGCAACATTTGTTCCGCATTTTTTAAATCAGATATGATCTGAGTGTATATCTCTTCCACACTCGATTTCTCCATTTCCGTATTTGATTCATTTGTGCTCAATGGCATAGGAACTGGACCAAAATATTTAACTAACCAAAAATACCACCAGGCTCGAGAAAAATAAGCCTGACCGGCACAATTATTCCTCAATTCTTCTGTACAGTCTGGAACATCCGCATAGTTGGATATAATAAAGTTTGCACGAGTGATTCCGGCATAAGGAACCTGCCACATAACTGTAATCTGAGAAAGGCCATCTGACACATTAAAAATATCAAAATCTCTAAAATAGGTATTCGCCGGAACATTCGACGTTACATCATCACTTCCGCAGAAAAGAGAAATAGGATCATCTCCACCTGTAAAGTTCATAAAGACGTCGTATAACGGATGACAGGCTAAAATTAAATCTTCTCCACTTTGAAAAAAATTGGAAACATTTAAAGAGTCTTTAGATTGTTCGTCCAAAAAATTCGAACACGAAAAAGTAGAAAAAACGAACATAATTATAAAAAAATGAATTATCTTTTTCATCTTATTTCTAATTTTTAATTAAACATTAAAAGGATAGTTGAACTCCCACCGTATAAGTCCTTGCTGTGGGAGTTATACCTGTATCAATGCCAGTTGCAACATCACTTGTCAATGTAGAACTAGCTTCCGGATCATATCCTTTATATTTAGTGATTGTAAATAAATTTTGAGCGCTTAAATAAACACGAAAATCACCTACCTTCGTCATTTTCTTTCCAAAAGTATACCCAAGGCTCAAGTTCCTTAGACGTATAAAACTTGCATCTTGCAACCATTGTGTCGAATTAATATAAACCGTTGATGTTTTACTCGAAACATTTGGAAATTTATTACTTTTATTCTCTGGAGTCCAAGAATTTTCCCAAGCTTCCCGCAATGTTATTGTTCTCGATTTTGCATACAAAGAAGATGCCATTGCGTACATCACATTTAATTTTTCAGCACCATGAACTCCTTGCAAAAGCACATTTAAATCCCATTTCTTATATCTAATTGTTGAGTTAAATCCCCAAGTATATCGAGGCGTTCCATTACCAATATTTGTTCTGTCACTCGCATTTATTGTTCCGTCGCTTTTTAAATCAGCATATTTATTATCGCCCGGCTTATTTCCAAATTTAGCAGCTTCTTCTGCCTCTTTTTCTTGCCAAATACCAAGCCATTTATAACCATATAACTCTCCTAAGGGTAAGCCCTCTTGAAGAATATAGCTCTCATCCGATAATACAGAGTCATTATTCCCGGATGAACTCAAACCATAAATTGTTTCTCCACCTAAATCTACTATTTTATTCTTGTTTGTAGAAAAATTGGCTTGCATTTCCCAGAACAAATCTTTTGCATTTAAGGCTATTGCATTAACAGAAAACTCAAACCCGTTATTCTCAACCTTACCCTTATTCATATAAATATTATCTCCTCCTAAAAAATAGGGAGTTGCTATATTTAACAAAAGTTTATCGGTCTTCTTTTTATAATAATCCAACGTGAAATTCAGCCGATCATTCAATAA
>JAQVZS010000057.1 GCA_028708075.1 Massilibacteroides sp.
CATCTTCCCGACTCTTTTTTCACCAATATCGTAAACGAGAATTACATACATCACCAATACATTTTAAAAGGTTTGTATTCTTCCATATTTAAAAGATGCTTCGCTAACTTATAGCATTCCAGACGAATCAAATGCTTATAACTAACATTTCGTTTCAACGATCGATGTTGAATTGTCTCATCCAAACGCTCTTGAATAGATTTCACAAAAACCTTTTTCCCAGATTCATTCAACACACACCGATTTAAACGATGATCAAAATGTTTTGTCTGCAGTTCCTTTTTATTTAACACTTTAAAAATCGTTCGATCTACAATAATCGGTTTAAATATTTCGGCTACGTCTAAGGCCAGAGAGTATCGTCGTTCTCCTGGCGAGTGCAAATAACTAATTGTTGGATTTAGCTGCGTCTGATGTATTGCTCGAAGGCAAAAAGTATAACACATCATATTCCCAAATGAAATCAAAGCATTTACTTCGTTTTGAGGCGGCTGTTTCGTCCGTATTCCCATTTCAAAATCATTTAAAATGAGATTAAACGCATCATAATACACCTGTCGTATATTTCCTTCCACTCCCATCAATTCATCAACCGCTTGTGCGGAGGCAATCTTCTCAGAATAGTTTCGGATCAAATCCATCATCGGCTCCATATCCTTACCTCTCCGATTATAATACTGTAAGTTCTTTAACATATTATATGCCGCACCTTCAATAAACTTCCGGGCAATGACAATCCGTTTTTTCTTGTCTTGATGATGAGCGACCTGCATTAAAAGCATCCGGCCGGATAAAAGAGAGTCCTTTGGCATAAAAGAGCCGGTATAATTTTCATAATAATCAAAAAAGTGTACAGCGATATCATTCTGTCCCAGAAAATTATAGAGCGCACTATTCGCAGAAAGCGAACCAAAAACAAAAAAGTCGCTTACCCCTTCTACCGGAATATAACGAGGCTGACCTTCACGCACTCCTACCCCGTTCTCATCCTCTTCAACAGGGACAAACTTCAATGTATTATCTTTTCTCTGGAGACTACCCGGATTAAACAAATAATAAGTCTTCCTCATACTTCATCCACATAACAAAATTCATAATAACTACACTTCTTACAGATTCGGCTTTTAATTACCAGCGGACATTCCTCTTTTTCAATAATTCGCATAATATCCTGTTCCACATCCATTAGCATCCTTCTATCCTCCTCAGTCAGACAGACCGATGTCTTTTGCCGCATAGAAGGATACTCCAAAATTCCGGTCACCCCTTCCACCCCATTCTTTTCCAGCACATAAATATAATATTTAACCTGCCATTCATGTGCCTCTTCAATCTTGTCCGATTTTTTAATCTCATGAATCACTTTGTTCTTCGCGTCATAAAAATCAATCTTGCAGCCTCCGATCTCTAATTCCTCATACCGCTCCGACCTTTGAGGATAAGAAGTCTCGTGCAACATCTTCCCCTCATAAACCAAGTCGGACGTATGTTCAAAACGAATATTATTGGCATGCAGCCATAATTCACGTTTACAAACATGATAAAGATTAATCAACGTAGCTGTAACATTCATGACTACAAGAAATTTAAGTCAGAAAATCGACTTGTATTAATTCCGTCTTCAAAAGAATAAATACTTTTGTATGATTCCAAATAAAGAAATCCGTATTTCTCTATAGCATAAGTTTTTAAAATTTCAATCTCTTTTCCATTAGCAAAAACAGAAAAAGTGAACAAAGCCATAAGTGATTGTATTTTTTTCATTTGTATTTTATTCTTTATAAAATCCTCTTTTTGTTCACAAACAATTAATCCATATTCTTTCCATACATCTTTACCATTTAAAACCTCAGAATAAGGAATATGAAATTCATCTAAAACACATGTTTGCTCCCCTATCAATTGAATATCAATCTCCAGGGGAACAAAAACAGAGATTGTCTGTTGTTTAATAATCGCCATAGACTCACTCACTTTTCTAAAATCCAATGTGAAAATTGCATCAAATAACTCTTGGATATTCACTATATATTTTGAGGAATTTTTTTCTTTAATTTTTTGAATAACCAAATTATACAATCGATCAAAGTCCTTTTGTCTTAAAATATCCTCATATTCATCATGAATTTCCTGAATTAAATCATAACGATAATCTTCTTTATACAAAATATTTTCTTCATTACAATCAAACATATAAAGTTTACATGAAGTTTTTTTTACATTTCTATTGATTCTCCCTGCCAACTGTTCATCACTGTCAATAATAGATTTATCTTTAAAACCTAAATCCATATCAATGTCAACTCCAGCTTCAACAACCTGAGTAGTAATCAATAAAACCTTTCGATTTCTTGCATTCAAAGATTTCAAGTGATTTATAATTTGTTTTCGTCTTGGTTCTAGTATTGTACCCGACAACAGATATATATCATCATAAAAATCATTTTGACACTTAGTTATAGAACAAAATTCACCTGCAGTTTTTTTAAATATAAACTCAACAACTGCTAAAACACTCCCTGGATATTCTTTATTAGTTTCAGCATATTCTGTTGACTTCTCTAATACAAATTCATAAAGGCGGTTTAAATAATCTTTTACTCCATCTTTATCGGGCTTTGCCCATTCCAATAATGAATAATCGAACATAACACGATTGCCAAAATTTGGATTTTGAAAATACTTCTTTTTATCTGAAATCAAATAAATAAAGCCATCTGACAAGCCTTTTTTTTCTATTATATCGCCAATTTTGGGTAAAGTTGCCGACATAATAATAAATTTCATATTAAAATACGTTGCGTAGTTCTTTATAAAATAAACTAACTTATCCCATATTTTAGGAGAATAAGACTGTATTTCGTCAACAATAATCACAGAATTACTCAAACGATGCAACAAATAATTTGTCTCCTTATTATTCGTAACCAAAACATCAAAAAAACGAACATGAGACAACAAAACTATAGGATAATTCATAAATAAATTATCCAGATAGTTTAAATAATCTTCTTCGTATTTACCCTTTTGAGTTGGCGCTTTTGAATGTATTTCCATCAATTCACCATCCATTAAGCCAAGTGTATCTTTTAAAGCCTGATGAGTTTGAGTTATTAATGTTGTAAAAGGGAACACATAAAAAACTTTTTGTATAGATAGATCTTTTTGTAATAATTCAGCTAAAACTAACATAGAAACATTGGTTTTACCTCCTCCTGTAGGCGCCTCTATATAAAATAATTTTTTATCAAAATTTCTTCTTATATTGTTTACAACTTCCACCGCAATAGAACGCCTCAATACATTTAAATTTTCATTATTCTGTATTTTATAATTATCTGGGTTCAAATCCTTTCCAACATTAATCAACTCATAAACTGCGTTATTATATGATTTGCGTTTTTGTGCATTTATTATAATTTTTTCTTTTAAATCACTATTTAAAACCCCAAAATCTATCAACATATTTTTCCAATCATTCATATAATGAGCAGTAGCCAAATAATCAGCGGCTGTTAATAATGAGTAATTGAGCTTGACAAGTGCGTAAAGCGGAAAAGCATTTTCAACCTTAAAAACACTTTCATTAAAACGGTCAAATAAAAAGTTAAAATTGGCATTCCCCAGAAAACAAGTATGAAAATTTTCTATTTGTTCATCATTTAAAGGATAATTAAACAGAGATAAATAAGGATTTAATGTAAATAAATCCGTATTATCCCAATTCTCTTCATCTTGTGCCCGTTCAATTGACGAACTATGGTGTTTGTAGATAGGATAACTTAAATACAATGCTATATTACAAATAAAAACTTGTTCTTCATCTGACAATTTCATTTTAAGAAATTCCTCAAAGAACAAGGCAAGAAAAAGGTAAACGCCAATTACCGAATGTTGATTTTGAAACGGATGCTTTACTTTTAAAAGAGTCGCTTCGTTATGCATCCTGTTTCGTTGGAATCCAAGATTCAACTTCCCTAAATCATGAAAAGCAATTGCCTGCCAAAACAATTTATGAATTGTTCCGGCAAGCAATTGTTTATCCTCCAATTTTTCAGGGATGGAATCGTCTATCAGTTTTTTAATAATTGTATCCAAATGATGCACTTCGACAATCTTTCCGGCATAAGCTGCGACCATCGCGGAATGTTCTGCCAGCAATTCCGGTTTTCTGTCCTTTTGTTCCGGTTTAGGTAAATGGGCAAAATAGTCATTTACTTTAGGAATAAGTTTTTCAAAATATGGGATATCGAAGTTTTGCATAATATTCAGTATAATTGAATAATGCGTTCTTCATCAATTTGGTAAAATTCACCAGCTTTGCTCATATTCATTTCTCCTTTAAAAGAAGCGTTTGAATACACAAAATCGGCATAAGAATACTGATATAGTCGTTTACCGTTTTTATCTTTCCCTTCCAAATCAATAGGAAGCTTCTCAAAATATAGAAATGGAAACTTTTTCGATTCTAGAGAAAACATAGACATTGTTCGAGCCACATACCCACTTATAGCCTCTGTTTTAACAAATATGGATGCTATTTTATAATCGTGACTAAAATCAAATTTATCAAAAGAATCGTATTCACGTACATCTGTCCACCAAGCCGAAAAATCATTTTTACCCAAATAGGGCAAAAACTCTGCTTTATATGATAATATATTATCGTATAAAGTTTTCTCGTCATCATTATCAAGATTCAAAAGCAGAAAACATCTGTAGGATGGCTTTATCATAATTTGTTCGATAACAATTAAATTGCCTCCTTCTTCATTACTTGCAAATCCAGTGCTATTATTGTAACTTACTATGTCTTTGGTGAAATTTCCTTTATCACTTTCTTCCCCGGGTTGTATACCAACTTTTAAATGGTTAAGCCTTTCATAATATTCGGGAAGCACACCATTTTCCTTATATCCTTTCATTCCTGCAATAGCACCAAGAATACCGAGCAATGCGGGTTTATGAAGCATATTGTAAGTTAAATAAATGCCATCGTTGATATCCGGTTTTTTCAGAAAACCCATTTCTGCTTTCAAATCAAATGATATCAATCTTTGATTCGTATTCATATTATAAATCGTATTCTTTTGTGTTTTTAGGGATGTTTTTCAATGAAACTGTTTGTTTATTGTTATAGATTTCTACAAACTCAATCTCATCACTAAATTTTGTCAATTCAGTTGTAAGGTCTGCAAAATCATATACATATTTCCCAGCATTTTTTTCATCTTCTAATTTTATCAATGTGGTGAAATTCGGTAATACGATTTTAGAATTTTCATTTAATTGTACCCAAACCAGCATTTCGTTTTCCGATCCGGCTTTCGATGCGGAATCATACCAAGTAACACCCCGGCTCATAGCTTCTTTTAGTTTTAAAATATCATCTTCAGAAAGTTCTCGGGCTTCTTCTCCGGCTAATGCTGTAACATCAATCAGATTCTTAGGGTTAATGGAAAAATGATGCAAATAATGTCCTTCTTCCAACTTAGATTGACGGCCAATGGTAGTCATCCCTTTCTCAGCTCCGGGATCATCAGATTTATTAGCAAAAGGCGACGTTATTTGTTCAGAATAGATATTATTTTCTTTCCAAATATTTACTCCATGATTAACCTGAACAGATCCATGTATAGAAATATTTGTTTCTCCAGCAAAAGTAGCACCAAACAAACGGATATCTAAACAACTCAAAAGGTTTTTAGCAACCTCAGTTTTTACTATTTTATCTTTTTCTTTACCTGTCCCTTTCGGATAATCACCAAAGTGTTTTTTGTAAGTTTCGTCCAAAGAGATCGGATTTAAATTGGCATTTAAAGATTTAAAATAAAATATTTTTTCATTAGAAGATACGTCTTTTAAATAATTCTTTACTGTGTATTTATATGCTTTATCTGTTGCATAAACAACGCCATTAGGTAATGTACGGGGTTGTCCCGAAAAATCGGCATTGTAATTTGAGTTGATTGCTTTGACTATTGCACAGCCAAAAACTCTGTTTTTAAATTCTGACATAATTATAATCTCCTATATTTTAATTGTTATTATCATCTTGTTTTTTTTCTGAGTCATAAATAACACATGTACAGAAGCAACCTGCAAGAAAATATTTGAGCAAAGGTTTCATTTCTACATTACAATCATCTGTAAGCACTTGTGATGCAAGTCGTTCAAATTTTCCTTTATAGACACTAATGTCGTGTTTATAAATTGCTATTGTTTGGGCAATAGCATCCTGTAACTGGTCGGATTTGTTCTTTTGCAGATAAGGTTCCAGCATTGAATAAGTCTTATTTGTCGCTACACTCCTGTCAATTAAATAAGAAACAATTTGTCCTGCACCGAAGGCAAAATCTTCAGGAGTTTCAAAATTTGATTCTCCCTTAGCTACGCTGCGCATTTTCGACATTAAGTCGGTTACTTTTGAAGCCATGATAATTTCATTTTTATTGTTATTATTGAATAAATTATATAAGCTGAACCAGATATTTATTTTCTTCTTAATGGTATTATTCCAACTTAAATATTTTGTTTCTATTTTGTCTATTTCAATATTAGATAAAATAGAGTTATACATCATATCATTAAACATGATCGTATCAATAGCATTTTGTTTTGACTTATAGATAAAGTCATAAAATGCTTTACGATATTTCATTATTTGTTGATACATTGTATCTCCACCACGCACATAAGTTGGATCAATATCTCCAAAATAATTGGTAGTATAAGTATTTTCCTTTTCTTTGATCTTAACTAATGAGTTATTGAAAATTTCCCTTACGACAATTCGTTCAAAATCAAAAATAGATTCTATTTTGTCATTTGGCAAAGATTCAAATATCTTGTTTTTTACAATTCCTGCGTCTGTTACATTTTGAATTATATTGTTTTTCTCAATATAGAACCGAAATAAAGGGACGAAATCGAAATCGTTAATCTTTACACCTTTGGTAGTCTTTGAATAATTTATCAAATAATAATCTGACAAATATTTTTCATTTGTTTTTTTGAATATTTTTGCTAACAACAGCCGATAAGAAATTGGTTCTTGATCTTGATTAAATAAACTGATTATCTCTTTATTTATCTCTTTTTTATCAATAATTACAGGCAAAGGATTTGGCAATACTTTATTGGAAATTAATAATTCAAAATTATTTAGAGCAATAGCATCTTGTGCTGTAATTCTACCACCAACTCCCTTATACATAGTAGCACTCTTATGTTCCAAAAATGGTTTCTTGGAGTTTAAACCATTCAAAAAATTACTTAGTCCATAGGTCTCGTTTGTAATGTTCTTATCGTTATTATGACTGTTATCATTGAATAGCTTTTGCCTTAAATAATTTTCATGTGCTTCTTTGTATTTATCTATTGGAATATTCTTCAGGTACATACTTACAAAAAAATCATCTTTCATGCTGTTAAAAATAGAAGTTTGAATTATGGAACCATCTTTTTGATTTTGAGGTATCATAAAGTTGCTGATTTGTTGTAATACTTGAATACAAGCTTGTTCATAGGCTTTCGATAATTGAATATCACTTTCTTCTGTCAAGCATATTTGGCGTGCATTTTCAAAATAGAAAGGAAATAAATTCGTGATTTTTGTGCATCCAATTCCTTCCAATTTGTCATTCGAGAATGATTTCTTCTTAAAATTTAATATATAAGGAGAACACGAAAATATTTGCTTCTTTTTATCAAGTACTTTATTCATTGTAGTTCCAATCCGGTTTCCATACATTTCTAATTTTGAAAATTCAATAAGCAAACCAGTTAGTTCCGTTTTCCCATCATAAAAAGCATAATCTATTTTCCATTGTGGAGATTTATTATCCCATTTGCCTTCTCTATTTAATTCAATGAAGATATGTAGTCCACTATTTGGCTGAACCTTCCATTCCATAATATCAGGTATATCTTCAATAAGATCATTTGTAAAATTTATAATTTCTCGTATCATATATAATGTATTCTTAAAAAAACGTTACTCCACTTCTATCATTCCAAAACCCATACTTCCTTTCTCGCCGAAGCCAGATGCATAAGCCAAATTCATTAATTCTTTATCGGCTTGCAGGCGGAAAGAATATTTATATCCGCGAATTTTTGATTCTTGCGGTTCACCTGCTTTAATTGTTATTAAACGGGAATTAGGCTCGGTGAGTAATTCGAAAACAAAATTCTCTGAGTCCAAAAATTCATAGTTGTAGTATGCTTGGTATTTTTCTTTCAAATTTTTTAAAAGACAGGCACTGTATTCCGGATTTTTAGGTGAAAGATAATAGGGTTTTCCGTTTTCTCCTCTTGTTGATACGACTACAGGTGAAATAGTTTTAAAAACAGGCATTTCGGAGAAATCCGGAGGAGGCATTAACTCAATTTGTTGTACTTCAAATTGCACTTTACTATGCCTGTCACCCAACGTAAAACGCTGACTTTTAAATAATCCCTTAATAAATTCTTCTGTCGATCTTTCCGGTAAAAAAGATAAATAAAAAGATACCGTATCCGAAAGTAGACATAAACGATCTCCTTCGAGTTTTAACTTGGGGGTATATAGATTACTGAAGGTGAAAAACTTAAAGATTTTATTTCCATCTTTAAATCCATTATCATGAAGCCATCCCGCATAGGTCTCATTTGCCCTTCCTATTGTCGTATAAATCCAGGAGGATAACAAATAAGGGTAGTTTATCGGAAGCCTATTCCCAAACGCAATTTTTTCCGGCTTTAAACAGAGTTTGAATCTCATGGCGTGGTTTTATTTTATAAGTATCCAAATCTATATAAAAAACATATATTTACACAATAAAACACTTGGTTTTTTTGTAAATCTTTTCTAAAGATCGCTTTATTTTCTTTGACAGCTTTTTTTATTCTCCTTGATCAATCTTTTTTTTCTCCCTGATCATTTTTTTATTAAGTAGGTGTCATAAAGTTTTTTGACAACTGTGGTAATTTTTTTCTACAACTGTGGTAATATTATTTTACAGTTGTGGTAATATTATTCTACAATTGTCAAAATAATGATTAATCGGGATGAAATAAAAGAAACGTCCCTATGAAATAAAAAAAGCGTCTGTATCCGACAAAGAATTGTTTCGCGAAGTTTTTGCTGTGTTTTTATAATTAAAGAAAAAAAGCGATATTTGCAGGGCTAAAAATTATACTCCGTATTCAATAATATCTAAATAGAATCGAATAAAATGACTAAAAGTGCATTGCAAATCGCAAGAGCAGCATATCAACCCAAGGTTCCTGCTGCTTTGAAAGGTCCGGTGAAAGTTGTCGACGGTGTTTATACACAATCTATCGCCAACCAGGATGAGATTAAAAAATTGTTTCCGAATACGTATGGGATGCCTATTGTTACGTTCGAAAAGACGAAAGATGCTGTTGCTTTACCGGCTCTGAATGTCGGCGTTATTCTTTCGGGCGGTCAGGCTCCGGGCGGACATAATGTGATCGCTGGATTGTTTGACGGACTTAAAGCGATCAATAAAGATTCGCACTTATATGGGTTTATTCTTGGTCCGGGAGGTTTAGTGGATCATAATTATATGGAACTTACGGCTGATATCATCGAGGAATACCGCAATACGGGGGGATTCGACATGATCGGCTCCGGTCGTACCAAATTGGAAGAAAAAGCGCAGTTCGACAAAGGGTTGGAAATTCTGAAGGAATTGAATATTAAAGCTCTTGTGATTATCGGCGGCGATGATTCGAATACGAATGCCTGCGTTTTGGCGGAGTATTACACATCGATCAATGCGGGTGTACAAGTAATCGGTTGTCCGAAAACGATCGACGGCGATTTGAAGAATGATCAGATCGAAACATCTTTCGGTTTCGACACGGCTTGTAAAGTATATTCGGAAGTGATCGGTAACATTCAACGCGACTGTAACTCAGCCCGTAAATACTGGCACTTCATCAAATTAATGGGACGATCGGCTTCGCATATTGCATTGGAATGTGCTTTGCAGACTCACCCGAATGCGTGCATTATTTCGGAAGAAGTGGAAGCAAAAAACATGTCTCTGGATGATGTTGTGAATCAGATTGCTTCGGTAGTCGCTAAGCGTGCGGAAGCAGGAAATAACTTCGGAACAGTACTTATTCCGGAAGGTTTAATTGAATTCATTCCGGCCATGAAACGACTGATCGCCGAATTGAACGACTTCTTAGCTAAGAACGAAGCAGAATTCAAACTGATCAAACGTTCGGAACAACGTAATTATATTATCAGCAAACTGACAAAAGAAAATTCCGCACTTTATGCCAGTCTTCCGGAAGGTGTTGCCCGTCAGCTGACGTTAGACCGCGACCCACACGGAAACGTACAAGTATCGTTGATCGAAACCGAAAAGCTATTGGCAGAAATGGTCGGAACCCGCTTAGCGGAATGGAAGAAAGAGGGGAAATACGTCGGTAAGTTTGCCACTCAGGTACACTTTTTCGGTTATGAAGGCCGTTGTGCCGCTCCTTCCAATTACGATGCCGATTATTGCTATTCGTTAGGTTATACGGCTTCATGCCTGATCGCTGCCGGAAAAACCGGATATATGTCGTCCGTTCGCAATACAACAGCACCCGCCGACAAATGGATTGCAGGTGGTATACCTGTCACTATGATGATGAATATGGAGAAACGTCATGGCGAAATGAAGCCGGTAATCCAAAAGGCGCTGGTTAAACTGGAAGGTGCTCCTTTTAAGAAATTTGCATCGAAACGCGAGGAATGGGCAATCAATACGGATTATGTTTACCCGGGACCCATCCAATATTTCGGGCCGACAGAAGTTTGTGACCAACCGACTAAAACATTGTTGTTGGAACAGGGGAAATAAACTATTCAACAATTCACGTATTTAAAAGAGAAGTCTCTAAAATGAAACTTCTCTTTTTTACTATGAAAACAGAAAAAAAAGCTAATAAAGTTTACAAAAATTCCTACCTTCGTCAAACGTTGTCAAATTAAATATAGAAGAATTAGTTATGAAAAGAAAAAGTTTCAATCTGCTTTTCACTGCAGCACTTGCAAGTAGCTTATTGTTTACATCTTGTATCGGATCCTTTAATTTAACCAATAAATTACTGGACTGGAACAGAAGTGTCGATACGAAATTTGTAAATGAATTAGTCTTTATTGCGTTCAATATCGTGCCGGTTTATCCGATTGCCGTATTGGCAGACGTACTCGTCATCAACTCTATTGAATTTTGGACTGGCGATAACCCTGTTGCTGATGTAGGCACAGTGAAAACCATCGAAACAAATGACGGTGTTTACACGGTAGAAACAAATGCCGACGGATATCATATACAAAAAGATGGTGAAGAAAATGCGGTTGATCTGGTATTCAACAAAGAAGACAAGAGTTGGAATGTTGAAGCAGAAGGCGAAACGCATAAATTACTCGAATTTAAGGGAGATGATAAAGTCGTGATGTTCCTTCCGGACGGACAAAACATGGAAGTGGAATTGAGCCAGGCAGGTGTTTTGGCTTTCCGCCAGGTAACACAAGGCTTCTCTTTCTACGCAGCACGCTAATATTGCATTTCATATAAATGGGGATTCATGTTGATTCCAATCGCTAACGAACTTTTGGCAACAGACAAAGCCCACTATAATTACAATAACCCACCGATTCGGAGTGCAAAAAATAGAAAAAAACGATTAAACACTTGTGTGTTTTGCAAATAAGGCCTATTTTTGCACTCTGAATTCCGCAGAGGGTAAAAAAGAGATGCCAGATTGCACCCACCCCCGGGACATAACCTGTACTAATTATATAAGACAGATGTACGTAATCGTAGAAATTAACGGACAACAGTTTAAAGCTGAGCAAGGGAAAAAATTATTTGTTCACCACATACAGGATGTGGAAAGCGGAGCTGTTGTTGAGTTCGACCGTGTATTGCTGGTAGACAATGACGGAACAGTAAAAGTAGGTGTGCCTACTGTAGAAGGAGCAAAAGTAGTTTGTGAAGTACTTTCCCCATTGGTAAAGGGTGACAAAGTGTTGATCTTCCACAAGAAGAGAAGAAAAGGACATCGTAAGTTGAATGGTCACCGTCAACAATTTACCGAAGTGAGTATTAAAGAAATTGTTGCTTAACAGTTAAAAGATTTAAGAAGAAATGGCACATAAAAAAGGCGTAGGTAGTTCGAAGAACGGCCGTGAATCGCATAGCAAACGTTTAGGAGTAAAACTTTTTGGTGGAGAAGTTGCAAAAGCCGGTAACATTCTGGTTCGTCAGAGAGGAACGGTTCATCATCCGGGCACCAACGTCGGTATCGGTAAAGATCATACTTTATACGCATTGACCGACGGAGTTGTTGTATTCCGCAGAGGAAGAGAAAACAGATCTTTCGTTTCAGTAAAAGCTGAAGCTTAATATAAAGATTCGCACCAGAGAAAGGGTTGTCTGAATAAAAATTCAGGCAACCTTTTTTTATCAGCCTCTGTCCCTATTTTATTGGCGGTTATGCTTTGAACAGAACAAAGGGTTTCCTATTTTTGAGCGAGAAAAACAAATTTTATATGAGAACGATCACTTTTTTTACACTTGCTTTATCCTTGAGTATAGCCACAAACACAGTAAAAGCACAAACCAGACCGGCGATTCAGCCTGATCCTGTGATTGAAAAGCAAGTTGAAACGCTCTTGCGCAAAATGACGTTGGAGGAGAAAATCGGACAAATGAGTGAAATCACTATTGATGTGCTAACGGATTTCCACAGTCCGAACGATTTTAAATTGAGCGAAGCACAGCTCGACACGGTAATTGGGAAATACAAAGTAGGTTCTATTCTGAATGTACCGCTAAGTGTCGCACAAAAAAAAGAAAAATGGGCCGAAACCATTCGGAAAATACAGGATAAATCCATGAAAGAAATTGGAATTCCTTGTATCTACGGGGTGGATCAGATCCATGGCACAACGTACACATTGGATGGAACTCTTTTTCCGCAGGGCATTAATATGGGTGCGACTTTTAACCGCAGCCTTGTACGGAATTCATCCGAAATATCCGCTTACGAAACAAAAGCCTGTTGTATTCCCTGGACGTACGCACCCGTCATGGATTTAGGACGCGATCCGCGCTGGCCGCGCATGTGGGAGAACTATGGAGAAGATGCTTATATAAATACCCAGATGGCTGTCGAGGCAGTCAAAGGGTTTCAGGGAGACAATCCGAACAAAATAGGAAAATACCATGTTGCAAGTTGCCTTAAGCATTTTATGGGTTATGGTGTTCCGGTTTCGGGAAAAGACCGTACACCTTCTTCTATTTCTACGATCGACCTGCGTGAAAAACATTTCGCGCCTTTTCTTGCCTGTATCCGAAGTGGCGCTTTGACGCTAATGGTCAATTCGGGAGTAAACAACGGAATCTCTTTTCATGCTAATAAAGAATTATTAAGCGGCTGGCTGAAAGAAGAATTGAATTGGGACGGAATGATTGTTACCGACTGGGCAGATATCAACAATCTTTGTACGCGCGATCATATTGCCGAAACGAAGAAAGAAGCGATAAGAATAGCGATTAATGCTGGAATAGACATGTCGATGGTTCCCTACGAAGTCAGTTTCTGCACTTATCTAAAGGAACTGGTAGAAGAAGGAGAAGTCCCTATGACTCGCATTGACGATGCCGTTCGTCGGGTACTTCGGTTGAAATACCGCTTGGGATTATTCGACAATCCCTATTGGGACATTCGGGAATACGACCAATTCGGCAGCCCCGAATTCGCGAAAGTGGCGCTTGATGCGGCGGAAGAATCAATTGTGTTATTAAAAAACAAGGAAAACATCTTGCCTTTAGCTAAAGGGAAACGCATCCTGCTAACAGGCCCGAATGCCAATTCCATGCGTTGTCTGAATGGCGGCTGGTCTTATTCCTGGCAAGGCGACAGAGCCGAAGAATGTGCCAAGGCCTACAATACCATTTACGAAGCACTTTGTAATAAATACGGAAAAGAGAATATTGTCTATGAACCGGGCGTAACTTATGCAACCGGAAAAGGTGCTTTGTGGTGGCAGGAAAACAATCCGGAAATAGAAAAAGCAGTCCAGGCAGCGGCAAGTGCCGACGCTATCATCGCTTGCATCGGTGAAAATTCGTATTGCGAAACACCTGGGAACCTAACCGATCTTAATCTTTCGGGCAATCAGAAAGAATTAGTCAAAGCGTTGGCGGCGACAGGAAAACCAATCGTCCTTGTACTTAACGAAGGGCGCCCGCGTATCATCAACGAGATCGTGTCATTAGCGAAAGCTGTCGTACACACCATGCTTCCGGGAAATTACGGCGGAGACGCCTTGGCGAACCTGTTGGCGGGCGATGCGAATTTCAGCGGTAAACTGCCGTTTACTTATCCCCGCTTGATCAACTCGCTGGCGACATACGACTACAAGCCGTGCGAAAATCTGGGACAGATGAACGGAAACTATAACTACGACGCAGTGATGGACGTACAATGGCCGTTTGGCGCAGGATTAAGCTATACAACTTACCAATATAGTAATTTTCGCGTCGATCGTTCAAAATTTACGGCCAATGATGAACTGATATTTAAAATCGACGTAACCAATACAGGCAAAGTAGCCGGAAAAGAAAGTGTACTTTTGTTTACAAGTGATCTGGTAGCTAGTTTAACGCCCGACAATATCCGTTTGCGAAACTTCGAAAAGGTGTTGCTGCTGCCAGGAGAAACAAAAACGGTCTCCCTGAAACTGAGAGGAAGCGATCTCGCTTTTGTCGGTTATCATGAAAAATGGATACTTGAAAAAGGTGATTTCCGAGTCGTTTGCGGAAGCGAAACATTAACAATCCAATGTACAGAAACGAAAAAATGGGAAACGCCGAATAAAGAATTATAATCCGAAAGAGAAGGATTTAAAGTGAGAGATGTAATCTTTTTTATCGGACATCGATTTTTTATTATCTTTGCGGCGAACTGTTAGCTCAGCTGGTTTAGAGCGCTGCCTTGACAGGGCAGAGGTCGCCGGTTCGAATCCGGCACAGTTCACGAAAAGGGGTGTTGTTTTGCATCCCTTTATTCTTCAAAAAGCCATCTTACGTTTATGAAATTATTTGTCTTGTATTAAATTTGTGATTTAAAAATAGCCAAGTCTGAAAGAGACTTTAACTCATTAAAAGTTGTATTTCGAGGCATAGTAGTAGCTCACAATACAATAACAAAAACTGATTTTAATGGAGAAGGATAGCTCAATTTATTACTGGAATTTCCTATGTTTTATCTCTATTGGGAGTTTCAATAACCTACAAGCAAAGCAAAAATAACAAGTTTGTTTTTTATTGAACACATTTATAAATCAGCATTTTTATGTATGTTTACATAAATAAAACAGAAATATTATGTGTACAATGAAAACTCCAGGCGTTTACATCGTTGAAAAAAGCGCTTTTCCCAATTCGGTAGTTGAAGTTGCTACCGCTGTGCCGGCTTTTATTGGCCACACTGAAAAAGCAATCACCGGAGACAAATCATTATTAAACAAGCCCTGGAAGATTACTTCCATGGCAGAGTTTCACACTTATTTTGGTGGCGCTCCTGATCCAATATTTTCAATTAATGAAACCACAAAATCCTCGGATTTTGTTTTCAACAAAAAAGATTACGAATTAAAGCAGGAAACAGGTAAATATCTCCTTTATTACAGTATGTTAATGTTTTATGCTAATGGCGGAGGGCTGTGTTATATCGTTTCTGTCGGGGACTATAAAACCAACATTAACGCAGATTTAATGACTGCCGGAATTAGTACACTAATCCAAGAACA
>JAQVZS010000058.1 GCA_028708075.1 Massilibacteroides sp.
GCTTTTCAAGTTTTTTTCGGATGTGTTTGGTGACTTTATCGATATTGCTTTGAAGCATGTCCACATTTGTGAAGATGTGGTGGTTGATACGTTGCAGGATATATCTGATTTCTCCTGTTTCGTCGGTCACTTTCAACGTGTCGTTGATGTGTCCATTGCCAAATGGATCAATTGATTGTACTGTAATATTCAAAGGGAAGTGGGAGAGAATCTCCAAATACTGTTCTGTTGTCTTTGACATGGTATTTTGTATTTTTTATGTTAAGCGAATATAGGAATGATACAAAAATAGAAAACACTTTTCAATCAATGCGCTTTTTAACCGGAATTGTATATGGAGTAATTTTCTTATATTTGTAACATGGCATGTGAAAATTGAGACATAGAATATGAAAGAGTCAATCCTTTTCTGTCTTTTTTTGTTTTGCTCACTACCTTCATTTTCGGCTTCTTTCCGTATGGATTCACTTTTGCGAGAATTGGACAGGGCGGTAAGCGAGCGTTCGTTTTATTTGCAGAAGAAGGAACAACTGATTGCTGAAATCATCAAACGTTTGGAGAATGCCGAGGGGAATAAAGAATCCGAATACCGCATTTATGGCGAACTTTTTGAAGCTTATAAGAGTTTTCAGATGGATTCGGCTCTGTCTGTTGCTAACCGAAGAATTGACGTTGCCGCGCGAACAGGAAATTCTCATTATGAAATAGTCGCTTCGATGAATCTGGCTGAAGTTATGATGGGAACAGGTATGTACAAGGAGGCTTTTGACCTGTTGAACAGTCAGCGTAGAGGAATTCAGTTGACGGACGTGTTGATTTACCGTTACCATCTGTATCATTCGCTTTACGTCTTAATGTCGGGCTATTCTATTTCACCGGCTCAGAAAGCACTGTATCGCCAATATGCCGTTCAGTATAAAGATTCTATTCTTAGTGTTTTGCCGGAGGATTTGATCGGGCACCAAATGGTAAGAACAACGCGTTTGTTGGCGGAAGGACGTCTTGACGACGCGTTAAATGTCGGCTTGGATTGTTTCCGTCGTTTTGGAACCGGTAATCAATCTGTCGCCATGTCTGCTTATACGTTGGCGGAAGTGTATGAGGCAATGGGAAATAGGGAAGAAGAAAAAAGATATTTGGCTATTTCTGCCCTGGGTGATTTAAAAGGAGCGGTGAAAGAATATATTTCTTTACGTGCGTTGGCCGTTATACTTTATGAGGAAGGAGATATTGCACGGGCGTATGACTATACGAAGTGTGCGATGGAGGATGCTATTTTTTGTAACGCGCGTCTTCGTGCATTCGAAATTTCCCAAATGTTACCGATCATAAACGAATCGTACGACGTGAAAATGCAGACGGAAAAAAATCGTTTGGCATTGTTGTTGGTTATCATATCTCTTCTCTCACTCTTCCTGATTGGAGCATTGATTTATATTTATAAGCAGTTAAAGGCACTTTCGGCTGCCCGTAAGCGATTGAGACAGATAAATATGGATCTGGCAAAGATTAACGACGACCTGAACAGCCTGAACCAGGAGTTATCCGAGTCGAATTTAGTGAAAGAAGAATACATCGGCTATGTGTTTACCATGTGTTCCAATTATATTGATAAGCTGGAAGATTTTCGGAAAAAGACTAATCGAAAACTGAGAACTGGTCAGGTTGACGAACTCTTACAAATGACCAATTCTTCTTCTTTTGTTTCCGACGAACTGAAAGAGTTTCACCGTAGTTTCGATACGATATTCCTGAAGCTTTATCCTTCCTTTGTGGAAGAATTCAATACTTTACTCTTACCTGGGGAGGCGGTCTTTCCCAAAGAAGGCGATCTATTGACTCCGGAACTGCGCATATTTGCATTAGTGCGCCTAGGTATTTCCGATAGTGTCAAGATTGCCGATTTTTTGCATTATTCCACACAAACAGTTTATAATTATCGGTTGAAGGTAAGAAACAAATTGCGCATTCCGAAAGAAGATTTTACGGTAGCTGTCGGACGAATTGGGCGCTTGCCTTAATCGGACGTAATGTCATATCTTCTGTCATAATTTCAATCTTACTCATTCTTCCTTGTTTTGGCATACCATTTGTATCAACGATGATACAAATGGGAAAGTAATAATTTAAATAGATAAAGAAATGGGTAAAATAATTGGTATAGATTTAGGAACAACCAACTCTTGCGTCGCCGTACTGGAGGGAAACGAACCAGTGGTTATAGCAAACAGTGAAGGAAAGAGAACGACCCCCTCTATCGTCGCTTTTGTCGATGGAGGAGAAAGAAAAGTAGGTGATCCTGCCAAACGCCAGGCAATCACCAATCCGGAGAAGACAATCTTCTCGATCAAACGATTCATGGGTGAATCCTATGACCAGGTACAAAAGGAAATTGCACGCGTGCCTTACAAAGTGGTTCGTGGAGATAATAATACTCCCCGTGTGGATATTGACGGCCGTTTGTATACGCCACAGGAAATATCCGCGATGGTTCTTCAAAAGATGAAGAAGACCGCAGAAGATTATCTGGGTCAGGAAGTGACAGACGCGGTTATTACCGTGCCGGCTTATTTTAGTGACGCGCAACGTCAAGCAACGAAAGAAGCGGGTGAAATAGCCGGTTTGAATGTACGTCGTATCGTCAATGAACCGACCGCGGCTTCTCTGGCTTATGGTCTGGACAAGTCGAACAAGGATATGAAAATTGCCGTATTCGACCTTGGTGGAGGTACATTCGATATTTCCATTTTGGAATTAGGCGACGGTGTATTCGAAGTGAAGTCGACCAATGGAGATACTCACCTGGGAGGAGATGACTTCGACCATGTAATCATCGATTGGTTGGCAGAAGAATTCCATAAAGAAGAAGGAATTGATTTACGGAAAGACCCGATGGCCTTGCAACGGTTGAAAGAAGCCGCTGAAAAAGCGAAAATCGAATTGTCCAGCACGACAAGTACAGAAATCAACTTGCCGTATATCATGCCGGTAAACGGAATTCCCAAGCACTTGGTGAAAACCTTGACGCGTGCAAAATTCGAACAATTGGCAGATTCGTTGATTCAGGCTTGTATCGAACCTTGTCGTAAGGCGGTGTCTGATGCCGGATTAAATACTTCGGAAATCGATGAAGTAATCCTTGTCGGTGGCTCTACACGTATTCCAGCAATTCAGAATATCGTGGAAAAATTCTTTGCCAAAACTCCTTCGAAAGGTGTTAACCCGGACGAAGTCGTTGCCGTAGGAGCTGCAATTCAAGGTGGAGTGTTGACAGGTGAAGTCAAAGATGTGTTGTTGCTGGATGTTACACCGCTTTCGTTGGGTATTGAAACGATGGGTGGTGTAATGACCAAACTGATCGAATCAAACACCACTATTCCTACCAAAAAATCGGAAGTTTTTACGACTGCAGTAGACAATCAACCGTCGGTTGAAATACATATTCTGCAGGGGGAACGTTCGTTGGCAAAAGATAACAAATCGATCGGACGTTTCCATTTGGATGGAATACCTGCCGCTCAGCGTGGCGTACCTCAAATCGAAGTAACATTCGATATCGATGCAAACGGGATTTTGAATGTATCGGCAAAAGATAAAGGTACCGGAAAACAACAAAGTATCCGTATCGAAGCATCCAGTGGTTTGAGCGACGACGAAGTAAAACGGATGAAAGAAGAAGCCGCAGCTAATGCAGACGCCGATAAAAAGGAGAAAGAACGTGTGGATAAGCTGAATCATGCGGACAGCACAATCTTCCAGACCGAAAAACAACTGAAAGATCTGGGCGATAAACTGCCGGCAGATAAGAGAGCTTCGATCGAAGCTGCTTTGAATAAACTGAAAGAAGCCCATAAAGCGCAGGATATTGCCGCTATCGATGCGGCGACAGCCGAGCTAAACAACGTCTTCCAGGCAGCAAGTCAAGATCTGTATAACGCTCAAGCCGGAGCCCAGGGCGGTGCTCAACCGGGGCCGGACTCCAATCAATCCGGAACGACAACAAACGAAGGGCAGAAAGATAGCGGCGTAACGGATGTAGATTTTGAAGAGGTGAAGTAATAAGCGATTAGCAATAATCAATAAATAGTAAAAACAGGCTGTAAACCAAGTGTTTGCAGCCTGTTTTCGATTTATGTAAATAATCAAAAGCTATTGTTTTTTGATTGTTTTTTATCATATATTTGTACTATAATTGTATCGGAACTTATTTGATGACAAAGTGGTTCTTATGAGTACTTAATGTTTTTATGGGAGTGTCTGATTTACGATACAAATATTTATGATGGATTAAACACCTTTTTATCTGATTTGCAATTTTACAAAAAGCGGCTACCCCAAAATAAGGATGCTAAAACATTTGAACTTTGCTGTGGCAAAGGCAGACTTACGCTTCCAATAGCAAAGGATGGATATAATATTTGTGGGGTAGATTACACTCCATCAATGCTTGAACAAGCAAAGGCAAAAGCTTCCAAAGCAGGATTAGAAATTAATTTCATTGAAGCTGATATTAGAACTTTAAACTTACAAGAAAAATTCGAGCTTATTTTTATTCCATTTAATTCAATCCATCATTTATATAAAAATGAACAAGCTCCATGAAAACAGAAGATGTCGTGTTAGAAGAAATAAAGGATAAACTGCTTGAAAATGTGTAATTGCTATAACTTACTCGTGCAGTAAAAGTGAAAGTAATAGCATTGCTCGGATTAAAGAAGAGTGTTTCATCGTTGATGTGGAGCCTGAAATTACGCAAGGGAACAAGAGCATTGTGCTTCAACAGTTGAGAGATGCCTCAAGGGAGGAAAATCTGTCGGTACTTCTCATCTTGTCTCGAATAAATAACTACCTTTACACTGAGTCTAAAAATGCTTGCTTTAATATGCCGGTTTTTGTGGGCTGAGATATCGCTTGTGTGAATTTTGTGAGTAAAGTGTAAATTATGAAAGATAATAATGAATTAAAATTAGCCGTCCTGATTGACGCAGACAATATACCTTACTCTAACGTAAAAGGGATGTTAAATGAGATTGCAAAGTTTGGAATTCCAACGATTAAAAGAATTTATGGAGATTGGACAAAACCTACGGTTTCTGGGTGGAAACCAGCACTTCTTGAAAATGCAATTACTCCAATTCAACAATATAGTTATACTACAGGCAAGAACGCAACTGATTCTGCAATGATTATTGATGCTATGGATATTTTGCATAGCGACAAAGTTGATGGTTTTTGTATTGTTTCTAGTGATAGTGATTTTACAAGGCTGGCGACAAGATTACGAGAGTCTGGAATGCTTGTTATTGGAATTGGAGAAAAGAAAACTCCTAATCCTTTTATCGTGTCCTGCGACAAATTTATTTATATAGAAATCTTAGGAGTTGCTGAAGCTATTCCTTCGTTTAAGAAAGCCAGTGAAGAGGAAAGTACAACAATACAAATAGAAAAAGACGCGATCGGAGAGGATCTAATAACATTGCTTAAAACAACTGTTGACGATTTGGCAGATGATAATGGCTGGGCTTTTCTTGCTGAAGTTGGTGGCCTAATTATGAAAAAAAAGCCTGATTTTGATCCTCGTAATTATGGATTTCAAAAATTGACTCCGTTGATTAAATCGCTTGAAAAAGATTTCCAAATAGAGGAACGAGATGTGGAAAACAAGCGGATAAAGCATGTTTATGTGAAAAATAAAAAATGACTATTGTTTATAAGATTTTTATCTTAGTGAATAGTCTCAACTAAATTATACCAGCACACTTTAAGTGTTTCTCTTGGGCTGTATCGCAAAAGGCAAAAAGAAGAATATACAAAGACAGGCAATACGGATTACACCGAATGCTTACAAATCACAAATATTGAATTTGTTCAGGCAATTATAAAAGAACAAAAAAGCGTTATCGCCCAACGTTATGAAAGAAAAGACGTTGCCATTGACAGAGCAAATACGATTGATGATATTCTTTCTGAATTGCATATAAACAAATTACATCCGATAGCTAATGAATGTTCTATTGCTTATTCCCTATTAAACTATTTGAAAAATCAGAAAGAAACATATTTGAAAGACCCAAGTGCCATATTTAAAATTGAAATTGAAAAACAATCCTTCGAATTAAAGAAAAAGCCACAAACAACAATCGTATGCCCTGTCGGAAAAAATGAAACTGGCCCGGCAAATGCTTGACCGTAAAAGATATTCGGTTTCGGAAGTCGGTTATCAAATCGGATATTTCAATCTGAGCCATTTCTCCAAAGCTTTTTATACCGAATTCGGGATAAATTCCAAAACATATACCAGTAATTGTTGAAAAATTTATAATTCAATTGAAATAATATAACATTTACTTGCACACAAATTTAAGTTTACTTAAATTTGCAGGTAAACAAACTTAAACATGACAGTTTCAGTTGATGATTTCGTAAAAACAATTTATAAGCAAAGTGTCCTTGCCAAGGCAGACACCAAGCTCAGCACCATATCGGGATTACTGAATGTTTCGAATGCCGCAACTACCGATATGGCCAGAAAATTGGCTCAAAAAGGGCTGGTTAACTACACCAAATACAAACCCTTAACTTTAACAAATGAAGGTGAAAAGCTGGCGTTAAATGTGTTGCGCAAACATCGATTATGGGAGACATTCCTGTTTCAGACACTCGGATTGTCATTGTATGAAATCCATCAGGAAGCCGAGAATCTGGAGCATTTTACATCCGATTTTCTCGCCGGCAAGATTGAAGAATATTTGGGAAATCCCGAAACAACACCGCAGGGAGCCCCCATTCCTTCGTTTAACGGACAAATTCACGTTGACAGTTCACAACTATTATTGTCGGAAGCCGAGGCGGGAGTAACGTATGAAGTTTCCCGTTTGTCAGGTTCGGAAAAAGATTTTCTGGATTTCTGTAGATCCAACGGCATAACAATTGGCGCAGAAATCAACATAGAAAAACAATACCTTTCAGGGAAGATGACCGAAATAACGATTGATAAAAGTAAAATTCTTCTTCACGAAGATGTTGCAAATATAATTTATGTTAGACGGTTGGTGAATCATTAATCGTCAGCAAATTGACAATCAACAATGTTTAATAATTAAAATTTAATAAGATGTTACAAACAAATCAAATTCAGGAGTTGTTAGGAGCAGAAGCTAATCTGCTTGAGTTTTCATCACCCAAAATAAGTAAAGAAATGTTGTCGCTTAGCGGCAAAGAAATCGTTGATGAAATTTTTATTCCTTCTGACAGGAATAATCGTGTATTGGGAAACTTAGCCCGTTTGTACAATTCGGGAAATTTGTCCGGTACGGGATATGTGTCAATTCTGCCTGTTGACCAGGGAATTGAGCATTCGGCTGGCGCTTCGTTCGCCAAAAATCCGATGTATTTCGATGCCGAAAACATTGTCAAACTGGCTGTTGAAGCTGGTTGCAACGGCGTGGCATCAACACTTGGAGTACTCGGGATTGTTTCGCGCAAGTATGCTCACAAAATTCCATTCATTGTAAAAATCAACCACAACGAATTACTGACATCGCCGAATACCTTCGACCAGATTTTGTTCGGCTCGGTTGACCAGGCTTACGAAATGGGAGCAGCGGGCATTGGAGCCACCATTTATTTCGGTTCGCCCGAATCGGACAGGCAAATTATCGAAATCAGCAAGGCTTTCGAATATGCACACAAAAAAGGGTTGTTCACCATTTTGTGGTGCTATTTGAGAAACAGCGATTTCAAAAAAGACCAGGATTATCACGCAGCAGCCGACTTAACGGGTCAGGCAAACCACCTTGGCGTAACCATCGAAGCCGATATTATCAAACAAAAATTGCCTGAAACCAACGGCGGTTACAAAGCACTGAATGCCAACGGCAATAAATTCGGAAAATATGACGAACGGATTTATACCGAATTGAGTTCTGAAAATCCGATTGATTTAACCCGTTATCAGTTGATAAATCAATATGCAGGACGTATTCCGTTAATCAACTCGGGCGGTGCTTCGGGTAACAACGACATTGCCGATGCAGTTCGCACAGCCGTTGTCAACAAACGTGCCGGCGGAAGCGGTTTGATTCTGGGACGAAAAGCATTCCAAAAACCGTTCAACGAAGGTGTTGAGATTATCGAAGCCGTTCAATCGGTTTATTTGGACGAAAAAATTACGATAGTATAGGAGCCTCCCCCAACCCCTTCCCAAAGGGGAGTAAAGGAGTGCAACTTTATAGCGAATTAAATAAATTATAACAAGACCTGCTCATTAAGTTATTTTCGGGAGATTTAAGGGGTTTAATTCCCCCCCCCAAGGGAAGTTAGAGGGAATTTTATTATGGCAAAATTAATTTTAATAAGACACGGACAATCGGTTTGGAACCTGAAAAACGTATTTACAGGTTGGGTAGATGTACCTCTTTCATCTAATGGTATCAATGAGGCTATTGAAGCCGGAAAACAGCTGGCAGAAATTAATTTCAATGTGGTTTACACCTCTGTTCAGGTACGCGCTATTGAAACCGCAATGTTAGCATTGGTACAAAACAACAGTGAAAAAACATCTGTCGTAATTCATTCCGACGGGAAAATGAAAGACTGGACAACCATTTACAGCGATGCAATGAATGAAAGTACGATTTCTGTTTATCACGACTGGCATCTTAACGAACGTTATTATGGGGAGTTACAGGGTAAAAACAAAGCTGAAACAGCGAAAGAATACGGCGACGTACAAGTTCACCAGTGGCGTCGCAGTTACGATGTTCCGCCACCAAACGGCGAATGTTTGAAAAACACCGCCGAACGTACCATTCCTTTTTTCACAGAGACTATTATTCCTGAATTGGAAAAGGATAAAAATGTATTGATTTCGGCTCACGGCAACAGTCTTCGCTCTATTGTTATGTTTATCGATAAACTCACAAAAGAAGGAGTTCTGAAATTGGAAATCCCAACAGGAAAACCGATGTTATATGAATATCAGAGCGGAAAATTTGAGAAATAATGGACAATTATTCATTGTCCATTATCAATTTTCAACTATCAATTAAAAAGAGATTATGTTACGAGACATCATAGAAATAATATTATCGTGTGCTGAAAACGCTTTTTTGCAGGTCGGTGTTTTTGTTGGAGCCGTGCTTTTGATATTTGGGTATATCAATTACAAACGTGAAGGAGGCTTTGTGAGGTCGCTCGAAAATTCCAAACGATGGCAACCTGTTATTGGTTCAATGCTGGGACTGTCGCCAGGTTGCGGAGGAGCTATTTTTGTGATGCCGTTGTACCTGAAAGGCACGGTTACATTCGGAACAGTCATTGCCACACTTATAGCCACAATGGGCGATTCGGCTTTTGTGCTGATGTCAACCTTGCCCAAAGAATATCTGTTGGTATCTGCCGTCAGTATTGTAGTTGCCATTGTTAGCGGTTATATTGTCGATAAGTTAAAGATAGACAGCCGTTTCAGCAAACGAAAACAGAAACTATTGAATGAATTGGGAGAAAAGAAACAAGAACACGCCCAATTAGAAAATGCGTTGATTAATAAAGGGGTACACTCCGAATGTATGTGCCATATCGGTCATAGTGAAGGTGACGAAATCGATATTTTTCTTCACCACGGAAAAAAAGACAGAGAAGAAACCGAGTCGTCGTTTGCACATACCTTTACCCACAAAGTGGCGTACAAAATCTTCTGGGTGCTAACAACTATCGGGCTCATTCTCGGCATACTAATGCTTTGCCAGATAGACGTTAATATCAGCCTTAAAATTCCGCACCTTGGCACCATATTGGGCATTGGCGGCACCTTGTTTTCCGTTATCTATATGATTGTCAACAAAAAAGTGCTAAAAAGCGACAGCCACGAAGAAGAAGAAAGCAAAGTCTTCTCGTTAAAAGAAACACTGATACACAACGCCGAAGATACCGCGTTTGTTAATACCTGGGTATTTGTGGCGTACGTTATTTACGAAATAGCCGTTTATGCTGTGGGAGGCGAAGTGGTTGTAAAAGACTGGATGTTGGCAACAGGTATGGCATCGGTATTTATCGGGGCTGCCATCGGACTGATTCCCGGTTGTGGACCGCAGATTATTTTTGTCACCTTATACACCAAAGGAATGCTACCGTTTGCTGCGTTGCTGGCTAATGCGCTTTCACAGGATGGCGATGCATTATTTCCCCTGTTGGCAATCGACAAAAAATCGTCGCTACTGGCTACCGTTATCACTACCATTCCGGCGTTGATTGTGGGAGTGATTGTTTATTTAATATTCAATACATAAAGAAACACTCATTTGAAAAATAAGATTAACATATTGCATTCTATCAAGAAATTGGTTACTCATTTTCCAAATTGGAAAAATGTGCAAAACGGTCTTGATAAAATACTGAAATATTCGTTGTTAGTATTATTCATCGGGTATTATGGCAGCATTACCTTATTTACACATACGCATATTGTAAACGGTGTAGTCATTACCCACTCACATCCTTATAATTTTTTCAAATGCAAAAAAAATGAACAAGGGGAAAGAATTCCGCTTCATCATCATGCTGAAAACGGATATGTATTAATTCATATACTATCGCATTTTTCATCGCTTGTTGTATTCTTTGCGATAGGCATAAAAGCCATAGAGAAAATTCTGACAAAACACACCTTAAGAAAGAGCACTACTTTTCCACGTTCTTTCCATTTTCTCTGTTCCAATGGCTTAAGAGCGCCTCTTATTCTTATTCAATCGTAATCTTTTCAGGTAAAATCATCCTGTCTGTAGTTGACGAAATCAGCCACATAGGGGGAATACTACGCCATAATCTTGAGAAATTCTAATAAAATAAAAATAATGAAAATAAAAAAACATAATACAAAACAAGCTTGTTGCAAAGGATGTAACAATAAAAATTGCAAGTGCAAAGTAAGCCTCCGGTGAAGTACGTCTTTTCAGTTTTCCATAAATTGATACAACTAGCCCCAAGTAGGATCAAGTAGTCTCCTATTCGGGGCTAGTCGTTACAAGTTGAAGCAATTAGTTACGAGTAGAAGCCAACTTTGTCCAAGTTCGTGGCAATAATTCTGTCATATTCCGGTTATCGCGCAGGTAGTAGGGTATCTTCTTCAGCACGTCTTCCAGCCACTCCCTGGGCTCTACTCCGGCCTCTTTACATGTGCCAATGAGAGAGTATACAATAGCCGCTCTGTATGCAGAAGCATCATTGCCACAGAATAAATAGTTTTTTCTGCCTAATGCTAAGGGGCGAATGCTGTTTTCTATAAGGTTATTGTCTATATTGATCCTGCCGTCATTTACATATCTGGATAATCTTGGGAGCAAGGTGTACGTGTAGGCTATGGCCTTTCCAATTCTACTTTGAGGCAGTACTTCTGGGTAGTGCTCCATCATCCATTTCTCAAAAGTCAGGATAACCGGATAGGATTCTTTCCGTCTTTTCTCGCATCGCTCATCCGGTGTAAGACCGGCCTTGTCGGCCTCCTCTTCCACCTTGTAGAGCTTACGGATGTAGCAGATGGCTTCTGTAGCCAACGCTTTATTCTCTTCTAAGGAATCGCAATATTTTCTTCGTTAATGCAAACCTTTTGATTACTCCGTCCGTGTGCCCAACAACCATATAGCGTAATTCCTTCCATCTGCTCAAATTGGTTGTAGGCTTCGTAGCCGTCACTCTGTACACATCCACGATAGTGACCGAGCAGTTCCCTGGCAACGTGAGATCCACGACTACCCCGGTCGTAATAGAACATGACGTCTCCCGTGATCGCGTCACGAACGCACCACTCGTACCCCTTACGGGCCCGGTGTTTTTCATTGTCTATGATCGGTATCACACTTTCGTCTATTTGGATATATTCGCTCGATAGTATCTGTTTTCGTACCAAGTCATATAGCAGTTTGAGTTTCTCCACCGCCGCTTCGTACCAACCACCCATTGTGGAGTCGCTGATTATTATTCCGGCCTCCTTGTCCTGTTGTATCTGTCGGTAGAAAGGAAGATGGTATAGGAACTTGCCTGTTATAATATCAGCCAAGACTGAGGCTCCTGCGATACATTTACTGACCGGCACAAGGGGAAGTTGAGGGGTGAGAATCGTCCTTTCCTCCGGATGTTTCTCTGTAATGTCTGATCTATGGATTACTTTATGACGCACGGTACGCACGATATAGACTTTAGCCGGGATTCTTTCTAATCGGGAAGTCTCTTCGGTGCCGATTTCCACGTATTCTGCCTTAAGATTTCCGTTTTCGTCGGCCGTTCCTTCCGGATAGAGATTCTCTATCTCTATAGGCAGCTTTGTGATGTCAAGAAGTTTGCGTGACGGTTTTACTTTGACCGTAATCGTTTTGGTGATTTCCGTCTCAGCTTCCTCTACATCCTTAGCCAGTTCTGCCTTTTCTTCATCACTCATCAACTGCTCCTGATCAAAGAGGCGTAGTTGAGCCGGATCAAGGGGAAGCTTCTTTTCGCTCATCTTACCGAAGACTTTTCGCCGAAGCCAGGCAAGCTTGTTTTCAAGATCCATTTTTCAAGGACTATTTCCGTAACTTTTTTAAGGTTTCCAGACGTTGTCTGCGACTATTCGGATTTTCGAGGATACCTTCAACGATAAGAACCAAATCACGCCATTCGATACTGCCACTTATGGCTTCTTTATCTATCTGAGACGGATACCCAAAGGTGCCGGCTTCCAATAGCTTGGAGTAGAGTACCATTCCTCCGGGTTCCCAATGCAAAAGTTTAATTCTATTGCGCGACTTATTTATAAAAATATAGACATCTCCGCTGCAAGGATCAGCACCCATCGTATTAGAAACGAGCCCACTTAGGGTATGAAAACTTTTGCGCATGTCGGTCGGGCGATTGAATAACAGATACCGCATGCTGTCATTCAGGCTAAACATGCCGACTGGATGCTTGGATGATTGTCTGTAGAAATGATTCATTCATCTCGCCTCGGATATGAATCAGCGTTCCGGTAGGAGTGCGCAGTTCCACACTTATCTCCTTAGCGGGATGCTGATCTTTCTTCTCTTTAGAACAGGCGCGGGTATTTCTTGGAGCAAACGAGGGCATAGGAACCAAAGGCCCTCCGGCATTCAACTGGATGAACTCACCGGTACTCTCGCCCGATTGAGCTTTCGCACAACGGGCCTTACTACTATAAAAGCGCCATTCAGAAATACCCAGCTCCGCAATCCGGGCTTTGTAAGAAACTCCGTTCTCTTTGCAATAATACACCATGGACGCCACTTCTTCTTGGGTCATAACATTTTTCTTTTTCTGTTTTGACCACAAAGGTACAGGAGCGTTAGGAGAAAGAAAATACGTGGTTTACTGGTGGCTTACCAACAATCAAGCCAATGCAGATTAAAACAAAACTTGAAATAGTTCACAAGCATTTAGCTTTTCACAATGGTATTAATCCAAAGAATAACGACAGAATAATGAAAGAGGAGCAATATCAACTATTAGTTTCTTATGTCGAATATCTTGTTCAATACAATAAAATACCGGAAATATCCCATAAAATACATAAAGCGAATCTGCCCAAGACCTGGTTTAAATACACCATATATCTTATTCATTAGGAATTATACAATTCTATACAAGATATGTGGATTGAATTTATGCAAAAAGTGTTTGACGAATATTCGCCAGACATAACAACACAATCTACACTCAAAACAAAATTTAGTGTTTCACCAAGTGGCTATTCACAGTTTCCCAACACGGTAAAATTATAATTATAAAAAGGTAAATAAGCAAAAAACGCCATTTACCTTTTTTATTTCAACAATGTAAAATGCTTATTTACTGTATAATAGCTATTAGAACACAGGCAAATATGGTAGAAGATAAATACCTATAGGACACCGCTTTTTTACACAATCTTTTTGAACCACTATTCCATTTTGGAGTAGTGGTTTTCTCGTTATTGGCACACCTGAAAGCCAAACTGCCGGAAACATTTAATCAAATGTTTACAGACAAAATTTCATTCAACGATATGCCTGAAGCAATGGTGTATCTTATCAACAAGGTAAATAAACTTGAAGTCTTGTTAAGTAACAATGCAAAGTCGGATAACACAACAGAAACCGACAAGTGGTTTAATATTGAGGAGTTGTGCACATATTTTCCCGACCGCTCCGCCCGTCAAATGGTTTACGGTTGGATTGAGCAACGACTGATTCCCTATCATAAGAAAGGGAAAAAATTACAATTCCTTAAATCGGAAATCGACAATTGGCTAAAAGCCGACAAACTAAAAACAGTTGACGAATTACAAGCCGAAGCAGTAAAAGCATTTAACGACAAAAAAAGGAGGACTCAGTTATGAAAAATCCTCTTGTATTACCGATTACACGAGGCACACGGACAATATAAGACGGCAGTTAAATGAAAGCCTCGTCGTTCGGGACTTTCATTATTTTATTTTGTTGAAAATTCATAGTTTTATATTATCAATATATACAGATATTTATGTATTTTTGCCAAAATAGTCAAGACGTAAAAAAATAGAAAGAAGATGAGATTTACCGGGCGAATTAGACAGTTGCGTGAAGAATGTCAGATGCCACAGCGACAACTTGCTGCTGCTTTGGAAATAGACACAGCTACCTATTCCAAGATTGAAAAGGGAGAACGGCGTGTCAAAGCTGAGCAGATCGTAATTATTGCCGATATATTAAAAGCCGATAAAGAAGAATTACTTGCCTTGTGGCTTGCCGATCAAATACCGGCATCTGTTGCTAATGAAAGCGGAATTGTTGATAAAGCTATGAAAATTGTAAAGAACAAATCGACTAAATAATAATGAACCAGATAAACCCCACACGTGATAACGACGCTTTATTTTCACAAATAAAAGCTGTTCTCGACGAAGCCCGCACAAAAATAAGCCGTTCCGTAAATTCAGCAATGGTACAGGCATATTGGAATGTAGGCAAATATATTGTCGAATACGAGCAGCAAGGGGAACAAAGAGCAGAATACGGGAAAAATGCAATTAATGACCTTTCTGTACGTTTAACTAAAGAATACGGCAGTGGATTTACGGTCTCTAATCTTAAGTATATGAGACAGTTTTACATTTGTTTTCCAATTCGCCACGCACTGCGTGACAAATTAACCTGGACACATTATCGTTCCCTTTTGAAAGTACAAAACGAGACTGCACGTGAATTTTACTTTAACGAATGTATTGACCAAAATTGGAGTACCCGTCAACTTGAAAGACAGATAAATACACTATTTTACGAGCGTCTGCTTGCCAGTAAGGATAAAGAAACGGTGCGGAATGAAATCCGGGAAAAAGAGCCGGCTACGCTTGAACCTCGTGAAATGATTTGCGATCCCTATATTCTTGAATTTATCGGCATATCCCAGGGGGAGCATTTTCTTGAAAGCGATTTGGAACAGATGCAGATGTACGTTAATTACTATACCCGCGAGCTGATGAACCAAGGTGATAACCCGCCGGTAGGCATTGTGCTTTGTGCCGACAAAAACGAAGCAGTGGTAAAATACACTCTGCCCGAAAACAACAAACAAATATTCGCTTCGCAGTATATGACTTATATGCCCAGTGAAGAAGAATTGAAACAATTGATTCAAAGAAAAGAATAAAGACGAACTATTAATTCCTTTGGTTTGCCAACCGAATTATCAACATTGTAAAA